>MBFK01000068.1 GCA_001704765.1 Sinorhizobium shofinae
TCCGCCCAGCCAGCATCTTGAATCACAAAACCGACCTGCCGGGAATCCCATCAGATTCAGTCAAGCAATGAAACGCTCTAGGGGATACTGCTGGAAGCACGAGCTGCGTTTGGGACGCTTGGGCGAATAATCGCCCAGCCGTTTTTCGGGCATTGCCGACCGGCAGACCTCCCTGCCAAGTCGCTCCGTCTCCGCCACAAAAAAGGAAGTAATATGCGTCGGAGCGGTCTCTTCGGTGCAACGATTAAGTGACGGCGACGTAGATTTTCCGTACCGTCTCGATCGTTTTCCAGACCCCGACATAGCCAGGTTTCATCACGAAGCTGTCGCCTGCGCGATAAATGACCGGCTCGTTACCCTTCTCTGTCAGCTCGACCACTCCCTGCAGGATATGGCAGAATTCAAAGGTTTCGCCCTTGATGGAGTGCGTCTCGCCGGGAGTCGCCTCCCAGACGCCGGTATTCACCTTTCCCTCTTTGTCGCTGTCCTGCGCCCAGGTTTTGAAGGCGGGTGCGCCCGCGATAAGGCGATCCGGCGCGGGGGTCGCGTGCTTCGGTTCAAACGAAGGATTCGGGTCGATCGATTTGAGTAGTGACATTTAGTTCTCCATTTTAACCGGTGTGAAAGCAATTCGCCGTCGTCGGTAGGGACGCAAGTCGGCTCCGACCTCGCAACGAAGATTGTCAATAACGGTTGAAGGCCGGAGCGGTCGGAATCGTTGGGTGCCTACCAGCTTGCGGCGATGTATTTTGTTTCGAGATATTCGAGCATGCCGTGGTGGCTTCCCTCTCGGCCGAGGCCGCTCTGCTTCATGCCGCCAAACGGTGCGGCAGCGTCGGAGACGACGCCTCGGTTGATTCCGACCATGCCGCTTTCCAGCCGTCCGGCGACCGCAAGCGCGCGTTTGAGGTCGCTGCTGAACACATAGGACACCAGCCCGTATTCGGTATCGTTCGCCATCTGGACGACCTCGTCCTCGGTTTCAAACGCAATGACTGGCGCAACCGGCCCGAAGATTTCTTCGCGAAGGATCTCGGCGTCGGGAGAAACATCTGCCAGTACGGTAGGCGGATAGTAGCAGCCGTCGCCGTTCAACCGACTGCCACCGGTAACCAGTCGGGCTCCCTTGGCCACGGCGTCGTCCACCAGGCGTTCCACCTTGGCGACCGCGGCCTCGGTGATCAGTGGCCCGAGCTGCGTGTCCGGAGCCAGTCCTGGTCCGACCTTGAGCGCGGCCATTTCTTCCGCAAACCGCCGCGTGAAGTCCGCCAGAATCCCCTTCTGCACATAGAAGCGGTTCGCAGCAGTGCATGCCTCGCCGCCATTGCGCATCTTGGCAACCATTGCTCCGGCGACAGCCGTCTCCAGGTCGGCATCGTCGAATACAACGAAGGGCGCATTGCCGCCCAGTTCCATGGAACAACTGACGACCTGGTCCGCAGCCTCACGGAGCAGTGTCCGGCCGACGCCTGTCGAGCCGGTAAACGACAGCTTCCGTACCCGCTTGTCATGCAGCATGGCGCTGACCACGGGGCCGGCCTTCCTCGTTGTCACGATGTTGACCGCTCCGGCCGGAACGCCTGCCTGCCGCATAATCTCGCCGATCGCCAGCGCCGTAAGCGGGGTCTCCGCTGCAGGCTTCAGGATGCACGTGCAGCCCGCGGCCAGTGCGGGTGCCATCTTTCGGGTCGCCATTGCTGCCGGGAAGTTCCACGGCGTCACCAACACGGCGATACCAATCGGCTCATGGTTGACGATGATCTGATTGGCGCCGGAAGGTGCAGGTCCGAATTCGCCCGGTGCCCGTACAGCTTCTTCCGCGTACCAGCGGAAAAATTCGGCGGCATAGGAGACCTCCGACCTGGCGTCCGCGAGTGCCTTGCCGTTTTCCACGGTGATCAGTTGTGCCAGCCATTCGGCGTGTTCGAGCACAAGGTGAAAACACTTCATCAAAACGTCCGAGCGACGCCGCGGCGAGGTCGCCTTCCAAGCCGCAGCGGCCTTTTCCGCTGCGTCGACCGCGGATATTCCATCGGCAATATCGCCATCGGAAACGGTGGCGATCACATCTCCGGTCGAGGGGTCGACCACTTCAAAGGTGCGGTCTTCTTTTGCAGAAACCCATTCGCCGCCGATGAACAGTTGCGTAGGAGCATCGCGGACTACGGCAGCCGAGGCGGGAGAGACAAGGGGAGTTGTTTTTTGCGCGGGAGTTGGTTTCACGTTCAGCACCTTCGCTACCAATCAGGTTTGACACGCGATCAATATAAGATTGGTTTTGAGATTGGTGTCAACATAGATCAAATTGGTTGCGGTAATAATTTGCGAGGCTCATGAACGTGCTATCCCAAGAAACACCAGATTCTTCGACTTAGGGCGCGGAGTGCAGCACGTCATCCGCGGTCTGGCGGTTCTGCATTGACCCCAAGAGGGAAGGCGGAAATCGAGGTCGATGTGACGACGGTTGGACGCCGAGCCCTTGTTTGATGTTAACGATCTCGCGAGCTGAGTTGCACGATTGTCCGCAGTCGACGATGCTGCCTTGCTGCGGACTTTGTGGTCACCTTTTGAGCCGGCAGTCGGGGGGTGTCCTTACATGAGAGCCGTGCAAGGACACAAGCCGGCTCAGCACTCAAACATCTTGCCGTCGTTGAGTTCTTCAGCGCGCTGAAAGGCTAACGTGGCAATTGCAGTGTCCTGAACACCTGTACCGGTGAGATCGGCTATTGTGATGTCTGCATCGCGAGTACGCCCGACCTTGCCGCCGGCAATGATTTGCCCCAGTTCCGGAAAATCTGTGTCGCTCGCAAACATCCCAGCGTCTATGGCATGATGAAGCTCCCCCAGCCTCCGTGTCTGTTTCAGGCTGTCCGCCACATAGATGTCTGCGCGCGCAATCGCGGCCGGATCGATCTCGTTTTTATGTTCGGCGTCGGAGCCCATGGCTGTCACGTGCTGCCCGGGTTCAAGCCAGGAGGCATCAAGAATCGGCCGGTCTGCGGGTGTCGTTGTCACGATGATATGGGAACCCGAGACTGCTTCTTTTGGATCGGCGAATGCAGTAACCGGCACGCTGTGCTCGAGCTTCAACTGTTCGACGAGCGCCTCCGCCTTGGCGTGATCACGCGCCCAAATGCGGACTTCTTGGATTGGTCTCACCAGAGTGAGCGCTTGAAGTTGCAGTCTCGCCTGAACACCGGCGCCGAAGATAGTTGCGATCGAAGCATCGTGTCTCGACAGGTGTTTTGCCGCGACTGCACCGGCGGCTGCTGTCCTGACGTCGGTCAGGTAACCATTGTCCAGAAGAAGCGCCTGAATCAGTCCAGTTTTACTCGAGAGCAAAACCATCATCCCGTTTGTACTCGGAAGGCCGAGCTTCGGATTGTCAAAGAAACCGGGGCTAATTTTGATGGCGAACCGCTCAAGCCTGGAATATACGCGGTTTTCACATCGACTTCGCCTCTGCTCTTGGGCACATCCAGACGCAGAATGGGCGGCATCTCCACCGCATCGTCGACGGCCAGTGCGCGAAAAGCGCCTTCCGTGCATTTAACCGCATCGACGTCGAGCGGGATGATCTGCCTGAGCTCAGGCTCGGTAAGTATTCTAATAATAGGCATCAGTCCACCTCAGTTGCTATATAAGTCCGTTGATGATTTTTCTATGCAACGTCATGTCGATATTCTGAACCGACAGTATGACTGCTACCGGACCTTTAAGATGAGCCAGCTTGCCGGAAAGCAGCGCCGCGATACCAACTGCGCCAGCGCCCTCGACTATCTCACGCTCATGCTCGTAAGCGTGCCGGATACCGGCAACTATCTCGCGTTCATTGACGAGGACAATGTCGTCGAGAAGGGCTTTGCACATCGGGAAAGTCCAAGCGTTACCCAACCCGATTCCGCCTCCGAGCGAGTCGGCCAAACTGCGATACTCCTTCACTTGCACCGGGTGGCCAACGTCGATGCTAGCCTTCATGGCTGCCCCTCGGTCCATAGTGACGCCGATTACCTTGGCCTCGGGTCGCATGGCCTTTACGGCTGCCGCGACGCCTGCGGCCAACCCACCTCCAGAAAGAGGAACGAGAACAGTCGCGACCTCGGGCATCTCCTCGGCGATTTCAAGCCCGACCGTTCCCTGGCCGGCGATGACGTGGGGATGATCAAATGGCGGGATCATGCTGAGCCCATCCTCTGCAACCAGCCCCTCGACTTCCTCTTGTGCGTCGTCCTGCGAAAAACCCACTATGCGTACTGTTGCGCCCAGCCGTCGGATTTCGGAGACCTTGTTTTCCGGCACCAGACGCGACATGCAGATGGTCGCGCAAGAACCGACTGCCCGAGCAGCATAGGAAAGTGCTCTTCCGTGATTGCCGGTTGAGGCTGCGATGACGCCGCGATCGCGCTCAAATTGGCTGAGTTGAAGAACTGCATTTGTTGCACCCCGGAGCTTAAAGCTACCGGTCAATTGGTGATGCTCGAGTTTCAAGCTGACCTGCGCTCCGATGCGTTCGGATAGTGACGTCGATATCGTCAGAGGAGTACGCAGGACGTGACTGGCGATGCGCTCACGTGCCTGCTCGATCAAGTCTTGGCTAATCATATTGTTTCACCTGCTCCAACGACCGATGGCGCCATCGCAGTGCCGGCTCCTCTCGTCGGAGGTGTCGATGCAGAAACTCGGCGCGGCGCCCCAATTTCATCGTACTGCTCCGAGTTGGCGGCGCCCTCCAACAGACCAAGGGAAGTAATCACACTCAGCAGCCTCCTGCTGTAGAAACAGCTTGAGGTCATTGCTCGCCGCCTTTTCATAGAAATGGTGGCCGCGGGGGCTCCACCGGATTTGCGGATGAGTTGCTGGCAAGACAAGCGGATATTGCCGCTTGCCATGCCCGCGTTGAGACTTGACGCCGCTTGACTAAGCCTCTGCTTGTCGAACAGACGCGCGCCACAGGCGAGTTCAATTCCAGCCGGAAGTCAGCATAGCCTCCCTCAACGATTGCCACATCGCCTGTCGGTCGGCGCCCTCAGTCGCGCGCGACCCAAAGTTTGCGTGTGGTCTCGATAACCCGCCATGTGCCAACGAAGCCGGGATGCATCACAAAAGCGTCGCCAGCGCTGATCCTGCGGGGCTCGCCTCCATCCTCAGTGAGTTCGGAAACGCCGGAAAGAATGACGCAGAATTCAAAGGTCTCGCCCTTGATCGAACGGTAGGCGCCTGGAGTTGCCTCCCATACGCCCGCACGCATCTTTCCGTCTGCGGTCGCGGCGATGTCCCAGGTAAGAAACTGCGGCATTCCGTCGACCAGCCGCTCGGGAGGCGGCGCGCCTTTACGTGGCGTCGGGAGATTGTTCTGGTCGATGAAGGTTAGTTTTGACATAGATCACCTTTCTAGTGTGAGTATTACTTGTCGAAAGACAGTTTTCTTTCGATCAACTTTAGCGAAATTAAGCTGATCACGTTCATCATTAGGTAAAACGCCGATGTGATGATGAAGATATCCATGATGGCGAAGGTTTCGCTCATCAACCGTTTGGCATAGCCGGTGATCTCAAGGACCGTGATGGTTGATGCGAGGCTTGATTCCTTGACGATAATGGCCACTTCGCTGCTATAGGCAGGCAAGGCTTGCCTAACCGCCAGCGGAAACTTGACGTGGCGAAAAGTGGCCCACACCGACATGCCGCAGGCTTGCGAAGCCTCAACCAGACCCCGCGGAAGGGAAAGGAGCGCGGTACGGAAGATTTCCGCTGTATAGGCACCGGTGTTGAGTACGACGGCCAGGATCGCCGCATGCAGGCTGTCGCCGACGATCCACCAGATCACTGGGTTACTGCGAATGGCGCTGAGCTGGCCTAGTCCATAGTAGATCACGAAGATCTGCACCAGCATGGGCGTGCCGCGAAAGACCGCGCAGTAGATATCCGCGCTCCTGCTCAATATTCGGTTTCTGGAAGTGCGGATGACAGCCAGTGCAATGCCGAACGGCAGTCCCAGGGCTACGCCGAAGACGCTGATCAGCAAGGTCGTCTTGGCGCCTACCAGAAGGAACGGAACCGCATATGTGACAAGGTCTAGTTCCATCTTATCCCCGACTGAAGCCACGGTTGAAGAGGCGCTCCGTATGACTGAAAAGCGTCTGGCTGATTGCCGTCAGCGCAAAAAACATCCCGGCAGCAGCGCAGTAGAACAACAGTGGAGAGCGAGTAATGCCAGCGGCAATTGCCGCGGAGCGCATCAGTTCCTGCATACCTACGACCGACACCAGGGAGGTGTCCTTGATGGTCATCTGCCAAACATTGTTGAGGCCGCCGAGCGCTAGCCGCAGAGCGATAGGCAGAGTGACGCGGAAGAAGGTGACGTGGGTGGGCAGGGCAAGGGATTTTGCCGCTTCCAGCAAACCCACCGGCACGGCGTCAAGCGCGCCGCGGAACACTTCGATCGAATAGGCACATGATATTGCCGCGATCGCAACAACGCCGATGACGAAGGGATAAGCGCTGTCAGCGCTATTTTGGTATCCGAAAGCGGTTGCCAGCCTCTGAACCCACTCGATCGAGCCGAAGAACAAGAGGTAGATGACGAGCAGTCCAGGAACGCCGCGCACAAGAATGCTGTAGCCGTCCACCGCTTGCGAGAATATGGGAAGGCGTCGCCACCGCAAAAGGGCCAGTGGCACCGCCACGATGACCCCGGCGAGCATCCCGAGCAGACCGACCGCCAGTGTCACCGTGGCGCCGCGGAGAAGGGCAAATCCCCACCCCCGCTCAACCAATAGAACCCATAGGTCAAAAGACATCGGACATATCTCCCGTGACGTCGTCGCGACTTCGGCCGCGACGACGTGTCGATCTCAGCCTCACTTCGTGCAGGGAATGGTGTAATCGTCCTTGAACCAATGAAGGCTGGTATTCTTCACCTTGCCTTCTGTGATCATCTTGCAGAGCGCCGCATCCAGTTTTGCCTTGAGCTCGGCATTGCCCTTGCGCATGCCGACGCCCATGCCGTGACCGAGCGACGCTGGATCGTCCATTGCCATGATCTTGACGTTGACTCGGGTGAACCCTGCTCCATCCGGCGTGGCTAGGAAATCCGCCCAGGTCGGGGAGTCGCCGAAGGCGGCATCAAGGCGCCCTGCAGCGAGGTCAGCCGTCTGCTGTGTCGTTGCGTCGTAGGTTTTCAGATCTGCAGTGGGAACGTGCTTTTGGATGAATTTGGCGTATGTGGTGCCAGTCACCACGCCCAGGCTCTTGCCGTCGAGCGCCTTTACGATCTCATCCAGGCTCTTGAGACCGGCGAGAGGAGAATCCTTCGCCACCACGAAATAGAGCGGGGTGGTGGCATACGGAATGGAGTAGTCGATTTTCTTTTGGCGTTCCGCCGTGATGCCCAGACCGGAGATGATGACGTCAAAGCGGTCGCTGTCCATTGAAGGCACGAGTGTGCTGAAAGTTTGGACGACGAATTCGCATTTCAACTTGAGCTCAGCGCAAATGCCGTTCGCTATATCGGCATCGAAGCCGGTAACGTTGCCATTAGCGTCGGCCATGCTGAAGAGTGGCGCGTCTCCTTCAGTGCCGATCCGCAGTACGCCTTCTTCGGCTTGCGATGGCGCGACGGAGAGCAGGAAGAGACCGGATGCGAGAACTGAGCGAAGTTTCGTGATTGTCGACATTGGAGTTACCCCTCTTTTTCGTTTGGAAGCGGCCCTCAGGCGGCCAGTGGCATGACGCTGGAAAGGAATCGCGCCACAGCGTCTGAGGCTGGATTGCGAAGCAATTCTTCCGGCGTACCGTCCTGCTCAATTTCACCTTTGTGCAGGAAGATCATTCGGTTCGAGACGTCTCTCGCGAACCGCATCTCGTGGGTGACGAGAAGGATCGTGGCTCCCTCATCTGCAAGCCCTCTGATGACCCTCAGAACCTCCCCGACCAGCTCCGGATCAAGTGCGGAGGTGGGTTCGTCGAAAAGCATGATCTTCGGGCTCATCGCGAGCACGCGGGCGATCGCGACACGCTGTTGCTGACCGCCGGAGAGTTGATGGGGATATCGGTCGCGAAAATCGGCCATGCCGACCTTCGAAAGTGCCGAGAGCGCGATCTCCTTCGCGTCGCGTTTGTTCTTTCCCAGGGCGTAGAGCAACGCCAAGGTCACATTGCCAAGCACAGTCTGGTGCGGCCACAGATTGAAATTCTGGAATACCATGCCGATGCGACGGCGGAATTTATGTATGTGGTGAGCACTGTGGATCTCGGTCTTGCCATGACGGTTCACGACCGCCGAAACGGCGTCACCCATAACGTCGATTTCACCGAAAGTGGGCGTCTCAAGAAAATTGACACAGCGTAGCGCCGTGCTCTTGCCTGAACCCGACGACCCAACCAGCGAAATGACCTCGCCATCTGTCATGCGAAAGCTGACGCCGTTCAAAACCTTGGTCGACCCGAAACTTTTGCAGAGTTCACGGACCTTCAGCACATTTCCTGTCATAACCAATGCCGTGTCCTCAGCCTTTCACCGCACCCTGCGCGTAAAGTTCGCGCAGGACTTCATCCACTGCAGCCTTTGCGATGAAAACCATCTCGTCGATCTCCGCTTCGCTCATGGTGAGCGGGGGTGCGAAGCCCAGGATGTCGCCATGGGGCATGGCGCGAGCGATGAGGTTTCGGTTGCGCGCGGCCTGAGAAATACGCGCGCCTACCTTCAACGCAGGACTGAATGGCACTTTCGCCCCGCGGTCCGGGACAAATTCGACCGCCGCCAACATGCCCACGCCGCGTACCTCGCCGACGATTGGGTTCTCTTCAAATTCGGCTTTGAGCCGCCCCAGGAGATACGCCCCCTTCTTCGCCGCCTGTCCGGGAAGGTCGTCGCGCTCTACGATATCGAGCACTGCGTTTGCGGCTGCTGCGCCGAGGGGGTGGCCGGAATAGGTGTAGCCGTGCGAGAAGGCGCCCACTTGAGGCGTAGCTTCCTGCATGACCTCGTAAACCTGTTCGGACACAATCGAGGCCGAAAGCGGCACATATGCCGATGTCAACCCCTTCGCGACCGTGACGAGATCCGGCAACATGCCGTACAAATCGGAGCCGAACATTGCTCCCGTGCGGCCAAAACCGCAGATCACCTCGTCAGCAATCAACAGGACGTCGTACTTCTTCAGCACCGCCTGGATTCTTGGCCAGTAGCCTGACGGCGGCGGGATAATACCTCCGGTGCCGAGCACCGGTTCAGCGATGAATGCAGCCACCGTTTCCGGGCCTTCCGCCAAGATAAGTGCTTCAAGCTCATTCGCGCGACGTTCAGAAAACGCCTCTTCCGTCTCGCCCGGTAAAGCGCCGCGATAATGATGGGGCACGCCGGTGCGCAGTATGCCGGCTACGGGCAGATCCATGTGGTTGTGGTAGAAGCTGAGCCCGGTCATCGAGCCTGACACTACGGAGCATCCGTGATAGCCACGTTCGCGCGCAATGATCCTCTTCTTCGCGGGCTTGCCCCGAAGATTGTTGTAATACCAAACGATTTTAGCTTGCGTCTCGTTGGCGTCCGACCCGGAAAGGCCAAAGAAGACCTTGGACATGCGCCCGGGCGCCATTTTCACAAGCCGATCGGAAAGCCGGGCGAGTTCTTCCGTGGTATGGGCGGCGTAGGAGTGATAATAGGCCAGCTTGTACGCCTGACGAGCGATGGCTTCGGCCACCTCCGTTCGGCCATAGCCGACGTTTACGCAATATAGACCTGCAAAACCATCGATATATTCGCGCCCACTCGCATCCTTGATGCGAACGCCCTTGCCGGTTTCCACAATGGTCGGCGCGGTCGCACCTTCTGCGTAGTCCTTCAGATATGTGAATGGATGCAGGACAGATCGCCTATCCATTTCGCCTATTTCAAGAACAGTTTTCATTGCAAGTTCCTCAGGCGGCGCGACCGCCAACACACATATTCAAGTTCGATGAATGCCTCCCGGGACCCGATTGCTTCAAAAGCCAAAGGGGATCGGTGCACGCCGTCGCCGCGGTGAATCTGACATCGCCGAAAAGAGGCGCATTGCGGGTCTATTGTTGCTGTACAGAGACCCCGGGTGCCCGGCCGCCCTCGATCGCCTCGCTAACGAGGGTAAGGTCGCAGTCGTCGACATCGGCGATTTTCCGTCCATCGACGACCGCGGTGGCGCCCGACCCATGCCATCCACCCGCGACAAAAGCCCGGGTGCGGAGAAGCGTCAGATTGCTCCTTATTTTCAGCGCATCCAGCGCCGACGGCCCATTATTCAGCATATTTTCTCTCGGGTTGGCGTGTCCAATGAGCGAGAGCTTATGTGCATCCGAGCGATCGATTTTAACGGACTGAGGGCCCCGCACGCAGGAATCCTGCTTTTGCGGCGCTCAAGCGAAGATAAACTGCATAGGAGTGTGGGGTGGAACTCGACAGGCTAGACGCTCGCCTCCTGAGTGTTTTGCAAACAAACAATCGGCACAACTATGAAGTGCTTGGTGAACTAGTGGGGCTGTCGCCGACGGCCGTGCAAAGACGTGTAAGACGCCTGAGAGAGCAAGGGGTCATCGAAGCGGATGTCTCGATTGTGAAGCCGAAGATGATCGGCCGGCCGATCGCCATGCTGGTGCTTGTGTCCTTGGAGCGGGAACGCGCCGACATAGTGGACCGCTTCAAGCAATCTATCCGCCAAACACCTGAGGTGATGAACGGCTATTACATCACCGGCGAGTCGGACTTTGTCTTGATCGTGACAGCCCAAAGCATGGAGGACTATGAGGTGTTTACGCGAAAGTTCTTCTATGAGAACCCGGATATCAAGGGATTCAAGACAATGGTGATAATGGACAGAGTGAAGGTCGGCTTTGCATTGCCAATCGACCTTAGTGCCTTCTGAGTTTCAGTTTCAATCAGCGTAAGCAGGTCTGCTGGCTTGGTACTGCGGCTGTTGCGCCTTGCGAGGCGTTATCGACGAATGCTTGATAAACCACTCTCCATCAAGGGAGCTGTCCGGTCGACCCACGGCTCACTAAATGCCGAACAGATTCGTCAGGGGCATATGGTACTTCGTGATTGGCGATTTGAGCACAACGAAACTGAAGTATTTCTCGATTCCGATGTCCATTTCTACCAGCCGCTCCATCAGCGACTGGTATTCCCCTATGCTGCTCGCCACGAACTTGACGAGATAGTCGTAATCGCCCGAGACGACGTGGCATTCGATAATTTGCTCTATATTTTGGATGGCCGACATGAAGCGGGCGATGTCGGCCTGGCGATGGTTCCTCAGGGTTATCTCTGTAAAGACAGTCAGAACCGGGCCAAGCTTTCCAATGTTGATCATCGCAGAATAGCCGCCGATATAGCCTTCTGCCTGCAGTTTCTTCACTCGCACGAGACAAGGGGTTGCGGATAGGTTAACTAGCTCAGCGAGTTCGACATAAGTCATACGTCCGTTCTTCTGGAGCTCGGAGAGGATCTTGATGTCAATTCTGTCCAGTTTCATGTGCGCCCACCCGGTTGTTGCCACGACCTTTGCATGAGCGGTGGGAGTCTCGTCAGTGGACGAGGCTCGGTGACAATAATCCCTTGGGTTTCAAACGGCAGCCGATCTAACGGCTACATCATTTCCGGTCTTCGGATCGCCGAGCCATCGTTGAACCGGCTCAGCCTGTAAGGCGAGATGTCGGTCAGTGGTTCCTTATTCAAGACGATCTCGCTCACCAGCCGGCCAGCCCCCGGTCCGATCGCGAAACCGTGTCCGCTGAAGCCTGCTGCGATTACGTAGCCGGCAAGTTCCTCCACTCGCGAGATAACCGGCACGAGGTCCGGAGAGGTATCGATGAGCCCGCCCCAGGCGCGCTCGACCCCGATCCCTTTAAGCGCAGGGTATTCGCTCTCAAGGTTCTTCACTGCGAGCTTGACGAGTTCCGCGTCGGGCGCCGGATCCAGAATGCGGCTCTTTTCAAACGGCGAGATCTCGTCGTTCTCCCAGTTGCCGAAGGCATCGGGACCATTCCAGAAGCTGCTGTTGAGGCGGTATTTGAGCTTCTTGCCGATCTTGCTGCGATACATCTCGTAGAATTTGAACGCGTATCGCATTCCCCGCGGCGTGATGTCGAGCGTACCATGTCCGGGTACGGCAATGGTGTAGGAGCCGTCAATCCGACGCCGCAACACGAAGTTCGAAGCCGATAGGCAGCCTGCTTGAACGATTTCGGGCGCCGGGGTCGTCTTGATCGCCGTCCCGGCGATGTTGGCGACTGGAAGTTCGATGCCGTAGCGATGAGAAAAGCGGGAAGCCCATGCCCCGCCGGCGCAAACAACAGTGCTCGCCTTTACAATTCCCCGCTCCGTCCACACCCCTGTTACCCGGCCATTGGTGATGTCGAGGCCTCGAACGGCGCAGTTCTGATGGAGCG
The DNA here is from genome assembly GCA_001704765.1 of Sinorhizobium shofinae. Lineage (GTDB taxonomy): Bacteria > Pseudomonadota > Alphaproteobacteria > Rhizobiales > Rhizobiaceae > Sinorhizobium > Sinorhizobium shofinae. The sequence goes on from MBFK01000068.1 coordinate 12,420, forward strand.
ACACGCCCCTTTCCTTGGCAGCCTCGGCGATGGCAGGCACGGCAAGGCTCGGTTCTGCTCTCCCGTCGCTCGGAGACCAGACGCCGCCGACCCAGGAGGAAGTGCCGCCCGAGGCCCGCTCGTTCGCCTCGGAAGCCGTGAGTATCTCGCTGTGAAATCCCTGGACGCGTGCGGCCAGGCCCCACTTTTCCCAGCGGGCGACATCCGCCTCAGAGCAGTAGAGTATCCCGCTTCGCCGGAACCCGAGATCGCGGCCGATCTCGGTGCCCAATTCCTCCCAGCGCCGCAGACTGTACATAGCAAGGGCAAGCTCATGGAGATCGCGGTTCTGCTGACGGACCCAACCCCAGTTGCGGCTTGACTGCTCGCCGCCGACGATGCCCTTTTCGAGCAGAGCCACGGAGACCCCTTGGCGGGAGAGTTCATAGGCCGTGCATGTACCGACGATCCCTGCCCCGATGACGACGACATCCACCTGGGTTGGAAAAGAGGCGCTGTCTCGGACTTTCTGAACCTTGACCGGCATGATCTGTATTCCTCTGCAATAATGCTTGAGATTCTCGCCCCCCGCAGGAGCGCTGGAGCCCTCAAACGGTTAAGCTCTATCGGCGGGCGCGGTACAGGGCGATGCGGTCCTGCATCCGATAGCCCTGGATGATGGCCGGCATGAACCAAGGATTGCCACGGTAAAGCGGGATGAACGCAGGCGGCCGGAAGTCGAAGGCTGTGCGCGCCTGCTCGCCATGTCCCAGCAGCTTGTGAGCCGCCCGCGTTCCGATCCATGGCGCCCAGACTACGCCCGAACCGCAGAAGCCGGTTGCATATACGACGCCGTCCTTCTCGAAGATGCGGGGCAGCATGTCGCGGTGCATCGCCACATTACCAAACCAGGTGTGCGACAGGCGAACGTTCTCCAGTTCCGGAAAAAGGTTCACCAGTCCCCGGCGCAGAAACAGCTTCGGCGCGGCAGGATCGCCTACGCGAGAGCTGTCGCGCCCGCCCAACAGAATGCGTTTGCCGTCGGGCGTCGGGCGGTAATAGAAGCCCAGTTGCCGCCCCTCAATCATCATCATCCGCTTCGGCATCAGCCGCGCCATCACGTCCGGCGCGAGCTCCTCGGTGACGATGATCCGGCTGCGAACCGGGACCAGCCGGCGGCGCAAGAAGGGAACCGCGCCGTCAGTATAACCGTTCGTGCAGACAAGGACCTGCCGCGCCTGAACCGTTCCGGCCGAAGTCACGACCCGGAACCCGGAGCCGTCTTTCTCTATAGAGTTAACGTGGGTCTCCGAATGGACCGTCAGTCCCGAAGCGAGAGCGACCCGCAGGAGCTCGGCGTGGAACTTGGCCGGGTGCAGCCCACCGATATCCATCCGCGCCATGCCGCCGCGGTAGAAATCCGTGCCGATGTAGTTACGCTGTTCGGCGTACGGCACTGCATAGGCCTCGATCCCCAGTCTCTTCGCCAGCACTTCGGCGCTCCGGGCCGTCTTCTCGTAATCGTCATATCCGATTACGCCCTTGAACTGGCCAACCAGCTGAAAGTCGCAATCGAGCCCTTCGGTCCTGATGAAGTCATAAAGGAACTCGCGGGCGATCTTGCCCTCCGCCTCGATTGCATTCGCCTTCTCTTCGCCGAAGCGCCGGGTAATCGTGGCGTAATCCGGCCGAATGCTTCCGCTGGTGATTCCGCCGTTGCGCGTCGAGGCCCCCTCGCCCGGGTTCATCGCATCGAAGGCCGCGACCGAACGGCCCTCGCGCGCCAGAACGAGACCCGCCGACAGACCGGTGTATCCGGCGCCTATGATCGCCACGTCGAGCTTCTTGGCCAGCGGCTGTCGCGGCAGCGGTTTGACGGGTGCCTCTTCCCACCAGTAGGGCGTATTCTTGTCTGCGATTCTGGAGTCTTCCATTAGACTGACTTCTCGTTGCGTTCGGCCAAGGCCTTCTGAGATTTCTGGGAAAACAGGCGGCGTTCGCCCATGATATGGTTCGATCAAGTGCGGCAGCTACGCTTCGCCCTTTTCGAACCCCTCCAAGAGCGAGCCTTTCCCTGAAGCTGCCGCCACCGGACGGACCCATTTCCCTCAGGTGTGATCACCGCGAACATCGAGCGCATCGCGCAGCCCGTCGCCGATGAAATTGAAGCTTGTCACAGCGATGGTAATGGCGGCGCCGGGGATGATCGCCAGCCACGGTGCGGTACCCAGATACTGCTGCGCACCGTTCAGCATGTTGCCCCAACTGGGCAGCGGCGGCTGAATTCCATAGCCGAGGAAGCTGATATAGGCCTCCATGAGGATCGCGCGGGCGACGGTCAAAGTGGCCGCGACGATGATCGGACCAATGGCATTGGGAAGGATTTCGCGGAACATGATATGGGTTCCGCTCAAGCCCAGCATGCGACCGGCCTGGACGAATTCCCGCTCGCGAAGGGAGCGGACCTCGGCCTCGACGATCCGGGCAACCTCCATCCAGCTCGTGGCAGCGATGACGACAGTAATCATCATCGGGCTTGGCTTCAGCGCCGCGGCAAGCGCCAGCACCAGGAAGATCGACGGGAACGACAGGAATCCATCCACCGTGCGCATCAGCGTCGTGCCGATCCAACCGCCCCGGTAGCCCGCGAGCACGCCGACAAGGGTGCCGATCAGCGTCGACAACAGCATCGCGGAGAAGCCGACCAGCAGGGAAACCCGCCCCGCCATGAAGAGCCGCGCCGCCAGGTCCCGTCCCAGCGGATCGGTGCCCAGATAATGGTGGCCGGTGAACGGCGGGGCAAAGCGGGCGCGCAGATCGATATAGAGTGAATCATACGGCAGCAGGTAGGGGCCCAAGACGCACGCCAGCGTCAGGACGGCGATCATCACCATCCCGAGCAGAGCCAGATGGTGGTTCATGAAGCGGTGTGCAGTTCGGCTGTTCCACCAACGCTCCTGGCGTGAGTTTGCGACAATGGCGGTCATAATGGTGGCCTCCTGTTGAGCGTCCATGAGGCGATTAGCTCAGACGGATACGGGGATCGATGATGGCGACGACGATGTCGGCGATCAGGTTGCAAAGCACGACGAGTATTGCCGAGAACATGAGCAATCCCATCACCACCGGGTAGTCGCTGTAGCCGAGACTGTCGAGGAAGAGCCGGCCCATTCCCGGCCAGGTAAACACAGTCTCGGTGACCAGAGCACCCGTCAGAACGCTGGGAAGCTGCATTCCCGCAAGCGTGATCATTGGCAGGAGCGCATTGCCGACGACATGCTTCATCAGGATCCGACGCTCACTCAACCCCTTGGCGCGGGCTGTCTTGACGAATTCCTGGCTGATGACGTCAAGCGTCGCCGTGCGCATGTAGCGGCTCCAGATGGCGACATGGACCAGCGCCAGCACAATACTCGGCATGATCAGGTGATGGAGGTAATTCAGGGCCGAGCCGTCGCCTATCGTGTACATATTGCCAGCCGGCAGCCAGCCCAACCGGAGGGAGAACACGTAGATGCCGACAAGCCCAAACCAGAAGGTCGGGATCGACAACGCCACCATGGCACCGACTGTCGCCAGATAGTCGAAGACCGAATATCGGTGCGTGGCGCCACGAATGCCGATCCATGTGCCGATGGCGATCGCGATGACGGTGGATGAACCCATCAACAACAGCGTTGCAACGAGGTGACGGCCAATCACGTCCAGGACCGGCGCGCCGTCGCGGAAGGAGTGACCCCAGTCGCCCTGTACGAGGCGCCAGGCCCAGTCGAGATATTGCATCCACAGGGGGCGGTTGAGCCCCAGCTGCTCCTTCAGACGATTGAGATCATCCTGGGTCATGCTGGGATCAAGTCCGAATTGCGCCAACGGGCCACCCGGAATGAGGTTCAGGACGACGAACCCGATGACCGAAACGATCAGGAGCAGGACGAGGCTTTGTGAAAGGCGATTGAGCAGGAAGCCGCGCATTGGCTCTCCTCCTTCATGACAGCATCAATGGATAGGCCGCCGCCGCAACTCGCGACGGCGGCAGCGTATGTCAGCTTTGCCAACGCCAGGCTGCGGCATGCCAGGATGCCGTGCGGGTGTTGGTGTTAGACTCGAAGCCCTCGAGACCTTCCTTGCGCCCGACCACATAGGTTGCGGCAAACAGCGGCAGGAACGGCAGGTCTTGGCGGACGATCTCCTGCACACGGTGGTAGATTTCGCGGCGTGCCTCGGGATCGAAGGTTTGGGTACCTTTTTCGAGCAGCGCATCAACTTCCGGATTGGAATACTGGCCGACGTTAGAGCCCTTTCCGCCCTTAGCAGCAATTGCGCTGGTGTGAAGGCGGTTGGTGGCGTCCGGATCCGCCGCGATGAGATGGGTGACGCCGGCGATCGCCGAGTCGAACTGCGACTTGAGCCAAAATTCGCCAAACATGACTGCCGCCGGCAGATTCGAGATGGTCATCTCGACGCCAATGTCTGCAAAGGTTTGCTGCAGGAACTGTTGCACCTGTTCCCGCAGATTGTTGCCCGCTGTCGTAGAGTTGGCGAAAGACAGCCGCACTCCATCCTTCGCACGGATCCCATCCGATCCCGGTACCCAGCCCGCCTCGTCGAGGATCTTGCGCGCCAGGTCGAGGTTATACTCCTGCGCCGGCAGGTTTGGATTGTAGTAGTAGGACTGCTTCGGCATGAACGTTTCTGTGAGCGTACCGACGCCGTAGTAGATCGCGTCGATAATGGCTTTTCTGTCCATCGCGGCATAGAGCGCCTTGCGGACAGCCGGGTCCTTGAATTGCGGCTTCTCGAGATTGAGATAGATCGACTCGACTGATGCACCAGATACCAGGGTCACCACACGGTCCGGCAATGTCCTGGCTTCTTCGTAGTGGTCGGCGGTAATGTATGCCTGGTCTGTAAGGTCAATGTCGCCGCTCTTGAATTGGGTGTAGAGCACCGTCATGTCAGGAATGTATTTGAAGACGATCCGCTCGACGTAGGGACCATCCCCGATATATTGAGGGTTCGCAACGAGTTCGAGATGGTCGCCAGCAACCCGTTTCGCCCATTTGAATGCACCGGTGCCGACAGGCGCCTGGCTGAAAGCCCCGGCGTTGGGATCTGCCTCTTTCTCGAGAATGTGCTTGGGCACCATGAAGGTTTCGGCGAGAAACGACAGGTAGGGGGCGAAAGCCTTCTCCATGCGCCAGGTGATCTCAGTCGGCGAAACCACCGTGATATCCCGCACCAGGGAATGCCCACCCGTGCGCCAGGCGCGGAAGTTCGGGTTGGTGATGAGCTCGAGTGTGAACTTCACATCCTCTGCCGTGAAGGGCTCGCCGTCGTGCCAGCGAACGTCGTCACGCAAGCGGACGCGCCACTTCAGACCGTCCTCTGAAATGCCGCCGTTCTGCTGTGTTGGCACTTCGGCTGCAAGATTGGGCTGAAGAACACCCTTCGGATCGATGCGGAAGAGGGCGTCGAACAGGGAGAAATGGACAGCGTCGTCTACCTCGATATGTGCCATCAGCGGATTGAAGACGGTGGGTTCTTGCGAAAGCCCGACGACGACGCGGCCGGTCGGGTTAGCGGTATCGGCAAAGGCAGGCTTGCCGAGCAGGTTTGGTGCGGCAAAGCACGCAACGCCGCCCGCTGCCATTAAGCGTAACGCGTCGCGCCGTGAATAGCCCGATTTCGTTGTAGAATCTTTCGTCATGATATTTCCTCCCTAGTGGTATTTCCGCCGTAGCTCTCAAGAGTTAACGGCAATCGGTCGAGTGTCCCTCGGTCGCTCCCCGGGAATCGCGGCCACCAGCTCGCGCGTGTAGGCCGATCGCGGGTCCAGAAAGATTTGAGATGGCGGGCCGCGCTCGACGATTTGCCCCTTCTGCATCACGGCGATTTCGTCGCAGATCTGGCTGGCGACGCGCAGATCGTGGGTGATGAAGATCATTGAAACGCCGGTTTCCCGCTGGATCTGGTCGAGCAGCTTGAGGATCTGCGCCTGGATGGACACGTCGAGCGCAGAGACCGCCTCGTCGGCAATCAGCAGCTTGGGCTTGAACATCAAAGCCCGGGCGATGCCGATGCGCTGGCGTTGCCCCCCGGAAAACTCGTGCGGATAGCGGCCGAAGGCGCCGGCATCGAGACCGACATGGGCCAGCAACGCTCGCGCCTCCTCACGCGCCTGAGCATAAGGCATGCCGTGCGCGACGGGACCGACCGTAAGAATTTGTCCAATGGTCGAACGCGGGTTGAGCGACGCGAAGGGATCCTGGAAGATCATTTGAATCCGCGGCCGCAGCGGACGGAACTCCGATTCCGAAAGCTTTGCGATGTCTCGGCCTTCGAAGAGAATCCGACCGCCATCACTGTCCTGCAGCTTGATCAAAAGCCTTCCGAGCGATGACTTGCCGGAACCGCTTTCGCCGACAACGCCTAGGGTGCGTCCCGCAGTCAGATCGAATGATACGTCCTTCACCGCAGGCACGATGCGTTGGCTGCCGAACAGGGCACTCCCGCTGCGATAAGTCTTGGACAATCCTTCAATCTTCAGGATTGTCTCGTTGCTCGCCTTCTCCCGAACTGCTCGATCCTTGCCCGTAAGGTGCGGGACGGCGGCAATCAGGCGCTGGGTATAGGGGTGGGTGGGGGATTTCAGAACCTGCTCGGCGCTGCCTTGCTCGACAACGCGGCCCTTTTCCATCACCACGACACTGTCGGCGATCTCAGCCACAACACCGAAGTCGTGGGTGATGAACATCACGCTCATGCCCTTGCGGCGCTGAATGTCACGGATCAGTTTCAGGATCTGCGCCTGCGTGGTGACGTCGAGGGCCGTGGTCGGTTCGTCGGCGATCAGGACCGTGGGTTCAAGCGCCAACGCCATGGCGATCATGACGCGCTGACGCTGCCCGCCCGAAAGCCGGAACGGATACTGGTAGTACATGAGCTCCGGATCGGGCAGACCGACTTCCGTCAGCAGCTCGATGGCGCGCTTGCGCCGCGACGCCTTCGTGCCGACGCCATGTGCCGTCAGGACTTCGGTAATCTGCTCGCCGACGGTCATCAGGGGGTTGAGCGCCGAGAGCGGATCCTGGAAAATCATCGATACGACGCGGCCGCGCAGTCCTCGCAGTTTTTTCGCCGGTGCGCCGATGATGGCCGAACCATCGAGATGAATGGCGCCGGACGAGACGGGGATCAGCTTCGGCAAGAGCCCCATGATTGTGTTGGCCGTTACCGACTTCCCTGAGCCGGACTCGCCGATAATGCACAGGATCTGACCCCGCTTGAGATCAAACGAGATGTTCTCGACGGCATGGGTCCGTTCCATGCCTTTCGGCAAGTCGACTGTCAGGCCGCGCACCGAAAGCGCTGCGTCGTCTCCAGAAACAGCCTCTGTTCTAGCGGCCATCGAGATTCCTCCCTTTTCAACGGAGCCGTTACTTTGCGATTTTACTCGCTGCTCAATACGTGCTGCCATCACAATCGTTCTGCAGGCAGTGCGCAGCATGCATGCCCCGGTTCTCAGCGCCATTCGCTACCAATCAGGGCTTGACCCGCAATCAATATAAGATTGGTCTTGCAATTGGTGTCAATATAGATCAATTTGGTTGCAGAAAATAATTAGCGAGGGCTCATGAGCGTAGTGTTGAAGGATTTCATCGAGGCGGAAGGTCTGGAGCCCGGAGATCGGTTACCGCCAGAGCGCGACTTGGCGCTCAAACTCGGGCTGCCCCGCACCGCACTTCGACGGATGCTCGCTTCTCTCGAGAAGGAGGGTCGGCTCATCAGGCATGTGGGCAGGGGGACATTTATCGCTGGCAGCGGGGTTACCTCGACGGCGCTGCGTCGCCCGCCAGGCAGCACCGGAGACGCGTTGCGCACCTATCCGGCCGAAGTTTTCGAGGCTCGGCTGATCATGGAGCCCAAGATCGCCGCCTTGGCGGCGTTACGGGCAACCAGGCAGGAGATCGATGAAATGCAGAAATCGATCGATCGGGGCAGCGCGGCGGAAACCCTGGTCGAATTCGAAAAATGGGACGCTGTCTTTCACCGCATCATTGTCGCAGCCGCCCGCAATGGTCTTCTCGCCTCGATCTATGAAGGTATTCACACAGTACGGGCGGGAAACCTCTGGGGGAAAATGAAGGAGCAGTCACTGACCCCTGAGCGCATGAAAGCTTATATCGCCAAGCATCAGGCCACTCTTGACGCCATCAAAGATCGCGACAGCAGAGAAGCCGAGCGAAACATGTACGACCACATTGTCGAAGCCAGAACAAATATACTTGGCCCGAATACCTGAGCAGAGACGAACCTTTGACCAAATGCGCGAAGTGAAATGCTGGAGTAGCGTACCAAGGCCTGCCTTTGTCGGCATTCTTTCAGCCCGCTGCGTTCGCTCTCTCCCGCTATCCATCTGGGGTAATTGTTCTGCCAGCCATCCGGCCGGGTCCTTGCAACCAGGGACACGAAGGATCCTACCAAAACTTGTCCAGCATCTTGAAATACATGCCAACCAGCGGCAGGAACCAGGGTGTGCCGAAATGTCCCGGCACCGCCGGCCATTCGAGGCCCTTCAGCGGATTGCGGTCCGGCCGGTCGAGGATCGCATCCGCCATGATCATGCCGAGATGGGTGGAAAGCTGGGCGCCATGGCCGGAATAGCCCATCGCGTACCATACGCCGTCATGATAGCCGGCGCGCGGGAAGCGGTCCTTGGTTATGTCGACAAGTCCGCCCCAACAATAGTCGATCTCGACATTGGGGAGTTGCGGGAAGATCGCGGCGAGGCTTGCCTTTAGGATCCCGCTGATCTTCGCGTCCGAGCGCTGGTCGGAGCTTGCCGAGAAGCGGGCGCGGCCGCCGAAGATCAGCCGGTTGTCGGGCGAGAGCCGGAAATAGTTGCCGATGTTCATCGACGTGACGCAGGTGCGGTTGCCCGGCATCGTCGCGGCGATCTCCGCTTCGGTCAGTGGCCGCGTGGCGATGATGAAGCTGCCGACCGCGATGATCCGACGGCGGAAATAGCCGAAGGTCGATGGCGTATAGGCCCCGGTGGCGACAAGCACCGCATCCGCGGTGACGCTGCCACGGCTCGTTTTCAGATGATGGCGGCGGCCGGCCTGTTGATGTTCCGTGACGGCTGCATTCTCGAAGATCGTGGCGCCGTGACGCTTGGCTGCCTCGGCGAGCCCGACGATGTAGCGGCTCATATGCATCATCGCGCTCTTTTTTGAGAGCATCGCGCCGTAGAAGGGTGAGCCGATTTCCTGCTTCAGGTCGTCTGCGCTGAGCAACGCCGTGTCGGGATCCACCTCGGTGTTCACGGCTTCGAAGTTGCGGGCGATCGCTTGGAAATGCTTGGGCTTGGAGGCGAGCTTCAATTTTCCGGCGCGGCGGAAATTGCAGTCGATGCCCTCCTCCACGATCAGCGCCTCAAGCGTGTCGATCGAGTCGTCCAAGGCCTTGTAAAGTGCGATCGCCCGCTCCTTGCCGAGCTCGGCCTTTGCCGCCAGATAGCTATGCGCAAGTCCGTTGTTCAGGTGGCCGCCATTGCGGCCGGAGGCGCCCCAGCCGACTTTCTCCGCCTCCAGCACGACGACCTTGGCCCCCGCCTTGGCGAGCTGCCGGGCGGCGCCAAGACCGGTGAAGCCGCCGCCGATCACCGCGACGTCGTAGTGGCCATCGACCGGACCCTCCGCGGGCCCTGCGAAGGCCGGGGCGGTGTCGTGCCAGTAGGGGAGGAATTTCATGGGGGTGCGCCTTCTCGCTAGAGATCGAAACGCCCGCCGTCCCGTCGGAGCAAAGGGCGAAGTGTTGATGAGATTCTATGGCCGAAACAGGTTCGTCAGCGGCAGGTGCCCCTTCACGACCGGCGATTTCAGCACGACGAAGCTGAAATACTTGTCAATGCCGACATCCAACTCGACCAGCCGCTCCATGATCTCTTGATATTCGCCGATCCCGGCGGTCACGAATTTCAAAAGGTAGTCGTAGCCGCCCGAGACCACATGGCATTCGATTAGTTGATCGATCTTCTCAACGGCGGCGAGGAAGCGTGTAAAGTCGATCTGCCGGTGGTTCTTCAGCGTCACCTCGGTAAACACCGTTAACGTCTGCCCCAACTTGCCGACATTGATCTGCGCCGAATAGCCCTCGATATACCCCTCCGACTGCAGCTTCTTCACGCGCATGAGGCAGGGGCTTGGCGAAAGATTCACCACCTCCGAAAGCTCCACATTTGTCATTCGGCCGTTCTGCTGCAGCACGTGCAGGATTTTGATGTCGATCCGATCGAGTTTCATCGACTTAGCTTTCGCAATGATGGCGCGGGCCTATTCGGCTGCCGAGGCAGCCGATGTTACCTCTGCGCAACGGCCTTCTTGAGCGCGCTTTCCATGGCTTCGAGGAAACGATCCACATGCTCCGCCTGGCAAATCAGCGGGGGGCGAACTTTCAGCGTATCCTCGTTGGCGCCCGTCGTGCTGATGAGAACGCCATCGTCACGCATCAGGTTCACGATATTCAATGCCATGGCGCGGCGGCCGGCCTCTCCCGCTCCGTCCAACCCGATGTCGATGCCGAAGAACAGCCCGGCATTTCGAATATCGCGAATGCCGGGGTGCAGCTTGGCAAGATGCTCCAACCCCAGCCTCAGGCTCTCACTCATGGCGTGCGCATGCTCGGGGATCCGATCCCTTTGCAAGATTGTCAGGACGGCGTCAGCCGCCGCGATCCCGACGGTATTGCCGCCGAAGGTGTTCGAGTACCGGGCAGTAGCGCCAAAGCGATCCATCGGTGCCTTACGGCCGACGACCGCGCCGATTGGAAATCCATTGCCCATGGGCTTGCCGAGGGTAACGAGGTCCGGAACAACTTCGTGCCGCTCAAAACCCCACATGTGCGTGCCCGTCCGTCCGAATCCCGGCTGCACTTCATCGGCGATGACGAGACCGCCCGCCTCCCGCACGGCCCTAACGCCGCCGGCGATGAAGCCAGGCGGGTCCACCCAGACGCCGTCGCTCGAAAAAATACTGTCGATGAGGAGGGCCGCGACGCCAATGCCACGCCGGTTCAGGTCTGTAATGGCGGCTCGCACTTGCGCTTCAAAGAAGTCCGCTGCCTGCGCTTCCGAAATGCCTGCCAGGCCTGGTAGAGACACCATGCGGACGGCAGGACTGAGCTTGACGGCGTCGCCCAGATTGGGCGACACCATCGCCGTGGCCGCGCTGGTGCCGTGATAGGCGTGGGAAGAGACGATCACGCCCTCACTGCCGCTGGTCAAACGGGCGATCCGAAGCGCCAGATCATTCGATTCGCTTCCCGTGCAGGTAAAGACAACGCGGTTCAACTCTTCGGGAAAGGTGGCCACGAGTCGTTCGGCATAGTCGACAAGCCTCGGTTCGAGATAGCGGGTATTTGCGCTCATTCGGCTGGCTTGTTCCGCCATGGCAGCGTTGATCTCGGGATTGCAATGCCCAAGAGAGGGCACATTGTTATAGAAATCCAGATAGCGATGTCCGTCGGGGTCGTAGAGCCATATCCCCTCGCCGCGAACGAAATGGACCGGTCGGCGGTATTGGAGCCTGTATGACGCCCCCAATACGTTGTCGCGCCGGGCGATCAGCTCAGATTCGCGGGGGGGAATAGTGGCTTCCCCGGGGGTAAAGCGGTTGGGCATGAGATCTGTGGACATAGCTTTGATCCTGCTTAGTTTCCATCCGCGAGAAGGTCGCGAGTTACCGTAGTGATTGCCAAGGCGAGTGACGAGACATCGAGGTGCCACGCCGGGCTAAGGCACCGCGCGACGCACAGCCATCTCGGCCTCCCCGACTCCTAATGCCGACAGGATAGAGAGCCCGCGTTCGGCTCGGGCCACGTTCTTTTTGATATATGCTGCCTCGGCCGGAAACAGCTCGGCTCGCCAGTAGTTGATCAGGATGAGGGCGCTTTGCCGCGCCTTTATCAACCCGACGAGCAATTTTGCCTCGAGCGCGGAAAGCGGGCGCACCGAAGCATAACCAGCGATGAGATTTTCTGCGCCGCCCAGAGCCAAAGACGGGTCCGTCACCACGTGGCTTGCCGCAATCGCAAGATCCTGAAGCCGTGGACCCCAGCAGCCGTCGCCGAAATCGATGAACGCGACACCATCGTCGGTCAGGAATGTGTTGAACGGGTTAGGGTCATTGTGCGTGACCTGCCATGCTACCTCGCGCAGCTGCGGCTTGGTAAACTCGACATAGTTGCTCATGGCAAGATGCACGGAATCTGCAATGGACCCTGAAGGCAGGTGCTTCTCCAGTTCCATTAGCCTCGGCCAGCATCCGACATGCCAAAGGACTGGGCGGTGAATGGCGGGCAACTTCAGAGGCTCGAGAGCCAAACTGAGCCTACCAAGCGCCTGGCCGACCCGGTAAAGGACGTCCAGAGTTGCGTTCGCCTGGTCCAGCGGCACCCCCGAAAGTCGGGTCTGCAGGTAGCCGCTAATATCCTCCTCTTCGAACATCAGCGTACCGCCGCTGGTACGCACGATCTGAGGTGATGCGAAACCGGAAGCGCCTTCCAGCCCTGCAAGGGCCGCAACCTGGAAGCGGAAACTGTCTCGTCCTTCCGGCTGCGCTGACGTTTTGAGGATCAGCCGATCGCCGTTCAACAGGGCGACCTCCGCAGTACACTCGACTTCCGAGGACAGAACCCTGATCGTTCCCGTCAAGCCGTAGTGGCGCAGTAGCAGCTCACCCAAGACTCGTGCTTCCGCAGGGCTCGGCTTTGTCGCCAGAATAGCGGCAGCGGCCCGAAAATACACATCGGTGAAGGGCGAGTCGACGGATTGGGTGCCGTCGAGATGGCCCTCGCCGCCGCTTGGGATCGCATCGTTACAATTCCCCAAGATTGAGACCCTCGCACTGTTTGGAGCCGGGCGGCATGCTCTGCGGCATCCGAGAAGCGACCGAGATGGCAGCCGTTGCGCTGCGCCCAGCCCCGATAGAGGTCGGGCGATTGCTGCTGAAGGCGCCGGAATCACCGTCCCCGCCTCCAGCACGATTGTCTCGGTCCAGGCTTTGGGAATTGCCTCGCAAACGCCGGGCCCGTGATGCCACCGCCGAACACGGCGGCACCGTGATGGCTTCCATCGGCTCCTCGACACTCCGGCAAACCCAGCTGCCTTATCAAGCCGTGGAAAAGAGACCTCAAGACGAATTGGGCTTACTTAGAGCCCGACAACGCCTGGCAATTCCGAGATGCCGGCGATCTCGGTATAGCCGTAATAGGGATTGGCCGGCTCGTGACCGCGATTGACCCAAACCTTGTTCTTGATCCCGAGATCATGTGCGGACATCAGATCGTAGCGGAACGAGGAGGAGCAATGTAGTATCTCCTCCGGACCGCAACCAAGCATGTCGAGCATATATTCGAAGGCCCGGAAGTGCGGCTTGTAGGCCTGAGCCTCTTCGGCGGTGTAAACGGCGTGGAAAGGCGCGCCGAGCTTCTCGACGTTGGACATGATCTGCGAGTTCATCGCATTTGACAGGATGACCAGCGGAATTTCCTTGGCGACCTTGGCAAGACCAGCCGGAACGTCCGGATGCGGCCCCCAGGTGGGAACGCGTTCGTATACCATCTGGGCGTCTTCGTCCTTGAAGTCGACGCCGTTGCGCTTGCAGGTCCTCGCCAGTGCGTTATAGACCACCTCCGCATAGGGCTTCCAGTCGGCCATGACTTCATCGAGCCGGTACGCAGAGAAGTCCCCGATGAACTGCAGCATTTTCTGCTCGCTCATCCGGTCGCCGTAAAGATCGCGTGCCGCCTCCGCCATCTGGAAGTTGATCAGCGTGCCGTGGCAGTCGAAGGTGATATATTTCGGGCGAAAAGTGGTCATGCGCTTCGTCCTTTTTTGACGGGGATCGGTTTCGGTTATGAGCAATCATAGGCCAGTCCCAGCCGATGCATCGGTCCGATTCCCCGCTTCGTCAGCAGAAAATTCTGAACCAGAGGTCAGCTTAGCCCTTTCGATTGCGCGTGAACGGTGATCCGACCGTCGAGACGTCGAAAGGCGGCGCCGCCATTTCCCAGCCAATAAAGGATCAAAACACTGTAAACCTGCCTTCAGCACCTGCTCCAAACGCTGAACATGCCGCCGTGCATATCCGCCCCGCCACATCCACTGACGCTCCCGCCGCCTTCGACCGCTATACACGAGTTGGCGTTCGGGTTGGATGGCGATGCTGTCCTGCCCGTATCCCGCATTACGCACCACAGAACCGCGAACCCGTCGAGCTGTCAGGATAGATGGGAACCGGAAAGATCGACCCGGTCCAGTCACTCCCGCATGTTTCGCGGACGACCGCTAGCGGCCGCGTAACAAACGCGTCGAGCCCGACGTGCCGTTGCGTCACGCCGGATCACACCGTCCTCTGGCGTCAGCAGGTCACTCGTGCGGAAGGGGTCCCCGAAAGGCCATGCTTGCTCCCCTTCGAACGATAAAGAGAAGGGGCGAATGAACCGCCCCGGTCTCATCGTAGCAACAGCGCCTGAGCGCTAGTTTTTCAGGCGCGCTTGAGGGCTGGCTCCAGGCCAACGGCGGCGGCTAACCCGCCGATATCCTTGATCTCGGTGTATTCGTAATAGGGATTGGCCGGCTCATGGCCGCGGTTGACCCAAACCTTGCTCTTGATGCCCAGGTCATAGGCGGTCATCAGGTCGTAGCGGAAGGATGAGGACACATGAGTAATGTCTTCGGGCCCGCAGCCGAGCTTGTCGAGCATGTATTCGAAGCCCTTCATCAGAGGTTTGTATGCCCCGACTTCTTCTGCCGTGATTACCATATGGATGGGCGCGCCCAGCTTTTCCACGTTCGACATGATCAGGCTGTTCATGGAGTTCGACAGGATAACCAGCGGAATTTCCTTGGCCACCCTGGACAGGCCAGCCGGGACGTCCGGGTGCGGACCCCAGGTTGGCACTTCGTCATAGATGCGTTGCGCGTCTTCGGGTTTGAAAGGGATGCCGATGCGTTTGCAGCTGCGTTCGATGGAATTGTGCACCACTTCGAGGAAAGGTTTCCATGGCCCTAGCACCTCGTCAAGGCGATAGCCTCTAAAAGCCTCGACAAAGCCGGCCATCGCTTCTGGGGAGAGACGCTCGGCGTAGACGCGTCGCGCAGCGCCGGCCATATCGAAATTGGTGAGCGTGCCGTAGCAGTCGAAGGTGACGTACTTCGGTCGAAATTGAGTCATGGCGTGTATTCCTTCCAATTTTACGGCACAATGTGCCTAACAAGGTCATCGTCCTGGGCATGCCGCCTGTCTAAAGAGGTCGCGGTGCCGATAGACCGCAATGCGGCAGCGACGCAGGTACCTTTGAGAGTCCGTATCTGATCAGTTTCATATCCTTTGTCTTTTTTGATATCGGGCCAATCCACCCAGGCGGAGCACTCCAACTTGCTTGCTGCATTCCGGCCAGTGGGAGCACACTGGCATAACTTTGTGGCGATGGCAAGAGATTGTCCAACAATTCGTAGATGGGCAATCGTCCTGCTACTTGCCGACAGCTTGAGTGCGTCGTTATTCAAACAACACAGATTGCGCGGTTATACGGTTGAAAATCCCCAGCTTTCTCGTGCTTGTACGTACTCCTCAGAACATTCTGCGCAGTCGTCAATCGTCATTCGGCAGAAAAAGATCGATAACCAAACGGCAAGAAATCTCCATTAAAAAAGAAATTGTTGTACAATAATCGGAATGTGAGATACTGAGGCCATCGAGCTGCCCATTCTCGAGGCAGGATCTGAATGAGTTGAAGATGGGTCACAAGCATCAGTGCGGGCCAGCCCGCGTCCCTGAGCTTTCCGAGGCGTGCCATCCCGTTGGCGCTGCGGAAGCCGAAGAAATCGCCGAACGACTATACGGCGCGCGTGGCTCGGCCACGCGCTTTGAAACCGAGAAAGACGACACGTTCCTCCTCAACTGCGCGGCCCGGGGGAAGTTCGTGCTGAAGATCGCTCATCCTTCCGAGCGGATGGAGGAGCTCGATTTCCAGGTCGCGCTGATGCGTCACCTCGAGCAGCGGGCCCCAGATCTACCCATCCCCCGTGCACTTTGCGACGTCGACGGCGCGGATTTGCCCATCGTCACTACCAGTGCCGGCGAGCGGCGAGTGGTGCGGCTCATCACCTTCCTCCCCGGTACTCCGCTCGACCGGACATCTGCCACAGCCCCACAGCGCGAACGGATCGGCGAAATCCTGGCAAAGCTGCGTCATTCCATGGCCGATTTCTCGCATCCCGCAGACGGCCGGGCGCTGGCATGGGACGTCACCCATCTGCTCGATCTCTCCGATCTGCTGAGCTTCATCCCAGGGGGCGGCAAGCGGGCCTGGACCGTCCGCGCGCTCGAGCGGTTTGCCGAGGTCAAGCCGAGGCTCGACCTGTGCCGGCGGCAAGTGCTCCACAACGACTTCAATACGTCGAACTGGTCGTCGATCACGCCAGCCCGCAGTTCCTGACCGGCGTCATCGACTTCGGCGATGCGGTCCGTACCGCCATCGCCGTCGATGTCTCCACGGCGTTGATGAATCAGATGCCAAAAACCTTCGACCATGCGAACCGGCGTGACCTGTTCGACGAACCGCGCGACGTTCTGCGCGGCTATCTCCGGCACGCCGAACTGACGGACGAGGAACTCCGGCTCATCCCCTTCCTGTCGATGGGCCGTCTTGCGGTCCGTGTGCTGCTGACGTGCTGGCGCGCCGAAATCTTCCCCGAGAATAGCCGCTATATCCTGCGCAATACAGAAGCCGGCTGGGCCCACCTCGAGTGGTTCCACTCGATTTCGACCGCACAGATATCCGATCTTCTGACACGATAGGAACCGTAATGTCCAAGCAAGCGACTACCCTGCCCAAGGGCTTCCGTGGCGACATGCCAAATGGCTTCAACCCTCAGGACACGTCTCATCTCACAAGTGAAGATCTGGCGCATATCGCCAGGCGGCAAAGGCTGCTCGGGCCCGCTTATCGGCTCTTCTACAAGTCGCCGGTTGAGATCTCCCGTGCCAAAGGCGTCTTCCTCTATGACAAGCACGGCAACGAATATCTCGACGCCTACAACAACGTGGCATCGCTGGGTCACTCTCATCCGCGTGTCGTCGAGGCGATCCAGAAGCAGCTCGAGTTACTCTGTACCCACACGCGTTACATGCAGGAGCCCCTGCTGGACTATGCCGAGGCCCTGATCAATACGTTCGGTGGCGAACTCGGCCGGACCGGATGCGCGATGTTCACATGCACGGGCTCGGAAGCCAACGATCTCGCCTTGCGTATCGCGCGTTACCACACACGCAAGACCGGCGTCATCGTCACGGCCGAAGCCTATCACGGCAACAGCGGCGCGGTGGCGGCAATCTCGCCGTCGCTGGGCAAGAAGTCGGCCCTGGATCCCTATCTTCGCACGGTCGCCGCGCCGGATTCCTATCGCCTGCCCGTCGAGGAAATCGGCCGGCGGATGGCGGAGGATGTCGCGCGGCAGATCGCCGACATGGAGCGGCATGGCAGCGGCCTAGCGGCCTTCATTGCCGACTCCGTCTTCTCCTCCGATGGTCTCTACGTCGATCCGACGGACGTATTGGCGCCGGTGGCGGAAGTGGTGCGCAAGGCGGGCGGCCTGTTCATCGCCGACGAGGTGCAATCCGGATTCGGGCGGACCGGCACCCATTTTTGGGGTCACCGCCGTCACAAGGTCGATCCGGACATCGTCACCATGGGCAAGCCCATGGGCAACGGCTATCCCGTTGCCGGCGTAGTCCTGCGGCCCGAACTCGTCGCCGAATTCGGATCCAGCATGCGCTACTTCAACACGTTTGGCGGCAACTCCGTCGCTATCGCCGCTGCAAGGGCCGTGCTCGACACGATCCTCGAAGAGGGCCTGATAGACAAAGCCGCCAAGGTCGGCGGCGAAATCCTCGACGGCCTCCGGGACCTACAGAAGGAATATGAATTCGTCGGCGATGTTCGCGGGGCCGGCCTCTATTTCGCCGTCGAACTCGTTAAGGATCGGGACCGGAAAACGCCGGACATGGACCGTGCGCTTGCAGCCGTCAATGCCTTGCGCGACCGGCGCATCCTCATTTCCGCAACGGGAGCGGATGCGCATATCCTGAAGATCAGGCCCCCGCTCATCTTCACATCGGCCAACGCGGCGCGTCTGCTCGACGGCGTCGACGAGGCGCTTCGGTCCGTGCAGCTCTAGGACCGCCACCATGCAGCCGGGAGGCACAATATCATCTCCCTTGCCCTACGCCGCCGCATGTGGCGTAGGTATGCAAACAAAATCAACGAGCAAAGCCAAAGCCATGCCGCCGCTGCACGCCAAGAATCAAGCCGAAGATCTTGAGATGAATCTCGAGCCTTTGCCCGCTAGCGCGGTGGAAATCCTGACCCTCGCCTTGCGACGGCGCATCTTGTCGGGAGATTTCCGACCGGGCGAGTTCCTCCGCGACGTGAAGATGTGCGAGGAGCATTCGACCTCGCGGCACACATTTCGTACAGCAGCCCAGGTGCTCGTCACGCAGGGCCTGCTGCGTCAGATACCGAACCGAGGCTTTGTGGTGCCCGAATTCGGGCCCGACGATATTGTCGATATCACACGCGTACGCGGCGCCATCGAGGGCGAGGCCATTCGTCTGATCGTGCTGACCGGGGTCATCCCATCTCAGGCGCTGGAGGCGGTCGAGGTTATGCACACGTCGATCCTATCCTCCGACAGATCCCTGCTGGTTGCTGCGGACCGTGACTTCCACCGTGCGATCATCGCCGCCAGCGGCAGCGCTCGGCTGAAGCGAACCTATTCAGGCCTCGAGGGCGAGATCGAGCTTCTCCTCGCACAGCGGCAGGATTTCTACGCCACTGCCGAAGAAATGGCGGAAGAACACGAGCGGCTCATCAACAGCTTGAGAAGCCGCCACTACGATACGGCGCGGGAGGCGTTCCAGGAGCACTGGGAAGATCTCCAGATCAAATTGCTCGATCAACGCTGACCAGCGCTCTCGGCGGAATTTGACAGCTCGGAAGGATAACCTGCCAGGCGGCGCTGAGGATGCCGGTGCCGCCGGTTCGACGCGGAGCAAGCACCATCTCGGATGCTTCCCCTCCGGCTCCGCCAGAGCCTGCTTTTTGGCGGATTCGCGGCGTCGACACCAATCGCATGGCGCCGAAGGCGCAGTAACGGCCGCTGCCAGCCAACTTGAGCGAATAACACTGCGGAGAAGTTTGATGCGTGAATACTCCATCGCAACCATACCTGCCGACGGCATCGGACCTGAGGTGATCGCCGCCGGCTGGAGGGTTCTTGCGAGCCTGGAGATGCGACTCGGCGACGTAAAATTCACCGTCGAAAATTTCGACTGGGGATCTGACTACTACAAGAAACATGGTGTGATGATGCCCTCGGATGGGCTGGAGCAGCTCAAGAAATTCGACGGTATCTATTTCGGCGCGGTCGGAGCACCGGATGTTCCGGACCATATCACCCTTTGGGGGCTCAGATTGCCGATCTGCCAGGGTTTTGACCAGTATGCCAATATCCGGCCAACTAAGATCCTGCCCGGCATAACCCCCCCGGTGCGCAATTGCGGCCCGGGCGACCTCGACTGGGTGATCGTGCGTGAGAACTCCGAAGGCGAATATTCTGGCCATGGTGGCCGCGCCCACCGCGGCCTGCCCGAAGAGGTCGGCACGGAGGTCGCCATCTTCACCCGCGTCGGCGTCTCCCGCATTATGCGCTACGCCTTTAGGTTGGCCCAATCCCGCCCGCGCAAGTTACTCACGGTCGTTACGAAGTCGAATGCCCAGCGACATGGCATGGTCATGTGGGACGAGATCGCTTCTGAGGTGGCGGAGGAGTTCCCCGACGTGACGTGGGACAAGATGCTGGTCGATGCCATGACGGTCAGGATGACGCTCAAGCCGCAGAGCCTCGACACCATCGTGGCAACGAACCTGCACGCCGACATTCTCTCCGATCTCGCTGGCGCGCTTGCCGGTAGCCTGGGGGTTGCACCGACGGCGAACATCGATCCGGAGCGCCGCTTTCCCTCGATGTTCGAGCCGATCCACGGCTCCGCCTTCGACATTACCGGCAAAGGCATCGCTAACCCGGTTGCCGCCTTCTGGACCGCTGCCCAGATGCTCGACCACCTCGGCGAGCGGGAGGGTTCGGCCCGCCTCATGCGCGCTGTCGCGCGGGTGACCGGCGCCGGGATCCTTACCCCTGACCTGGGCGGTTCCGCCACTACCCGGGAGGTTACCGAGGCGGTCTGCGACGCGATCCACTCCTCTAACGTCTAGGGACGCGTGGCCGACTATGATCTGGGACGATCAGAAAGCAAGGAAGGCATTGCGCCGCATCTTTGACGCTGCTGTCGGCGGTGCCGACCCCGCGTTGATCGTCCCGCGGCATCTGCCGCCCCCGCCGAAAGGCAGATGTGTCGTGATCGGCGCCGGAAAGGCATCCGCCGGCAGCCCTTCGGGCGCTCGAGTAAGGGGAAGAAGCGCCGAAGGCGCTGGAGCCGCCAGCAGAGGTACGTGTCGTGGCGGAGCCCGCTCTGGCACTTGCAGCCGCTGCCGAAGCTCCGGCGAGCTTTGGGCTGAAGCCGCTCATCCTGGGCGACGCGCTCGAAGGCGAAGCGCTCGAAGTGGGTAAGGTCATGGGCGCAATGGCACTATCGTCCCGGTCCTGGGGCCTGTCTGTAGGCGCCCCGGCTGTCCTGCTCTCCGAAGGCGAAACGACGGTATCAATCGGGCCCGGTCCAGCCGGCAACGGTGGACGTGACACCGAGCTCGTATTGAGCCTGGCGCTCGCCTTGAAGGCGCGCGACGGAATATGGGCGATCGCAGGTAATAGCGAGGGTATCGATGGCGTCGAAGATGCCCGGGCGCTCTCGTGGCACCAAACACACTCGCGCGCATGAACAAGTGCGGTTTTGATCTGAAGGAGATGCTCGCGCGCCACGATAGTTATAGATCTCGTGGTCACCGGCCCAACTCTCGCCAACATCAACGACATCCGCGCCATCCTCATCAGCGGGAGCTAGCCAATGAAACTTGATCGGATCGACGTCAAGATACTTAACGCATTGCAGAAGAATGGCCGAATGACGAATGTCGAGCTTGCGGAAATGGTCAATCTCACCCCAAGTCCCTGTTTGCTGCGAGTGAAAAAGCTGCAGGCGGAGGGCTATATCGAGGGCTATTCTGCGCAGATCAATATCGGAAAACTGGGCCAGACGTTGACGGTGTTCACCGAAATCACGCTGAAGAACCACCGTCAATTCGACTTCGCGAGATTCCTTACTGCGATCGAGAAGGTCGACCAGGTCATCGAGTGCCATTTGGTTTCGGGAAGCTACGATTATCTCGTAAAATTCATCACCGCCGGAATCGAAGAGTATCAGACGCTGATGGAGCGGCTCCTCGATTCGGAAATCGGCATTGACAAGTACTTCAGCTTCGTCGTGCTGAAATCGCCCCTGGTCAAAGCGCATTTGCCGCTGGCAAGCCTGTTCCAGCAGTAACCTCGTAGCAGACCTCGACGCGGGCGGTGTGGCGGCCGTGCGGCATTGATGAGCAGCCGGCATCTCGTGCCGGTAGATTGATGAGAGACGACAACCGAAGAACCGGCGGGCTGTAGAATAGATGCACCCGCCATTTCAAAGCGGCGAAGCGGGGAATTGCAGCATCTTCTGCTCCTTGATGCAACCGTCGAGGCGCCGAGGGCGGAGCCAGTCAGCAAAGGATAAAAACACATGACCCGCTTCTCAGCACCTGCCGCAAAGGCTAATCATGCCGCCATGCATATTCGCCCCGCCTCATCCGCAGACGCTCCCGCCGTCTGGTCAATTATTGAGCCCATGATCCGAGCGGGAGAACCCTATGCGCTTGATCGCAACCTGAGCCGGGCAGAGGCTCTCGCCTACTGGATGGGAGCAGACAAGGAAGTCTTCGTTGCCGAGCAAGCGGGCGCCATCCTCGGCACCTATTACATGCGTCCCAATCAGGCTGGCGGTGGTCGGCATGTTTGCAACTGTGGATACGTCATAGCGCCTGAAGCGACCGGTAGAGGCATCGCACGCGGTATGTGCGAACACTCAATTGCAACCGCCCGCGCCCACGGGTATCGGGCAATGCAGTTCAACTTCGTCGTGAGCACCAACCAGCGGGCTATTTCGCTATGGCAGAAAATGGGGTTTGAAGTCGTGGGCACGTTGCCCGGTGCGTTCAGGCACCCGACACATGGCTATGTTGACGCCTTCGTCATGTATCAAGCGCTATAGACCAAGTTGGCGTTCGCAGCGTTGGACGACGATGCGGTCCTGCCCGTATCCGACATGGACGCACCACAGACCCGCGAACCCGTCGAGCAGCTTATATCCGGTCGCGTCGGCCTGTCGCCTCATGGCCGCGATAGTAGGGCGAGCGGATGAACCAGATGGCACCGTCGAGTTCGACAAGCGAGATCCCGCATTTTTTCCACCAATCAACCGAGTGCCTGACTGACCAGCGCGTAGCTGCGGTGATACATGGGCTTGCCTTCCGTGCGCCGGACCCCGGAACGTCGCATCCTGATCCCACGACCGGAATGATCGAGCCCGCGCCCGGTGAGCCACCCTGCAAGGTCCGTGGAGACATCCGTGTCAATACGGACGAACCTGCCCTGGTGATGGGCGAGCAGGAAGTCGATCAGGGCCTTGGCCTCGGAATCGTTCCTTGCCACCACCGGGCCGATGACCAGCCCACGGCCGAAAGACCGGATCGCCGCGAAGGCCTGGATCGTGCCGTCGTCGCGAATGACAGCGAACTTCGCCCGCTCGCGCAGAATCTCCGTCAATGCCGAACGGTCATGGCCGTTCGCCGCGCGATCCAGCGCCACCAAGTAGGCATGATCGCCGCTCTCACTCCATGTTACATCGCCCGGCGCCTCAATCGGCAACGGCTCGCCCTGGTGCTGCACGGTCTCGCCGGTCGCAGCGAAACCCACCTTCTCATAGAGCGAAAGACCTTCCTGCGTCGCCACCAGATAGCAGGTGCGCTCTCCCGCCTCGGCAAGCGCCTCTTCCAACATTTTCCGGCCGAGGCCGCGGCCGCGCATCGCGGCATCGACGATGACCATGTTGATGGTGGCGGCGTGATCGCCATAGGGCGTCATCATGACGGTCGCGACGAGGCGATCCTCTTCGAGAGCGACGATTCCCTTGCTGATCGACTGGACCAGTTCCCAATCCTCGCGCCGATGCGGCCATTGGACCTGGCGGGACAGTTCCAATGCCCTGTCCAGATGCTTTGGTGTCATCTTCTCGAGAATGATCGCTTGGTTGGTCATGATACGGTTCCGGCCTGTGTCTTCAAGGTTCAAGGTAACCCGCATAAGACAGCACTTCCTCCCGACGTACGGGTATGCGCCGCGCGCCCGCGCTAAGCTTTACCGCCTGTGCCGCATCTTGTGCCGACCGTCAGGGAATCTATACGCCGATGCCTGCACTTGGAACGGCACCGGCTGCAACTCCCTGCCAAAGCCTCCATGCGATACAGAACAATCTGCTTCGGGCCGAGGCGAATCCGGCCACTAATCTCCCCGCTCTCCCACTATCGTGATTGCGGTGCTGGGCGTGCTGTGCCGATGCCAGAAAATAGAAAGGTCATGCATGAAAACGCTGCTGCTTAAGAAGGATGAAGTAAGACGGCTGATCGGTACGACGGAAGTCATCGGCGCTGTGGAAGAGGCATACAAGGCGTTTAACAGTCATCAGGTGGAACAACCTGACTATATAGGAATAGATCTCCCGTCGCCTCGTGGGGAAATCGACTTTAAGCTTGGATACTACAAAGCCAATGAAGTGATCTCCATGAAAGCCTCTTCTGGAGGGTTCATTGATAACCCGACAGCACACGGCGTGCCCAATGGCATGGCGACTATTTTCCTGTTTGATGCCAGGAGCGGTGCGTTGATTTGCGTTATGGATGGAAGCTTGATCCTTGGTCTCAGAACGGGGGCGTCCGGAGCCGTCTCCGTCAAAGCCCTGGCGAGGAAGAACGCCAGGACAATAGCATCGATCGGGACAGGAAATCAGGCAAGAATGCAAATTCGGGCGATCAACGAAATCATGAAAATCGAAGAAATTCACGCATGGGACAATAATCCCGAGACGCTTTCAAAATATAAGAACGATATCGAAAGCGAATTTGGCATTCCTGTAATCATGGCAAACTCTAAAAAAGAAGCCGTTGAGCAGGCCGATATCCTGATTACGACGACCCGCGGGAAAGGGTCGCTTGTGGAAGCGGATTGGGTGAAGCCCGGCACGCACATTGTTGCAATCGGTACGGATCAACAAGGCAAACAAGAACTGGATCCAGAGATATTCAGGAACGCAAAAGTAGTCGTCGACTCAATTGCGCAGTGCACCGAAAAGGGCGAGACCTGGCACCCGCTGAATAAAAACATCATCGCCAAAGACGACATCCATGGCGAAATCGGCGAGGTATTGCTGGGACGGAAGCCGGGCCGAGAAAGTGATGACGAAATCACGATTTTCGATTCAACGGGGATGGCCATACAAGACAATACGACAGCCAGCAAAATCTATCAGAACGCAATAGCCAATAACGTCGGCACTTTCTTTCAGTTTTTTGAGTGATGACTATGCGCAATTACCCCACCATTCAGGACATCCGTGAAGCTCAGGAACGGCTGAAACCGCACGTCAGGCACACGCCGCTGTTGCGTGCGGACAAAATCGAGAAAGCCGCTGGTTGTCAGCTTTATCTCAAACCCGAAACCCTGCAGATCACTGGCGCATTTAAGATTCGCGGTGCCCTGAACAAGGCACTTTCGCTCACGAGAGAAGAGATCGCAAACGGCATTATTGCGACCTCGTCGGGTAATCATGCCCAAGGGCTTGCTTATGCCGCCAGGATGCTGGGCGTAAAAGCGATATTGGTCCTTCCGGTCACCACGCCCAAAATCAAGGTCGAAAACACAAAAGCGTTCGGGGCAGAAGTCATTCTTTTCGATGGCGACACCGCCGCCAGATGGAAAAGGGTCTATGAAATCGCTGAAGAAAACAAATACGCGGCAGTTCACGCTTTTGAAGACCCCATCGTGATGGCCGGTCAGGGAACGATCGGGTGTGAAATACTCGAGGACCTGGACGATGTAGATACGGTCATCGTTCCCGTAGGCGGCGGAGGCCTAATCTCCGGAATTGCTACCGCCATAAAAGAAACGAAACCATCGGTGCGCGTTGTCGGGGCAGAGCCTGCCTTGACACCGAAGTATTTTCACAGCCGGATCAACAAGGAGCGCACATCGCTTCCCTTGAAGAACACTATTGCGGATGGCTTGAGGATAAGCGTTCCGGGTCAAAACCCGTATCCGATTATCGAAAAGTATGTGGACGAGATTGTTCTTGTTGAAGACGAGCACATCATCGCCGGAATGCGTGCTCTTGCCAAGGATGCGAAATTGATCGCTGAACCAGCCGCCTCGATTGGCGTCGGAGCACTGTTGGCGGGCAGCATAGACGTTAAGCCCGATGAAAAAGTCTGTGCGGTGTTGTCTGGCGGGAACTGGGATCTACACGACCTTGCCGAGATATACAACGTAGCGGGGTAATCAGTTCCAGCTTCGGTCAGGTCACCACCCGATCGCAGTTGAACGTCTGCGATCCTCGTATCCTCTGCGCAAAACATTCGACCGCCACGACGCGGGGCGAATCGCGGATTTCATTCGGCAGGGACGATGGGCCAAGCCATACATGGGAGCCACCAA
Source organism: Sinorhizobium shofinae (assembly GCA_001704765.1). Classification (GTDB taxonomy): domain Bacteria; phylum Pseudomonadota; class Alphaproteobacteria; order Rhizobiales; family Rhizobiaceae; genus Sinorhizobium; species Sinorhizobium shofinae. The sequence continues at coordinate 38,218 of MBFK01000068.1, forward strand.
TGAAACATGCCCACAAGTTCTATATCGACGGTGAGTGGCTCGAGCCCTCCGTGTCGAAAACACTTGAGGTCATCGATCCCTCGACGGAGCAGCCGATGGGTACGATCGCACTCGGCAGTGCCGCCGACGCGGAAAAGGCGGTCGCGGCGGCACGGCGGGCGTTTGCCTCATTCTCGCAGACGACGAAGGAAGAGCGCCTCGAACTGCTGAAGCGCATTGTAACGATCCTGAAGCGCCGCAATGACGAGCTCGGCGACATCATCTCGCGGGAAATGGGCGCGCCGCTCGCCATGGCCTGGGCCGAGCAGGCCCCCCTCGGCGCTGCCCATTTCGAGCAGACGATCAAGGCCTTTGAGAGCTTCACCTTCGAATACATGCAGGGCTCGACCCGCATCGTGCATGAACCGGTCGGCGTTGTCGCGATGATCACGCCGTGGAACTGGCCGATCAACCAGATCGCCTGCAAGGTCGCTCCGGCGCTCGCCACGGGATGCACCATGGTACTGAAGCCTTCGGAAATCGCTCCCTTCAACGCCGTGATCTTCGCCGAGATCATGGATGAGGCCGGCGTGCCGAAAGGCGTCTTCAACCTCGTTCACGGCGACGGTGCTACGGTTGGTGCGGTGCTGGCCAGCCACCCGGACGTGGACATGGTGTCCTTCACCGGCTCGACCCACGCCGGCATTGCCGTGGCGCGAGCCGCGGCACCGACCGTCAAGCGGGTGCATCAGGAGCTCGGCGGCAAGTCGCCGAACATCATCCTGCGCAGCGCCGACTTCTCAGCCGCGGTCGCCGCCGGCGTACGCCGGTGCTTCGGCAATTCCGGGCAAACCTGCACTGCGCCAACGCGGATGCTGGTGCCTGCGGAGCGAATGGACGAAGCAAGCTCGATCGCCGCGGGGGAAGCGGCTGCGCTCGTTGTCGGTCCCCCTTCGGATCCGCGCACCGACCTTGGACCGGTCGCAAGCGCCGCCCAGTTCGACAAGATCCAGGCGCTGATCGAGCGCGGCATCGCGGAAGGAGCGGAGCTCGTCGCGGGTGGCCCTGGCCGTCCTTCGCATCTCAATGCGGGCTATTACGTGCGTCCGACGGTGTTTGCCCGCGTCACCAATCAGATGACGATTGCGCGGGAGGAAATCTTCGGCCCGGTGCTGTCGATCATCGGCTATGACAGCGAGGATGAGGCAATCGCGATCGCGAACGATACGCCCTATGGCCTGGCCGCCTACATACAGGGCGATCCGAAGGAAGCGCGGGCGCTCGCAAGCAGGCTGCGCGCCGGCACCGTTCGCCTCAACAGCTCCACCTGGGACAACGCCGCCCCTTTCGGCGGCTACAAGCAATCCGGCAACGGTCGGGAGTACGGGAAGTTCGGACTGCTCGAGTTTACCGAGATCAAGGGCATAGCGGGCTTCTTGGACGAGTGAATGGTCAAAGTGCGGTGTACCCGTTCCGGATGCCTGCACAAGGGGCTGTGATAACAGCCAAGCGGGAGATCCAAGCGTGTGCGCGATCGCGAGGGATCGACCGCGTCGGCGTGTTTGCCGGGGCGGGTCCCAATGGTGAGAACGCGCGGCAGCGCGGGATGTTCTACCCCGTGACGTGTAAAACACTGAAAGATACTTGTGTCCCAACTCGGCACGGCTGTGGAAACACCGGCCTATGCGAACACGCTAAAATGCAAGATCGATGCACCTGAAATCCTGCGAATTCGTGTCACACCGGATTTGCCACCGAAGCGGGATTGCGGTTTTTGAAGCGCGGCGATTAGCCCTGACCTCCCAAGCTGCTCTGAACGTAAGTCCCCTAAGGAGCATCACCGTACGCTGGTCAAGCAAAGACCAGTGACAGGCGAACACGACACGCAGAGTACGTGGCCCTTGACTCTGACCTCTCGACCGCTCGACTGGGGGCCGAACTCCCGCTCCCGACCTCCAGACGATCGGCATTTGCCGATGCGACGCTGCGGTTAGCCGTTGAAGGGCCTCCAATTCCAAACCACGTATTCCGTGCTCATTGGGGACTGAGATCATCTGAAAATTTATTGTTCTTACCACTTCCAGGCGTCCACGTTCGAAGGCCCTTCAGAACGCTTGCGAATGTTGGTTTGAGCGCAACTACGCGCCCACGTACCAGCTCTTTTAGCAAAGTTAAAACGACAGGCTTGACATTTCGTTATCTCATGTTTGTTATAACACCGTACAGCGTTTTTTGCTGCAGGAGTTTTTGTGAATAGCGATCGAAGCATCGGCCGCCAGGGTCGAAATACGCGATCGAGGAATTCCTCGAGCTCAAATACGTCTGCATCACCCAACCGGCAGCCTGACGGCCGCCGGACAATGCAGCCTGCCGGTATTGGTGCCGTCGGGCTCACCTGAACGCGCATGAAAAGGGGAACACATGAAACTTGCGAATTCACTGAAACTGGGGGTTCTGGCCTGCGCTACCGCGCTGATGGGCGCAATGTCCTTCGCGGGCTCCGCACAGGCCGGCCCGGCGCTTGACGCCATCAAGGCCCGCGGCAATCTCGTCTGCGGCGTCGGCCAGGCCGTCCCGGGCTTTTCCGCACCAGCTGCCAATGGCGAACTCGCCGGCATCGACATCGATTACTGCAAGGCTATGGCAGCTGTCATTCTCGGCGACGCCTCCAAGGTTACCTATCGCCAGACGTCCTATTCGGAGCGTTTCGTGCTCCTCTCGTCGGGTGAAATCGACGTGCTCGCACACGACACGACGACCACGCTCAATCGTGAAGGCGCCCAGAGCGCACGTTTCACGACCCCGAACTACTTTGACGGCTACACCTTCATGGTGCCGAAGTCGCTCGGCGTCGACAGCCCGGACAAGCTCGCAGACGCAACCGTGTGCATCTTGCAGGGCTCGACGTTCGAAGTGAACACCGAAAACTTCTTCAAGTCGCGTGGCCTCAACTATACACCGCTCGTCCTCAGCGCCTGGGAGCAGCTTGACGCAGCCTTTTTCGGCGGCCGTTGCGATGCCTTCGGCGGCAACTACGGCAATCTTGCCGGTTCGCGCGCCGGCAACGGCAATGTCGACGACTACATCATCTTCCCGAACTTCATCACGCTGGAGCCCTATGCACCAGCTGTGAAGAGCGGTGACGAAGAACTTTTCCTCGTCGCCCGTTGGGTCATGCTTGCCCTCGTCGAAGCCGAGCGCCTTGGCATAACGCAGGCGAATGTCGCAGATCTCGCGAAGAACTCGCAGGATCCTGAAGTCAGGCAGCTCCTCGGCGCGACCCCCGGCAACGGCAAGGACCTCGGAATTTCTGAAGACTGGGTCGTCAAGATCGTCTCGGCCGTCGGCAACTACGGCGAGAGCTTCGAACGGAACCTCGGCAAGTCGTCGCCCCTCAAGCTCGACCGTGGTCTCAACGACCTGTGGACGAGGGGCGGCCTCATGTATGCAGCACCGTTGCGTTAATGCGTAGCGAGCGCCTTCAAAACGCGCTGTTTGTTGCGGCAGCCATCGCAGCTCTTGCGTGGCTGTCGCACAATCTGGCGTCCAACCTCGCCGCGCGCGGCATCAGTATCGATTATGGATTCCTCTGGAATGCCACATCGTTCCCGATCGGCGAATCGCTGATTTCCTTTGGCTCCGGTGACACCTACTTCCGCGCGCTTCTCGTCGGCCTGCTCAACACCGTCAAGCTGGCCTTCGCCGCCATCGTGCTGTCGACCGTGCTCGGTCTCCTGATCGGTCTTGCAGGACGCGCGCGGCACCCTCAGCTCCTCGCCCTCGCGAAAGCCTACATCGAGGTAACGCGCAATACGCCGCTGCTGCTCATTCTCGTCGTCTGCGCGACCGCCGTCCGCGTTCTACCACAACCGCGCCAGGCCTGGACGGTGGGCGACTCGGTCTTCTTTTCCAGCCGCGGCCTCTACGTTCCGACCGTGCTCGTCGGCAACGCTGGCCCAGTTCTCGCCGCCGTCGCCTTGCTCAGCGTTGTCTGCGGCTACATCTTCTGGCGCGTCATGGTGCGCGGTCGCAACGACACCGGTCACTTCCCTCGTCCTGCCACCAGTGGGCTGTTCCTTTCGACTGCCGCGCTCATCGGCGTCATCATCTATGCCCTCGGCTGGGGCGAGATCCAGAAACCCACACTCATGGGCTTCAACTTCCGCGGCGGCATGGGCATGACGCCGGAATACCTGGCGATGCTGGTGGGGCTTTCGTTCTACACCTCTGGATTCATCGCCGAGATCGTCCGGGGCAGTCTTGCCGCGCTGCCGAGCGGCCAGTCGGAGGCGGCCCAATCGCTTGGCCTCAGCCCCCTCCAGACACTCTACTTGGTGCTGGCGCCGCAAGCGCTGCGGCTCATGTTGCCGCCGCTCGCAAACCAATACCTCAACGCCATCAAGAATACGACGCTCGCCGTTCTCATCGGCTACCCGGACCTGGTTTCGGTAGGCAACACCGCGCTCAACCAGACCGGTCGGGCCATCGAGACGGTTTCCATTTACCTGCTGATCTACCTCTCGCTGAGCCTCGTGACCTCCGCGGTCGTCCGCTGGCTAGAGGAGCGCGCACAACTGGTGAAGTCATGAGTGAAATTACCGCGGCACTTCCCCGTCCCTCCACTGGCGGCATCGCCGGCCGGATGCGCCTCTATTTCCATCCGTGGCCGCATGCCCTGCTGACGGTGGCGATAAGCGGCAGCCTCCTTTACCTGCTTGCCCGTTTCTACCGTTGGGCCGTCACCGACGCAGTCTTCGGGCAGGCCTCGCCCGAGACCTGCCGCGCCGCGGCCGGCGCCTGCTGGGCCTTCCTGCACGAGCGCTACCACATCATACTCTTCGGCAGCTACCCGGCCGACCAGTACTGGCGCCCGACGCTCGCCGTGGTGCTGGTGCTCGCCATCCTCATTCTCAGCGGCTTCCGCCGCTTCTGGAAGCCGGCCCTCGCGCTCGCCTGGATAGCGGTCATGGTGATCAGCCTGATCCTGATGGGCGGCGGCGTTCTCGGCCTGCCTTCAATTTCCACCAGCCGCTGGGGCGGCTTACCACTGACAGTTGGCCTCTCGGCCTTCGGCATCGTGCTCGCCCTGCCGCTGTCAGTCTTCATCGTGCTCGGCCGCCGCTCGAAGGCTACGGTCATCCGCCGCTTCTGCTCCCTCTATGTGGAAATCGTGCGTGGCCTGCCGCTGATCGCGGTGCTGTTCATCGCCTCAACCATGCTGCCCTTCCTGCTGCCAGGCGGCAACCTGATTGACAACATCCTGCGTGCTCAGGTGGCGCTGGTTCTGTTCCAGGCGGCCTACCTCGCCGAAGCGATCCGCGGGGGTCTCGAAGCTGTACCGCGCGGCCAGTCGGAGGCGGGACTAAGCCTTGGTCTTTCCAGCGGCCTGATCTCCCGCCTCATCGTGCTGCCGCAGGCCTTCCGCATCGCGCTGCCAGCGATCATCAACACGTTTATCGAGTCTATCAAGGACACGACGCTGATCAGCATCATCGGTCTCATCGACGTGCTTGGCGGAGCACGCGGCGCGATCGCCGACGGCGCATGGCTAGGCTTCTATCGCGAGGCGTACTTGGTCGTCGGCGGCGCGTTCTTCATCTTCTGCTTCATCCTCTCCATCCACTCTCGCCGCCTCGAGCGCGAATTCTCCAGCGAAAAGCGCTAATGATGGGTGGGTGAGTTCACATCGACGGATGGAGGGTACATGCAAACCTACAAAGCGCTTGTTCAGGACACATTGAACGAGCAGATCTATCAACAGATCAAAGAGAAGCTGTTCGTCGGCGAATTTCAACCTGGCGATCGCCTCGTTCTAAGCAGCCTCGCCACGGCTTTGGGAACAAGTGCAGTTCCCGTTCGGGATGCACTTCAGAAGCTCGAAAGCCTTGGCGCCCTGCGCCTCGAACGCACCTTCGTCGTTCCCCAGTTAACCGTTGAGGAACTGGCAGAAATCCGCGATATCCGTGAGAACCTAGAGGGTCTTTCTGCCGCTCGTGCGGCTCGGGCAGCCACACCTGAAAGCCTTGCGGTCTTGCACAGTCATTTCGAGGCCATCGTCGATGCAGCGCACGCCAATGACACCAGCCGATTCCTGAGAGCTAATGCTCGCTTCCACCTGCACATCGCAGAAATGAGCAATTCACCTATCTTGCGCGACATGATCGAGCAGCTTTGGTTGCGAATGGGACCCTCGGTACGCCTTGCCAAAGCCGAATCCGGGAAGCTGATCAACGCCATTCCTGATCACGAGGCCGCCTACGCCGCGATCGCTGCGAGGGACGCCAGCGCCGCACGCAAGGCCGTCGTCTCAGATGTTGTCGGCTGCTTCGGCATCCTAGCGGAGTCATTTCAAGGAGGAAACGCCTAGCGGCGGCTTGAGGCCGGCCGCGCGCAGATCTCTGCCGTCCACTTTTTCGGGGCGATATCAAGTGAATGAAGAACGGTAGCTGACAGGCAGAACGCCAGCAGCGCTACCGGGGTCAACCGCGCCGCTCCCAGGGAGGAGGGGTGCCGCTATCCAGGAGGAAATGGTGGGCGAGAATGTCATAAGTGCCGACGATCTTCACGCCGACACAACGAAAATGCAGGTTTCAGCGACCGATGTCGCGATCGAGATCGGCAACATGCATAAGTGGTATAGCGAATACCATGTTCTCAAGGATATCAATCTCAAGGTAATGCGCGGGGAGCGTATCGTCATCTGCGGACCCTCTGGCTCCGGCAAGTCCACGTTGATCCGCTGCATCAACCGTCTGGAAGAGCACCAGAAGGGCAAGATCATCGTCGACGGCATCGAGTTGAACGACGACCTCAAAAAGATCGACGAAGTGCGCCGCGAAGTCGGCATGGTGTTCCAGCACTTCAACCTCTTCCCGCACTTGACGATCCTGGAAAATTGTACGCTGGCGCCAATCTGGGTTCGCAAGATGCCAAGGAAGGAAGCCGAAGAGATTGGGATGCACTACCTGAAGCGCGTCAAGATCCCGGAACAGGCGAACAAGTATCCGGGTCAGCTCTCCGGCGGGCAGCAGCAGCGTGTGGCGATTGCCCGCTCGCTGTGCATGAAGCCGAAGATCATGCTCTTCGACGAGCCGACCTCTGCACTCGACCCGGAAATGGTCAAGGAAGTGCTCGATACGATGGTATCGCTCGCGGAAGAAGGCATGACCATGCTGTGCGTGACCCACGAAATGGGCTTTGCTCGCCAGGTGGCCAACCGGGTGATTTTCATGGACCAGGGCCAGATTATAGAACAGAATTCACCAGCCGAATTCTTCGACAGTCCGCAGCATGAGCGCACCAGGCTTTTTCTCAGTCAAATCCTGCAATAGGTTTTCATTCGGCAATAACGGCAGTCGCCCGGTGGCGGCTGCCGACAGACGTGTCACGAGTGCTAAAAAAGAACTGCCGAACATTGTCCGCGAAGCTAAGCTATCCAGGTGGCGGTTCACGTGGAATGCTCCGCTCGCCAGCATGATGCTTCTGATTCCTCTGGCCGAGGCAACGATGGTTTTCATGCAGCTCGGTCACCATAGGAGGCCGCAGTAAGGCACCAGCGACCGAGTTCCCGAGCTTTGCTAGCCTTGCCCCCCTCATTTTATATCTGGGCAAACGCTTGCTGCACGCGACAGCGAAGAACTCGAAAAACCGCATGGAACTGCTCGATGTAAAGGACAACCCATCTGAGCATGGGATGCCTGGATCGATTCTCGCAGCCGACGTGACCCGCCGTCCACGAGGCAGTCTCGTTTTCCCGAGATCTCAGTCGAATGAAGCAGGGACGGCCGCCACCTGATAGACGCGGCCGCCGGCGTATTCGCCTTGCGTATTCTCGCGGATGCAGAGAAAGTCGAAATCTTCAGCGCGAAGGGGGGCCTCGACGCCCGGTAGCAGACGATGCGGGCGGATATCGGCATATTTGCACGAAGACCTTGCGGATCGAGAGCAGGAGGCCATGCAGCCATACCGAATCGGGAAACTCCGCCGGCCAAGCCGACCGCCGAGCAGGATAGCATCGAAGGAACGCAGCGTTTCGATGCTCCGCCGGCATCATTGGGAAGGTCGTGCCCGTCAGCTTGACATCGCCGGCCTATTCGAGGACCGTCCAGGCTGCCTCGGCAACTGCGGTGCCAATGTCGTCTGTGAACGAGCGCGATCGAATACGTCTTTATAGATGGCGCGTCAGGCGGAGTTCGTGAAAGGAGGCGCCGCAATCAACGCCGCACCCCCAGAAGGTTTCAGTTCAGCTTTTCGGCGGCCCACTGAGCGGTATCGTCGAGCGCCATGCGAAGACGGTTTACCGTCTCGTTCACCTGCTCCTCGTTGATGATGAGCGGTGGGCAGAGGGCGATCACATCGCCGATAGCGCGGACGATCAGGCCATGCTCATGGCCGGCGGCGAATGCGCGAGCCCCCGCCTTGCCGGCGGCTGCGAAGGGGCGGCGCGTTTCCTTGTCCGCCACCAGCTCGACGCCGGCGATGAGGCCTACGCCACGCACTTCGCCGACCAGCGGGTGATGCGCGAGTTCCGCCAGGCGCGCCTGGAGGATGCTGCCCATGCGGGCGGCGTTGCCGATGAGGTCGCGCTCTTCGATGATCTTGAGGTTTTCAAGACCGACGGCGGTAGCGACCGGATGGCCTGAGGCGGTGAAACCATGGCCGAAAGTGCCGATCTTTGCCGTGTTGTCTGCAATGGCGTTGTAGACCGCCTCGGCAATGACGACGGCTGCAAGCGGCATGTAGGACGAGGTCAGCTGCTTGGACATGACGATGATGTCAGGCGTAAAGCCGTAGTGTTCGCAGCCAAAGGTGGTGCCTAGACGACCGAAGCCGCAGATTACCTCGTCGGCGACGAGGAGGATGTCGTACTTGCGGCAGAGCGCTTCAATGCCCTTCCAGTAGCCGGTCGGCGGCGGCATGACGCCGCCCGCGGCCATCAGCGGCTCGCCGATGAACGCGGCGATGGTTTCGGGACCTTCCTCGAGGATGACGGCTTCGGCCTCAGCGATCAGGCGATCGGTGAACTGCGCCTCGGTCTCCCCCTGCAGGCCGAAGCGATAGTAATGCGGGCAGGTCAGGTGGCGGACCGGGATGGCCGGCAGGTCGAAATCGCGGTGGTTGTTCGGCAGCCCCGTTAGGCTGCCCGAGGCGACGGTGATGCCGTGATAGGCGCGAGTGCGGGCGAGGAACTTCTTCTTCTTCGGGCGGCCGAGCGCATTGTTCATGTACCACACCATCTTGATCATGGTGTCGTTGGCCTCAGAACCGGAGCTGGTGAAGAAGACGCGGGTGAGCGGCTCCGGCGTCATCTCGACGATCTTCTCCGACAGGCGGATGGAGGGCTCGTGCGACTTGTGGCTGAAAGTGTGGTAGTAGGGCAGCTTGGCCATCTGCTCGGCCGCGACCTTCACGAGGCGCGGCTCGTCGAAACCGATGGCGACCGACCACAGGCCCGCCAAGCCCTCGATATATTCCTTGCCGGCGTCGTCGTAGATGTAGATGCCCTTGCCATGCTCGACGACCAGCGGGCCCTGGCGCTCGTGGGCGCGGGCATCCGTGTAAGGATGCAGGGTCGTCGTAGTGTCCACGTGGGCCAGGGAATTGGAGAGCTTGCCGCTCATGTCTGCTTTCTCCTTTCGGCCTTTCCGTCACTGGGCGGCCCCGAAACGGCGCCTCTCAATGAAAGATTTGAAATCTGTCTAGTGTTATAACGAAACCTAAATGCCCGGCCACGATTTTTCTGTCAAGGTAATTGTTTGGTGTTATGACGAACGTCAAACCGAATTCTCAGGAGAGCCGTCATTGACAAGTCAAAAATTCTCTAACGCCGATCCGCACCTGCCGGACCTGTCACCCGTATCCCGGGATATGCTGCATGAACAAATTTATGAAATGCTGAAACGAAACCTAATGATGGGGCGCTTCAAACCCGGACAAAAGCTCCCGTTGCGCGGTTTGGCGAAAAGCCTCGGTACAAGTTTGATGCCCGTTCGCGACGCACTTCAAAGACTAGAAAGCGTCGGCAGCGTGGTTTCGACACCGAACAGAACAATGATGGTTCCGGTCTTCAGCCGCAAGCAGATGCAGGACATATGCACCTTGCGCACAGTTCTAGAGAGTACTGCAGTTGAGCGCGCTGCAACATTACGCACAAAGGAGCAATTGGAGAACCTTGGTCTTCATGTCGCGGACATCTGCCGATCCGCGGAAACTGACGACATCGACCTCTTTCTTGAAGCCAACTATCACTTTCATATGCTGATTGCCGAGATGAGCCGACTCTCCTTTATTGGACAACTTCTGGAGCCGCTCTGGATGCATGTGGGCCCCTCAATCCGAAGTTCAGTTCCGAACAAGGCACTGTTCCAGAGTTCGGCACGAAATCATCAAAATGTATTTGACGCTATTGCCAGACGAGATCCGAAAGCAGCGATCGCCGCCATTCAAACCGATATAACAGAGGGCTATAATTTCTAACCTGTCTGAAACGAGGGGGAGCAACTCGTGGGTCTTAGCAAAAAATTTAGTTTATTCCTGCTCGACCAGATTCGCAGGCGCGGCGGTCAATCGGGTCGTTTCGGAAGCCAGCGAGCAGCGTGAGGGGGTTCAGCTTCGTTCACCCTTATCGTTATTTAGCGCCTGTGGCGATGTCGCGCGCGTGACGCATTCGGTCTCCCTTCAGTCGGCGATGGCGCGTGGGCCGGTGTGCAACTGCATCGTTCCCTTGTGTGGCCGGAGAGCTGATGCGCCAGAGGCGGAAATGGCGAATGTCCGCTTGGTCCGCACCGCGGTCATTCATGCGCATCGTATTGAGCGACCGCTCTCCTGCCCATGCGAGTAGCATTGGAGCCGAGTGGGCGGTCCTCGCATACAATCCCGACGTTCCGGTACTTTGTCTGGATGGCCTGGTTCCACCCTGCCCGGCCGGATGGGAACCGGAAAGATCGATCCAAAGCCGCGCTCTCCGATGGCGGCGGCGATCTCTGGTACTGGGCCTCGGTGATTTGGTGCACCGGCTTCAAAGCTAATTTCCGATGGGGTGCACCTCAACGGTGCGCTCGACGCAGTCGGCCGACCGGTCCACAGAGACGGGGCTTGAGAAGATCTCCGAAACCCACGTTTCAAGCATTTCGGCGCCAGCCGGTCGAGCACGCCAAGACCGATCATGGCAACTAATTCTCGTCATGAAGTGCCCAAGGTAACTGAAACGGCCGCGTTCTTACAATAAACTGGCAATCGACGCAGATCAGACTGGGCACAGCATTTCCGATGCTTTCACTCCCGCTCCGGGAATTTAGCTTCGCGCGGGCTAATCGTGAACCCGGAGGAGCCTTCAGGAAAGGCGGTGGTGGTCGACCAATTGCTGCTCGTGGGACTGAATTGACGAGGACTGATCAGGGCCACGGGTGTAAGCTGTATATCCTCGACTCGTGGGAAAGCGCCTCAGAACAAGCCGAATTCGACCATGTCAGAGGATGCTAGGTCATGCCCGACATCGGAGACTGGCTCGCCAGCATCAGGCTTGAGCGGTATCGCCAAACCTTCTTAAAGAACGGCATCGATCTCGATGTCGTCGACGATCTCACCGATGCCGACCTCAAGGAACTCGGACTGTCCCTTGGCGACCGCAAGCGTTTTCTCAGGGCGGCCGTGACCCTGGCTCAGCAGTCGCCGCCGCCCACGGCGGCACTACGTCCCTCCGTGTCACCGATCCACAGCGAGGCGGAACGGCGACAGCTTACGGTGATGTTCTGCGATCTCGTTGGATCGACGGCGCTCTCCGCCCGCCTCGATCCAGAAGATCTACGGCGGTCGATCGTTGCGTACCGTGCTTGCGCCACCGAGATCGTCGGCCGGTACGACGGTTTTGTTGCCAAGTATATGGGCGACGGCGTCCTCGTATACTTCGGCTATCCGCAGGCTCACGAGGAAGATGCCGAGCGGGCCGTGAGGGCCGGCCTCGCGGTCGTTGAGGCCGTCGACCGGCTGGATGCGGCAGGCGAACACCTGGCTGTTCGGATCGGAATCGCCACTGGCCTGGTCGTGGTGGGCGACATCATCGGCACCGGCGAGGCCGAGGAATGCAGCGTCGTAGGTGAAACGCCGAACCTGGCGGCCCGCCTACAGGAGTTGGCCGGATCCGGCACAGTGGTCATTGCCGAATCGACGCGCGCACTGCTGCGGGGCCAGTTCAAGCTCGAAAGCATCGGACTGCGGCCGATCAAAGGTTTTTCCGGGGCGGCTGAAGCGTTTCGGGTGCTCGGCGAAGTGCATAGCGACGACCGCTTCGAGGCCGGTCACGCGACCGTGCTGCCGTTGGTCGGCCGTGACCCGGAACTCGCATTGTTGGTCGATCGCTGGACTCAGGCCAAGGCCAACGAAGGTCAGGTCGTCCTGCTCGAGGGTGAGGCCGGAATCGGCAAGTCGCGTCTCGCCCTGGCCCTTCGCGAGCGTCTCTTTCGAGAACCACACAGGTTGCGCCGCTACTTCGCGTCTCCATACCACGTCAACAGCGCGCTTCGTCCGGTGATTGCCCAGCTTGAACAGGAAGCGGGATTTGAACGCGAGGATTCATCGGTCGTGAAGCTCGCCAAACTCCAGGTGCTGATCGCGAAACAGGTGGGTGAGGTGAGCGAAGCGCTCCCATTATTAGCCGAGCTTCTCGGAATTCCAGGCACCGGCCGCTGTCCAATACTGGATCTTGCGCCCCAACAGCGTAAGAACCGAACCTTCGACGTGCTCATCGCCCAGCTTGCCAGCCTGGCTGCGAAGCAGCCGGTGCTCCTGGTGCTTGAGGACGCTCACTGGCTGGACGCGAGTAGCCTTGAGCTGTTCGGCTTGTTCGTGAACCGCATCCGGCAGCTCCCGGTGCTGCTGGTCATTACCCACAGGCCCGAGTTCGTCCCGCCTTGGCGTAGTTACCGGCACGTGACAAAGGTGGTTCTGAATCGTCTCGACCGGGTGCACGCTCAATCGCTGGTCGAACGGCTGACCGGCGGAAAGGCACTGCCTGCCGGAGTGCTCGATTACATCTTGGCCAACACCGATGGCGTACCGCTATACCTTGAGGAGTTGACCAAAACCATGCTCGAATCTGGTCTCCTGGGAGTGGCCGGCGATCAGTTTGGACTAGCTCCACATATACCGCCGCTGGCGATCCCGGTAACGCTATGCGACTCGCTGATGGCCCGCCTCGACCGCCTCGGCAGGGCCAAGGTGGTGGCCCAGATCGGCGCCTGCATTGGGCGCGAGTTCTCCTATGAGCTGATTGCGGCGTTAGCAGTGCTCGATGAGCATGAGCTGCAGAGGAGGCTTGATCAACTGGTTGCTACTGAGCTGGTTTTTCGGCGCGGAAGTCCCCCTAACGCGATCTACAGCTTCAAGCACGCGCTCGTCCGAGATACCGCATATCAGTCACTCCTCAAGAGCCGCCGCCGGGAACTACATCGCCGTATTGCGCAGGTCTTCGAAGAACTCGCCCCACATGTCGTGTCCGCTCAGCCGGAGCTCCTGGCCCATCATCTGACGGAGGCAGGAGAGCTGCCGCAAGCGGTCGTGTTCTGGCACCGGGCCGCCGAGCACGCAAACGAGCGGGCGGCGAATGCCGAGGCCGTCGGCCATTTGGCCAAGGCACTCGACCTGATCACCCAGATGCCCAAGAATCCGGAGCGCCTCGAGCTTGAGCTGACGTTGTTGATCACCATGGGACGAGTGCTTACCGCCGCAAAGGGCTATGGCCACCCGGAGGTCGAGCGCGTCTACAACCGTGCTCTCAACCTGGCGGGGCGGATCCAGGAAACGCCCAGGCTGTTCCCGGTGCTCCTCGGTCTCACCATTCATCACGCGGTGCGGTCCGAGCTTTCCGCGGCGCGGGACCTTGGCGGACGGCTTCTGAGGTTGGCGCAGCAGATCTCGGATCCTGTGCTCGTGGTGGAAGCGTCCTATGCTTTGGGCATTACCTGTTCTTGGCGCGGCGAATTCGCCTCGGCATGGAAGCACTTCGAGCACGGGATCAGCCAGTACGATATCGCCCAGCACCGGGCCCATCTAGCGCTCTATGGACAGGATGGAGGACCGATCTGCCTGTGCCGTGGCGGCATGGCGCTGTGGTATCTCGGTTACGATGACCGGGCGCTGGAGCTGATGGACGAGGCGCTCGCCATGACCGCGAGCCTCGGGCATTTGTTCAGCCGTGCCTATGTACTGACATGGGCGGCGATCTTGCACGTGCATCGACGCGACATCGACAAGGCGGAAGAGGGGGCGGAGTTGGCGTTGGCGTTCGCGGCCGAACACGAATTTCCATTCTGGCACACCCAGGGAGTTTTCCTACAGGGGTGGGTGCTGGCGGAGCGGGGTCTGATCGCGGAAGGCATCGAGCGGTTGCGAGACGGGTTGGCTGGGATGCAGGCGATCGGGTCAGGAATGACGGCGCCTTGGGCGATGGGCCTACTCGCGGAGGCGCATGGAAAGGCTGATGGTTTTGCCGAGGGTAGCACCTTGATTGACGAGGCGCTTACCATTGTCGCGCGCACCGGCAACCGCTGGTGCGAGGCGGAGCTGCATCGGCTCAAGGGCGAACTCATATCATCGAGCTCAGAGTGCGATCCTGCCGAAATCGAGGCGTGCTTCCGCCGTGCGCTCGACGTCGCCCGCATGCAGGATGCGAAGATGTGGGAACTGCGCTCGGCGGTGAGTTTGGCCCGGCTTTGGCGAACACAGGGTCTTAGAGCGCGGGCCTGCGAGCTGCTCATGCCGCTCCTCGGCTGTCTCTCTAACGGCCACGGGACGCTCGATCTTCAAGATGCTCAAGCGGTCCTTGAGAGCTGCGGAGGTAATAAATTGAGCACCTGAACACTTGCTCCGCTGCAACAGCTTTGTCGTAACTCCCGATGGAGCGATGATTCTGACTCCGACATTTGTTGTTGCGATGTCGCAGTATACTGTGACAAAGACATTGTCGTCGTCTCTTCCGGCGGTGATCCGAAGATTGCGATTACCATCGTCGACATCGCTCATCGCCTCGATGGCGTTGGTGATCAAGTTGAGCATCACTTGCTGCAACTGTACGCGGTCTCCTCGGACGGTCGGCAAGCCCTCCGAGAGTTGACCTGTAAGGAGACACCGTTCTTCAGGGCTTTGCCGCGGCTAAAGGCAACAATCTCGCTGAGCGCCTCGGTGATGTCCAGGTTCTCAAGCGACGGCGGTGCGTTCTTGAACAGGGAGCGTATCCGATCAATGACATTGCCGGCTCGCGTGCCGTCCTTCACAACGTCGTCGAGTGCCTCTCTCACCTCCGCAAGATCGGGCGGGTCCCTTCTCAGCCAGCGAAGAGCAGCCTGCGCGTTGGCGAGTGCAGCGGCGATCGGCTGATTAACCTCGTGCGCGATTGAGGCGGAGAGTTCCACGAGGCTTGCGACCTGCGATGCACGCGCCAGCCTGTCGTTCGCGGCCTGGAGGGCCGCCTCGGCCCGCCTCCGATCATCAATGTCGACCAGCAAGTGGAACCAGCGGAGGATGTTGCCTTGCTGATCCCGTAGAGGCAGGCCCAGGACGTTGTACCAGCGGTAGACGCCGTCAGCGCGACGGTGGCGGATCTCGATGTTGTACGAATTGCCCTGCTGGTGTGCCTCGAGATGAGCGGCGATCGTCCGGTCGAGATCGTCCGGATGGACGACCTCGGAGGCCTTCCAGCCTTTCAGCTCCTCGAATGTCTTGCCGAAATAGTCGAGGGTCAGTTGATTAAGGCCTTCGACCTCGCCTGATGGCGTCGTGACGGCGACCGGAATTGGGATGCTGTCGACGATCAACTGAAAGTCGAGCTCACGTCGCCGCAAGGTCTCCTCGGCTCGCCGAAAATCATCGACATCGGTGACCGTTCCGCACCATTTGATGATCCGTCCGGCATCGTCGAACATCGGACTGCATTGCACGCGAACCCAGCGATACTGCCCGTCGAAGCGCCGTACGCGCGCATCGATCTCGCCGGGCTGGCCGGAGGCCAGAATCGACCGCCAGCGTTCGAGCAGTGTGGGCAGGTCGTCCGGGTTGACCGCGGCCTGCCATTCCGAGCCATCGGCTTCGTCCAGACTGAGGCCGGTGTATTCAGACCAGCGTCGATTGATAAGCTCGAGCTGCCCGTCCGGCAGTGCGATCCACACCATGGTCGGGAGTGCGTCCAAAACGCGCCTGAGATCGAACTCCATTGCCGTCCTTTCCCCTCGAAGAGTATTGATTAGAGATTGCTTACGATGTCATTCGATCTCTGTACAGGCCGATGAGACTGGCGCCGTGTACGCCATTCGAAAAACCCCTTATGATAAACCGCCGCCCGAGAGCTTCCGGAGGATCCCAAATGATCCGGCTTGAGCCACCGCTACGAGTTGCGACCGAAACAGATGCAAGGGCGCTGGCGGATCTCGTCAACTTTGCCGGCGAGGGTTTGCCCCTGTACATTTGGGAGGGACTTGCAAAGGACGGTCAGGATCCTTGGGAGGTTGGTCGCGCTCGGCAAATAGAAAAGGTGCGCGAAGGCCAGATCGTGGTTGTGGACTTTGGAGACGGCGCCGTAGCAAGTCTGACTGGCTACTCAATCGGCTCTGAGCCGAGGCCAATTGGCGATGACTTCCCCGCCCTGTTTCGGCCGCTTCAAGAACTGGAAAACAGGGCGCTCGAAAGCTGGTATGTCAATGTGCTGGCCTGCTATCCCGAATACCGAGGGCAAGGACTTGGCTCGAGGCTACTCAGTCTTGCAGAACAAATAGCGCGGGAAGAGGCGCTTCGTCGGATGAGTGTCATCGTCGCCAACAACAACGCGGGTGCAAGACGACTGTATGAGCGGCATGGGTACGAAGTTGCTGCAACATTGCCCTGCGTGAAGGACGGCTGGGAGACCGATACAGAGCACTGGATGCTCCTGATTAAATCGCTCCGTCGAGTGGAAGGCCGCTAAGTCTGCATTTGAGACGTTCATCGCCATCGCACGGAACTCCCGCTCTCCACCCAACATCGCCGATCGCCGTACAATGCAGAGTGGTCCGCTTCGGGGGGCCAATCGAGACATGCCCGGTCGAAACGAGCCGTACTCCAGCAGCCTCCGGCGGTGAAAGCCGGAACATATCCTCATTATTTTGGCGAATGCGACAGCGCTAACGCTCTTTGGCATCTTCTCGTTTCTTGAGATCGACTGCCTGGACTTCCATGATTTGCGACACGAGGGGATCAGCGGGCTTGCCGAAATGGGCTGGTCGATTCCCCACATGGCCGCCGCCGTTTCCGGCCAATCAGGCTTTAGCCCTACTCGCAACCGCGCTTCAAGTGGGGCAAGCTCCGCGACTACGTCAGGGCCAATCCCGCCGCCGAGATACCGCCGATTCTAAGACCGAAAAGCTTGCCGGACGCGAACCGGCCATGGACTGCCGCCGAGCGAGAGGCGGTCCTGGCTGCCCTGCCGCCGCATATGTTGCTGCCGATCAGTCTAATGATGTTCTATGCATTAGATCCACAGGATGCCTTGGCGTTGCCCAAGACGGCGGTCTCTGCGGCTGGGATCGACACCCGAAGGCAAAAGACGGGGGAGCCGGTCTATCTGCCATTGTTTGAACCCGTTGCAGATGCCCTCGCCCGCTCGCCCCGGCACAACGCCATCACGCTCTGCGCCAACAGTCGCGGCAAACCGTGGACCTACAATGGCTTCAGCACGAATTGGTACGTAAGCGGCAAGCAGACCCCGTCTGGCGGAGGGGGTGAGCGGTCGGATATCGGTAGCGGACCCGATGAGCTGCTGTGAGC
>MBFK01000198.1 GCA_001704765.1 Sinorhizobium shofinae
TCGCCCTCGTCGACGGCAATGTCGACAGCAAGGGCACGCGCAAGGTGGCGGAAGCCTACCTCGCCTATCTCTACAGCGATGTCGGCCAGAAGATCGCCGCCAAGCACTACTACCGGCCGTTCAAACCCGAGCTCGCCGACCCCAAGGACACCGCCCGCTTCGCCGATCTCAAACTGGTCACTATTGACGAATTCGGCGGTTGGAAGGAAGCTCAGCCGAAATTCTTCGCCGATGGTGGGATTTTCGACCAGATCTACAAGCCGGGGCAATAACAACTGATGGCCTTTCGCAGCAGCAAGCGATGCCGGTAGTGGCGCGAATGCCGTGGGCTGATAAATATGCCGCTGTACGCGGTAATTCGTAAGATAGCACCGTCACCGCGATTTCGGTGACGGTGCTCCTTGCGCTATGGCACTGATGTCGCTCGCGCTTTAGAGGCGACCCCGCACCACCTTAAACTACTCATTCTCGCGGTCACCCCAGCGATGGTGGCTGTCGTCGCAGCGCACGTCGTCGACGGACCACGCCGCTATGAAAAATGTTGCTTATTAAATCGACAATTTTAGTCGAATAATGTTTGTGAGCCTCGCTTCGGCCCGTTAGCGTGGAAGCCTGTCGGGTAATCTTGATCGCGGTCCTGAACGGTGGTGTACGGAACGTGCAGCCTGGATCCCAATGACGACGACCAAGGAGTCTATTCAATGAAGCTTGTACGGTACCTCGCAAAGATTGCTCTCGTCTGGGGCATCGTCATCGGCGTCGCCACGGCAGCCGACGGGGAAGACAAGATCGTCCGGATAGGGTTTCAAAAGTACGGCACGCTCATCCTATTGAAGACGAAGGGGCTCCTTGAGGAAAGGCTGAAGCCGCAGGGCTATACCGTCGAATGGACAGAGTTCCCTGCCGGGCCGCAGCTCCTCGAGGCGCTCAATATCGGGTCCATCGATTTCGGCACAACCGGTGAGGCCCCACCGATTTTCGCGCAGGCGGCCGGTGCGCCGCTGGTCTATGTCGGCTATGAGCCGCCGGCACCTGAAGCCGAGGCAATCATCGTTCCGGAGGACAGCCCTCTTAAAACCGTCGCCGACCTCAAGGGAAAAAAAGTAGCGCTGAACAAGGGCTCGAACGTTCACTACCTGCTCGTCAAGGCCCTCGAGAAGGCCGGGCTTTCCTATTCAGACATAGAAGTCTCGTTCCTGCCGCCGGCAGACGCACGCGCCGCCTTTGAGAAGGGTGCGGTCGACGCATGGGTGATCTGGGAACCGTTCCTCGCTGCCGCAGAGGCTGCCACCGGAGCCAGGCAGTTGGCGAACGGCAGCGGAGTCGTGGACAATCACGAGTTCTATCTCGCCTCGCGCAACTTCGTCGACACGCATCCCGAGGCGGTCGACACCATCTTCGCCTCGCTCAGCGAGGTCGACGCCTGGATCAACGCCAATCGTGGCGATGTAGCCGAGCAGTTCTCTCCGGCACTTGGACTTCCGAAGGATGTGCTCGAAGTCGCCGTCCAGCGGCGGCAGTACGGCGTGAAGCCGATCACGCCGGAGGTGGTTGCTTCGCAGCAGAAGATCGCCGACGTGTTCCACGAGCTCGGTCTGATCCCGGCGGCGATACGGATCGACGACGCCGTCGAGAAGCCGCACCAGTGAGGTCGGCAACGAAATTCGGCTGACCGGAAATTCCTGATGGCGGTTCGTCCACAGCATAAAAACCGAGGCGCGGCGGCGCTACAGTTCCTGGCTTCCTGGGCTCTGCCCTTGGGTATACTGGTCCTATGGGAAATCGCCTCACGTAGCGGCGTGCTTTCGACGCGTCTCCTGCCGGCGCCGAGCGCAGTGGCAGCCGCCTTCTGGGAAAGCCTGCGCAACGGCACGCTCCTGACCCACGCCGCCATCTCGACAGAGCGAGCTCTGAAAGGGCTTATCATCGGTGGCGGTATCGGCTTTGCCCTCGGTATCCTGGCAGGAATTTCGCGGCTCGTCGAAACCGTGTTCGACTCCTCGATGCAGATGCTCCGCAACGTACCGCATCTCGCCATCATCCCCCTGGTCATCCTCTGGTTCGGGATTGGCGAGGAGGCGAAGATCTTTCTCGTGGCGATCGGAACCGCCTTTCCTCTCTACCTGAATACGTTTCACGGCATCCGCACCATCGACGTCCGGCTAATCGAAATGGCGCGCGTCTACGGGCTCGGCCGTCTGGCGCTCTTCTGGCGGGTGATCCTGCCTGGCGCATTGCCATCAGTCCTCGTCGGCCTGCGCTTCTCGCTCGGCATCATGTGGCTGACCCTGATTGTCGCCGAGACGATCTCGGCCTCTTCCGGGATCGGCTACATGACCATGAACGCGCGGGAATTCCTGCAGACCGACATCGTCGTCCTCGGGATCATCGTCTATGCGCTGCTCGGCAAGCTTGCCGACACGATCACACGTTTGATCGAGGCACGCGCTCTCGCCTGGCATCCCGCCTATCGACTGAACGCAACCAGGGAAGCGACATCATGAGCGAGCCGGCGTCCGACCTTCGTCTGCGTAAACGTGCTAGCCTTCAGCAAGCGGGCGCGGGCGAGACCCAATTGAACGTGGTTCAAGAGCTGATCCACCGGAAGCAGGAAGAGCGGCCGGTAAATGGACATGCCGTGCTGCTCAACGGCCTGTCCAAATCATTTGGCGACCGGCGGGTGCTCTCGGAATTGGACCTTGAGATTCCCGCCGGCCAGTTGCTGGCGATCGTCGGACGCTCCGGTTGCGGCAAGTCTACGCTGCTGCGCCTCATTGCCGGGCTCGACCGGCCGACCAGCGGCAAGATCTCGGTGGCCGGTACTGACGTCGAGTCGCTGCAGTCGAATGTGCGGCTCCTGTTTCAGGATGCACGGTTGCTTCCGTGGCATCGCGTTCTCGGCAATGTCGGCATCGCGCGGACGAAGGGCTGGCGTGAGACCGCCGCGGCGGCTCTTGCCGATGTCGGGCTTGCCGACCGGGCAAATGATTGGCCCGCTGTCCTCTCGGGTGGCCAGGCCCAGCGCGTCGCCCTTGCGCGCGCCTTGGTGAGCCGGCCGAGCGTTCTTCTTCTGGACGAGCCGTTCGGGGCTCTCGATGCTCTGACGCGCATGGAGATGCACCGCTTGCTCGAGTGCATCTGGCGCGAGCACGGTTTCACGACGGTCCTGATCACGCACGATGTCGCCGAGGCGGTCGCCCTTGCCGATCGGGTGATCGTGCTCCGGGACGGTGGGATCGCCTTGGATATGCCGATCGATCTTCCGCGGCCACGGCGCGAGGCAGCCGACACCTCGGCCGTGGCGCTGCAGGCCCGAATCCTCGATGAGGTATAAGCGGGTCATGCGTCTTGTCAGCCTTGCGATGTATGTCAGCCCACCACCACCAGTGGCAGAAGCGACCGCGGCTCTATGGGCCTATCTTGCTCAGCGCTTGCGTGCCGCCGGAATTGGCGTGCCGGATGTCCTGGACGACACGGTGCGCTACGACGAGGCATGGACGCATCCGGCGCTCTTCTTCGCCCAGACCTGCGGCTATCCTTACGTCAAGCAACTTCGTGGCAAGGTCCGACTTGTGGCGACGCCAGCCTACGGCCATGCGGGCTGCGAGGGGGCCCTCAAGCGCAGTTTCGTGATCGTTCGCAAGGACGCACCGATCGGGCAGATCGCCGATCTGAGAGGAAGTCGCGCCGCGATAAACGAGCCGGACAGCAACTCGGGCGTCAATCTCTTCCGAGCCCTGATTGCACCCTACGCCGAAGGCAGGCCCTTCTTCCGCTCGGTTATCACGACGGGCGGGCATAGGATGAGTATCGCGGCGGTTGCGTTGAATGAGGCAGATGTTGCATCGATCGACTGCGTGACTTACGGCAACATTCTGCGTTTCGAGCCGCAAAGGCTCGACGACGTGCGCGTGATTGCCGAGACGCCGAACGGCCCAGGACTGCCGTTCATCACCCATATCGACACGTCGCCGGACGAAGTGTCCGTGCTGCGAGAAGCTCTACGGGATGCAATGGACGACCCGGCGCTCAAGTCGGTGCGCGATCTCCTGTCGCTCAAAGGTGTCGAGTTCCTTGAGGACGCGGACTATGAGTCTTTGGCGGACCTGGAGCGGCAGGCAGTCGCGCTCGGCTACCCGGCGATCGCATGAGGGACTGCCGTCTCGTTGACCGGGAAAATACAGGCGACCGCGCGACCGTCCGGTTTGCGGACAAGTTCGGGCGAGACCTTGGCGCAGACAGGTCTCGCAACTGGGCAACGCGGATGAAAGCGGCAGCCGGAGGGTGGATTGCTCGGGGAGGGGAGTTCGCCCTTGAGCACGATGCGCTCCCGTCGCCGATCGGCCCTGACCGTCAGATTGGATGACAGAAGCGCCTCAGTGTAGGGATGGGCCGGAGCGCGGAAGATCGTCTGCGTCGGTCCCGTCTCGATGATCTGCCCGAGATACATCACGGCGACCCGATCGCTGACGCGGCCGATGACGTTCAGGTTGTGCGAGATCAGCAGATAGCTGAGGCCAAGTTTGGCTTGCAGCGAGCGCAACAGGTTGAGCAGCTCGCCCTGCACGGAAATATCGAGCCCCGCCGTCGGTTCGTCGGCGATGATGATTTGCGGCTTTGCGGCGAGCGCCCTCAACAGCGCAACACGGCGCGCCTGGCCGCCGCTCAGCTGATGCGGATAGCGGTGAAGAAGCTGGGGCCCGAGCCCGATGCCTGAACCGAGCTCGAGCAGCGCCTGCCAATTCGCGAGGCTGAAGTCGCGACGGATCTTCAAGGGTTCTGCCAGCAAGGTGGAAACGGTCATCCGAGGCGAAAGCGAGGCGGCCGGATCCTGGAAAAGCAGCTGGACCTTGTCGCGTGCATGGGGCTTGCCCGGCCTTCTTTTTGGCAGGACATCATGGCCATCAATGAACAGTCTTCCGGAAGACAGCGGCGTGAGCCCGGCGAGCGCCCGTGCAACGGAAGACTTGCCGCAGCCGCTCTCGCCGACGAGGCCAAGCGTCTCCGCTAGAAACAGCTCGAAGCTGACGCCGGCAACGGTGGTCGTCGTTCCATAACGCACCATGGCGTCCTTCAGCGAAAGCACGGGGTCGTTCATGCCGGCGCTCCTTTCCAGCAGGTGAACCGGTGCGTCTTGCCGGTTCTGATCAGCGGCGGTGGCTCGGTGCACCGTGCCTCCCTTTCTGGACAGCGTCCGGCAAAAACACAGCCGCGCGGGCGCCTTGCCAGATCAGGTACGCTTCCCGGAATGGTCTTGAGTTCGGCGGTCCCGGTGACGCTCTCGTAGGGATCGATCTCGCAGGCAAGGAGCGCGCGCGTATAGGGATGCCGGGGCTCGTGAAGCACTTTTTGGACCGGGCCGGCTTCGACGACCGTGCCGGCATACATCACGACGACGCTTTCGCACAATTCGGCGATCAAGCCCATGCTGTGGCTAACGATGAGCAGCGAGCAGGCGGTCTCTTGCCGCAATGTCTGCAGCAACTCGACGATCTGTGTTTCGATCGTGGCGTCGAGCGCGGTCGTCGGCTCATCGGCGATCAGCAGCTTCGGCTCCACCAGCAACGCCATGGCGATGACGACGCGTTGTCGCATGCCGCCGGAGAATTCGTGTGGGTACTGCTTCATCCGGCGCGCGGCGTCCTGCACGCCGACTTTGGTGAGGACCTCAACCGCCCGGTCCCACAAGCTGCGGCGCGAATGGTCGGGAAAGCGGCGTCGCTGAATGTCGACGAGATGGCTCCCGATGCTGAAGAATGGATTCAAGGCCGTCATCGGATCCTGAAACACGATTGCCCTATCCGTCCCGCGTAGCGAACCGGATGCGGCCGGGCCGAGGAAATCCGTTCTTCCGCCAAAGGCGGAGGCCTTCACGGAAATATCGGCGTTGGCAGGCAGCAGGCCCAGAAGCGAAAGGGCGAGCGTGGATTTTCCGCTGCCGCTCTCGCCGACGAGGCCGACCGCTTCGCCTTTGGCGATCTCGAGATCGACCGAACTCAGGATGTGCGCCCTGCCTTGGGCCGCCGGATAGGACACGTCCAGCCCCTGGATGGACAGCAACTGCTCGCTCATAGCGCCTTCCTCAGCTTCGGATCGAGTGTATCGCGGAGGGTCTCGCCGAGCAGCGAAAAGCCGAGCGTCGCCACCATCAGCGCCAGGCCGGAGGAAAGGGCAGGCCAGATCGACTGGTCGAGATAGGTGTAGCCATCGTTGAGGAGGTTGCCCCAGCTTGCAAGCGGCGGGCGGACACCGAGACCGAGAAAGCTCAAGCCCGCCTCGATGGTGATGACGACCGGAATATCCATGCAGGCAAGCACGAAGATTGGCCCTATGATGTTGGGAATGACGTGATGGAGGATGATCCGCCAGCGCTCCGCGCCAAGCACGACCTCCGCCTCGATGAAGGTGCTGTTGCGCAGAGCAAGCGTCTGGGCGCGCGCAACCCTGCCGAAATGGGGAATGAACACGATGCTGACCATCAGCACGACATTCCCGAGGCCGGGCCCGAAGACGGCGACGAGCGCCAGGGCAAGCACGATGCTCGGAAAGGACGTGACCACGTCGAACAGACCGACGATCAGGAGATCGACGGCACGCGGCGATAGGGCGGCAGTGACGCCGAGCGCGACACCGGCGGTCAAGGATATGGAGATCACCGAAAAGGCGATGCCGAGCGCCACCCTCGAACCGTAGACGAGCCGGCTCAACAGGTCGCGTCCGAGATGGTCGGTGCCGAAGAGATGCTCCAGCGATGGCCCGAGCAGCCGGTCGACCGGTGCAATGGCGTTCGGCGCATGTGGAGCAACAAGTGGCGCCGCGAGTGCCGCGAGACAGACGAGCGCCACCGCAACGAGGGCGAAGGTGCCGCCCGGGCTTCGTGCAATATCGAGGATGAAGCGCACCGGATCATCTCCCCCTGGAATTCGCGATGAGCCGCGAGCGCTCGCGCGGATCGAGGAAGGTCTGCAGAAGGTCCGCCAGAAGGTTCGTCAGCACGTAGAGAAGGACAACGACGAAGACGCAGCCCTGGACAACCGGATAATTGCGCGTGCGTATCGCGTCATAGATGAGGGAGCCGAGCCCTGGTCGATTGAAGATCACTTCCGTGAAGACTGCTCCTCCGAGCAGCTCTCCGAAACCCATTCCGAGGACTGCGACCGTCGGTAGGATCGCTGGCCTTAGGGCGTACTTCACGAAAATTTTCGTCTGCGAAACACCATAGGCGTTGAGCGTACGGATATGGTTCTCACCGAGCGTTTCGAGCAGGGAGGATCGCAGCAGCCGGGCGACATAGCCAATCCAGCCGACGGAAAGTGCCACGGTGGGCAAGGCGAGATGCCATAGCTGGTCGACAAAATCGCCGTCTCTGCCGGCGCCGAGAACGGGGAACCATCCCAAGGTCACCGAGAGGGTCATCAGCAGAAAGACGGAAACGACGAAGCTCGGTGTCGAGATGAAGCCGACGCTCAAGAAGGCTATTGCCCGGTCGCCGCGGCCTCCGGGGTTTTTGGCCGAGAGGAGGGCAAGCGCCACGCCTGAAAGTACAGCGATCAGCATGGCCGAGACCGCCAATGCCATCGTGTTGGGCAGGGCTGCGACGATGAGCCCGGAAACCGGCCGGCCGTTGAAGACATCGGCACCGAGGTCACCCCGTGCGAGACTCATGAAGAAGTCGGCTGTCTGCCAGCCGAGCGGCTTGTCCAACCCGATGCGGGCATTGAGCGCGGCAACGGCCCCGGGTGTTGCGCGCGAGCCGAGAATGACAGTCGCCGGGTCGCCCGGGATCATGCGGATGAGGGCCAGCAGCAGGACAACGGAACCGGCAACGGCGAGAAGCGCCATCGCCAGCTTGAAGGCCAGATGCGTGTAAAGGAATGCGCGGCTCAGCAAGGCGCCGCGCTCCCCGAGTTAGCAAGTGCGAAGTTCATGCCGTAGCTTCACTGAAGGCCGTGTAGAGCCAATTATTGCCATTCGGCAGGACCCCCGGCTTCAACCACTTGCGGGAAGCGAAGGCATTGAGATTGTGGGTAATCCAGATGAAGGCGGCGGATTCATCGAGCAGCTTCTGCGCCTCCACGTAGATTTTCTCCCGCTCCGCCTTGTCGGTCGTGACGGCTCCCTTGGCGTGAAGAGCGTCGAAATCCGGGTTTTTCCAGCGCTGCCAGTTCCATTGCCCGACCTGCTCGGAGGTGAACCATTGCGTCTGGAAACCGGGATCGAACTTGCCGTTGTATTTGATCAGCGACAGTTCGAGATCCTTGCTGGCGTCATTCTCGCCGAGCGCCCAATAGGCGGCGGACTCGAGCGCCTCGATCTCGATCTCGATGCCTACCTCGGCGAGATTCGCTTGAATGATCTGGGCGATTGCCTCGTAGCGTGCGGTCGCTTCAATGGTTAGTTTTGTCTTGAAGCCGCCGCCATGACCGGCTTCCTCCAGGAGCCGGCGCGCCTCGTCGAGATTGCGCTCGTGCACCGGCGCATCCTTCCAGTAGCCGAGCAGGCCGGGTGCCAGGAGCGCATTGGCGCGCGGGTAGATTCCGGAATAGGCGCCCTGCAAGATCGCGTCGACGTCAACCGCATAGCGCAGGGCCTGCCGGACGCGGATATCGTCGAACGGCGCCTTCTCGATATTCGGACCGAACCAGATGTAGTCGATCGCCGGCACCTGCGTCACCGATGCATCGGGCAGTTCGGCAAGCGCCTTGCCGCTTTCCGGATCGATCGCAGTGAAGTCGATCTCACCGGAGCGGAAGGCGATTTCCGCCGTCTTCTGCTCTCCGATGGGCTTGCCGACGATCTCCTGGAAATGCGGCTTGATCGCGCCCTTGTAGTCGGGGTTGATGGCGAGAACGAACTGTTCGCGCGGCTTCCACTCCTTCAGGACATAGGGGCCACTGCCGATGAGCTTGGTGGCGATGTCCTTGCCGAGCGCTTCGAAGGCCTTTTTCGAAATGATCCGGCCGGAACCGTCGGCAAGTGCGATGGTGAAGAGAGCCGGCGATGGGTTCTTCAGGACGATGCGCCCCTCCAGAGGCCCGGTCACCTCGACCCGGTCGAGCTCCGACCAATCCTTGGCATAGGTCACCGGCTTGCCTTCCGCATCCGGCTTGAGGAAACGCTCGAAGGAGAATTTGACGTCTTCGGCGGTGAGGTCGCCATAGCCGTCGGTGAACTTCAGCCCGGGACGCAAGCGGAATGCGATCTCGGTGTCACTCACCTGGGTCAGCTCTTCGGCGGCATCGAGTTCCCACTCTGTTGAGCCCGGCTTAAACGAGATCAAGCCCTGCTGCACCGACCAGATGACGTTGAGATCGATCGGCCCCGACCGGTTGGCGGGATCCAGATTGGATAGGTCCTTTTCGACCCGGACAATGATCCTGGTGCGGTCGGACGCAGCGAAGGCGGGGTGCGATCCGCCAAATGCCACGACAGTGGCCAGAGACGCGCCTCCGATCAAGACCTGACGGCGTGTGGGTTCGAATTTCATTTTTGTCCTCCAATCCGGTGTGAGGCGTTGCATTTCCCTTATTGGTATAGAAAGTATATAGATTTTATAGGTGTTTATGCGCCCGATATGCCCGCTCGGGGAGAAAAACCTGCTGCTTCTTGCACCGGCTGGAGAAAAAACCATCAGCGGAATGGTTCATCTTCCGAATAGGTCAACTTTTCCAGCATACTAGAGTAAATAGATCGATTTTGCTAGATATGGGCCGCCGTAGCGTTAGGCTAAGGCCGCATCGAAGAAAAGGCAGGCATTCTTGACGCAACCGACGCAGCACTCCTCCGCATCGATTGAATGGCCAACCGTCGGCCTAGCATTTGTCATTCACACCGGGCTTGTCGCCGTCACATGGTGGTGGGAGGCATTGCCGCTGCCGATCGTGATTGCGGTGGGAGGTTGGCTTGTTGCCTGGCATGGATCCTTGCAGCACGAAGTTATCCATGGGCATCCGACGCCGAACGAGAGGTTCAATGACCTGATCGGCTCGATCCCGTTTTCCCTGTGGCTGCCCTACCAGGTGTATCCGGAAGCGCACCTGACGCACCATCGGAACGAATATCTGACGGACCCGATCGAGGATCCCGAATCCTCCTATTTCACCCGCGCCACCTGGGAAAGACTCGGCCGGTTTGGGCAGCGCCTCGCCGGATGGAACATGACGCTGTTTGGCCGCCTCACCATCGGCCCGGCGGTCATGATCTTGAGCTTTCTCGCCCAGGAAACGTTGCTCACCTGGAGAGGTGAGCCCGGGAGGGCAAAGCTCTGGGCGGTGCACCTTGCTGGCGTCGTTGTGGTGCTGTTCTGGGTGGTCGTTGTCTGTGGGATGCCGCTTTGGCTATACCTCCTCGGCTTCGTCTATCTCGGCGCCGCAATCACGAGACTTCGATCCTACGCCGAACACCGCTACGCGGCCGATTACGAGGAGCGAACCGCAATCGTCGAGAACAGCCGTTTGTTCGGGCTGCTTTTTCTCTTCAACAATCTTCACGTGCTGCACCACCAGCGCCCAGGCCTTCCCTGGTACCGATTGCCGGCGACCTACCGGAAGGAGAGAGACGCACTGATCGAACTGAACGGCGGCCTTGTCTACAACGGCTACGGCGACGTGATCAGGCGCTTCTTCCTGAGATATCATGACGATCCACGTCACCCCGATCACGCTTGACCCGCCTAAAGCAAAATTGAATGGCGTCTTGACAAGGTCTGATGGGAAACGTTTTGACCCAAGAGAACCGCGGGAACGCGGACGATGCCGTGCCAATGGTCTCCTGCTACATCGCGCTTCGCGCGAATCGGCAGCTTCGGCAGCGTTGAGCGCGTGACCGCCAGTGGAGTCCCGCCGGGCCCGACTCTCGCAGCGAAGGGCGCTGCGGTTTAGTTCGGCGGGAACCGGACTGCAATGCGCACCAAAAGGCCCTAAGCCCCGCCGACCCTACCACTTCGCTTCTCCTCACCGCGCATTTGATCCGGCTTCGAATTGATCCGCTCGTTGATGTTGGATGCGCTCTGCTGCGACCCTGGCGGGCCATCCGAATCCGGACTCCGTCGAGATCATCGGTAACCGGCCGCCTGAGCCGCATGCCGAGAACATTTCGTTTGGAAATCAGATCCGGGCCATTTTTGACTGCATCGCGGCCAGTTTTGCTGCCGCGGGCCAAACCTGGTTGCTTTAGAGTTGACACCGTAAGCGCGGCGAGTATTCTACCCGAATTGGTATGACCACTTGGCCACCAGGCCGCGAGCGACCGTGGGGCCTGCAGCGAGGATGCGATGTTCTCTGCCGTGGAATCACGCCGCCTGTATCGGCAGGTGGCGGACCAGATGCGAGGCCTGATAGAGCGGGGCGAATTGGCGCCCGGTTCCCGGCTTCCGGCCGAGCGGGAGCTTGCGCAGAAGCTGGGGGTGTCCCGCCCGACTGTTCGGGAAGCATTGATCGTGCTCGAGGTTGAAGGTTTCATCGATATTCGCATGGGGTCGGGCATTTATGTCACGGCGCGCAAGGCGCCCGCGGCCGATGTGCCGCCGGAGGATTTCGAAGGTCCGTTCGAATTGCTGAGGGCCAGGGCGGTCGTCGAATGCGCGATCGCCGAGGAGGCGGCCCGGCTGGCGCGTCCCGAGCATATTGAAATCCTCGACGACAACCTCGCGCGGATGGCCGCCGCGCTCGAAGATCGGCGCCAGGCGCTCGCGATCGATCGCGAGTTCCATGTCATCGTCTCGAGCATCATCGCCAATCAGACGCTGAACCGCTTCGTGGGCAGCATTCATGACATGCGCATGACGCCCTATTTCGAGAAGCTCGCCAGCTATTTCGAGAACACCGAGACCTGGCGCGCCGCGATGGAGGAACATCGCGCCATCCGCGACGCGATCGCCGCGGGCGATCCGGCCGGAGCACGGGCCGCGATGCGTGCGCATCTCGATCAATCTCAGCTTCGCCTGTCGGCCAGCTTCGGGGAGGAGCCGTCGGACAGCACGATACCGGCCGCATGGAGGCGTGCCGAAAGTTAGTAAAGCATGCGGTGACTTCACTTTGGGAGGAGAAAGAAGATGAAGGTCAGACTGTTAACGCTACTCGGTGCAACCGTCGCGATCCTGGGTTCGGCCCTGACCGCACAGGCGCAGACCGTGCTCAAATGGGCGCATGTCTACGAGACCTCGGAGCCGTTCCACACCGAATCCGTCTGGGCCGCCGAGGAGATCGGCAAGCGCACCGAGGGACGTTACAAGGTCGATGTCTATCCGGCCTCGCAGCTCGGCAAGGAAGCGGATCTGAACCAGGGCCTGAAGCTCGGCACCGTCGATATCATCATTTCCGGTTCGAGCTTCGCGGCGCGCGAATATGCGCCGATCGGCGTCACCTATTTTCCCTACACATTCCGCAACCCCGCCCATCTGATCGCCTATACCAAGAGCGATGTCTTCAAGCGCCTGGCGGCGGGATATGAGGAGGCTTCCGGCAACCACATCACCGCGGTCACCTATTACGGCACGCGCCAGACCACATCGAACCGGCCGATCGCCAAATGCGCGGACATGCAAGGGCTGAAGATGCGCGTGCCCGACGTTCCTGCTTATCTCGCCATGCCGCGGGCCTGCGGTGCCAATACGACGCCGATCGCCTTCGCCGAGGTCTATCTCGCTTTGCAGAATGGCACGGTCGAGGCCCAGGAAAATCCGCTGACGACGATCGAGGCGAAGAAGTTCTTCGAAGTACAGAAGCACATCGTACTGACCGGTCATATCGTCGATCATCTGAACACGGTCGTTTCGAAGTCGCTGTGGTCGCAGCTCTCCGATGCCGACAAGCAGATTTTCACCGAGGTGATGCAGGAGGCTGCCGAGCGGGGCACCAAGATCATCGAGGAGCGCGAGGAGGCTCTCGTCAAGACCTTCAAGGAGCGCGGCATCGACGTGACCGAGGTCGACAAGACCGATTTCGAGTCCAACGTCATGGAGAAGGTGGCCCTCGAGGACTTCGGCTACAAGAAGGAAGACTGGGAGGCCATCCGCGCCGTCAAGTGAACCACTCATGTCGGCTCGCTGGCCATAGCGAGCCGACATTCAGTTCCCCAAACGTCGGATGAACGCCATGTCCCAGGAAGTCCATTTGCAAACGACGCCGGAGGAAATCGCCCATACCTTCGACGAAGCGCCGCCAACGGCGGATATATCCAGCTATGCCTTCGAAGATTGGGTGACGCTCGCCATCTTTTGGGTGATGACGGGATGCGTGTTCCTGCAGTTCTTCACCCGCTACGTGCTCAATGATTCCTACGCCTGGACGGAGGAGATTGCCACCAACTGCCTGATCGGCGTGGTGTTCCTGGGCTCCGTCATGTGCGTGCGCGTCTCACGGCACATCCAGGTCGATGTCCTCTATCACTATTTTCCGCGGCTGGTGGCGCGGGCGATGGCGATCTTCGTCGATCTCGTGCGCATCGGCTTTTTTGCCTATGGCTGCTGGCTCATGTGGCGTTACGTGGCGGTCGTTGCCCATGAACGCATGGTGACCGTCGACCTGCCGCGCAACATCGTCTTCTACAGCGTGATGGCCGGTTTCGTGTTGATGCTCGTCCGTTCCGTCCAGGTCTTCATCGCCAATCAGCGCCGCGGCTATTCGGTTCTCGAGAAGCCCGAGGAATTCCAGAAGGTTGAGGGCTGATCCATGCTTCTGCTCGTTGGTTCGTTTCTGGTGCTGATGGTGATCGGCGTCCCGGTTGCCATTTCCATGGCCGCGGCGTCGGTCCTCTATTTGGTGTTCTACAATGTCGCGCCCGACATCATCGCGGCGCAGCGGATGATCGCCGGCGTCGAGAGCTTTCCGCTGCTGGCGGTGCCGTTCTTCATCCTCGCCGGCAACCTGATGAACTCCGCCGGCGTCACCGGCCGCATCTATTCCTTCGCCGTCGCGCTCGTCGGCTGGATGAAGGGCGGGTTGGCGCAGGTCAACATCATCGGCTCGGTAATCTTTTCCGGCATGTCGGGCACGGCGCTTGCCGATGCTGCCGGCATTGGCACGATCGAGATCAAGGCGATGAAGGATCACGGCTATCCGGTGGAAACCGCCGTCGGCGTCACTGCCGCATCGGCGACTCTCGGTCCGATCTTTCCGCCGTCGCTGCCCTTCGTCATCTACGGCATGATGGCGAATGTCTCGATCGGTGCGCTGTTCATGGCCGGCATCGTGCCGGGCGTGGTGATGACGGCCCTGATGATGTTGACGGTGGCGATTTTCGCCTATCGGCGCGGCTGGGGTTCGGACACGCCTTTCGAGATCAAGCGGCTGCTTTCGGCTTCGCTCGAAGTGGTCGTGGTACTTTCGGTGCCGGTCGTTATCTTTCTCCTGATGTCGGCAGGTCTGTCGATGAACGTCGCCGTCGGCCTCGCGCTTCTCGCGCTTCTCGCGCTTGACTGGTATTTCGATTTCTCCGCGGTCATGGCGCTGATGACGCCGGTCATCCTGATCGGTGGCATGACGATGGGCTGGTTCACGCCGACGGAAGCCGCCGTGGCCGCCGTTCTCTGGTCGCTGTTCCTCGGCCTGGTGCGCTATCGGACGATGACGATGTCGACGCTGGCCCGGGCGACCTTCGACACGATCGAGACGACCGCTTCGGTGCTGTTCATTGTCACGGCCGCCTCGATCTTCGCCTGGCTGCTGACGGTCAGTCAGGCGGCCCAGGTACTGTCGGGTGCGATCCTGACCATTACTGACAACAAATGGGTGTTCCTGATCCTGGTGAACCTGCTGATGCTGTTCGTCGGCTGCTTTCTGGATACCATCGCGGCGATCACCATCCTCGTGCCGATCCTGCTGCCGTTGACGGCCCAGTTCGGCATCGATCCGGTGCATTTCGGACTGATCATGACCCTCAACCTGATGATCGGCCTGCTTCACCCGCCGCTCGGCATGGTGCTTTTCGTGCTGTCGCGGGTTGCCAAGCTCTCGGTCGAGCGGACGACCATGGCGATCCTGCCTTGGCTCCTGCCGCTCTTCATCGCGCTCATCCTGATCACTTTCGTCCCGGCGATCACGCTTTGGCTGCCGGGTGCGGTCGGGCTGATCCGATGATGGCGGGAGCAGTCAGACACGCGCGTGTCGCCCGGCTCTACGGCCGGCACGACCTCCGGATGGAGGTCACGCAGGTTGCCGAGCCCGGCGAAGGCGAGGTCCTCTTGAAGATGGCGGCCGGCGGCATTTGCGGTTCCGATCTTCACTACTATCAGGACGGCGGCTTCGGCCCCGTCCGGGTGCAGGAGCCGATCATCCCCGGCCACGAAGCCTCGGGCCATGTTGCAGCGCTCGGGGCGGGCGTCTCCGGACTTGCGATCGGCGAGCTGGTGGCGATCAATCCGAGCCAGCCATGCGGCGACTGTCGCTTCTGCAGGGAAGGGCTCACCATTCATTGCCTGAACATGCAGTTCATGGGCAGCGCCATGCGCTTACCCCACACGCAGGGCATGTTTCGTGACTGGCTCATCGTTCCGGCCAGCCAGTGTTTCGCGGCGGGCACCCTGGTCGGCGCCGGCGAGGCGGCGTGCGCGGAACCGCTGGCGGTTTGCCTTCACGCGGTTGCGCAGGCGGGTGACCTAACAGGCAAACAGGTGCTCGTCACCGGGGCCGGGCCGATCGGCGCGCTCGTTGTCGCGGCCGCCCGTCATGCGGGGGCGGAGACGATCGTGGTGACGGACCTCGCCGATGCGGCGCTCGAGCGGGCAAGGGCGATGGGCGCGACGCGGGTGGTCAACGTCCACCATGATCCGGCGGGCCTGGCCAGATATGAGATCGACAAGGGCCAGTTCGATGTCGTTTTCGAATGCTCTGCCGCCGAACCGGCGCTGCGCGGCGCGATCGCTGCGGTCAGGCCGCGGGGCCTGATCGTGCAGGTCGGGGTGACGGGCGACATCACCCTGCCGCTCAATGCGCTCGTCGGCAAGGAGTTGCGGCTGGTCGGATCGCAGCGGTTCGACGATGAATTCGCCCGCGCCGTCGAGCTCATCGCCGAGCGCCGGGTCGATGTCCGGCCAATCATTTCACATGCGTTTCCGGTCGATCAGGCGGTCCAGGCCTTCGAGCAGGCTGGCGACCGCACGGCTGCCTGCAAGGTGCAGCTGACTTTTCTGGCCCCAAGGAGTTGAGATGCGACATACGTGGCGTTGGTTCGGACCGGTGGATCGGGTGAGCGTTCAGGATGCGGCACAGGCCGGCGCGCAGGGCATCGTCAGCGCGCTGCATCAGATCCCGACCGGTGAGGTCTGGCCTGGCGAGGAGATTGCGAAGCGGCAAAGAGAGGTCCGCGAGAGCGGCCTGGAATGGGAGGTTGTGGAAAGCGTCCCGGTTTCGGAAAGCATCAAGACGCAGACCGGCCGCTGGCGCGAGCACGTCGCCAACTGGCAGGAGACGCTGCGCCGCCTGGCGGCGGCCGGTATTAGCACCGTCTGCTACAATTTCATGCCGGTGCTCGATTGGACGCGCACCGACCTGCGCTGGACTACCCGTCACGGCGCCAAAGCCATGCGCTTCGACCGGATCGATTTTGTCGCCTTCGACCTGCATCTGCTGCAGCGGCCGGGCGCCTGCGAAGACTACGACGCGGCAACGCGCGAGGCGGCTGAGCGGCGCTTCCGCGAAATGACGGAGGAGCGGCGGCTTGGCCTTTCCCGCAATATCGGCGCGGGGCTTCCCGGCTCGGCCGATGGCTACAGCCTGCCGCAGCTTCGGGAACACTTGCAGACCTATGCCGGCATCGGCCGTGACAAGCTGCAACGTCACCTCGTTGATTTTCTCGCCGAGGTGACGCCGGTGGCGGAACAGGTCGGCATCAACATCTGCGCCCACCCGGACGATCCGCCATGGCCGCTGCTCGGCCTGCCGCGCATTCTCTCGGCCGCCGAGGACTATGCGTTCATGCTGCGGGAGGTCGACAGCCCGGCCAATGGCGTCACCTTCTGCACCGGCTCGCTCGGCGCCCGCGCCGCCAACGACCTTCCAGCGATGGTTCGCCAGTTCGCGCCGCGCATACATTTCATCCATCTCCGCAATGTTCGCCGCGAGGAGGAGCGGACGCCGTGCTCGTTCTACGAAGACGAGCATCTTGAGGGGCACACCGACATGGTTGCGGTGATCGCCGAACTGCTCACCGAGGAGAAACGCCGACGCACTGCCGGACGGGCGGATCATCAGATTCCGATGCGGCCGGATCATGGCCAGGAAATCCTCGACGATCTCACCCGCGGCGCCCAGCCCGGCTACCCGGCGATCGGCCGGCTGAAGGGGCTCGCCGAACTGCGCGGCATCGAACGGGCCCTGTCGCACGCCACCTATGGACTGTCCTGATCACGGAACGGCCGTCTGCCGCAGCGTTCGCCTGTCGAACAGCCGTTTGATGCCGCGGGCGAGGGTCTCCATGTAGAGGTAGATCACCGGCGTTACGAAGAGCGTCAGCGGCTGCGAGACGAGCAGGCCGCCGACGACGGCGACGCCCAGCGGCTGGCGCAGCTCTGCGCTGGCGCCGCTACCAAGCGCGATCGGCAGCGTGCCCATGAGCGCCGCGAAGGACGTCATCAGGATCGGCCGGAACCGCATCAGGCAAGCCCGGTGGATCGC
Organism: Sinorhizobium shofinae; assembly: GCA_001704765.1. Taxonomy (GTDB): domain Bacteria; phylum Pseudomonadota; class Alphaproteobacteria; order Rhizobiales; family Rhizobiaceae; genus Sinorhizobium; species Sinorhizobium shofinae. The sequence goes on from MBFK01000198.1 coordinate 17,613, forward strand.
CTCTCCGGCAGGCATGCCGTTGCGCTGCAGCGAGAGCGCCACATCGATCATCATGATCGCATTCTTCTTGACGATGCCGATCAGCATCAAGAGCCCGATGACCGCGATGATCGACAGGTCGAAGCCGCCAAGGCTGATCGCCACAAGCGCCCCGGAAGCGGCCGATGGCAGGCCGGAAAGGATCGTCAGCGGATGAATGAAGCTCTCATAGAGAATGCCGAGCACGATATAGATCGTCAGGATCGCCCCGAGGATCAGCCAGGCCTGGTTGGAGACTGCATCCTGGAAAAGCTGCGCCGTGCCGTAAAAGCGTGTCGTCACGTCCGGCGGCATGCCGATTTGCGTTTTCAGGCGGCCGATTTCGTCGACGCTGTTGCCGAGAGCCACACCCGTTGGCAGGTTGTAGGAGATCGTCACTGCCGGCAATTGTCCAAGCTGGTTGACGGTTAGCGGCCCGGGAACCGTATCGACACGCGCAAAGGCGCCGAGCGGCACCAGCCTGTTATCGGCGGTCGGCACCTGCAGTTCGGCAAGCGAGGCGGCAGACCAGCTTTTTCCCGGATCGACTTCCATGATGACGTCGTAGCTGTCGCCCGAGGTGTAGATGGTCGATATCTGTTCCGAGCCGAAGCCGCCATAGAGTGTCGAGCGAAGCACATCCGTCGAAATGCCGAGTGCGGCAGCCTTGTCGCGGTCGATGACGAGGCGTGCCTGCGGGGCATTGTTCTCAAGGTCGGTACTGACATCGGTGAAGAAGGCGCGGTCCTCCCGCATAGCCTCGGTGAGCTTGTCCGCCCACTCGTCCATGACCGCCTGATCGAGACTTTGGACGACAAGTTGATATTGGCTGGCGGAACTGCGCGCCCCGACGGAGAGGTTCTGCACCGGCGTGATGTAAGTCCTGATGCCGGGGATCTTAGCGAGTGCTGGACGCAGTTCGGAAAGAACCTGAGCGAGCGCCGGTCTTTCGTTCTTCGGCTTCAATTCGACGAAGAGCCTTGCGGAGTTCATGGCGGACGACCCGGCCCCGCCCGAACCGATCGAACTTGCCACATGCGCGACATAAGGCGAACGGGCGAACACCTCTTCGACCTTGGCTTGCAGGGCCGACATGGCGGCGAAAGAAATATCCGTCCGCGCCTGCGTCGCCACCTGAAGCTGGCCGATATCCTCCTGCGGGAAGAACCCTTTCGCAGTAGCGGTTACCTGATACATCGTCACGCCGATGCTTGCCAGGAATAGGACGAGGACGGCAAATCGAGCGCGGATGCACAGCGTCAACAGCCGCTCGTAGCCGCGCAGCAGCGTATCGAAGCCGCGCTCGAGCAGCGCGTCGAGGCCATGCCTGTCGTCCGGGTCGGCGGCCTTATCGGGCAGGCGCGCCGCCAGCATCGGCGTCAGCGTGAGGGAGACAAAAGCGGAGGCGAGGATCGAGATGGTGACGACGATGGCGAATTCGTTGAAGATCTTGCCGATCACGCCGCCCATCAGCAGAACCGGAATGAAGACCGCGATCAGCGAGAGCGAAATCGCGACGATGGTGAAGCCGATCTCGCTTGAGGCGGAGATCGCCGCCTCGGAGGCGCTCTGTCCTGTTTCCTCCATATGCCGGACGATGTTCTCCAGCATGACGATGGCATCGTCGACGACGAGGCCGACGGAGAGCGTCAGGGCCATCAGGGAAACGTTGTCGATCGAAAAGCCCAGCACATACATGGCCGCGAAGGTGGCGATGATCGAGATCGGCACGGCGAGGGCAGGAATGAGCGTCGCCCACAGGCGGCGCACGAAGATGAAGATCACCAGGATCACCAGTCCGATCGTCAGGCCCAGCGTGAATTCGACATCGTCGACGGCACCCCGCATGGAGACGGAGCGATCGTTGAGCGTTTCCAGAGACGCTCCAGCCGGCAGGGATTGGCGGAATGTGGGCAGCATCGCCCTGACCTTGTCGACGACGGCGACCGTATTGGCATCGGGCTGGCGTTGGATGGCGAGGATGATCGCACGCGAGCCGTCATGCCAACTCGCGGTCTGGGTGTTGGCGACCGAGTCGATCACCTTGGTGACGTCGCCAAGTCGAACCGCCTTACCATCCGCTGCCTTGATGATCAGCTTGGAAAAGGCGGCAGCATTCTCCAATTGCGTATCGGCAATGATCGTCATCTGTCGGCCGGTCGACTGCACCGTGCCGAGCGGCGAATTGTCGTTGGCCGCGGCAATGGCGGCCTGCAACTGCGCGAGCGAGATGCCACGCGCGGCAAGGGCGCCGGGATCGATCTCGATGCGCACGGCAAATTGCTGGCTGCCGAAGATCGAGACTTCCGCAACACCTTCGAGGGTCGAAAGCGACGGCGAGATCACCTGCTGGGCAAAGGCATCGAGCTTGGTGAGCGGCACTGCATCGCTCTTCAGTGCGAGAAGCAGCACCGGCGCATCGGCCGGATTGACCTTGCGGAAGCTCGGCGGGGAGGGCATGTCCTGCGGCAGGACACGCAGGGTGCGGGTGATTGCCGCCTGGACATCGGCAGCGGCCGCATCGATATCGCGGTCGAGCGCGAACTGGATGGAGATCGACGTCGAGCCGAGCGCATTGTTTGTTGATATGCTGTCAATCCCCGCAATGGTGTTGAATTGCTTGATGAGCGGGGTGGCGACGGAGGTCGCCATCGTCTCGGGTGAAGCGCCGGGCAGGGTCGCGGAGACATTGATCACCGGAAATTCGGTCCGCGGCAGCGCCGCAACGGGGAGGGCCGCATAGGCAAAGAGACCGGCGAAGACGAGCGCCAGCGACATCAGCAGCGTTGCGACGGGGCGGCGAATGCAGAATTCGGAAATCGACATGACCGTTTTCCATGACTTGCCGCGCGAAGACCTGTCTTCGTCCACGACTTGCTGGCTATCGCACGACGCGCGCCTTGTCGCCGGCCTTGAGATGCAACTGCCCTTCCGTCACGACCCTGTCGCCGGCCGCGAGCCCCGAGCTGATCGCGGCGTCTTGCCCGTCATTCGCGGCGACGACCACCGGACGGAGCTCGACCGTATCGTCGGCGTTCAGCCGGTAGACGAAGTCTCCTTTCTGACCGGCCTGGACGGCGACGGCGGGAATAACGGGCGTCTTCGCGAGAGTCGTCTCTTCGATATCGACATCGACATATTGGCCCGGCCAAAGCTTCTGCCCGGCGTTGTCGAACTTGGCGCGCATCAATACCGTCCCGGTTGCCGTATCCACGGCGGAATCGATGAAGTCGAGCACGCCCCTGCCGATGACCTCCTGGGTGCCGCTGAGACGCGCCGTGACGCAAGGCGGGGCGCCCGAGTCGAGCCGGGCCTTGAAGACCTGCAGATGGTCCTCGGGCAAATGGAAGGCGACTTCGATGGGATTGATGGCGGTAATGGTGACGAGGCTTGTCGGTGAAGCGCTGCCGGAGGTGCCGGCGAGATCGCCGAGCGTCACCTGAACGGCGCTGAGGCGCCCGCTGATCGGGGCGCGAATGCGCGTCAAGTCGATCGCCACCTTGTCCGCTTCCACGGTCGCCTGGTCGGCAGCGACGGTGGCCTTGGCGGACTGCTGCGCCGAAAGGGCACTATCATAGGCCTGTTGCGTGCCGGTGTTGTCGTCGCGCAGCGTTTTGGCCCTATCCAGCTCGATCGCGGCGTCGGCAAGGAGCGCCCTGTCCTTCGCCAGTATCGCTTCATCACGGCTGAGCTCCGCCTGCAAGGCGCGGTCGTCGAGGGAAAACAGGAGATCGCCCGCCTCGACCATGTCGCCGTCCTTGACGTGAATGCCGACGATCTGGCTGGATAGGCGTGCGTTTACTTCAACCGTTTCCGGCGCCTGCACATTGGCGAAAGTGCTGATGACAACGGGGAAGTCTTGTTGCTTGACTTCAGCAACCTGGACCGCTGCGGCCTGGGAACTAGCGCCACGGGTTGCCTTGCCCGCGGTTCTGCCGGCCTCGAGGTCCGTGTGGGCGTCGGCCGCTGAGTTGAACAGCCCGATCCCGGCAATCTTCGTCACGAGCGGCGCCATGACAATGCCGGCCAGCGTGCAGCCTACAGCAACCGTAGCGATGACGACCCGGCTAGACATCAGGCGCTCCTTTTCGCGGGATCGGGATCCGTGGTGATCTCATCCACTAAGGGCATCGGGGCCCTTGCGGGGCGACCGTTAGCGCAACAAGCATCTAGAAGAAGCGGGGGTCGCGTCCAGTGTTATTTCAATAGGTTACGAAGATTTAATCCGGCCTGCGGGCGAGTCGGCCGGTTCGGAGCCGGCTGTGCCTTCGTCATTGTGGTCATCGGGCCGCTTGGCCTCGATCTCCAACTTGTGCACCGCGCGACGCACGTGCTGCCATTCTTTTTCGAAGCGTAGGAACACGTCCGTCGACATGAATCTTGGCTGCATATGACCTCCTCGCGCTGCGTCAGCAAACACGCAAACGCAATTTTTGTTCCCATCCCATCTTCCGGATGCGGCGGAGCGTTTTGGCTGGCCCGACGCGCGTCGAGAATGCCCGCCGCAATACGAGCCGCTTGCCTTGCCAATAGGTGAACCCGCGCAGCTGCTGATCGGTTATGCGGCGGGGTTCACCTATCGCCCCTCGAATTGGTCGGGCCGCCGCGCAGGGAACTGCGAATTCGGCGGCCCCAGGCAATGCGCCTCAGAACGGATTCCACTGCTGGAGCGGCCACTCGTCAAGGTTTAGAATTTACTCAATTCGAGCTACAGGTTACATCGGACTGATAGAAAAATGTCCAAAAGAGCCTCTTGCTACCAAGCCAGCGGGAGCAAGACGCCCGCGCTAGATGGATTGCAAGGTCCAAGATGTAGCAGCGAGAATGAGGCCAGCCGTCAGCACAATGGCGATGCCGTATCTTATCATCTTAATCCGGCGCGTGCGTTCGCCGGTCCAATCGTAGCTCATCATGCGCTCCGAGCGATATTGCGCTTCGACCGTGAAGATTGGACGGATTTTCTTAACAAAGAGGAAACCACGTCCTTCGTGGCGCTTCCCCGGATGACAATGGACCCAAAGCCGTGGCGTCATCGCGGTCGTCCGGCTGCGTTTCAAGTATAAAGTCAATAAAATATTTGTAAAAGTTTAATTAAATACACAATCTGTCTTGGTATTGATGATTATTCTCATATTTCCGTCTTCGGAGATTCCTCCTTTTGAATAATTTACCATCATTGGAGAAACTTTGCGCGGATTAACTCTTGCTGTCCGCATTCAGTCTATACGTTCAGCGCGATTGCGGGCGTGAGAGCGATTTTTGCATGTGTGGTTTCAGCGGTTATTTTGGCTCGATACGGGACGCAAGAGCGCTTCTCGAAAGCATGACGGCGGCGATTGCGCATCGGGGACCGGACGAGCAGGGCATCTTCACTGCGCCCGAAGCGGGGCTGGGCCATGTGCGGCTCTCTATTGTCGGGCTCGGCGACGGCCAGCAGCCGATGTCGGATGCAACCGGCGAACTGATGATCGCATTCAACGGTGAGATCTTCAACTATGTGGAGCTCAGGGACGAACTTCGCGCCAAGGGCCGCCGCTTCCGCACTTCGAGCGACACCGAGGTCATCCTCCACCTCTATGACGAGATGGGTGAGGAGTGCGTGTCGTTGCTCAATGGCGATTTCGCCTTCGCGATCTGGGATGCCCGCCGCCGCCGGATGATGTTGGCGCGCGACCGCATGGGGGTGCGCCCGCTCTTTTATACGGCGCACGGCGGCACGTTCTATTTCGCCTCCGAGGTCAAGGCGCTCCTCCAGGTGCCGGGTGTTTCGGCGGAGATCGATCCGATCGCGCTCGACCAGATCTTCACCCTCTGGGCGCCGATCGCTCCACGCACGCCCTTCCGCAATATACTTGAGCTTGAACCTGCCCACCTGATGATCGTGGATCAGCGGGGCGTCACGACGAGACCTTACTGGCAGCTTCAATACCCGGACCGGGATCAGCCACCCGGCTACGTGGACGAAAGAAGTGCCGCCGAGGCATTGCGCGCCCTTTTGACGGACGCGACCCGCATCCGCATGCGGGCCGATGTACCTGTCGGCGCCTATCTGTCCGGCGGGCTCGATTCCTCGATCGTCTCGGCCCTTGCGGCCGGCATGACGCCGCAGGGGCTTCGGACCTTCTCGGTAACCTTCGACAGCTCTGAACATGACGAAAGCGCCTTTCAGCTGGAAATGGCTGCGGCGCTCGGCACGCAGCATAGCGCCATCGCATGCCGCACCGGTGACATCGCAAAGGTCTTCCCGGACGTCATCCGATTCACCGAGAGGCCGATCATCCGCACGGCGCCAGCTCCGCTCTATCAGTTGTCCGGGCTGGTGCGGGAGGCAGGGCTTAAGGTCGTGCTGACCGGCGAGGGGGCCGACGAGGTCTTCGCGGGATATGACATCTTCAAAGAAGCGCGCGTACGCCGTTTCTGCGGGCGACAGCCGGGCTCGCGCATCAGGCCGCATCTTTTCCGCAAGCTCTATCCTTATCTGCCGGGCCTCAAGCAGCAGTCGCCGGAATATCTCGCCGCCTTCTTCGGCGCCGGTGACGAGCCGCTCGACGACCCGCTCTTCTCGCATCGCCCGCGCCTCAAGGGCACGGCCGCGACGAAACTGTTCTTCTCCGGTGACCTGCGCTCGCAACTGAAGGACTACAATGCCGCTGCCGAACTCATCGGCCGGCTCCCGCCAGATTTCGGCCGATGGCACCCGCTGCATCAGGCGCAATATCTCGAAAGCCGTTTCCTGTTGCCCGGCTACATCCTCTCCAGCCAGGGCGACCGGATGGCGATGGCCCACGGGATCGAGGGTCGCTTCCCCTTCCTCGACCATCGGCTGGTCGAGTTCGCCGCCAAGCTGCCGCCGGAGATGAAGCTCAAGGGCCTCACGGAGAAGCATATCCTGCGCGAGGCGACGAAGGACCTCTTGCCACTTGCTATCGGCAAGCGGGTGAAGCAGCCCTATCGCGCACCCGACAGCCATTCCTTCAGCGGCCCCGGAGAGCTCGATTACGTCCGCGGCGCTTTGAGCGAGGATGCGGTCGCCGAGGCCGGCCTCTTCAATGCCAGGGCGGTGACGAAGCTCTACGAAAAATGCCGCTCGCGCCCGTCCTCGGGCTTCCGCGACAACGCTGCCTTCGTCGGCATTCTCTCGACGCAGCTGTGGCTGCAGACATTCACGGGCACCAGTATCCGCAAGGCGGAAGCGGCCTGAAACGGAAACAGGGAAAGGACAACACATGACGCAAGCGATCAAGGAGAAGGTCAAGACCTTCATCATCGAGAATTTCCTCTTCGGCGATACTTCCTACGAACTCGCCGATACGGCCTCGCTGATCGAGAACGACATCATCGACTCGACGGGCGTTCTGGAGCTCGTCGCCTTCATCGAGGACCAGTTCAGGATCGCCATGGCGGACGCTGACATCGTTCCGGCTAATCTCGATTCGCTGGCGCGCATCTCGGCCTTCATCGAGGCGAAAGCAGTGCCGGTCACGGCGTAAACGGTGGCTAGGGCGGGGGCATCACGAACATGAGGTTCGAGCAATTCCTTATCAGGAACGCCGCGGCTCACGGGGCAAAGACGGCGCTGGTCACCGATCGGAAGCGGCTGAGCTACAAGGAACTGGATGATCTTTCGTCCCGGCTCGCCGCCGCGCTCGCCGCTAGCGGAGTGAATTCCAACGACCGCGTTCTGGTCTTCATGGACAATTGCTGGGAAGCGGCGGTGGCGATCTTCGCGATCCTCAAGGCCGGCGCCACCTTCAGCCCGATCAACGCCTCCACGAAGGCCGACAAGCTCGCCTACATCATTGCCGATTGCGAGGCGGCGGCGATCCTCACACAGGCAAAACTGATGCCGATCGTCGCGGAGGCGCGCGCGCTTTGCGCCAAGCCGCTTTTCATCGCTTCGACCGCCGCACCGGGCGGCCGCACGCCGGAAGGGGCGGTATCCTTTGAGAAGTGCCTGACGGCCGAGCCCTTGCGCGTCCTCCACGGCGGCATCGACGTCGATCTCGCCATGCTGATCTACACTTCCGGATCGACGGGCCGTCCCAAGGGCGTGATGATGACGCATCGCAATATCGATGCAGCATCGGAATCGATCACCACATACCTGCGCAACACGCCGGACGACGTCATCCTCAACGTTCTGCCGCTGGCCTTCGACTACGGGCTCTATCAATTGCTGATGGCGATCCGGCTCGGCGCCACTCTCGTCCTCGAGAAATCCTTCGCCTTCCCGCAGGCGGTCTTCGAGCGCATTCGTGCCGAAGGCGTGACCGGTTTCCCGCTGGTCCCGACGATGGCCGCGATGATCCTGCAGATGCGCGACCTCGAAGCCGGTTTCCTGCCGAGCCTTCGCTATATCTCCAATACCGCCGCGGCGTTGCCGCCGGTGCATATCGCGCGCCTGCGAGAGCTCTTCCCGGCCGCTCGGCTCTATTCTATGTACGGCCTGACGGAATGCAAGCGCTGCACCTATCTGCCGCCGGACGAGCTTGATCGCCGGCCCGGCTCGGTTGGCATTGCCATTCCCAACACCGAAGCCTTCGTGGTCGACGAAGAAGGCAAGCGCGTGCCGCCGGGTGTCCCCGGTGAACTTGTCATTCGCGGCCCGCATGTCATGCAAGGGTACTGGCGCAATGAGGCGGCCACCGAGCGCATGCTGCGCCCGGGCCCGAACCCGTGGGAAAGGGTGCTTTATACCGGCGACCTCTTCCGCACCGACGATGAGGGCTTCCTCTATTTCGTCGGTCGCAAGGACGACATCATCAAGACGCGCGGCGAGAAGGTGGCGCCAAAGGAGGTCGAGACCGTCCTGCACGCTCATCCGGGCATCGCCGAGGCCGTCGTCATCGGCGTTCCCGATCCGGTGCTCGGCCATGCGATCGGCGCCCTTGTCGTCCTCTCCGACCCGACCCTCAGCGAAAAAGACATCATCCGCCACTGCGCCCGTCACCTCGAGGACTTCATGGTCCCAAAGATCGTCGAATTCCGCGCCGAGCTTCCGAAGACGGACACGGGCAAGGTCAGCCGCAGGCTGGCGGCCGAAACATTGGAGCCCGCAGAATGAACATCCGCCCCAATCAGGAGACGTTCACCTTCTCCGCCGATGCCTTGAGGATCGACGAAGCCGCGGAGACCGAGCGCGTCGTCGCGGGCTTGCGCACCCAATTGCGCGGCATGCGCAAGCGCGGGCTCGTGCTTGGCCTTTCGGGCGGCATCGATTCGAGCGTTTCGGTCGCGCTCGCCGTGCGCGCCGTCGGCGCCAAAAACGTCTTTTGCCTGTTCATGCCGGAAAACGATTCCGACCCGGACAGCCTCCGGCTCGGCCGGCTGGTGGCCGAGACGTTCGGCGTCGAGGCAATCATCGAGGATATCGGGCCGACGCTTGCGGCCATGGGCTGCTACGAGCGCCGCGACGCCTTTATTCGCGAACTCGTGCCTGACTATGGGCCGGGCTGGGCGTCGAAGATCGTCATCGCCAATGCGCTCGAAGGTGACGGCTACAACATCTCCTCGCTGGTGGTCCAGGACCCGGAGGGCAAACGGACGAAGCTGCGCATGCCGCCCTCCGTCTATCTCGGCATCGTCGCCGCAACCAACATGAAGCAGCGCACCCGCAAGCAGCTGGAATATTATCACGCCGACCGGTGCAACTTCGCGGTCCTCGGCACGCCGAACAGGCTCGAATACGACCAGGGCTTCTTTGTGAAGAACGGCGATGGTGCGGCCGACGTCAAGCCGATCGCCCATCTCTACAAGTCGCAGGTCTATGCGCTCGCCGCCTATCTCGGCGTTCCGGAAGAAATCCGACGCCGGCCACCGACGACCGACACCTATTCGCTCGAGCAAACGCAGGAAGAGTTCTATTTCTCGCTGCCCTACGACCGGATGGATCTTTGTCTGTATGGCCTCAACAATGGCCTGAGCGCCGAAGAGGTCGGCCGCGCGGCGGATCTCTCGGCAGCTAAGGTCGAGCGCGTCTGGGCGGACATCGCCGCCAAGCGCAAGGCGACTCGCTACCTGCACCTCGGGCCGCAGCTCGTGCAGCCGGTCGCGGAAATCAGCGACTGACACGGAACGCCGGTTGCCGTTTTCGCCCGGCAGCCTCTCACAACAGACCATCCGACGTTCCGGTAAGGCAGTTCGGTGCCGAGGCGGGGCGGGGATTTCACGCGTTTTTCCCTGGTATTTCCGGGCGGTACGTGCAGCAGCACGATCGATGCGCAAGCGCTGCGCCCGCTCCCGCCAGGGATCATTTCCGAGGATATTTTTCAGCCGATCGGATCTGCTCTCCAGCCCCGAGCAGGGTAGCGGGATTAACCATTTATTAACCGTGACTCGCCTACATCTAGGCAACGAAAAATTAACGTAGATGACCAAAGTGCTAACAGACACCCGCTCGATCCGCATCAAGGGCCGCTCGTTTCTGGCGCTGGTGCTTTCACCGGAGCCACCGCTCGACGCCTGGCTCACCCGCCTCGATGATTTGGCCTCGCGGTCCGCGGGGTTTTTCCTGGGGCGACCGGTCGTTCTCGATGTCGCAGACCTCGAAATCGACCGGGCGCAGCTCAAGAACCTGATCGACGAGCTTGGCAAGCGCAACGTTCGAATCATGGGCATCGAAGGCGGCCGTCCGTCGCTTTTCGAGCCGGGGATGCCGCCGGCCATGAAGGGCGGACGCCCGGCTCCGGACATCGAAATCCCGGCCGAGTCGACCGTCGAACCGGTTAACGCCGCTTCGGCCAAGGCTGCCGCATCGAGCGCGCCGATGGAGCCGCAGGCGGCAAGGGCGATCTCATCGATCGTCATCCGCGAGCCCGTGCGCTCCGGCCAGTCGGTGATCTTTCCCGAGGGCGACGTCACCGTCGTCGGATCGGTCGCCTCGGGCGCGGAGATCATCGCGGGTGGATCGGTCCATATTTACGGAACGCTGCGGGGGCGGGCGCTGGCCGGCTCGGTGGGCAACGCTTCGGCGCGCATCTTCTGCCGTCGGCTCGAAGCGGAGCTGCTCGCAATCGATGGCGTCTACAAGACGGCGGAAGATATGGCCCCCAACCTTCGCGGGCAGGCTGTCCAGCTCTGGCTAGAAGGCGACTCGATCATGGCAGAAAGACTTAACTGAGCCGGCGACCGGCCAGCATACAGGAGCGGGAAGATGGCGAAAGTAATCGTTGTTACATCGGGTAAGGGTGGCGTCGGCAAGACGACATCAACCGCCGCGCTTGGCGCGGCGCTGGCGCAGAGGAATGAGAAGACGGTCGTCGTCGATTTCGACGTCGGTCTGCGCAACCTCGACCTCGTCATGGGCGCCGAGCGGCGGGTCGTCTACGACATCGTCAACGTCATCCAGGGCGATGCCAAGTTGCCGCAGGCGCTGATCCGCGACAAGCGGCTGGACACGCTCTTTTTGCTACCGGCTTCGCAGACCCGGGACAAGGACAGCCTGACCGCCGAGGGTGTCGAGCGGGTGATGGCCGAGCTCAAGAAGCACTTCGACTGGATCATCTGTGACAGTCCGGCCGGCATCGAGCGCGGCGCGACGCTTGCCATGCGGCATGCCGACATCGCTGTCATCGTCACCAATCCGGAAGTCTCGTCGGTTCGCGACTCGGATCGCATCATCGGCCTCCTCGACGCCAAGACCGAACGCGCCGAGCGCGGCGAGCGGGTGGAAAAGCATCTGCTCCTCACCCGTTATGACCCGGCCCGCGCCGAACGGGGCGACATGCTGAAGGTCGACGATGTCCTGGAGATCCTGTCGATCCCGCTGGTCGGCATCGTGCCCGAAAGCACGGACGTACTGCGCGCTTCCAACATCGGCGCGCCGGTCACCCTAGCCGACAGCCGGAGCGCTCCGGCGCTCGCCTATCACGACGCCGCCCGGCGGATTGCCGGCGAAACGGTGCCGATGACCATTCCGGGCGAGAAGCGCGGGCTTCTCGGCAAACTGTTCGGACGGAGGGCAGCATGAGCATATTCCGTTTCTTCAGCAAACAGACGTCGGCGCCGACAGCGCGCGAGCGTCTGCAGGTCCTGCTCGCTCACGAGCGCGCCTCGGTCGGCCATTCGGATCTCGTGGCCGTTCTCAGGGAGGAAATCCTCGCTGTCATCGCCAAGCACGTGCAGGTCGATGGCGACAAGGTGAGCGTCAAGATGGACCGCGGCGAAAACGTCTCGACTCTGGAGGTCGATATCGAGATCCCGCTGAACGCGATGCGTGCGGCCTGAAAGGGTCGCGGCGATCCTGACTAATCGTCGAAGGAGCCGCCGATCAGGCGGCTCCAATGCTCTCCGGCAAGGCCATTCACGAAGCCCTGCGCGTGCCGGAACGCGTCGACGAGTTCCTCGTCGCGGGAATGCACGACGGTCGAGGCAGCGTGGACGAAGCCGATGCGGCGACCCATCATCGCTTCGAGCAGGGCTGGCTGGGTGCGGCCGCGGAGCGCCGCGGCGCCGCGGGCCGCTGCATGATCGATCAGATAGTCGAGGACGGGACCTGCCTGCCCGGGTAGGGAAAGCAGTTGCAAAACCCGCGCGGTTCCGCCCGGCCTCAGGTGGTAGAAGAAGGCCCCGACCGGTGCGCCGGTGCGCGTCTTGACGGCGGCGAAGCGGGGCTCGCCGAATTCGGGCTTTTCGATTGCGTCCTTCAGAATGCGGCCGAACTGACCCTCCGCCCAGGCGGGCTGCACGGCAAATTGCATGGTCAAGGGCGCGAAGAGCTCGGCAAAGGATCCAGCATCGATGTCGGCGACCTGGAGCGTTCCCGGCAGGCTGCCCTCTTTGGGAACGGCCGACCAGCGCAGATCGCCGCGCCCCATTTTTCCGCGAAAGCGCTCGTCGAAAGCGCGTGCCAGCGGGCCCAACACGCGCGCCGGACCGATCCGGCGCGAGACGAGGTCGAGCGCGAAGCTGGCCGGGCGAAGGACGCGTACCCAGTCCAGGCTGTATTGCGGCAGTACGATGCCACGCAGCCGTGTCCACATTTGCGTCGAGACTTCGCTCGCTGTTTCGCTGAAAGAGAGGTCCTGAGGGCCGGCCAGGAAGGCCTTCAGAAGCCGGGCGCCGGCCATCGGGTCGCTCTCCCGGCCTTCGACCATCAGCGAGCCGCAGATCGCAGCGCGCAACCGCCGGCCGTTGTAGCTCATCGGCAGCGCGTTGACGCCGACGAAGCCGGAAACGCGACCGGCGTCGTTGAGGTAGACGAGCGGCGCGACCTCGGGGTCATAGCCGGGGGTCTCCAGATACAAGTGGCGGAGATAATCGACGAGCGCAGGCGGCGGAGCCCGGTCGCTGTTGCGGAAGATCTTTTGAAAGAGCCCGGCAACGGCGGGAATATCGGCGATCGTGAGCGGACGGATGTCGCTCATCTCACCCGTCCTCGTCCATGGGAACGCCCAACTTACCGACGATGGCGACACGCGGCCTGCCTTGCGTGTCATGCGCGAAGCTCACGGCCTCGTAGTCCTTGGCACGAGCGAGGAGGGCTGCGGCTTGCCGGTCCTGTCCTTCGCCGAATTCGAACAGAAGCCAACCGCCCGGTTTGAGGAAGGCGACCGCATCGCGGATCAGCCGCTGGTGGATGGAAATGCCATAGGGACCGCCGTCGAAGGCTTCGCGTGGCTCGTTCTCGAGGAGATGGGCGCTGTCGCCTTCGAGACGGGACGTCGATATATAGGGCGGATTGCAGACGATCATGTCGACCCGGCCTTCGAGGCCTTCTCCTTCGAGCGCCGCGAACAGGTTGCCCTGCCGGATCAGGACGCGCTCCTGCAGCGATAAGCGCTCGGCGTTGCGGCGGGCGAGCGCAACGGTGCTGTCGGTCAAATCCGCGCCCCAGACCCGCGCAAGCGGAATGGCTGCGGCGATCGCGAGGGCGAGGTTGCCCGAGCCGCAGCACATGTCGACGATCGTCACCGGCCCCGTCCGATTGCGAAGTCGCGCAACGGCGTTACGGCCGAGCAGTTCCGTCTCCTCGCGCGGCACGAGGACGTCCGGCGCGAGTTCGAGGTCGATGTCCATGAAGCGAACGAGGCGAGGCGAATGGCCGTTGGCCTGGCTGACGTCAGGAAGATTGTCGCTCTGCAGCACGAACGCTCCTTCGGTTGTCGGATGGTATTAGGGTCCCGCGGACACTAGCGCACTCGGGTAAACGGAAGCTGAAATACAATTGATGGACGTATGTTAACCGCCCAATCATCTCTGCCCATTAATGTGCGCGGGGATCGGCGGAAAGGGTCGCGGCAAAGCCGACCTTCCGGATGCCGACCCCTGTGGCGTAACATCGACAAGGCAGATCGGATGTCTTCGGAAGGCTTAACGGAATCGCGCGGGTACAAGCCTTTCCTGCCGATGATCCTGTCCTATGCCGCATCCGGCGGCAGTCTTGTCCTAGGGTCCGCGGCGCAGCTTCTCACCTTCGCGATCCTTGCCCGCTTTCTCGGCGTCGACGAGTTCAGCATCTTCGTCGCCATCACCGCAGTCGCCAGCATCGCCGTCCATCTATGCGGATTGGGCGCCATGGAATGCCTCGTGCGGCGCGTCGCGAGGGATCGCACGATCTATCCCGAGATGCTCGGCCACAACATCCTGCTCACAGCGGCAAGCGGGATTGTCCTCGTGCTGGCCGGCGCCGTCACGCTGCCATTCTTCTTCGCGCTTTCACCGGATCCGATCGCCAACTTTGCAGTGATCGCGCTGATGCTGGTCACCAACATCGTCCTGGTCCGCATCATCGTTCTGGCCGAACAGATCTTCATTGCCCATTCCGATTTCGGCTCCGCGAACAAGGTGAACGTCGGCTTCGCCGTGGCGCGCACCATTGCGGCGGCGCTCGCATGCCTGGTTTTCGGCGTCTCGACAGTGGCGTCCTGGGCCATCTGGCAATTCATCTGCCACGTTCTGGTGGCTTTGGCCTGTGCTTGGGCGATCAATGGCCTCGGCGGACCGCGCTACCGTATCGTGCGGGAGGAATTGCCGCAGGGCCTCTACTTCAGCATTCCGTTCATTCTGCGCGCCCTCAGGCAGAACGCCGACCTGCTCGTCTTGAGCCTCGTCACCACGGCCGAGATCGTTTCGAGCTACAGCGTTGCACGGCGAATGCTCGAGAGCAGCTTCCTGTCCGTCGAGGCGCTCAATCGCCTCATCTATCCGGGTTCGGCGCGGATGACGACTGCGGGCCTGCACCGCGCCTTGCAGCGGGTGCTTCGTGTGCTTGCCGCCGCGACCGGTATCAGCCTTGCAGCGGCGCTTGCGGTCTTCGTGCTGGCGCCGGTCCTGCCTTATCTGTTCGGGCACGAATATGTCTCTCTCGTCGGCTTTGTGCGAGGCCTCTCATGGGTTGTTGTGCCGCTCGCCATCTGGTCGGTGGCCGTGGAAGCCTTGGGCGCCTCGGGCTACCAGGCCGCACGGGCCACAGTCATGGGGCTCGCAAGCATCGTCGGGGCCGGGCTTGCCGCCGGGGCGAGTTGGTACGCCCCTCCCGCCGGCACCTTCGTCTCCTTCTATGTCATCGAGATCGCCATGGTGGTCGCCACATGGAGCGTTTTCCTGCGCTTCGTGCGCCGCGACCGGGAGCGGGCTGCACGCGAGTTTCAGGCGGGCATAGTGCATGGGAATTGAGTTGCGGGAGATTGCGCCTCATTCGGCGGGCATGGTCGAACCGCCGTGCCCTGCCGGCACGCGCGCGATGACGCGCGGCGATATCCCGGCGATCGGAAGACTGTTCAACAAGGTCTTCCGCAGGCGCGACCGCGCGGCGGGGCAGGATTTGGGTCGGTATATCGAGACCGTGTTCTTCGGGAGCCCTTTCTATGCCCCTGAACAGGGCAGCATCGTTCATGAGAACGGGACCGGCGACATCGATAGCGCCATTCTTTCGGTGCCGATGGAATTCGATGCCAGTGGCCGCCGGATCGTGGCGCGCCTTCTCTGCGCCTTCATGGTCGACGGCAAGGGCGGAGCGGCCGGCGCGGCGCGTCTTGCCCGT
This sequence comes from Sinorhizobium shofinae, assembly GCA_001704765.1. Classification (GTDB taxonomy): domain Bacteria; phylum Pseudomonadota; class Alphaproteobacteria; order Rhizobiales; family Rhizobiaceae; genus Sinorhizobium; species Sinorhizobium shofinae. The sequence goes on from MBFK01000198.1 coordinate 33,613, forward strand.
ACCGTGCGGGCGGCTCGCCAGGACCTGTGTTTTTCCGACAGTGCCTCTCCGGTGAGTGCCGACCATTGCGTTGTCGGCGGGGGCTACATCCTGCCGATCCAGAGCCTCGAATGGCAGCGCTTCTTCCGGCCGCTCGCTGCGGCTGCCGTTATTGCCGGGCGACGCATGCCGATCCTCAGAGCGCGCGTCGTCGTCGGCGCACTGCGGTTGATCGATCGCGTACTGCGCCGGTGGAGCCCGTCATCGAAACCGACCGGAGCACGGGGATGCCAGGCAAAGACAGCAAGCCTGGATGAATTTCTCCGCTGCGCCGCGCCAATGCTTGAGCGGTTTTCGATCCGTCCGACCTGGTCCAAATCCGAGTTCGATTGGCTCGTCAACGTCGCCTCGATGAACAAAAACCTCGGGGCGCTTCAATCAAGGAAGGTCATCCGCGAAGATGGCCGCACTATCGGTGCTTTCCTTTTCTTCGGAAAGTCCAAGGGCTTGGCTAGCATACTTAACGTTCTTTGCGAAGAAGGTAGCGAAGCTGATGTCACGGCGGCGATGTTCGCCTGCCTCGACGAGGAAGGCTATGCCGTTGCGCTGGGCATGGCGCAGCCATTCCTGATGAAGGCGATTTCGCGCCAGCGGTGGCTGTGCTTCCGCCACCGGGGCTATTTCTGCATGGTCACCCGCCACGCCGACGTCAAGGAGGCGGCGCTGTGCAACGACATCTATATCGGCGGCCTCGCGTCCGAAAGCTGGAGCCGGTTATTGACCGATTTTTGAGGCCGCCGAAGGTTACCGGCTGCATGAAAGGCTTAACGGAATATTCACCCTGCGCCCCTAATTCTTAACGAGCGATGCGGCAACGCAGGGGCAGCGCTCTTCGGTGGCTTCAAGGGCATGCGTGGGGAAAGACGGATGTATCGGCGGAGCGAGCCCTTAGAGCAAGGATTGCGCCTGGAGACGCGTTACCCGCGGCGTGGCGCCGGGGGTTCGTTGCTGGACCTTGTCCCGGCGATGGACGAGGAAACGGCGCCTCTGCCTCAAGAGCGCGAGATGGTCACCCGGAAACAGTCGGATGTTGCCCCGCCAGTGCCGGCTGACCAGCCCAGCCGGTTGATTGTCGGCGCTTATTTTCCGCAGCTTCAAAGGCTCGGCAGCGTCGGCATAGACGACGTCATCGTCTGGCTGCGCGACGGGGTAATGTGGATCGCCCTTGCTCTCGTTCTTTGCGTCGCCGGCGCGTTTACCTATGCGGTTACGGCGACGCCGCGATACACCGTCTATACCGACCTCGTCGTGGACCCTTCCAATCTCAACGTCGTCAGCGACGACGTCTTTACCAGCAATCCGCAGCGCGATGCGCAGCTGCTGGAGGTCGAAAGCAAGCTCAGGATCCTGACATCGCGCAACGTCCTGAAGCGTGTCATCGACGAGCTTAAGCTGACGGACGACACGGAATTCGTCAAACCATCACCCCTGGCGTCGTTGATGGCGTTGTTCTCATCGGGAGACAGCAAGGCCGATAAGGAATTGACGGCCCTTCGCGCATTGTCGGAAAGGGTCGAGGCGCGTCGCGAGGAGCGCTCTTTCGTCGTCGTTCTCGAGGTTTGGAGCGAGGAACCGGAAAAGGCCGTCACCCTCTCCGGCGCGATCGTCGACGCTTTCGAAGCGGAGCTGTTCCATTCGGCGGCTGAAAGCGCCGGCCGCGTGGCACAGAACCTCAATGCGCGTCTCGATGAATTGCGCCGGAACGTGACCGAGGCCGAAAAGAAGGTGGAGGATTTCCGGCGCGAGAACGGATTGCTGTCCGCCAATGGCGAACTCGTCAGCAATCAGCTCTCGAGCGAACTCAATACCCAAGTCCTCGATGCCCAGCAACGCTTCATCCAGGCCGAGACGCGCTACAAGCAGATGAGTGCGGCAATCGCGCAAGGACAGACGGCCAGCGCCTCGGTCTTCGAGTCCGCCGACATGACGAACCTGCGCCAGCAGTACAACGCCCTGCAGCAGCAGATAGGGTCGATGCAGCTCACCTATGGAGAAAGGCATCCCCGTCTTGCCGCGGCGCGCTCCGAGCGCGCGACGCTCGAGGCGGGCATAAACCAGGAAGCGCGGCGCATAGCCGAGCGCGCCAAGGCGGATTTCGAGCGGGAACGCTCGGCGCTCGGCGCTTTGAGAGCCAAGGCCGAAGACGAACAGTCGAATGTCTTCACCGACAACGAGGCACAGGTCCACCTTCGCGACCTCGAGCGCGACGCGCGCACCAAGGCGGCGATCTACGAAACCCATCTGGCGCGTGCCCAGCAGATCACCGAGCGCCAGCAGATCGATACGACCAATATTCGCGTCATTTCGCGCGCCATGCCACCGAATTCACGCAGTTGGCCGCCCCGGACCTCGATCCTGCTTACCGGTGGTGCCGCGCTCGGGCTCGCCGCAGGTGTCGGGCTCGCGCTGGCGCTTGGCCTGTGGAGCTATGTTCGCGGTCAGCGGCCCGCGGCCGGTTAGGGAGCCACGCCGGCAATGACCAGCGCTGCCTATACGGAGACCAGTGCGCCGGATGTCTTGAGGGTGCGCGTCGGCGCCTTCCTCTTCATGGCGATCTTTCTCTTTCTATGGGTGTCGATCACCCCTTATGTCGATCTGACGGGCGAGGCGATCCTGGATCCTTCTGCCGGCAACTCCAACCGCCTGAACCAGATCCTGGCGTTCCTGCTTTCCGCCGGGATGCTCGGCTATGGCCTGCTACATCCGATGCGGGATATCATCCTGCAGCCGCGCTTGCTTCTGGCCATCCTCTACTTTTGGTTCCTTCTCGTCTCGTTGATCTCTGCTCATCCGATGCTCGGCATCAAAGGCATCATCCTGTCGACGATGATGACGGTCAATGCCAGCATCTATCTGCTGCTTCCCGCATCCGAGCGCCACTTCGCCAAGATGCTGGGGATCGGCAGCCTGATCATGCTGGCATTCGCCTATTACGGCATTGTCTTCAAGCCGACACTCGCCATCCATCAGGCCTCCGAACTGCGCGAGCCGATGAACGCCGGACTGTGGCGCGGCCATTTTCCGCACAAGAACAGCGCGGCCTCCGCGATGGTGCTCGCCGCTTTCTTCGGGCTTTTCGTAGCCAGCACCTGGTCGCGCACAGCCGGCCTTGCGATCTTCGTGCTGTCGTTCCTCTTCCTCGTCAACACTGGTGGGAAAACCTCGACGGCGATGCTGCCGGCGATCCTTATCCTCGGCTGGCTTTTCGAAAAGATGCGGCCTCTGCGTGTTCCGATCGTGATCGGCGGCGTCGGTCTGTTCAATCTTTTCGCTGTGGGTTCAGCGGTTTTCAGGCCGCTCGGAGAGTTCATCAGTGGGCTTGGCATCGATGCGACATTCACCAATCGCGCCGACATCTGGCGTTTTGCTTTCTCGGCGCTCGCCGAGCGGCCACTGACGGGTTACGGCTTCAGGGCGTTCTGGCAGACGGAGGAATTGGTCTATAGTGGCGGTTCGGTGGAGACCTGGGCAGTCGCTGCCGCGAACGGCCACAACTCCTATCTCGACATTGCCTTGACGACGGGTTTCCCGGGGCTCCTGCTAACGCTGGTCTGGCTTATCCTGTTGCCGCTTCGCGACGTTTCGCGCATCGCACCCGGCCGCGAGCAAGCGCCACTCACGCGGCTTTTCATCCGCATCTGGCTCTACACGATTTTCCACGCCGGTCTCGAAACCCTCTTTTTCGAAGGCGGAAGCTTTCTCTGGTTCACCTTCGTCTTTGCCCTCTACGGACTGCACCTGCAATCGAGCGCCGTGCTGGCGGAAGGTGCCGTCACCGAAAACAGGAAGCGTGTCGCTCATGCTTGACGTGGAAGAAAAGATCGGCGCGCTTGTCGACAGGCTGGCCAACCGGACAATCTGGCAGCTAGCTCGGGCGCGCCGCAAGCTGGAAACGGACATACCAATCGTCTCCTTCACCTTCGACGACGTGCCGGACAGCGCGCTTCACGAGGGGGCGGGGATTCTCGAGCGATACGACGCTCGTGGAACCTTCTACATCGCCGGCGGACTGGCGGGGCAGGTGGAGAAGAACCGGACGCTGATCACCCCGGAGGGATGCGGAGAACTGCTGGCACGTGGGCACGAGATCGGCTGCCACACCTATGCGCACCGCAGGATACGCAGCGCTGGAGGTCTGGCCGCCGATCTCGACCGCAACGCGGAGTACCTGAGGAGCGTCGGCGTCTCCCCGCCCGCGTCCAATTTCGCCTTTCCCTATAACGCCGCCTGGCCCTTGGCGCGCCCCGAGCTGCGCCGACGGTATCGATCCTGCCGCGCTGGGGGCGAAGCCATCAACCGTGGTTCCGTGGATCCGCTGATGCTCAAGGCCGTCGAGATCCGCCAGCCCGAGCAGCATGCCCAAGCACTGACCCGATGGATCGACGAGCTCGTGGATGAGCCCGGCTGGCTCATCTTCTTCACACATGACATCGCGCCGCGGCCCACGCCCTATGGCTGTACGCCGGAAACCTTCGAGCATCTCGTCCACTATGCCGTCGAAAATGGCTGTCGCGTGCTCCCGGTCGATCGGGCGCTCGACTGGATCAATTGGTAGGGGGCTGCGGTGTTTGAGTTCGGGAAGGCCGGGAAGCGGCTGCTGGCGATCAACAACTATTTCTATCGTCGCGGCGGAGCAGAGACGGTCTTCTTCGATCATATGAGCATGTTCGGCGAGATCGGCTGGGACGTCGTACCCTTCGCCATGCGGCACGACAGCAATGAGCATTCGCCCTGGTCGGACTATTTCGTCTCCGAGATCGAATATGGCCGGCAGACAGGTCTATTTCGCAAGGCGGTTCAGGCCGCCAGCGTCATCTATTCACTCGAAGCCCAACGCAACATCCGTCGGCTGATCGAACACACGCGCCCGTCGATCGCGCATGCCCATAATGTCTATCACCATTTGTCGCCGGCCATCTTCGCCACCTTGAAATCAGCGGGCATCCCGGTGGTCATGACGGTTCACGATCTCAAGCTTGCCTGCCCCTCCTACAAGATGCTCCGCGACGGCAAGGTCTGCGAAGACTGTCGTGGCGGGAAAATCTACAACGTGCTTCGCCATCGCTGCATCAAGGGTTCGGTCCCCTTGAGCGCCGTGGTGCTGGCGGAAACGATGCTGCATCGTCTGCTGGGACTTTATCGCGACAAGGTGGATCGGCTCGTCGTGCCAAGTCGCTTCTACCTGGAGAAGCTCGCCGAATGGGGTTGGCCGCGCGAAAAAATGGTCCACATACCAAATTTCGTCGATGTTTCTATCTTTCGCACCGATTGGCAGGAGGGGGACTACTTTGTCTTCGCCGGCCGCCTGGCACCGGAAAAGGGGTTGGCAACCCTGATCAGGGCGATCGCTCTTTCAGGGCAACGGCTGATCGTGGCCGGAACCGGCCCGGAAGAGGCGAGCCTTCGCCAATTGGCGGCCGAACTCGGCGCCGACGTCACCTTCGCCGGCTATCTCTCCGGCGAAAGGTTGCACCGCGTCATCGGACAATCCCGCGCCCTCGTACTTCCGTCGGAATGGTATGAGAATGCACCGATCAGCGTTCTCGAAACCTATGCGCTGCAGCGCCCGGTCATCGGCGCGGCGATCGGCGGCATCCCGGAGATGGTGAGGAAAGGCGAAACCGGGCTGCTGGCGGCTTCCGGGAAGGCGGAAGATCTTGCTAGGGCGCTGCGCGAAATGGCGGCGCTTTCGCCTGGCGCGCGCGGGCGCATGGGGGCGGAGGGTCGATCTTGGATCTCCAGCGAATATTCCGCCGCGGCCTATCGGGCGAGGACGCTTGAACTCTACGCGTCGCTCGGCGTCGCCTAAGTATCAATTCGGTAGCGGACGCGGGAGGACAAAGACGATCGCCCGCGCGCTACAATGCTCCGGAACGCGGCGGAGAAAGCGCTGTTGCTCCGACGTCTGGTTTCCGGCCAGTCTTCTAAAAGTTTAGCGATCTTCTTACGTCGGGCGAAAGTGTTCTGCTCGTAAAAGCCGTCCAAAGGGAACTTCCCGGGGCAGGGCCACTATGAGCAGTCAGACTGCAGTCTCGCGAGATCACAGTCCGCAACAGACGAGGGCGACGTCACTCCACGTGGCACACGGCGGCGCGGAGCGTCTTCCTGAAAAGCTCCTCTCCCTCCATGCGCAGGCAGGCGTGACGACTGCGCTGCTCGAGGGGGCTTCCCCCGGCCCCGGCGGCGCGGCGTTGACGCCGGAGGAGTTCGACGGTTTTCACCCGTCCATCGCAAATACGGCTGCGCGCCCGCGCGTGATGATGCTGGGCCTGCGCGGGATACCGGACGTGCAGGGCGGCGTGGAGAAGCATGTCGAGATGCTCTCCGTCAGGCTCGTGGCCCATGGCTGGAGCGTCGACGTCGTCGGGCGGCAGCGCTATCTCTCGAAATCCTCGTCCTATTCCTGGGGCGGGATTCGCGTCTTTCCACTCTGGGCGCCGCGGCTGATGGCACTTGAGGCCATCGCCCACACCTTCGTCGGCGTCTGTTTCGCCGCGCTGCGCCGGCCGGACATCCTGCATATTCATGCGATCGGCCCGGCATTGCTGGTTCCCCTGGCGCGGCTCTTGCGCATGAGGGTCGTGGTCACGCATCACGGATATGACTACGACCGGCAGAAATGGGGCACCTTCGCCAAGCGCATGCTGAAACTCGGGGAGCGCATGGGCATGCGGCTTGCGCATGGGCGCATCGCGATTTCGAAGGAAATCGTGGAGACGATGGGCGAGCGCTACAAGGTGCCGGTGGCCTTCGTCCCGAACGGCGTCGCTATTTCGCCGGAACGCGGCGGGACGGGCATACTCGATGAGTTCGGCCTGAAGCGCCGCCGCTATATACTCCTTGCGGCGCGGCTCGTTCCGGAAAAACGCCAGACCGATCTCATCCAGGCATTCGCAAGTCTCGGCGATGCCGGCGTCAAACTCGTCCTGGCGGGGAGCGCGGAGTTCGAAACGCCCTATGCGAATGAGGTGAGGGCGATGGCTAGAGACGTGCCCGGCGTCGTTTTGACGGGCTTCCAGTCGGGCGACAGGCTGGCAGAACTCTTCGCCAATTCGATGCTCTTCGTCCTGCCCTCAAGCCACGAAGGGATGCCGATAGCGCTCCTGGAGGCCATGGCCCATGGCCTGCCGGTACTGGCAAGCGACATCGTCGCCAATCGCGAACTCGGCCTGTCGGCCGACGACTATTTCCGGCTCGGCGATATCGACGCCCTTGCCATCGCGATCGCCCGGAAGATTGAGAATCCACCGAGTGACGACGAGGTCCGTTCGCAAATGGCCCATGTGGAATCGACACACAGCTGGGCGAGCGTCGCGCAAAAGACCCTTGCGGTCTATCGAGCGCTCGCCAGATGAGCCGCCGCAATGCGGCGAGATGGCCGATTGAAAGAGGCAGCTGGTCATGAATTTCAGGCGTGCGGCTGCGGTCCTCGGATGGCTCCTGTTGGGGCTGATCGCCTATTCGACGCTGTCGCCGATCGGCATGCGTCCGCATATCGGGACTTTAGTTCACGTCGAGCGGTTCGGCGCGTACGGGCTTCTGGGCTTCCTCTTCGCGACGGCCTGTCCGCGGCGGATCACCTTTGTTCTTGGCATGGTGCTTGGAGTGGCGGTCGGTTTCGAATTGCTGCAGATGCTGTCGGCGGATCGCCACGCGCGCGTGGAGGACCTTGCGGTCAAGATGACTGGTGCAGCATGCGGTGCCGGTGCAGCCTGGTTGGCGGGCCGCCACTGGTGGCGTTTCCCGGGGCAGGCTCGAATAAACCAAAACTCAAATCATCGCAGGTAAAACGATCAGCGCCGGGTATTGGCGGCATGGGCGCAGCGAGCGGAAGCACGCGCAATCGTTCTGGGGGCTCTCTTGGCAATATCCGTTATTATCAAGACCTTGAATGAAGAGAGGTGCATTGCCGCTACGATCGAGAGCGCGTTGGCTGCGCTTCACGGCCAAGGCGGCGAAGTCATTCTTGCCGACAGCGGATCGTCCGACGCCACGGTCGGGATCGCCTCGCAATACCCGGTTACAATAGCGCAGATCACACCGCCGGCGCGTCCGAGCTGCGGGATCGGGCCGCAGCTCGGCTTTCAATATTCCCGCCACGACTATGTCTGCCTCATCGACGGCGACATGCTTCTGGATCCCGGCTTTCTCGACGAAGCTGTCCGCTTCCTCGCCGATAATCCGACCATCGCGGGTGTGACCGGTCACGTCGAGGAGATGCACATCGCCAACCTCGAATTTGCGCGGCGCGTCAACCGTAACGCCCCTGAAAACCGTACGGGGCCGATCGACCGCATGAATGGCGGCGGGCTGTACAGGCGCCGCGCCATCGAGGATGTCGGCTATCTGTCGGATCGCAACCTGCACGGCTATGAGGAGTTCGATCTCGGCATCCGCCTGAGAAGCGCCGACTGGGGTCTCCACCGCCTCGATCGGCGGTTCGTCCAGCACTTCGGCCACACGGTCAACTCCTACCGGCTGCTCGTGCGTCGCTGGAAGAGCAAATATCTCTACGGGATCGGCGAGCTCTTGCGTGCTTCGCTCGGCAAACCCTATTTTCTCCAGCTTCTGCGCGAGCTGCCGGAGCTCAGGCTTTGGGGCCTCGTGCATCTGTGGTGGCTGTTCTGCCTTTGCCTGATCATCTTCCTGTCGGACAAGGTTGTTGCGATCGGCGCAGACCTTGCCATGGTCGCAGGCGTCGTTGCGCTGGCGAGCATCAAGAAACGTAGCCTCAGCATGGGCCTCTACACGGTCGTCGCCTGGTTTTTCCACGCGGCGGCGCTGCCCGTCGGAATGCTCAGAAGCCGCCGGCAACCCAATGAGCCGATCGAGAGCAGAATCCTCGGAAACCCGGCGTGAGGATGCGTTCACTGCTTGCCGCAGCGGCGATCTTCCTTGTTGGATTTATGCCGCGGGCCGATGCCTCGGACCAATGGGTGCCCATTCGCGACGTCTCGCTTGAGGTCCGATCGGGCAGTCCACTCGATTTTTCTGCTTTTCTGCCCAACGGAGCGATCGACGCCGATCACCGCCTGATTGCGGGGAAGGGCGGGCGCCTGGCCTACGCCGCATCACCGGAAAAGCCGCTCCGGATGCTCTGCGCCTCGCTCGCCTGGAGCCCGGCCTCTGGCGGGTTTCCCGATCATGCCGGTGCGGAGCGCTATGCGCGCCAGTTGGCTCGTCACGGCTACAACATCGCGCGGCTGCATTTTACCGATGCGAGCCTGATGTTCGGCCGGCAGAAGGATTTCGACTTCGACCCGGAGACCCTCGACCGCATCCATTACCTGCTCGCGGCGCTGAAGCGCAACGGCATCTACTGGATCATCGACGGGCTCTCGTCCCCGCGCGGCGCCTATGGCGGATATGACGATCGCTGGGACGCGAACGGTGATCTCAAGCTGCGTCTGCACCTCGGCGAAGAGGCTTTCGCTCATTGGAGGACGCTGCAGGAGAAATTCCTGGCGCGGGTCAATCCCTATACGGGCGTTGCGCCCATTCGCGACGATGCCCTGTCGCTGGTGATCCTTGCCAACGAAAACGGCATCGAGTTCGACAGCGTCGTGCACGAACGTGCGGGCGAACCCGCCTATGATAGGGCGCTTGCCGCACCGTTCAACCATTGGCTTGCGAAGCGCTACGCTTCGACCGACCAACTTGCACAGGCCTGGGGAGAGCTTGGCGACGACGAACGGCTCGAAATGCTTACAGTTAGGCTTCCGCCCGATCGCTATGCCGACGCCCGTATGCGTGACCTGCAGGCATTCTTCAGCGAGGTAGAGGGGGCATCGGCCACACGGATGAGCAAGGTGCTGCGCGATCTCGGCTATAGAGGTCTGATCAGCACCTACAACAACTGGCCGACGGTACAGACCGCACTGAGCAGGCGCGAACTCGAAGCGGTCACCATGAACACCTATCATGATTGGGTCGGCAGCTATGCCCCGGGCAGCGCCATCCTGCAGGTAAGTTCCATTGCCGACGGTGCCAATTACATGCGGATGATCGCCGCCGCGCGCTGGCTTGGAAAGCCCTTCATTGTCAGCGAGTACGACCACCTCTTCTGGAACCGCTACCGCTACGAGGCGGGTCTTGTCATGCCGGCCTATGCGTCGCTGCAGGGCTGGGATGTGCTTTGCCGGCATGGCCATGGGCCAATCGTGCTTGCCTATGGCGAAGCCTATCCGCACAAGAAGGCGATGCTCCCCTATGCGATCGCGCTCGATCCGGTCGCGCGGGCCGGCGAAACGCTGGCGGCACTTCTTTACCGGCGCGGCGATGCGGCGACCTCCGGCATGACCATCCCCTTTGCTGTACGCGGCGAGGCGGACCTTGACGAGGACATGCAGGCGCGGGAGCCCGAGCGGCTCACCGAGCTCGCCCTGATCGGCGGCATAGGCCTGATTGCTGCGGACCGTATCGACGACGCGGTGGGGGTTGCGCAGCCGCGCACACAGGGCCCAGAGGAAGTTCTGGCTGCCCTTCGCGACAGCGGTTCGCTTCCTCGTGACAACCACGCCGACCTGGAGGGCAATATCTACGAGAGTGACACTGGGCAGATCTTGCTTGATCGCCGTGTCGGACAGTTGCGGGTCTCAACGCCGGCAACCGAGGCGGCGGCCTTCTCCTCGCTACGCCAGCCGATCGATCTCGGCGTCCTCAGCATAGAGCAGACGGATGGAGACGGGCTCGTCGCTCTTTCCGCAATTGATCGCCAGCCCTCGCTCGCGCACAGCCGCCGCATGCTGCTGATCTTCGCAACAAACGCCCAGAATAGCGGGATGATCTTCCGAGACAGCGAGGAAAAGGTCATCGAGGATTTCGGCACTCTTCCCGTGCTTATTCGCAAGAGCTATGTCGATCTGGCGCTTTCGAGAGGGGCGGCCAAGTGGAGGGTATCGCCGGTCGGCCTGGACGGCACCGTCTATCCGCCAGTACGCGGCGGCGCGGGTGCCGTCGCCTTCCGCCTGTCGAACGATACGCCCTACGGGCCGACGACGTATTTCCTCGTGGAACTCGAAGACAACTGAGTTCGTCGCTGCCGCTGCCCCGCGCGGCGCACGGAGTTAGCGATTGCATTTCCCGGCTTAACCTGATTTTTGATCCCGCATCGGCAGGGCGGTCGAATGACGAGCATCCGCCGCGAAGTGCATGGAGTGTCGCGAAGCAATGGATAGCTTGCCCGAAATCGTCGGCAAGACCTGGTGGCCAGAGCCGGGCAGCCGCCTCGGTGCGACGTTCTTCGTGCGTGAGGCCTTTCCTTGGCTCGGACGCTATTTCGGCGGCCGGCCGCTCGCCTCGACGCTGTCGCCTCGCCTCGAGGGCATCGTATCCTGGGGCGGGCGTATCCCCGCAAAGACGGCGATGGCGGTCGCCCGCGCGCGGCGGCTACCGCACTGGCACCTCGAGGACGGATTCCTGCGTTCGGTCGGGCTCGGCAAGGATGGAGCCGCGCCGGTCTCGATCATTGCCGACGACCTGGCATTGCCCGTCGACGGCGGCAGGGCGTCGCGGCTCGAGCTGTTGATCGCCGAGGCGGCAGGCGGCGGATATGACGCATTCGGCCAGTGCATCCGTGAGCGGATGGTCGAACACAGGCTTTCCAAATACAACAACCTGCCGCATCGCCAACCGTCGATCGAGCCGAGCAGCCGACGGCGCATCCTCCTCGTGGACCAGGTCCTGGGCGATGTTTCGGTGGCGCGCGCGCTCGGCACCCGCCGCTCGTTCGATCGAATGCTGGACGACGCGCTGGCGAGCGGCGCGCAATGCGTCGTGCGCACCCATCCGGACGTGATGGCGGGCTATCGCAAAGGTTACATGACGGGGCGCGCCTCCAGGACACCCGGCATCATCCTGCTTGCCGACAAAGTGTCGGTCGCCTCGATCCTCGACGTCGTCGACGAGGTATGGACCGTTTCCAGTCAGGTCGGCTTCGACGCGCTGCTGAGGGGGATACCGGTGCGCTGCTATGCGGTGCCCTTTTACGCCGGATGGGGGCTAACGGACGATCGGGTCGGCAAAAGGGCCGTACCCTCATTGGCGCGCCGTGCCGTCGCGAGGCCGACGGCCGACCAACTCACAGCTGCCGCACTCGGGGTCTATCCGAGCTATCGCAACCCGGCAGACTGGGGGCCGATGAATGTCTTTGGAGCAATCGATCTCCTGGTTGGTGCGCTCAACAGAGCCTGATCGCGCGACCGCACTCAACCCATCGTCGTGCACTCGGGAATACGCGAACAGCTCCGCAATATCCATTTTGCGCAGGCAAGTATTGGTTTGGGCCGATAGAGCAGCACGTCTTTACTATTCCGCAACCATGAGATGCAATTAAATATTGTGGGGCAGGGATAATTGATCCCGGGCCAAGGACATTTGGCGTCGCGAGAATGGGCGGTGCTGCAACTTATTTTGGGTGGGTGCCAGCGCCGATCTGCATCCATCGCGTAGCAAAGCGATATTTTTTGGCACGGGGGTTCCCTGCGGGGAAGGCATAATCGGGGCAGACATATGAAACTCAATATTGCACGCGGCATGATTGTCTTCGGGGGAATCATTGCGATCGGCCTATTGGTCTCGATCGGCATCAAGACATACGCCTTCGACAAGCTGAGGGTGAACGGTCCGGTCTATACGCAGATCGTCTACGGCAAGGATCTCGTCGCCGATATCCTTCCGCCGCCCTTATACACGGTCGAGTCCTACATGCTCGCAATGGAGGCGATCTCCAGTCCCGAACTCTCTACCAAGAACCAGGAAAAGGTCATCGCCCTGAAACGCGCCTATGACGAGCGGCGGGCCTATTGGAAGTCTTCATCCGCCCCCGATGTGCTGATGAAGAAGCTGGAGGACGAGGTGCTCGCCAGGGCGGACCTCTTTTGGCAGGTGATGGAGACCCAGTTCCTTCCTGCGCTTCAGGCAAACGACCTTGCCGCCGCCGGTCACGCGCTGGAAGCCTTGAAGGGTAGCTTCCATCATCACGAGGTTGCCGTGAACGAACTTGTGCAGATGGCTGTTGCCTTCCAGGCGGGCGAAGAAGCCGCCGCAGCCGTGGATACGGACCGCCTATCCATCGCGGCTACGACAAGTTCGGTGATCTCGGTCGCGCTGCTCGCCGTCGGCCTCTGGTACTTCCGCCGCCGTGCCGTTCAGCCGCTGGCGGCGATGTCGTCCTATATGGAGACGCTCGCTGGAGGCGATTACGGTCGGACCGTGCCCTTTTCGGATCGCACGGATGAGATTGGCGTGGTGGCGAAATCCGTCGCCATCTTCCGCGAGGCGGCCATCGAACGCCGCAGCATACGTGAGCGTGCGGAAGAGGAACGTCGCCGGCGGGAAGAGCAGGAGGCGGTTCTGCGCGAGCAGCGGGCATCCGAGGAAAAGGACCGGAGAAACGTCATCGAACAACTCAGCGGGGGATTGGGGCGCCTTTCGACCGGCGACCTCACGGCGCAAATCGACGTCGGCTTCGCCCCGGAATTCGAGCAGCTCCGCGGCGAATTCAACGGCAGCGTCGAGCAGCTTGCCGAAGCGATTTCCGGCGTTCTCCAGGCAACCGGCCGGCTGCGTTCCGGTTCGTCGGAGATCGCCAGCGCCACCGGCGATCTGGCAAAACGCACCGAGCACCAGGCTGTGTCGCTGGAGCAGACGGCCGCCGCCTGCGATGAGATCACCGCGACGGTGCGCAACTCGCTGGAGCGTGCCCGTGAAGCAAGCCTGGTGATGCGGACTGCCAAAGACGGAGCCGAACGCTCTGCAGCCGTCGTCCGCAATGCCGTTGCGGCGATGGAACGGATCGCCGGTTCTTCGACGCGAATCCGGCAAATCCTCAATGTCATCGATGAGATCGCGTTCCAGACCAACCTCCTCGCCTTGAATGCAGGGGTCGAGGCGGCGCGGGCGGGCGAAGCCGGCAAGGGCTTTGCGGTCGTGGCGCAGGAGGTACGCGAACTTGCCGGCCGCTCGGCCAATGCGGCGAGGGAAATCAAGACGCTGATCGAAACCTCGACCCGCGAGGTTGCGGACGGCGTCGAACTCGTCAACCAGACCGGTTCCGCGCTGATGGGTATTGAAGGACACATGCTGCAGGTGAGCGGTCTGATTGGTGCTATCGTCACCGCAGCCGATGAGCAATCCTTGGCGCTCGACGGCATCAATGCCGCTCTGCAGCAGATGGATCAAGTCACGCAGCAGAACGCGGCCATGGTTGAGGAGACAAACGCCGCCTGCCGCGCGTTGAGCGAGGAGGTGCTGGATCTCGATAGGATTGCCGAACGGTTTCAGGTGAAGACGAATGCCGGGCAGGCGCGCCGCGTAGCCTGATTGCGTCAGGGTCATCGGCCAGGAAGGATCTCAGTTCTTGTCGAGACAATTGGCCAGAGCAATCTGAAGCTGAAGCGCGAGGGACATTGGAAAGCCAAGCTGCCAGAAGTGGCAACGTGCCAGCGGCAAGCCAAGCCGCTGGCACGATACCCAGGGCATCATGCCCAAGGCTGCCCTGCACCCACGAAAAGGAGTGTAAGCGGACTGGCGGGCGTTAGGCTACAGTTTGAAGATTAAATCCATATCCGCATTGCGAAGAAGGTGTACGGTTAACGCATAATTGCGCGGAGAGGCTGCCGACGGCGTGAAGCGTACAGTAAAACATCAACAATAGGCTGCAATGTTTCTTATTATGTATTAAATCGTGTAATTGGATCTGGCTTCGGGAAAGTTGCGGCGCAAATCTGGCTAATCTATGTCTGTATTGTGGTTTCGGGAATACCCATCGATACTAGACCCGTCTCCGTCGCAGTTCAGAAATGGCCTCATCTCCGTCTGAGTGACTGCCAATATCGGGATCGACCCATGGACGAAATCCCCAATAAATCCAATGCAGTAGCGAAGACGCCGCATGGTCTGCATGAAGCTCAGCTATAGGTGATCGTGTTCCCGTTTCGTGGCCGGATGAAAAAGTGTTGGTCATATTCGTAAGTGCCGCCGCCGGTGAAACTTTCGAACAGGCTGGAGAAGACCGTATCCAGTTTGTATTGGACACGCGTCACCACCAGTTGCACATCTGCAGTTTGCAACTCTTGCGGCACCGCGACGGGTGAATCCTGGCCTGCCGAAAGGGCGGACGTGCCATAGGCGGCCGACCAGTTCACAGTCGCCTTGCCCTTCTTGTCGATGTCGAGAACACAAAGAAGGATCGTGAGCTCGTCGGAGTCATAGGGCTGCACGATAGTGCTGACGCCGTCGAGGATCGACCCGACGCTCGCTTCCGTCCAACTGCTTTGCATGGCGATGATCTCGCTGCTCGTCGATGCGATCTGATTAATCTTTCTCCGCACCGTCAGGCCTTGCCCGAGATCGACCAGTCCGGCGAGCAGCAGCAGCATTATCGGAAAGAGGAAAGCGAATTCGATTGCGGAAGCTCCATCGCGGTTCCGGCTCAAATGCCGCAACAGGGCGACTATTCTCTTGGGGATCGGTATCATCCGGACATCCTCAGAACGGTTCGTTGCGCAGCAGGACAGAGGCGCCAAGCAGGTAACTGCCGTCTGCGAGCGTGGAGCTCGAAAGCGAATAAAGGCTGACAATCGGCTTCCACGGGAGGAATGTCTGGATCATCACGTAATCGCTTCCTTTACCAATATCGAAGCCTTCGGTGATCGAAACGGTACCGCTGCTGTTGATCGCCTTCATCGCGCCGGAAGAGGAGGAATCGGTGAGCGTGCTGACGGCCACCAGCAGCTTGTCTTCGCAGTCGAGCAGATAGAGCAGGTTACCGCAGATCTCCGTCTTGAACCCGGTCAGCCCCATGTTGTTGTTTGTCGCCTTGCCGGTCCTGATCAGCCGAGAGGCTTTATGAACCGCCGCATCGAGTGCCGAGTCGATGAAGAACATCGCCGCACATTCGAGAATGCCGAAGATGATGATGAACAGTGGCAGCGCGAGAAGCGCGAATTCGATGGCGGCAACGCCCGACCTGTCGCGCAGCAGCCGGCGCAGACCTGTGATCTGCGTTTGTCCCGTCATTGGGTGAGCCGCACAGAGGTCAGATATTGGTTGAAGAGGGTAGAAAGGCCGGCGGTGATCTCGTCTTCCGAGGCGGCGGAGATGAATAGATCGGAAGAGGAGGCGCAGTCCTGCAGTGCGATCGGGATATAATCGTGTCTCGTGGTATCGCCGCTCACGCCATTATGCAGCGTGCCGCCCCAGGTCGAAGCCCACTTGCTGTTTTTCATGCTGTCGGCGAGGGTCCCGTTATAGCCCCAATCGAGCGGAATGGAGAGGTACTCGGTGTACAACACGGCAACCGTGGCTTCCTTCTTCTTGAGATACCCACACCAATCCGGATTGATCGGTGTAACCCGGCCCCAGTAGGGCCCGAATTTGCGTCTGATGCATTCACCCTTGTAGGTTTCGGTGCACTCCCAGTTGACCCCGTCGAGAACCCAACCGCGCGACGACTGAACGCCGTCCGTCAGCAGGAGGACAAGCTTGAGCGGATCGCTGGCGGAGGTGCCCTTGCCAGCTTGCCCGATTTCGTTCCTCAGTGCCTTCAGAGCCGTGTCGAAGCGTGTCGACGTCATAGAGGTCGCGCTCGTGAGCCCACTGCTGTCGTCGCTGAGTTTCTTTCTCGCGGCGCTTGTCGATGTGGTCGGTGTGAGGACTTCCGAGACCGTCTCGCCAAGAGTGTAGAGACCAATCTTGATCCGCGAATGGTCTTCGTCCGCCTGGTCGATCATGTCGAGCACTTCTTCGACTGCGTCGAGCGCCACATCCGTTCGAAGCTTTACACCGAGGCCTTTTATGTAGTTGTAATAGGTAGGTGCGAGGACGGCGCCGGTCTTGTTCTTTTTCACCGGATCTTTCGGGTCGTGGCATGCGAATTCACAGCCTATGTTCTTGTCGGCGCGCAACATCTCCTGCCCTTCGGTGGTGGCCGCGAGCAGCATCGACGGCGACTTGTCTAGGACGATATAGACGTTGAGATAAGAGGTCGCCGGTCCCTCGATGGCACTGACCACGCCGACCGGAACGGTCTTGATATTCGCCAAGGTCATCAACGTCGTCGGCACCGTTCCGCTTGCGGAAGCCCAGATCGTGTGGCCGGTCTTGTCCACCGTGATTTCCGTGAGGTCGTAGGTGGCGTTTTGCTTCTCGGACTGGGCGTCGAACCACTCCTTGATCTTTGCGACAATCTCGTCCTCGTCGTATTCGTCGATTTCCTTGATGGCGGCCACCAGCGCGGCGTCGAGGTCCGATTGCATCCTGCTCTGAACGTTGTAGGCGCGCGTATAGTCGAGGCCGGCGCCGACGGCGAGGATCATGGGAATGATGCAGATTGCGACCGTCAGGGCGACATTGCCGCTCCTGTCGCTGACTATGGTTGCCATTCGGCTGGCAATCAGCTGACGGAAAAAGCCGAAATCGAGATGCATGTTTTTAGTGACCAGCTCTGTTTCTTCGCGTGCTGATCGTGCCTGGGGAAATATTATTCGCCCGTAAATTAGCGTCGTGTTTGGCTAGCCGATTGGCGCGGGGCTATCCGGATTACGCAGGAAAACGCTTCTGGCAGTGCAAGCGGCTTCGGCCGAGAGCGCAGGTTCGCCGTTCTGGCTGCCGAGGACGGGTTACTCAGCGGTTCGTGTCGGACGATCGTGGCGGCGAAACGCCGATCCCGCGCCGGCTATGAAGCTTGGCTGTTTCGGACGGAGTCTGGCCGAAGGCGTCATGGTAGACCGCTGAAAACCGGCCCATATGGGTGAAGCCCCAGGCACGCGCCACCTGCGCGATCGAGAGCGTATTGGCATCGTCGGAAAGGGCCTTGCGCACACCCTCCAGCCGCATCTGGCGCAGAAAATTCAAGGGCGTCGTGTCCTTGAACTGCTGGAAGGCCGTCTGCAGGGCGCGCACGCTCGTTCCTGCCTCCCGGGCGATATCGGCAACGCTCATGGGCTCAGCGATATTGGCAACCATATATTCGATCGCCTTTTTCAGGTTTCGAGGCATGGCGGGCGACATTGGCCGATGCAGGCGCGCGCTGTAGTTGTGGGGAACCGATTCAAGGATCATGACCATTGCTGCCTGGAAAAGGTGAGCGGTCGCCGTTGTGGAAACACGGTCTTCGTCTTCCACGTCGAAACAATCCCAGAGCAAGCTTCCGAGAGCGGCGAGCCGCGAACCGGCGGCTGAGTCCGTTTCCAAGGTCGCACAAAGGTCGATATCCCCCAGAACGGGGGCGTCAAGTAGCTGACTGAGCTGACCGACCATCGCTGATTTGTCGAAGGCGATGCCGATATGGCCGCGGTTCTCGTGAATTGTCAGCTTTTCGAAGCGCGCCATATTGCCGACCATCGCGGTCCCCGGGGTCGACAGAAGGCGTTTGCGGCCGACGTCGATCTCCATGGCGCTCGAATGGGGCAGGTAGAGCACGAACGCATCGGACGGCTGCGAGAATGTGACTTTCATGCCCGAATTGCACATGCCTGCCCAGATGCTGAAGGGCCCGGCAGAATAGTGCCGATCCTCGACCGAGATATGCCCGCCCCGTTCCAAGGGTTCAACCTTGGCGGGTGACAAAGTCCTTGCATAGTGCTCGGACATTTCGTCGGCATCTGCTTTGACTATGCGAAATGCCGGGCGACGAGGGACGTACCTCATCTAGGTTCCAAAAAGATGCAGGCGCTGTGCAGGGTAGCGCCCTGTCTGGCATATTTGCGTATCAGGTTCACGCCACCTCCCTTTCAAGGCCGCTTGCCGCGCCCGCAATTGTAGTACAATTAAGCGTATATTAGCTTTGTCGTAAACGGATATGTGAAGCCAGCTATCCAAAAAACGAAAAAAGCAGCCGGATTTCGCAAAAATAGGTGAATGCGTCGCCTGGGGGAAAGCTTCTCGCTTACAGGTCGCCGGTACTGCGAACGAGATTCCAATCTTGCGCTAAGGCGACCAGCGGCGCAGGCAAGCGGACAATTGAACGACCCGGCTCTTGGGCCTGCGGGTCATTAGATCTTGGAAGCGAGATCATCGAGAGTGCCTTGAGCCGCAACTGCGCACCGGTGGAGAAAACGCTTTTTCGATCTGATGGGGCCGGCATCAACGTGGCGTTGCACGTCGCTACCGGCTATTCCAGCCCGTCACAGCTCTCAACTCCCTAGTTCGACAAGATCAAACCGCAGCTTCGTACCGCTCCAAGGCGCGACGACAAGCAGAAACGATCGTTCGTACCATCCTGGGCCTGGGGCAGGGCTTGGGCGTTGCGACGACGGCCATGGCGGGGCGCCCGACAGGGCAGCGGAGCCCGACTCACCTGGAGCCGACCAGTCCGCTAGCCGCAATCTTCTCCCATACGGCAAGCATTGATGGTGACCACCTAACTATCCCAGACGGATAGCGTCGTCATCGGGATAGGCCGTGCGCTATGCGGATACTGGAGAGCTTGTTTCCATATGTCTTTTGTAAGCCGTCCGACATATTCAAGGAAGTCGTAAAATTAAATTGAAAACTACTCTCGCCGGCACCGGGTTCTACTGAACGTGGTGTCGTGCGGGGCAATCTAGGCGCTTGGGTGATGAACGCAGGACGCCCGAAAATGTGGGAACGAGGACGAATGCAGGTCAGACCGAACAAGAAAGAACCCCGTGCGATCGACATACATGTAGGCAACCGCATCCGCTTGCGCCGATTGGCCTTGGATTGGAGTCAAACAAGGCTCGGCGAGGCGCTCGACGTCAGTTTCCAGCAGGTGCAGAAATACGAAAAGGGCCTGAACCGCGTTGGGGCGAGCCGCCTCCAGCGTGCTGCCGAGGTCCTGAGCGTGCCGGTGTCCTATTTCTTCGAAGGTGGCGCAGAATCCTCGAATGGCACGCAGCAGAATGCCGCGGTGACCTCCAGTGATGAGATGCTGCATTTCCTTGCGACCGAGGAGGGCGTGGCTCTCAATCGGGCCTTCGCCCGGCTCAGCGATCCGCAGGTCCGCCGGAAGATCGTGGCGCTCGTAAAGGCCTTGGCGGCCCCTGAAGCCGCACCGACCCCAGCGATGGCCTTCGAGGAATAGAACCATTGGCCGCGGGCCGATCACAGCATTGTCGAGCCGCAGCGCGCGATAGAAGACGCGCACCGTAAGGCAGGTTTTTGGCCCAACCTGGGTGGGGCCTTTGCCGCCGCGACACTGGGCGCGGCGGCGGCAACCGTGCAAATCATTCGGCCGCAATCGGTGCGGGGTAGGCGGCGCCCTCCTCGGCCGCCTCCTTGCGCGGCTCCGCGGCTTCGGCCTCCGGCTCGCGTGCCTTAGGCTCCCTGCCGAAGAACAGGGCGTAGCCGGCCGGCAGCACCAGGATCGTCAGCACCGTTGCAACAAGGATGCCGCCCATCATCGCATAGGCAAGCGGTCCCCAGAACACGCCGCGCGAGATCGGGATCAGCGCGACCACAGCGGTCAGCGCCGTCAGCACGATCGGCCGGAAGCGCCGTACCGCCGCGCCGATGATCGCCTCGGAGCGCTGCATGCCCGCCGCAATGTCCTGGTCGATCTGGTCGACGAGGATAATTGAATTGCGGATGATGATGCCGAGCAGCGCGATGACGCCGAGAATGGCGACGAAGCCAAAGGGGGCGCCGCTGAGGAGCAAGGCCGCAGCCGCACCAATGATGCCGAGCGGCCCGGTCGCGAGCACCAGCATCGACTTGCCGAAGTGCTGGAGCTGCGCCATCAGCAGGATGACGATGATGAGCAGCATGATCGGGGCCTTGGCAGCGATAGACGCCTGGCTCTCCGCACTGTCCTCTGCCCCGCCCTGGATCTCGACCTTGTAGCTCGGGGCAAGACCGTCCCTCAGACCCTGCAGTTCGTTATAGAGCTGCATGGTCACGTCGTTCGGCTGGATGCCGTCCGGCAGCGTTGCGCGCACGGTGATGGTCGGCAGGCGATCGCGCCGCCATTCGATGCCCTGCTCCATGACGGGAACCACTTTGGCCACCTGGGAAACCGGCACAAAGCTACCGAAATCCGTCGGCACATAGACCGAGTTGACGGCCGAAAGCAGCTGGCGGTTGCCATCCGGCTCGCGCGCCACGATCGAGACGGTTTCTTCGCCGTCGCGGAAATCGTCGAGCGGCACGCCGGACATTGCCGCCTGCAGCATCTGGCGGATGCGCTGCGAAGTGACGCCGAGGGCGCGGGCGCGGTCCTGGTCGATCACCAGCTTCATCGCCGGCACGGGCTCCAACCAGTCGTCATGGACCGCTCCGAGCAACGGATTTTGGTAGAACTTCGCCTTCACCTGATCGGCAATACGGCGCACCTCCTGGCGATCCGGCCCCATGACCCGGATCTGCACTGGCCAGCCGGTCGGCGGGCCGAGGAAGAGGCGGTCGACCTTGGCGCGGATCGATGGGAAATCTGCAGCGAGGATCGTGCGCAACTTGACGATCAGCCTTTCGCGGGCGGGCTCGTCCTTCGCCATGACGAGGAGTTGCGCGAAGTTCGGATTGCGAAGCTGCTGGTCGAGCGGCAGGAAGAAGCGCGGTATGCCTTCGCCGATATAGGTGGCGATGAAGCGCTTGTCCTCGTCGTCCATCATGCGCGTCTCGAGCGCCTTGGCCTGCCTTTCGACTTCCTTGATGCTCGTGCCTTCCGGCAGCCAGAGATCGACCAGGATCTCCGGCCGCGAGGACTGCGGGAAGAAGTTCTTCGGAATGAACTGGAACGCCCATAGGCTCGCCATGAAGGTTGCGAGCGTCATGACAAGCACGATGACGCGGTGGCGCACGGCCCAGCCGACGGTCGCCCGGAGACGCCGGTAGAAGCGGGTGTCAAATGCGTCGTGATGGCTGCCCGCATGGTGGCGCTGTTTCAGGATCATGTAGCCGAGCCAGGGGGTGAAGTAGACCGCCACGAACCACGACACGACGAGCGCTATGCCGACGACGTAGAAGAGCGAACGGACATATTCGCCCGCAGTCGATTCCGCAAAGCCGACGGGGATGAAGCCGGCCGTAGTGATCAGCGTGCCCGTCAGCATCGGAAAGGCGGTGGAGGAATAGGCAAAGCTCGCTGCCTCGATTTTCACCAGCCCTTCCTCGAGCTTCCGCTCCATCAGCTCCACAACGATCATCGCGTCATCGACGAGCAGCCCGAGCGCAATGATAAGCGCCCCGAGCGAGATGCGCTGCAGGTCGATGCCGAGCTCGTACATGATCGCGAAGGTGGCGGCGAGCACCAGCGGGATGGCGATGGCGATCACCAGACCCGAGCGCCAGCCGATCGACAGGAAAGAGACGACGAGCACGATGATCAACGCCTCGACGAGCGCATGGCTGAATTCGCTGATCGCGTCGGTGACGACTTCCGGCTGATTGGAGATCTGTTCGACCGATATGCCATAGGGAAGGGAGGACTCGAAGCGCTCATAGGTCGCCTCCACCGCCTTGCCGACATCGGTGACCTTGAAGCCCTTGGCCATGACAACGCCGATCTGCACGCTGTCGTGGCCGTTGAAGCGAAACTTGCGCGAATATGGATCTTCGAGCCCCGAGGTGACAGTCGCGATGTCGGCAAGCCGGATCGTCTCATTGCCGGCGCGCAGCCTCAGCTCGCGGATATCCTCGGCACGCCCGACATCACCGTCGACGGAAATGCGAACCGAGCGGGCGCTCGTCTCGACGGTGCCGGCGGGATCGACATTATTTTGCCCGGCGACGGCGTTGCGCAGGTCATTGAGGGTCAACCCGCGGGCGGCGAGCAGCTTGGAAGAAACATCGATGTAGATCTTCTGCGGCTGGTCGCCGAGAATGACAACCTTCTCAACGCCCGGCGTCGTCAAGAGCATGTCGCGGCCTTCGGTCGCGAAGCGCTTCAATTCGGGATAGCTGTAGCCGTCGCCGCTGATTGCGTGGAGCGTGATGAAAGTATCGCCGAATTCGTCGTTGAAATAGGGGCCGAGGACGCCGTCCGGCAGTTCATTGGCAATGTCCCCCACCTTCTTTCGCACCTGGTAGAAGGCATCGGCAACCTCGTCCGCGTTCGTGTCGCCTTCGATCTGCAAGGTGATGACGGCGCTGCCGGCGCGGGTGTAGGAGCGGACAAAATCGAGATGCGGCGTTTCCTGCAGCTTGCGCTCGATCTTGTTGACGACCTGGTCCTGCATCTCTTCGATCGAGGCGCCGGGCCAGAGGGCCTGCACGACCATGGTGCGGAAGGTGAACTCCGGATCTTCGCGCTGTCCCATGCGAGCGAGGCCGAGTGCGCCGGTGATGATGATCAGCGCAAACAGGAAACGCGCGATGCTCGGATGACCGATCGCCCAGCGCGAGAGATTGAACGGTTTCTTGTCCCCGGTAGAGGCGTGCATCGGCGTCTTTCCGTTCTGCTGATTGGCTAGCGGACGATTTCGCGCGTTTCGGCGCGAGCGGACTGCTGCTGGGCTACGGGCAGCTTGACCTTCAGGTCTTCGGCCATGAACTGCGTGCCGGCCGCGACGACGAGATCGCCTGGCCGCAGCCCCGCGGCGACGCGCACCTGATCGCCGGCATAATCGGCGAGCCTGACGGGGCGGGTATGCACGGTCGAGGCGCTGCGATCGACCACCCAGACGATGTCCTTGCCGTCCTTCTGCGCAAGCGCGCTCAAGGGAATGGAGACGAGGGTCTCGGAATTGGCGGCAGTCGTCTCGACGGTTGCGGTCATGCCGAGCAGGATGCGCGGATCGTTGGTGAGGCTGATGCGCACCGAGAATGTCCGAGATTGCCGATCTGCGCTGCCGGAGACTTCACGCACATGGCCGCCGAGAGCGAGCATGTCGTTAGACCAGAAGCGCGCCTTTACTGCCTTGCCCGGCTTGAACTCGGCAATATCCAGTTCCGGAACGGCAACTTCGATTTCCTTCTCGCCGTCGATGGCGACGGTCACGACCGGCGTACCGGTGCCGACGACCTGGCCGACATCGGCATTGATCGCCGTCACGATGCCGCTCTGGTCCGACTTGAGATCCGCATAGGCAACTTGGTTCTTCGCCTGGCTCAGGCTAGAGGCGGCCGCGTCGCGCGTGGAGATCGCCTGATCGTAGAGGAGAGCCGCCTGGTCCAGCTCAGCCTTGGAAGAGAACGATTTGGTGAAGAGCTGCGCGGCCCGCTCTTTCGTCAGGGACGTCGTCTGCACCTGCTTTTCGGCGGCGAAGAGGGTTGCCTCGGCGCTTCTTACGGCAAGCTGGTAGTCCGTCGGGTCGAGGCGAGCGAGAAGATCGCCCGGCTTCACGCGGTCACCGACATTGACGAGCCGTTCGGTGATCTTGCCGCCGACACGAAAGCCGAGATTCATCTCCGTGCGTGCCCTCACTACACCGGCATAGTCGAGCCGGCGCGCCTCACCCGTGCCGACAATCTCGACTACCTTGACCGGCCGTATGGTCTCCTTCGTTTCCGCCTTTTCCTCCGCGCAGCCGGAGAGCACGGCGGCAAAGGTGATCATGGCCAGAACATGGGCAACGATCGGCCGGTTGAAAGCTCTCGGTGAAAACATCGTTCGCACTCCTGATCCCGGTATTGGCGGCGCGGCCGCTCTTATTTCTTTAGCGCTCTGAGGGCGAATTCGATCAGCTCGTCGGGTGTTGGGCGATTTTCCTTCGCAAGACACTGGGCGACAATCTGCGGGTGACAGAGGGTCACGATGCTCGCACCGAAGCATCGGGCGGCAACCTCCGCATCCTGTTCGGCGAATTCGCCGGCCTCGATGCCCTCGCCAATGATGCCGGCCAGCAGTCTATCGATGCGGTCGATGTGTTTCTGGATGACGTGCCAGTCCCGTTCGATCGCCACGACGACCATCTCATGGACCTTCTGCTCATCCAGCATGGTTTCCACTGTGAGCTGGTGCTGTGCGTGCACGTAACGCCTCAAGCGGTCGGTGGCGCTCAAAGGGAGGCGGGAAATCTCGTAGGCCTGCTGATAGCTCGCTGCGAGCATGCGGTCGCAAAGTGCCTGGTGGATTTCCGTCTTCGAGGCGAAGAAGCGGTATATATTGGCGGGGGACATGTCGAGGTCACGGGCAATGTCGGCCACATTCGTCTTGCTGTAGCCGTAGTGCCGGAAAAGGCGCTCGGCGGATTCGAGAATCCGCGCGATGTTTTCCTGCCTGGTCGCGTCGATGCTGCTGTCTGCGGGGTCGGTCATGGGCTGCATTTCTGATGAGTGACGATTTTCGAATTTCGTCAGTCATAATCCGATAGACGTAACTTGTCAATCGGCGTATGCCGTGACCCGCGCTGCCAACCAGGGGTCTTCGATGTCATTCAATGAAGAGAGGCTCAGACGCAATCGCGAGCAAGAAGGCGCGATCGGCTTTGGCCGTAAGGGGGCAGAAGTGTCGTTTTAATCCGCTCTAGAGGACGAAATAGCCCTTCTGTAGCGTGACGGCGTCGTCCAGGTGGATAGCGAAGTCGCCCTGCTTGTCGCCGTTCACGTCGCCATAGATGTAGGTGTCGGAAGCCTGACGGACATAGCGCAATTCGCCCTTCTTGCCACCGAAGCCGGCGGTTCCGATGAATATGAAAGCCTGGTCGCCAGCAAGAGTCGTATCGGCGTCGATCGCCGAAAGGTCGATTCTGTCACTCTCAGAGGTGAAAAAGTCGAATATCGTGTCACGACCGGCCGAAGCGACAGTGCTCTCCGCCGTTGTCCGAAATACAAACGTATCGGCGCCCGTACCACCGGTCAGCTTATCTGCTCCGGCGCCGCCGTCGAGCACGTCATTACCGGACTCCCCGTAAAGGGTATCATTGCTGCTGCCACCATTAATTCTGTCCGCGCCGGCACCCCCGTAAAGCAAGTCGTTGCCGGAATCGCCGTTGAGCACATCATCGCCGCTATATCCCCACAGCCAGTTGGCTGCCTGATTGCCGGTGATTGTGTCGCTAGCGGAGCCCCCCTTGACGTTTTCGATCAGAGAACGCGTGTCGCCATGGTAGAGAAGTGCATTGTAGATGTTGCCTGAGGCGAATCCGTTGTTGGGACCGCCACCGAGCCAGGCAAGCTGGTCGGCGCTGAAGGTTGAGGCCTTGCCGGGTCGCAGATCCACCTTTAGCCCTTCATTGTAGGCGGTAAGATCGTAGGTATCGTTGCCACCGCCGTCCCATATGGTCGCGAAGATCCGGTTGGCACCAGGAGAGATGCCTATCGAGCCGTTGACGAGCGTGGCGCCGCTGCTGGGCGTCCATTTGTAGACCGTGTTGCCACTATTGGTGCTGAAATCCGCGCCGTACATTTCCTGCAGTGCTGCGATGTCGGCCATCATGAAAGTCTGTGGCGCGCCATACTGTTCGTAGTAGTAGCCGTCGCCTCCGACATAGCCGCGGTAGGTCATGATCGAATATTCGATCGAGTCGTATTGCGTTGGCAGAGGTCCGAACCTGCCCTCCGTCTCATGACCATGTTTCAATCCAAGTGCATGACCGAGCTCGTGCAGCAGCGTGTGCCACGCGTAGTTACCGGCAACCGGGTTGCGATAGTCGTAGACCGTGCCGGCATAGGCGGTGCCGAACCAGATATCCCCTCCTGATGCAGAGGTAGTCGGGTAATAGGCCCAGGCCGTATCGGGCGCGTTCGACTGCGCGAACCGAACCGTCGCGCTGGATGCGCTTCCGGAGGTAAAGTTGGCGTTGGTGAAGCCCTCGACGGAAAAGCCGTCATTGGCGGCCGAGCCGAAGCTTTGCTCCATCGCGAAGAGCGCGGCGTTTATCTGCGCCTGCGAGACCGCGGCGAACCCGTCGTTCTTCTCGCCGCTATAGCTATAACTGCTGCTCGACGTCGGAAAGGCGTAGGTGATCGCGCCGCTCCAAGCCGAACCCGACAGCACGCCATCGATCAGACTATTGCCCGTGGTATTCACGGTTTTGACGGTTTTACCGGTGCCGCTCATGCCAAATTCCCATCAGAAAAGCGCAGGGGCCATTGCCTGGGCTACAAAAAACGCAGATCGTGCCGGCGACGATAAGCTCTGAATGCCTACGATTGTCGTAACGAGTTCAATAAGATTGGAGAGTATCGTGCCGTTCCTCAGGTTGCTGTCGTGCTTTGCCGCAGTGGTTATGACCGCAATATGTTCCGCTCCTACTGCGTCAGGCACGACAAAGGCAAGCGGGGTGGACATGCAGAAGCCTCCCGATCACGAGGCGGCCGTCCGGTCGGAATTCGAGCGGGTGAAGGCGGAGAATACGGTGGAAGCCTACGAGCGCTTCATCCGCCGCCATCCGGATCATCCACTGGCCGAGGAGGCGCGAGACGCGCTGGCGCGGCTCAAGAAGCAGTAGCGCCGTTATTTCTTGGACTGGCTCATCCGCGGGGCGTCAAGTGGATGCCGGCAAGTGTGCAGCGGACTGACCCGCCGGCCATTTCGATGGTGGGAATGTCAAGGGCCACAAGCGTCGCGCTTTCCTCGATCGCGGCGATCTGATCTTCGTCCAGCGCAGCACGCGCCGTCGTCGACAATGCAAGTATGCGGCCCTCCCGCCCCTGGAGTTCGAGCGCGTTGCCGGCGAAGCAGGCGACCTGGTCGTACGAAAGCGCGATCACCCGCCGGCCGGAGCGCTCCAGCCGGGCGACGATTTCCAGCCGCCTTGCCGGATCCGTCAACATGCCGAGGCCGATCATCGCAAAGTCGGTCGCGACGCACATCAGCACATTGGTGTGATAGATGGGGACGCCGGCGCCGTCGCGGGCGTCGAACACCATCGGTTCGAAGTTGAAGTGGGTCGAGAAGCGTTCGAGCGCGATCGGGTCGGTGCGGGCGGAACGCACCGCATAGGCGACGCGGTCGATGTGGTCGAGGACCATGGCGCCGGTGCCCTCGAGGAAGAGCCCGTCCGGCTCGAGACCGGAATAGTCGATCACCTCCTGCACCCGGTAGCGGGTCTTCAGCATCTCGACGACGTCGCTGCGCCGTTCTCGTCTGCGGCTGGCGGCCTTCATCGGATAGATCGCCACATGGCCACCGGCATGGGTCGAGAACCAATTGTTGGGAAAGACCGAATCCGGTGTTTCGGTGCTCGCGTCCTCGAATAGATGGACTTCCACCCCATGGCTTCTCAGCGTTTCCGCGGCGCGGGTAATCTCGGTAAAGGCACGCGGGCCCAGGTCATCGTCCGTAGCCGATCCGGCCTGGAAGCGATTGTCGGCCGCCGTTTCCGTATTGACCGTGAAATGGTGTGGCCGCACCATCACGACCGCGGCGGGAGCCTGAATGGAATAGCTGGAGCGGCCCGGCATCATCGCATTTCTCCGCTTACTTCGCGCGCTGCAGCATGCCGAACAGATCGCGCGGATCGTCCGGATCGGCGATCATGTCGAGATTCTGATAGAAGTCGGTGCCGGACAGTCGGTCGCGCACGTAACGCAGCGCCGAAAAGTCTTCGATCGCGAAACCGACGCTGTCGAAGAGCGTGATCTGCCTTGCCTCGCGTCGGCCGGGTGCTGCGCCCGTAACGACCTTCCAGAGCTCGGTTACCGGAAAATCCGCCGCCATCTGCTGGATCTCGCCTTCGATGCGGGTCTGCGGCGGATATTCGACGAAGACATCGGATCGCACCAGGATGTCGCGATGCAACTCCGTCTTGCCGGGGCAGTCGCCGCCGATCGCGTTGATATGGACGCCGGCGCCGACCATGTTGTCGGTGAGGATCGTTGCGAACTGCTTGTCGGCCGTGCAGGTGGTGATGATCTCGGCGCCCTCGATCGCTGCTTGGGCGGACGGGCAGGAGACGATCTGGAGGCCGGAGCCCGCGAGGTTGCGCACCGTCTTTTCGGTTGCACGAGGATCGATGTCGTAAAGGCGAACGGTGTCGATGCCGCAAACGGCCTTCATCGCCAGCGCCTGGAACTCGGCCTGGGCGCCGTTGCCGATCATCGCCATGGTGCGCGCGCCCTTCGGCGCCAGATGGCGCGCAGCCATCGCCGAGGTCGCGGCTGTTCTAAGTGCCGTCAATAGCGTCATTTCCGTAAGCAGCACGGGGTAGCCGGTCGAAACTTCGGCAAGCAGGCCGAAGGCGGTGACGGTCTGCAGTCCGTCGACGATGTTCTTGGGATGGCCGTTGACATATTTGAAGCTGTAAACGGCGCCGTCGGAGGTCGGCATCAACTCGATCACGCCGTCCCGCGAATGGCTGGCGACGCGCGGGGTCTTGTCGAAGCTCTCCCATCGGCGGAAATCGGCCTCAATCGCATCCGTGAGCTGCGCCAAAACGGTCTCGACGCCGAGGTGGTGGACGAGATGCATCATGTTCTCGACACTGACGAAGGGCACCATTGCCTTGGCGGACGGGAGTGGTGACAGCATCGAGATTCCTCCTGCATGTGCTGAACATTTCAAGAGGTTAATGACAGGAGCTGCTGGTGGAAAGCGCAAAGCTGTGCTATTTTTGTCATCGAATTGAGCAGATTTGCCAACCGCATTGAGCAATTTTACAGAATGGCATCGAGAAATACGGTCATCGCTAAGTATACGCCTGACGATCTCGACCGTCGGATTATCGCCCACCTGCGTACAGATGGTCGCGCTTCGCTTTCCAAGCTCTCAGATGCGCTCGGCGTTGCGCGCGGCACCGTGCAGAACCGCCTGGACCGCCTGATCGAAACCGGAACGCTCCTGGGCTTCACCGTGCGCGTCCGCGAGGACTACGACGTCAACACCGTACATGCAGTGATGATGATCGAGGTCGTCGGGAAATCGACGACCCAGGTCATCCGCAAGTTGCGCGGCATCCCCGAAATCTACACGCTGCACACGACCAACGGCAATTGGGATCTGGTCGCCAATATTCGTGCCGCGAACCTTTCCGAATTCGACCGGATCCTTCGTGAAGTGCGGATGATCGACGGCGTGGCCAACAGCGAAACCAGCCTCCTGCTGAGCAGCGTTTGAGCGGTTCGCGCTAAATCGGCAATTGAAAGCGAAGCTCGCCCCCATTAGTTTCCGGACCGCAATCAACGGGAGGTCCGGTTGGGGAATATTCGCGTGAAGAGAGGCCGTCAATTTTTTCTTCTGCTGGCCTGTCTGGCATCATTGCCCTCGGCTGCCAATGCGGACTGGCAGGCGGTCGAAAAGGTGCAGACTTACGCGATCACCGGGCAATCCGGTCCGGAACTTTATGCCTCGATCGGCGAACGGGGTCCGAAGCTCGGGCTAACGCGCGCCATCGCACATACGAGCTTCAAGCTCACCTGGTCGCGAAAATACGAAGCCCAGGGCGATGCCTGCGTTCTCGTGTCGGCGCGGCCGAAGCTTGCCATCACCTACACCCTGCCGAAACCGGCCAAGCCGTTGCCGGTCGCCAGCCGGCAACATTGGGAAACCTTCATTGCCGGCGTCCATAAGCACGAGCTGGTGCATGGCGATTTCATCAAGGAGTTGGTGAAGAAGATCGAGGCGGCCACCGTCGGGCTCACAGTCCCTGCGGACCCGCAATGCCGAAAGATCAAGACGGAAATGACGAAGCGGCTTGGCGCGCTATCGAACGCGCAGCGCCAGCAAAGCCGAGATTTCGACCGCGCCGAACTCAGTGACGGCGGCAATATTCATCAGCTCATCCTCGATCTGGTAAACGGCGGATAGAGCATGCCCGGGTTCATTCTGCCGGACATATTGCGTCGGGATCAAAGGTGATTGCCTACGACATGTTTCCTTAAATCGGAGCCGATCTAAGGAAAAAACATGCAGCAATTCAAAGTGCTGCGTTTGAAAGACGCACGATGCTGTAGGCCATAATAGATACACGCAAAAAGCTGGTGACGGTCACAAACACGCCTCCGAATTGTCTCAATGGAGTTGAACTGTGCCGCGGCGTTACACCCGTGCGGTCGTCCATTCTCTGCGCCGATGCGGGCCATCCATTGCTGAATTTGTTGTCGGACGGGCGAGCGCTGGTCGCCGGTCCGAGAAGGGAGTATGCATGAACAAGAATCTTGCCGTTGCTCTTTCCGCAGTGTCGCTGTCTCTCGCCGGCGTTGCCGCCAATGCGGCCGACCTTACGCCCTATCGGGAGCCCGCGCCGCCCCCGGTTCTGGACGCGCAAGACGGCGTCAAGATCGGCTATCTCGAATGCGATATCGGCGGTGGCGCCGGCTATGTTCTCGGGTCGTCGAAGGAGATCGATTGCGTCTTCCGGTCGCTCGGGGGCGATGAGATTGAGGATCGCTATACCGGCGAGATCCGCAAGCTCGGCGTCGATATCGGCTTTACCATGCGCAGCCGGCTCCTTTGGGCCGTATTCGCGCCGACGACCGGTTACCATCATGGCTCGCTGAGCGGTCTCTACAAGGGCGCGACCGCCGAGGCGACCGTCGGCGCCGGCGTGGGCGCCAATGTGCTCGTCGGCGGCACCTCCGGTTCCATCCATCTCCAGACGGTGAGCGTCACCGGGCAGCTCGGACTGAACGTCGCGGCCGCCGGCACATCGATGACCCTCAACTCCGTCCATTGACGGACTTCGAGCCTTGATGCGGAGGGCCTAGCCGTCCGCACGGCCGCTTCGCCCGGACCGCCAGACTAGGATCAGCATGCCGGCGATCATGACGGCCAGGCAGTACCAGGTAATCGCATAGACGAGATGGTTGTTGGCAAAGACAACGTGCGTCAGGCCGCCGACCGGCAATCCGCCCGGATTGGGCGTAGCGTCGGCGTCGATGAAATAGGGCGCGACGTCAGAGAGGTCGCGGGCCGCAGCGATCGCCCCGACGTCGCGTGAATACCACCGGTCGTCCTCCGGCCTGTTCGAGCGGAGTAGGGAGCCTTCGGGTTCGCTCATCCGCATAAGGCCGGCGATCTCAGTCTCGCCTGACACCTGACCCTGCCGGCGCGCCGATACCGCGCGTTTTTCGCTCGGGACGAAGCCGCGGTTGACGAGCACGGTCGTACCATCGTCGCGCGCGAGCGGCGTCATCACCCAGTAGCCGGCGCCGAGTTCGGTCGCGGTGTAAACCAAGGCTTCCTTGTCGTTCAGCAACCGGCCACGAAGCCGAACACGGCGATATTCGTCACGCGCGGCGTCGATATTCGGCCAGTCGCCTTGGGTCGGGGCGGGGACCGCTGCGGCATGGATCCGGGCCTCGACGCGGGCGATGAGATCGAGCTTCCATAATAGTCGTTTGACCTGCCATGTGCCGAGTGCCAGCAGGGCGGCGATCAGCAAGAGCCCGATGACGCTGAGAAGGACGAGCGATGGCCGGGCCCGGTGGTGGGAGGAGGCGTCGCTTGTCGGATTGCTCATTGTGCGCCTTCGGCTGGAATGGGAAGGACGACGGCCGTCGTCCGCTCCCGTCACGGCATGTTCTTCATCATCTGCGGGCTCATCGGCATCATGTTCACGTTGAGATGATGCATGACCCAGATCGAGCCGGAGAGGGCGATGGCAACAAGAACAATGGTGAAGATCAGCGCCATCATCGTCCAGCCGCCCTCCGAGCGGGTGTTCATGTGCAGGAAGAAGATCATGTGCACGACGATCTGGATGGCGCCGAGCGCCATGACGATGATGGCCGTCAAGACCGGACTGTCGAGGACGTCTGCCATCACCAGCCAGAAAGGAATGGCCGTCAGGATGACAGAGAGGATAAAGCCCGTCACATAGCTTTTCAGCGTGCCGTGACCGGCCCCGTGTCCGTGGCTGTGGCCATGGTGGGCCTCAAATGCATCCTCATGCGAAGGTGCCTGCGTGCTCATCCGAGAACTCCCATCAGATAGACGAAGGAGAAGACGCCGATCCAGACGACGTCGAGGAAGTGCCAGAACATCGACAGGCACATCAGGCGGCGCTTGTTCTCGACGATGAGGCCGTGTTTTGCCACCTGGGCCATCAGCACGAACATCCAGACGATGCCGGATGTCACGTGCAGGCCGTGCGTGCCGACCAGCGTAAAGAAGGAAGACAGGAACGCGCTGCGCTGCGGCCCGGCGCCTTCGTGGATCATGTGCGTGAACTCGTAGAGTTCGAGCCCGACGAACGCTATCCCGAAAAGGGCTGTGACCACCATCCAGACAAGCGTCGTCTTCCTGTCGCCCTTCTCCATCTCCAGCATGGCGAAGCCATAGGTGATGGACGAAAAAAGCAGCATCGAGGTGTTTACGGCGACGAGCGGCAGGTCGAAGAGATCGGCAGGCGAGGGGCCGGCCGCGTAGTTGCGACCGAGCACGGCATGGGTGGCGAAAAGGACCGCGAAGATCAGGCAGTCGCTCATCAGATAGAGCCAGAAGCCAAGCATCGTGCTCCCTTCGGGATGATGCTCCTCCTTCAGGTAGAAGGTCGGCGCCTGGCCTTCAAATACGGCATGGTCGGCAAGCTCAGTCATGGTCTTACACCTCGCTGGCAAGCATTTCGGTGCGCTTGCCCTCCGTTTCGACGACGACCTCGGCCGGGATGTAGAAGTCGCGGTCGTAGTTGAAGGTATGGCCGATTGCGATTGCAACCATGGCGAGGAAGGAAAGGCCTGCGAGCCACCACATGTACCAGACCATGGCGAAGGCGAAGACGACGCTGGCCGCGCCGAGGATGACGCCGGTGCCGGTGTTCTTCGGCATGTGGATCGGCTTGAAGCCGCCAAGCGGACGGCTGTGGCCACGCTTCTTCATGTCCCACCAGGAGTCCTGGTCGTGGACCACCGGCGTGAAGGCGAAATTGTAGTCCGGCGGCGGCGAGGAGGTCGACCATTCGAGCGTGCGGGCATCCCAGGGATCACCGGTCCTGTCGCGCAACTCTTCGCGCTTGATGAAGCTGACGACCAGCTGGATGAGCATGGACAGGATGCCGAGCGCGATCAGGAAGGCGCCGAAGGCGGCGATCACGAACCAGATCTGAAGCGACGGATCGTCGAACTGGCTGACGCGGCGGGTGACGCCCATCAGGCCGAGGACGTAGAGCGGCATGAATGCGAAGTAGAAGCCGATCAGCCAGAACCAGAAGGACATCTTGCCCCAGAACGGATCGAGCCTGAAGCCGAAGGCCTTCGGGAACCAGTAGACGACGCCCGCCATCAGCCCGAAGACGACGCCGCCGATGATGACGTTGTGGAAGTGGGCGATGAGGAACAGCGAATTGTGCAACACGAAATCGGCCGGAGGAACGGCGAGCAGGACGCCGGTCATGCCGCCGATGACGAAGGTCACCATGAAGCCGACCGTCCACAGCATGGGCACCTCGTAGCGGATGCGGCCGCGATACATGGTGAAGAGCCAGTTGAACATCTTCGCGCCGGTCGGGATCGAGATGATCATCGTCGTTATGCCGAAGAAGGCGTTGACGCTGGCGCCCGAGCCCATGGTGAAGAAGTGATGCAGCCAAACGATGTAGGACAGGATGGTGATGACCACGGTCGCATAGACCATCGAGGCGTAGCCGAAGAGCCGCTTGCCGCAGAAGGTGGCGACGACTTCCGAGAAGATGCCGAAGGCTGGAAGAACGAGGATGTAGACCTCCGGGTGGCCCCAGATCCAGATGAGGTTCACATACATCATCGGATTGCCGCCGAGGTCGTTGGTGAAGAAGTTCGTGCCGACGTAGCGGTCGAGCGAAAGCAGCGCCAGGGTCGCGGTCAGAACCGGGAAGGTCGCGACGATCAGCACGTTCGTGCAGAGCGACGTCCAGGTGAAGACCGGCATCTTCATCATCGTCATGCCGGGCGCGCGCATCTTCACGATGGTGGCGATGAGGTTGATGCCGGACAGCGTCGTTCCGATGCCGGCCACCTGCAGTCCCCATATGTAATAGTCGACACCGACGCCGGGGCTGTAGTCGGCGCCGGAGAGCGGCGGATAGGCAAGCCATCCGGTGCGGGCGAATTCGCCGACGAAGAGCGACATCATGATGATGATCGCCCCGGCGGTGGTCATCCAGAAACTGAAATTGTTGAGGAACGGGAAGGACACGTCGCGGGCGCCGATCTGCAGCGGCACGACGAAGTTCATCAGCCCGGTCACGAAGGGCATCGCCATGAAGAAGATCATGATGACGCCATGCGCGGTGAAGATCTGGTCGTAGTGATGCGGCGGCAGGTAGCCCTCCGCCCCGCCGAAGGCCATTGCCTGCTGCAGGCGCATCATGATTGCGTCGGCAAAGCCGCGCAACAGCATCACCAGTGCCAGGATGACATACATGATGCCGATCTTCTTGTGGTCGACGCTGGTCAGCCAGTCGCGCCAGAGCGTTCCCCAGAATCGGTAATAAGTGATCAGACCGACGAGCGCGATGCCGCCGATGGCGACGGCGAGGAATGTCGCGACGAGGATCGGTTCGTGATAAGGGATCGCCTCGAGGGTCAGTCGGCCAAAGACGAACTTCAGGAGATCTGGATCGGAGAACATGGCAAAACCCGTTCGTTGGTGTCTTTGCGACGCTAGAGCGTCAGGGTTCAGTTTCTGAGCTGCGCCGGTGCCGGGTCGCCGCCCTCGTGCATGCCCGGCATCGAGTGTCCCTCGTGTCCTCCCATCCCCGGCATGTCGTGCTGCATCGGCTCGTTTGTGCCTTGCGGTTGCTCCTCGCTTCGCGCAGGCGCGCCGGCCGCCTGGATGGTTGCCGCCGGCGCTTCTTCTCCTGTGGCGTGCCTGCTGTCGTATTCAAGACGCTCGCGGTTCTCGGCACTTTCCTTGCCCGCGCCGCCCATCGCGTCGATGTGCATCATCTCGTGCATGCACATCTTGCCGGGCGTGGCACACATGTTGAGGATCGCCTCGTACAAGCCGGCTTCGGCAGTGGCGAAGTATCGGACCGGTTCCCGCGCGCTCGGCTTTTCAAGCTTCAGATAGGCATCGCGATTGAGCGCGGTACCCTGCGACTTGACGCGCGCCACCCAAGCATCAAAGTCCTGCTGGTCGACGCCGTGGAACTTGAAGCGCATGTGCGAGAAGCCGTCGCCGCTGTAATTTGCGGAGAAGCCCTCGTACTCGCCCGGCCTGTTGATGACGGCATGGAGCCTCGTCTGCATGCCGGGCATGGCGTAGATCTGGCCGGCCAGCGCCGGAATATAGAACGAGTTCATGACGGAGGACGCGGTGATCTTGAAGTCGATCGGAACATCCACCGGCGCGGCGAGTTCGTTGACCGTCGCAATTCCTTGATCCGGGTAGAAGAACAGCCATTTCCAATCGAGCGCAACGACCTCGACGGTGAGCGGCTTTGTGTCTGCCGGGATCGACCGCGCTATATCGAGCCGGTCGAGCGGGCGGTAGGGGTCGAGCTTGTGCGTGCTGATCCAGGTGACGGCGCCGAGCGCAATGATGATGGCCAGAGGTGCCGACCAGATCACCACTTCGAGCGCTGTCGAATGATGCCATTCCGGATCATAGGTGGCATCCATGTTCGATCGGCGGTATCGCCAGGCAAAGAGAAGCGTCAGGAAGATCACCGGCACGATGATCAGCAGCATGAGGATCGTCGAAATGACGATCAGATCGCGCTGCTGCGCGGCGATGTCACCGGAGGGAGCCATGACCACCATGTCACAGCCCGCAAGCAGCAAGAGCGGCGGCAAGACGGCGAGGCGGCGGGTAAACTTCAGAAATGCTGGCACGTTCCTGAGCCCTTTCTGACTACGATCGCCCTGCGACTAAAGTAGGAGTGGTTCAAACGGTATGAGGTTTTTGGTCGCACCGCAGCAATCTTGTGCATTGCGGCGCAAAGTCCGGGCTATCGGTTGCCGGTATTTCTGCCCACGGAGATCGGAATTTTTACGACGGCAAGCCTCAATTTCGCAATTCAACACTTGATATGATCGGGTGATTGATCAACATCCCCTTTGAGAGGCGCAGGGCAAAGCGGCTCCGAGTGGTGGGAGGCCTTTTATGAGCAGTGTGACGCAACAGTCCCTGGGACCGTCGTCTTCTTCGATGGAGCGCGACGCGCGGCGCATTCACGACGACAGGCCAGTATCGGCGGGCAACATCGCGATCGGCGTCGTCATCGGACGTGCCGCCGAATTCTTCGACTTCTTCGTCTATGGCATTGCCTCCGTCGTCGTCTTCCCGCAGCTTTTCTTTCCCTTCGCGCCAGACCGACTGACCGCGACGCTTTATTCCTTCGCCATTTTCGCACTGGCCTTTATCGCCCGGCCGGTCGGCTCCCTTGTTTTCATGGCGATCGACCGGACCTACGGCCGCGGCGTCAAACTGACGGTCGCCCTCTTCATTCTCGGCGGCTCGACCGCTTCGATCGCCTTCCTTCCGGGCTATGATACGCTTGGGGCCTGGTCGATACTCTTGCTGGCGATATGCCGGCTGGGGCAGGGATTCGCGCTCGGCGGTGCCTGGGATGGGCTCGCTTCTCTGCTCGCGCTCAATGCGCCGCAGCGGCACCGCGGCTGGTACGCGATGATCCCGCAACTCGGTGCGCCAATCGGCTTCATGCTGGCGAGTGCGCTCTTTGCGTATTTCCTGATGTCCCTCTCCGAGGCCGATTTCCTCAGTTGGGGATGGCGCTACCCGTTCTTCGTCGCCTTCGCGATCAATGTCGTGGCGCTCTTCACGCGGTTGCGCCTCGTGATGACGAAGGAATTCGGGACCTTGCTGGAAGAGCACGAGCTGCAGGCAAGGCGGGTCACCGAAGTGCTGCGATTGCATGGCCGCAACGTGCTCATCGGCGCCTTCGTGCCGCTTGCAAGCTTCGCGCTCTTCCATCTTGTCACCGTCTTTCCTCTCGGCTGGGTGGAGATTTACACGGATCATGGCGCGAGCTCGTTCCTGATGGTGCAGTTCCTGGGAGCCATCTGCAGCATCCTTGCCATTGTCGCCTCGGGGCTCGTCGCCGATCGCATCGGCCGCCGTTACCACCTCGGCGTCTGCGCCGTGCTGATCGCCATTTTCAGCTTTATCGCGCCGATGCTGCTTGAGGCTGGCGCCCCCGGCAGGGATGCATTCGTGATCGTTGGCTTCAGCCTCTTGGGCCTGTCCTTCGGCCAGGCCGCCGGTGCCGTCGCATCGCGCTTCGGCCAGGCCTATCGCTACACGGGGGCAGCGCTAACCTCGGACCTGTCGTGGCTGATCGGTGCGGGCTTCGCGCCGCTGGTGGCGCTGGGTCTGACCAGCCGTTTCGGTTTGACTTTTGCAGGCTACTATCTGCTTTCCGGCGCACTCTGCACCATTGCCGCGCTGATCTTCAGCAAGACGCTCGAGATCAACAACGACTAGGCTTTGACGGGGCATTCGGCTTGAGCCGATCCTCGCGAGGTTTTGGATAGAGGTGCTGCGGCTTCGCGATTTGACGGCATGCCCGCCCAAAAACGGCGTGTTACACTCCTGGTTCGCTGAAACGGCTGGGTCCGCTTGGGCCCGAAAGGAGAACATGCCGAAGCCTGACAGTAGCCTGTTCGATTTTCTCGGAATTATGGCGGTGTTCTTGCTCGTGGCCGCGAACGGCTTCTTCGTCGCAGCCGAATTCTCGCTGGTTTCGGTTCGGCGGAGCCGCGTCGCGGAGCTGGTGACGCAGAAACGGATGAATGCGACCGCTCTTCGACGCGCCGTCGACAATCTTGACGCCAATCTCGCCGCAACGCAGCTCGGCATCACCATCTCGTCGCTCGCCCTCGGATGGATCGGCGAGCCCGCTCTCGCCCATTTGATCGAGCCGTTGCTGTCAGTCCTTCCACAGTTCTGGGCCAAGGCCGGATCGCATGCCATCGCATCGGTGATTTCCTTTGTGATCATCACCGCGCTCCATATCGTGCTTGGCGAATTGGCGCCCAAGAGCCTGGCGCTGCAGCGCAGCGAGGGCACGGCGCTTGCGGTTGTCCGACCGCTTGGTCTTTTCCTGTTTCTGCTTCGACCGGCAATCCTGGTGCTGAATGGCCTTGGCAATCTGGTGCTGCGTCTGGCCGGCCTGAGTCCAGGAACCGGGGAGGCCTCGCTGCACTCGCCTGCGGAACTCAAGCTCATCGTTGCGGAGAGCCATCAAGCCGGGCTCCTCGATGTCGCCCAGCAGGAACTTGTCCAACGCATCTTCAGCATTGGCGATCGCCGGATTTCCGATTTCATGACGCCGCGCGTCGATGTCGACTGGATCGACGCCGACGACCCGCCAGCGGATGTTCTCAGGACGATCCGGGACTGTCGACACGAGCAATTGCTGATCGGCAGGGGCAATATCGATGAACCGATGGGGATGGTGCTGAAGAAGGACCTGCTCGATCAATTGCTCGACGGCAAGCGGCTTGACCCCTTCAGCGTCATTCTTGAACCGTTGATTCTGCATGAGGCAACGCCGGTTTTCCGCGTTCTCGAGCGGTTCAAGTCCGCGCCCGTTCGCCTCGCGACGATCGTCGACGAATATGGAAGCCTCGAAGGGATCGTCACGCAGACGGATCTCCTGGAGGCGATCGCCGGCGAGCTGCCGGATATGGAGACGGAAGAGCGGACGGTGATAGAACGCGAGGACGGTTCTCTCCTCATCGACGGCATGATGCCGGCCCATGACGCCTTCGACAGGCTGAAGCTGCATGACCGGCCGCAGGATGGCGGATATCATACGATTGCAGGTTTCGCGCTGTACATCCTCGGGCATCTGCCCAATGTCGGCGAATGCTTCGAATTCGATGGCTGGCGATTCGAGATCATCGATATGGACGGCAGACGGATAGACAAGATCCTGGCGACGAGGCTCACCGAAGCGGAATAAATCCTCCCCCACCGCAACGACGATCGCGGAACATAATCCAATCTCGCCGGTTCCGAAGGCCTCGATACCATCGATAGCCGGAGCGGAGAAGCGGAGTGTCGCAAGATCGGCACGCTTACCTGCCGTCCGGGTCGCATGAGCGGAGGAAGAGAGATGCCTGCAAAATCGAAGGCGCAGCAGAAGGCGGCAGGCGCCGCGCTCGCCGCCAAGCGCGGCGACATGAAGAAGAGTGAGCTCAAGGGAGCCTCCAAGGGCATGGCCGAGTCCATGAGCGAGAAGGAGCTCGAGGAAATGGCGTCGACCAAGCGCAAGGGTAAGAAGGAACACGTTTCGAAGTCTTGAGCGCGCCCTTGAGGCCCATTTGTCGCTATATTCAAGCGTCGCGAATCTTCAATTCGTGAGGATCCGTCCACGCCGCCGGCGACAAAGATGTTCCAAATTCAAGGGGATACGGTTTTCGTGTCGGCTTCGTTTTGGTGATTTACACCAGGAACCGGGGACCATATTTTAAATTCGGGCATCCCGGTGAGAAGGACGGACGAATGAGCGAAACCAAGGCCCGTGCAGATGCGGACGCCGACATGGCCGTCGAGGAGCGGATCGCATTCCTGTTGGGCAGGATTGAGAAGGAGGCGGTGCCGCAACGTCTGCTTGAATTGGCGCAGCAGTTGCAGGAAGCGCTCAACGCGCGCAACAAGTGACCGGGCATAGGCGCGCAACCATCGTCTAATTCAAGGGATTCCCGTGCATCTTTACGGTTAATTCATCGCGAGCGCGGCTTAGTCGGCTCTTGATCGTCCCGATCGCGCAATCGCAAATATCGGCTGCCTCCTTGTAGCTCATGCCGAAGCCCGCAACGAGCACCAGAACTTCACGGTGCTCACGAGAAAGACATCCCAAGGCTGTCCGAAGCTCACCATTGAGAACAGACCACTCCTGGGACGGAGCTGTCGGGATTGGCAATTCCGCGCAGTTGGTGCTTCCGGGGCTTTCGCGCGTGCGGATCTTGTATTGCGTGCGGAAAGCGTTGCGCATGATCGTGAACAGCCAG
Organism: Sinorhizobium shofinae; assembly: GCA_001704765.1. Lineage (GTDB taxonomy): Bacteria > Pseudomonadota > Alphaproteobacteria > Rhizobiales > Rhizobiaceae > Sinorhizobium > Sinorhizobium shofinae. The sequence goes on from MBFK01000198.1 coordinate 74,332, forward strand.
GATTTGAGGCTGGTGCCCGGCGCGAACTGATCGATGCTGCGCAGGGCGCGAAGCAGCGTTTCCTGCACGAGATCGTCAGCCTCGAATGAGGCGGACGTGAAAGTCCGGGCAAAGGCCCGCAACGCCGGTATCAGGTCGACGACCTGCTCTTCGATCTGCGGTGATGGCTGCGACGCGTGACCGGCGGTGGCAGGCATATTGAGTATCGCCCTTCTGCCCGTGAGTATTCTTTTGGTGACGCGAAGGAAAATGCCTGTCCGCGGTTTTGGTTCCTAGCGGGTGGGATAATTCAAGGCGTTAGAGCGCGCGCACAGCGTTGGCATCGCCTGCGCCTGTCCTGCGTCCGCGGGAACCAAACGCCGTCGCCGTCGGTTGGGTAGGCCTTAGGAAGGAGGTGGCATGAAAGAGGCCGCCCCACCGATAGAACGGATCACTAAGATGCAGGTGATGATCGAGGGACAGTCACAC
>MBFK01000172.1 GCA_001704765.1 Sinorhizobium shofinae
GAACCCATCGAAACCGCAAACCAATGAGGGGGTCAGTTCTTCAATTCGGCAAGGGGGTCAATTCTTCGATTCGCTTGACAGCTCTCGGAGATCGCACTTGCGACTGCCCACTGCAAGTCCATTCTCGCGATGACGTCACGCGTCGAGGTAGACCCTCTTGGTTCCGAGTGGCGTGAGCAGGTTGCCGAAGCGTCGCTGGTCACACTCGACCTCGGACCTCTGCAGCTCGAAGACGCGCGCGCACTCGCGAGTGGACTGCTGGCGGCCAGCAGCAGCTTCGTGGAACGTTGCGTCGAGCGTGCAGCAGGCAATCCGCTGTTTCTTGAGCAGCTCCTGGCCGAGACGCAGCAGAGTCTTGGCGCACAAGAAGTTCCCGGTTCGGTGCAGAGCCTGATGCAGGCTCGTGTCGACCGGGTCGACCCTACAGACAGGACCGCGCTCCAGGCTGCTTCCGTCCTGGGTCTGAGGGTCGAGCTGGGACCCCTGCGGTATCTCATAGGTAACCCACATTACCAGCCGAACCAGCTGATCGAGCACCGTCTTCTCAGACATCATGGCGAGGCGATCATGTTCAGCCATGCGCTCATCCGGGATGCGGTGTACGAGACGTTGCTTCGGAATCGGCGCCGTGATCTCCATCTTGCGGCTGCCGAATGGTTTGCAGCCAGAGACGATCCAGTTTTACGGGCGGAACATCTCGACCGCGCCGAAGACACGAGGGCGGCCGCCGCCTACCTGTCGGCAGTGCAGCTGCTGGTCGGGAGCTATCGGTACGAAAACGCGCTCCGCCTCTCAGACCGCGGCCTCGAGATTGCCGTCCTCCCTGGCGATCGGTACGAACTGGCCCACGCCAGGGCCGAAATCCTTGAACAATTGGGCCGGGTCCGGGAAGCGGTGGCGGCCTACGACCTCGCGCTTACGGCAGCGATCGACGATCGGGGCCGCTGCAGCGTACTGATCGGCCGTGCAGGAGCGAAGCGCACCATCGACGACATGGAAGGAGCCTTTGCTGACCTGGAGCAGGCAGAGAACACCGCTTCGCAGCTTGGATTCACGGCGGAACTGGCCCGTATTCACTTTCTCCGCGGCAATCTCTATTTCCCCAGCGGCAACGCCGAAGGCTGCAGTCGCGAGCACGAGCAGGCGCTGGACTTGGCGAAGAAGGCTGACTCGGTCGAGCTCGAAGCCATGGCGCTAGGCGGCTTGGCCGACGCGCAGTTCATACGCGTCAGAATGGTGTCTGCGTACGAGCTATTTGACCGTTGTGTGAGCCTGGCCCAAGAGCATGGGTTCGCCAGGATTGCTGCGGCGAACCGCCCCATGGCGGCCATTGCCCAATACTACTCCGGAAGTGCGGCGGCGGCTTTGGACATCGCCTTGCTTGCCATAGCCGAGGCAGCAAAGATCGGGCACAAGCGGGCGGAGATACTTGCCCAAAACGCCGCCGCCCTTTGTTATCGCGAGCTGCAACAACATGGCAAAGCGCTCGATCACACGCAGGCAGCCTTGAATCTGGCGAGCTCGGTCGGTGCAAGGCGATTCGAAGCTCTCAGTTTATATATACGCGCCAGCCTGTTGCGCCTTTCGGGCGACAGTGATGGCGCGCTTGATCACGTGAACCACGCGCTCGCAATCGCACGCGAGACAGGAATCGGTTTTGCGGGGCCGCGCGTTTTGGGCGAGCTGGCGTTGATCACGGACGATCCGGAAGTCCGGGCATCGTCGCTCGCCGAGGCAGAGGGGCTACTTGCGAGAGGAGCGGCCGTGCTTAACCAGCTGGAGTTCAGGAGGTCTGCCATCGAGGCCTGCATCAAGGGCGGCGATTGGGACGCGGCGGAGCACCATGCCAAAGTGCTTGAGGATTATACCCGTGCAGAACCCCTTGCCTGGGCAGAGCGGGTGATCGCACGAGCGCGTGAGAGCGTCGCGGACCATCGCTTCCGAGCCGCCTTCACACCTGGCAAAAGGGAGTAGTCCTAAGCAATCAAATGCTGGGTTGAACAAGCCAGTGTATCGTATTGTCGGCTTCATGCGCGTTTTTCTGTCACCGAGCGAGTTGCTCTCCAACTACCGCCTTCCACCCCTTCCGCGAAGGATAGGAACCGGAAAGATCGACCCAAAGCCGTCGCCCACGATGGGTAGAAGGAAAGTCACGACTTGGCCCGAATGCGGTCATTCGTGCGTGTCGCTGTCGCGAATTGCCCCGTCAGCCGAAAAGCCAATGTCTTTGCAGAGGGCATTTCCGAGACGTTCGCCGCATGGTCGTTGCAGTGATGACCTTGGGGCCCTGCTACCATCGCCAGACGGAATTATAGCTCCAGCCTTCGCAGGCATCGATGCGAGTTGCGCCCGACGCAATCAATTCCAGCGCGGTCAGTGCCGTGACCTTGTAGGTGCGGCGAGTGCCGCAGACCACGCCATCGTTCGCGAAGATCTCGAGCACGCCTCGATCGAAGAAGACGGTCAGATTTTCGAGTGAGAGCGGTGTCGAGCGGTATTCAATTTCGCCGGCATCTTCCGCGACGTTGACCTGTAGACGTCCAGAGACGTGTGCGATTGTAAAGCTTTCACCGTCACCACCGCGTCCGACGATTCGAATTCCATCGAGAGCGCCTGCCAAGGATAGTTCGATCGGCTCTCCGGGTTCGCAGATGAAATGGCCGGCGGCTGCTTGCGTCAATGCGTGGGAGCGCAGAGCTCGATAGCCCACCTCAGGCAACATCTTCAGACGTAGCTGAGCGTCGACACCGAGCACGCGGGGCAACGACAGTTCGCCGCTGTAGGGCGATCCTGCCGGCTTTCTGAATTCCCAGTTGAAGAGCCAAGCAAAGGCGATCTGCCGCTCCTTGGCGCGGAAACTCTGCATTGCATAGAAATCGGTTCCGAAGTCCAATTCCTGCAATGCAGGGGTCAGGGGCATAAAGCGGTCGTCGTCAAATGTGCCGACCTGTGCGTAAAGAAGGTTGTGTCGGCCGGTTGTCGGCTCGGTGTACCCGACGAAGCCCATCACGAGCACGAAACGGCCGTCGAGTTCGAAGAAGTCGGGGCACTCGACGCAGCGTGCGCCATGCTGACGGAAATGTTCCGGGGCGCGGTAGAGGACCGACAGGAATTTCCAGTCCGCACCATCCTCCGAGCCGTAGAGCAGCACAGCCGGGTCTCCGTCGATCGCCGCTCCGAGCACCATGCGGTATCCCCCGCCCGCCGCATCGTACCAGACCTTGGGATCGCGGAAGTCATGGGCACTGCCGGGCGGGCCATTGTCGAGTACAACACGATTGGTCTCCGGACGGAGCAAGTCCGCCGATGGGACCACCAGCTTCTGCACCTCCTTGTATTCCTTGAACAGGTCGTACGCTGGCAAGCGCTCGGTGTAATAGAAGCTCAACCCGCCATCCGGGCCGACGAAGGCGCTTCCGGAGAAGGCGCCGCCGGTGGCACCTAGCGACCAGAGGTTCTGTTCTGGATGGAGAAAGACCGGCAGATGCGTCCAGCGGTAAAGATCGTCGCTTACGGCGTGGCCCCAGTGCATCGGTCCCCATTCGGCCTCGACCGGATGGAACTGGTAGAACAGGTGATAGCGGCCGTCGACGAAACACAGGCCGTTTGGATCGTTCATCCACGCCTGAAACGGTGAGAAGCGTAGCTGCGGCCGGTCGGGATCGCTTTCGTACCACGTTGGCCAAGCCACCTTCGGTCGAGCGACGAGGCGGCCGCCCTGCAGATCCAGGAAAGTCACCCCTTCCTCAGCCACGCGGATGGGATCGAAGCGATAGAACAGCGAAAGCTCGATGACGTTCTCGTCCCACTCGAGTGTGAGCGGGCCGCCCGCGTGGTGAGTATAGGCGTAGAACTGAAAGTAAGGCGGCGGCGCCGCGATCCGGTAGACGATGCGCTTACCAGCACGAAGTGCGAATACCTCGCCAGCGGAATCCTCCGCCCGTGATTTTGCCGCCTTCCGACGGGCCCAAAACTCGAAACGCGTTCCGCGTGCCGCGTCCAATTCCACGATGTTGCTCATTGCTCCTCCACTTGCGCCGCACTGCGCGCTGAACTTTCAAGCTTGACAAATGTCGACGTCGATATTTAATTTCGACGTCGACATTTGGCAAGCCCGTATGCTGGAGGATGCGTCACGGAGCCAGGTCGAGGAGGAGAATATGGCTGATTTATACCTTGAGGGCGTCACCAAGTCGTATGGTGCCGCCACGGTGATCCGCGGCATCGATCTTCAGATACCATTCGGCGAATTCGTCGTTTTCGTCGGACCGTCGGGCTGCGGAAAGTCCACGCTGCTGCGGATGATCGCCGGCCTGGAACCGATTTCCGGAGGCGTGATCAGGATCGGCGGAACCGTGGCAAACCTGCTCGAGCCCGCCGAACGTGGCGTGGCGATGGTGTTCCAGTCCTACGCACTCTATCCGCATATGACCGCCTACAAGAACATGGCCTTCGGCCTGAAAATCGCCGGACTGGACAAGGGCGAGATCGACCAGCGCGTCACCCGCGCTGCCAGGATGCTGCAGATCGAGGAACTGCTGCACCGCATTCCAAAGGACATGTCCGGCGGCCAGCGCCAACGCGTTGCGATCGGACGTTCGATCGTGCGCAAGCCGCGCCTCTTCCTGTTCGACGAGCCCCTGTCGAACCTCGACGCGGCGCTCAGGGTTCAAACGCGGATCGAGATCGCGAAACTCCACAAAATCGTGGATGCGACGATGATCTACGTGACCCACGACCAGGTCGAGGCGATGACGCTCGCCGATCGGATCGTGGTGCTCAACCAGGGCCGCATCGAGCAGGTCGGCACGCCGCTCGAACTTTACCGAACGCCGGCAAATTTGTTCGTCGCCAGCTTCATCGGCAGCCCCAAGATGAATTTCTTTCCGGTAACCCTTGAACGCGAAGGGCTGGCCCGCGGCCCACTTGGGACGGCCATCCCGGCCCCTGCCGGCCCGACAGGCCGTGCAACGCTGGGCGTGCGGCCGGAAAGCCTCGTTCTGTGTGAACCAGATCAGGCCTTTCTCAGCGCGCGGCTGCAGTTCGAGGAGCATCTCGGCGAGCACCGCCTGATCTACGCACAGACGGGCGACGGCATTGAACTGATCGCCAAGGAGCCGGACGGGCCGTCCCTGGCCGAGGGCTCCATCCTCCATTTCCGCTTTGCGCCTGAGAGCGCGCACTTCTTCGGGCCGGACGGCAATCGTCTGGGGCATTCAACCAAGGGAACTCATTGATGACGAGCAGCCACCCAGGACATTCGATGCTTGCTGACCTCGCGCGCGTCAAGGACGCACGCACCGGACGCCTTTCCAGTTGGGACCAGGAGGGCAAGAACCAGGACTATTGGCTGATCCCGGCCAACTCCACCGTCCGCCTCGCCGATATCGAGGGTCCGGGCTGCATCACGCATATCTGGATGACGCAATTCTGCCGTCGCGTTCTTGGGGCCGGCCTGATTGATCCGACCGCCGGCAATTACGTCGCGCCGGTCTTCGAGATCCACAATGCTCTCGGCCTCAACTGGGAGGTTGCCGACCCACATTACTATCGCAAGGTGCTGCTGAAGATCTATTGGGATGATCAGGACACTCCGTCGGTCCTGGTGCCGCTCGGCGACTTCTTCTGCACCGGTCATTCGATGCCCGGCAACTTTTCTTCTCTGCCAATCTCCGTCTCGAGCAAGCCGGAGGAGCGCTATCGCTTCGGCGGCAGCGCTGCATTCAACAGCTATTTCCAGATGCCGTTCGGCAAGCGCGCCATTATCGAAATCGAGAACCAGAACGACGTCCCCTACGGCCAGTACTTCTACATCGATTTCGAGCGCTACGAGGCGCCGCTGGCCGACGATATCGCCTACTTCCACGCGTCCTGGCGGCGAGAGAACCCCTGCGGTGGCTGGGGTCCGAATCTGCAGACCAACAGCCCCGAAACCAACATTCCCAATCTCGACGGCAAGGCGAACTACGTCATCCTCGAGACCGAAGGACGCGGCCAATATGTCGGCTGCAACCTGTCGGTTGCGCACTTCCAAGGCTCCTGGTGGGGCGAAGGCGACGAGATGATCTTCGTCGACGAAGACACCTGGCCGCCCTCGATCCATGGCACTGGCACAGAGGACTATTTCAATCATGCCTGGGGGATGCAGAACAACGCCTTCCTGACGAATGGCTCGGTAATCCACGAGAGCATCGTTCCCGGTTATCAGGTCTCCTATCGCTTCCATCTCACCGATCCCGTTCGGTTCAAGAACCGTATCCGCGTGACGATCGAGCACGGCCACGCCAATCATCTGAGCGACGATTGGGCCTCCACCGCCTATTGGTACCAGACGCTTCCATCGCCGAAGCTGACCATCCTGCCGGTTGAGCAAAGGCTGCCAACGCCGCCCGGCGACCGCGCTCCGGAGAGGGTCGCACGTGATCGCCTGACGCCCGAACAGGCCAGGCAGATCGATGCGGCCGACGAGCGTTTCCGCGCCTATGCGGAACTCCGGGACATCGAAATCGAAAAGAAGTTGGAGACCACGCGGCGCCGCTCGGCGGCGAATGTATCGAAAGGAAACTAAAACCCTGAAGCGCGTCGCATTCGTCATGCGACGCGCTTCAGGTCTTTGTTCTTGTGCCTGTCACCACGAAACCGCTGACACGCACTCGGCGCTCATCCTGAGGAGGAGAAGGAAATGAGCATGAACAGACGAGACTTTCTGACCAAGGCGACGACGTTGGCCGCAGCCGGTGTCCTGACACCAGCCATGTTCCCCGCAAAGGCAGCGCAGGCAGGCGCCCCGGCAAACGACACCGCCGCGCAACTCACCACCTACAACTGGGGCAACCCCTCGGAGGCGAAGGCCTATGGCGAGGCGTTCGAACGATTTCGAAAGATCTACCCGAACGTCACGGTGCAGGACAACATCGCCCCGATCTCCTCGTGGTCGGATTATGCGGACAAGCTGGTGACGCAGATCGCCGGCGGAAATCCCCCCGACATTATCAACATCGCTGTCGAAGGGTTGCGGCTCGCCGTAGAGAAGCAATTGCTGATGCCGCTCGACGAGCTGATCGCCGCAGACCCGGAAGCCAAGGTGCTGGTCGACAAGATACCCGCCAAGCTGAAGGACGCCCTTACCGTCGATGGCAAGCTCTACGAAATCCCGAACGGCGGCCAGACAATGGTCATCCACTACAACACCCGCATCTTCAAGGAGGCGGGCGTCGAGCCGCCGAAGCCGGACTGGACCTGGGACGACTTCGTCGCGATCGCCAAGAAGCTGACGACCGGAGAAGGCGACAAGAAGATCTACGGATATGGCTTGCCCTGGTTCAATTTCGCCATTCATCCCTGGTACCTGACCAACGGCACCTATCCGGTAACCGCGGATTTCAAGCATTCCAACCTCAACGATCCGAAGATCCGCGAGGTTGCCGAGTTCATCCACGCGCTCGTTTATGAGCATGGTGTCTCTCCCGACCCGATCGGGCTCAACGTCTATGACCAGTTTGCTGCCGGGCGTTTCGCCATGGTCGGTGCTGGCCGCTGGCCGGTGACCGGCTGGGTGGCGAACGGCTTCACCGATTTCGACATCGTGCCCTGGCCGCGCAAGGCAAGCGCCGAAACGGTGTTCGGCTGCGGGGGCTGGGGCATCAGCCCGCAATCGAAGAATCCAGAGCTCGCATTCCAGGCGATCAAGCAGTTGATCTCACTCGAGACTGTGACCGCGCTGATGGAGATCGGTCAGCAAATCCCGATCTACGAGGAAGCGGCGAGGAAGGAGAGCTTCCTTTCAGCGCCGAAGAGCGCACCGGTCTTCTTCGATGCTTTAGAGACGGCGAAGCCCGTGGCGGCGCCCGCCTTCTTCAACGCGCTTGACCGCATCCTGGGCCGCACCTTCGATCAGATCATCACCGAAGAGTTGACGGCGGAGGAAGCGCTGGCCGCGGCCCATGAGGAACTCGAAGCCGAGATCCAGCGGGGTTGACCCATGACCAGTATCGCCAATGATGCGGCGGCGGGTTGGTTCTCGCCGCAAAACCGCAAGGAGACCATTGCCGGGCTCCTGTTCATCGCGCCGGCCTTGATCGGCTTCGCTGTCTTCGTCGCAGGACCGATGGCCGCCACGGTGGTCCTCAGCCTGATGAAGTATGACCTGTTCAGCAATCCCAGCTTCGTCGGACTCGCCAATTTCGAAGCGATGCTGGACGACCGGCGGCTTTGGAAGGTCCTCGGCAACACGGCCTTCTTCGCCGTCTTTGCTGTGGCCGGCAATGTAGGCCTCGGCGTGGTCCTGGCGGTTCTGCTCAACCGCAACATGTCGAAGACGGTGCAATATGCATATCGCGCCGCCTATTTCTTCCCGTCCCTCGTCGGCCTTATCTTCGTTGCCGTGATCTGGCAATTCCTGTTCCAACGCGACATCGGGGTAATCAACTACTACCTCGGTCTTGTCGGCATCGAGCCCGTCCGCTGGCTTTCGAGCGCCCGCAACGCTCTCTGGTCAGTCATCATCCTCGACATCTGGAAGAACGTTGGTTTCGCGATGCTGATCGCGACGGCAGGTTTGCAGAGCATCTCAAAGGACTATTACGATGCCGCACGAGTCGATGGCTCGAGCAGCCGCGGACCTTCTGGCAGATTACCCTGCCGCTCCTGTCTCCGACGATCCTTTTCCTGCTCACCATGAACACGATCGGCGCCTTCAAGGTGTTCGAATCGATCGTCGTGCTGACCAATGGCGGGCCGGGCGATGCCTCACGCAGTCTGGTCATGTACATCTACGAGCAGGGCTTCAAGTCGTTCAACATGGGCTACGCGTCGGCGATCTCGCTGCTGCTGCTCACGATCACGGTCATCGTCACGGCGATCCAGTTCGCCCTTTCCAAGCGGTGGGCTTTCTATGAATAAGCCAATGCACATCTCATGGGATATGACGCCGGCTCGCCTGTCGGAGCGTCTCTCTCCGGAAACACGGGCAATGATCTCGCGGCTGCGCACCGCGCTGGTCTATGTGGTGCTCGGGCTCGGCGCGCTCGTGATGGTGGCGCCGTTCCTGTGGATGTTCACCACCAGCTTCCGGCCCGTGGCGGAAGCCTTCACGCTTCCGCCACGCTGGCTGCCGGGTCTCGGTTCAAGCCTGGAGAGCTACCGCCGGCTGCTTTCCTCGGATGTCCCGATCGGGCGTTTCTTCTGGAACTCCACCGTGCTTGCGACCGCAGTTACGCTCGGCTACGTCGCCATGACCACCATCGCCGGGTACGCCTTCGCGCGGCTCCGCTTCCCGTTCAAGAACGCGCTCTTTGCTCTGCTCCTGGTCTCCCTGATGGTTCCCATACAGACGACGCTGGTGCCGCTGTTCCTGCTGATGCGCTGGCTCGGCCTCGTCGACAGCCAGTGGTCGATCATCGTTCCCGGCCTCACCGGCGCCTTCGCGCCCGGCATGTCGGGCGTGTTCGGCATCTTCCTGATGCGGCAGTTCTTCCTGACCCTTCCCAAGGAACTGTTCGAGGCGGCGCGCGTCGACAACGCCGGACATTTCCGCACCTTCTGGTCGATTGCCGTGCCGCTCGCGGGCCCGCAGATCGCGGCACTCTCCGTCATCATCTTCACCATGACCTGGAACGACTATTTCATGCCGTTGGTCTTCCTGAATTCGGTCGACCAGATGGTGCTGCCCGTCGGCATCATGTCGATCCGTGACCCGGTCGGGAATTCATCAGCGACCTCGGAGGTCATCGCGGCGGTTTCGCTGTCGATCTTGCCGGTTTTGCTGGTCTTCCTGGTGGCGCAGCGTTGGATCATCGACTCCTTCGTGCGGGCCGGTGTGAAAGGCTGACTTGTTTGTGATTGATCAGGTGGAGCGATGGCTATGGGCGTGATCACAATGCTATCGAGGGCACCGGTGAAGCGGTTTGTGCGCTCAGGGGAAGACAATGGTCAGCATTAAGGACGTTGCAGCACTTGCCGGCGTGTCGGATCGAACCGTGTCGCGCGTCGTCAACGGCGAAGGTCTGATCCGTCCGAAAACCAAGAAAAAGGTTCAGAAGGCGATCGAGACGCTGGGCTACGTTCCGAACCAAGCCGCTCGATTGATGCGCACCAGCCGTTCCAGCGTGCTCGGATTGATCACCGACGTCGTATCGACGACGCCGTTTTCGACCGATATCGTGCGCGGCATTCAGGACGCCCTTGATGACACTCCTTATACGCTGCTGACGGTGAACACCTCCGCGGATCCGGCGAAAGAGCAGCGCGCCTGGAAGATCTTCCGCGAGCATGGCATCGGCGGCGTATTCTATGTGACGATGTTTCATCGTCACGTTCCGCGGGATACTGAATTTCCGAGTACGCCGACCGTGCTGGTAAATTGCAGCGCTCCCGACCAGGCTCTGCCGTCAATCGTACCGGACGACTATCAAGGCGGACTGGATGCTGTCCGCCATCTCGTCGAGCAGGGACATCGAAAGATCGCCTATGTCGTGCTGAATGAACTGATCCTGGCGGCCGACCTTCGCGGCCGGGCATTCTTCGACGGGCTGGCGGCGGCTGGCATCGAGGTTCGAAAGGAATGGATCGTTCCGGGGCGCGTAGGAGCCATATTTGCCGACAAGCTTGTGGCTTTCGAGAACGCGCGGCGCATTCTTGACAATCCTGACCGACCGACGGCAGTCGTTTGTGGCAATGACGAGATCGCGCTGCAGGTCTATTGCGCCGCCACGGATCTCGGACTGCGGGTGCCAGATGATGTCTCCATCATCGGCTTCGACGATTTCCAGGTCATCACGACCGGCATTCAGCCACCCCTCACAACGATGGCATTGCCTTATCGCGACATGGGCGCTCTGGCAGTTCGAATGTTGCTCGACATCATCGCGGGCCACCCCCCGAAAAAGAAACATGTCGAGTATCGCTGCGAGCTCGTCATTCGCAATTCGGTTTCCCCACCGAAATAGCTGACGCCAGATCTGCTCAGCCCTTGATCCGGGCGGTTCCCGAACGGCGCGCTCCCCACGGCTTCAAGCCGATGGCGTCGCCATGGCGGCATTGATTAACAGAGGATGCTCCGTTCGAGAAAAAAGCCCGGCGCGAACGCCGGCCAGTCTGCTCGGGAGGAAAGCTTATCGATCCCACAGACCATGTTCGGGCCAGCGGCGCACGAGCCGTTGGTTGTCATGAATAAAACTCCGAATTGTCCATGAATTTTCCACAAAAGATCTAGCTACGATCCGTCTATATTGAAATTTCTCCGACTATTGTCCAGGAACTGGAGTGCCCCTAAATGCATTCATCGTTCTATCCATCTCAACATGTTCGTCACTGCCTGTATCTATGACTGTATTCCGCGCAGACCCCTTTTGCACCAGTACTGCCGTTACTTCGAGCGCCGTCAAATTGTTAGTTGAAAGCAATGCGCCCACTTGTGTTGAAAAACAGGCACTGTTTGGTGCATCATTGATCTGCGATATTTCGGTTGTGGCCACAATGTGATTATTGGCTATGTAATTGCCGCTACCGGAAACCACGTTAATTATCACGGGCTTTACGGCGAGGGGCTTGAGATATTGAGTATCGATAGTTACCGAAATGTGATTCGCGATTACCGAATTGTTGCTGCCGTCAATTTGCAAAAGTCCGAACAGATCATCCAAGCCGTTATCGTACTTCTGCATGGGCGCCCACGGCTCGCGATCTCGCAAAAAGTGATTTGAGGAAACCAAATTCTCGCAACAGTTAGCAGCAAAAACCAACATTCCGGGATAAAATGAATGGAATCTATTTCCTGTGACCGAGGAACGCACCACGCCGGAAAAATAGACACTGCTAGATCCTCGAGGGAATACGTTATTTGAGGATACTAGAATGCCCCCATAATTTTCAGCGTAAATGGAGTGTCCCCTATATCCGGCTCCGACAAAATTATTTGCTACTCTTGAGGCCTGCCCCATACCTTTCAATTCGATACAGTTGCCGCACTCTGCAATGAAATTGTTATCTATCGCCAGCGCATCTGCATCATGAACAGTAACTCCATGCTCCAGATAGATAAGACCCATCCCCGTTATTCGGAATGAGTCATTGGCGCTGCCTACATAGATTCCCGTTTTGCCATTCTTGTATGTATTTTCTGCATCATTTTGCCCCGAACCATCATCAATGAAGTGCAGGCCATCGATGCAAAAGTCAGCAAATTCCACAGAGCTTATACGAGGATTTCCGGTGCGCTTAACATAAAATGCGGCTCCAGCAGCCTCACCGTCGGCGGCCTCTGGAGAAGTGTCCACAAGTATGCGACTTCCGCCCGGCCACACTTCGCGCCAGTGTGCCAGCTCGCTTGCGGGTGTGTTGAAACGGATGCTCGAAGACGTAAAACCATGTCCAGAGCCCACAATTTTTAGATAGCTCACGTCTATAACGACTTGAGTGACAAGGCGATAATCGCCTGGCGGTATATAGATCACTGCTCCAGGTTTTCCGCCATCATTTAGGTCGGAAACCGGTTGCCTGCTTTTAATATCCGCAATGATGCTATTGATAACCGCTCCAATATCCTCATAGGGGTTCCCTACGGAATACTTCGTTACGTTGTAACAGTTTTCGCTAACCATTGTTAATGTCTCCGCGGACATTTCTTACTCCACTGCGAGAGTAGACTGATGTTCTTGATTGGCTTGTTGCTCGCAAGCCGCCTGGGGAAACGCGTTCAGCTCTCTGTTTGAATTCGCAGCAAGGTCCTGGCTGCAGATCGAAAGAGTTGCAGGCGATTGGTGGCGATAGACGGGCTAGTCATTCTTGTTTTTTTCCTGGCTATGCCATCACCAGATGCTGGCGCGGGTGTCCGGTTCAAAGAAGTGAAGTTCTTCGGCATCGACAGCGATGCGCGCGATGTCACCTGCGCGTACTGTGCTCTTCGGAGAAAAACGGGCTACGGCAGCTTTTTCGTCGCTGATGTCGGCGACGGCGTCCGGGTCGCCAGCATCCACCCAAGATGCATCGATATTCAGATGCACCATGGATTCAGAACCTAGGGCCTCAACAAGAGTGACCGGGGCCGAGATCTCGGCCGAAGAAGGCCGGATTGCGGCGTCGTTCATGTGCTCGGGCCGGATACCGACAATGACCTGACGGTTAGACGCACCGTTGAGCGAGGGGCGGTATTCGAAAACCTGGTCAGGGATTTCGAAACTGTTGCTGCCTAGGGTCAGCGTCCTTCCATTCAGAACGGCCTCGTACAAGTTCATCGAGGGCGATCCGATAAAGGCGGCGACGAAAATGTTCGTCGGGCGGGCATAGAGCTGCTGGGGCGTGTCGACCTGCTGCAGCACCCCACCTTTCATCACCGCGACCCGGTCACCCATCGTCATCGCCTCGACCTGGTCGTGGGTCACGTAAATCGTCGTGACATTCAGTTTTCTTTGCAGGCTGGCGATCTCGGCGCGCATCTGTACGCGCAGCTTGGCATCGAGGTTCGACAACGGTTCATCCATCAGGAAGGCTGCCGGCTTGCGGACGATCGCTCGCCCCATTGCGACGCGCTGGCGCTGTCCCCCGGAGAGAAGCGCCGGTTTGCGGTCGAGCAATGTCGTCAGTTCGAGAATGCGCGCGGCCTCGTTTACGCGGCTGTCAATCTCAGCCTTGGGCAGTCCGGCCATCAGCAAGGGAAAGGCGATGTTTTCGCGCACCGTCTTATGCGGATAGAGCGCGTAGGATTGGAAGACCATGGCAATATCGCGGTCTTTGGGATCGACATCGTTGACGACCCGGTCACCGATCTTAAGTTCACCGCTGGAAATGGTCTCCAGGCCAGCGATCATTCTGAGCGCCGTCGACTTCCCACATCCCGACGGACCAACAAACACCATGAACTCGCCATCCATGATGTCGAAGCTGAGATCATGAAGCGCGTGAAAGCTGTTTCCGTAGATCTTGTTGATATTGCGCAGTTCTATACCGGCCATGCTTGTCTCCTCATCCCTTCACAGCGCCGAACGTCAGCCCGCCGACGATCTGTTTTTGAAGTGCGAGCGTTACGATGATGACGGGCAGCGAATAGAGCACGGCCGCCGCGGTCATCGCTCCCCATGCAAGTCCATAGACGGAATTGTATTCGGCAATGACGATCGGAGCCGTCTTGGTCGATTCAGACGTCAGCAGCAGTGCGTAGAGGAACTCGTTCCAGCTGGTGATGAAGGTGAAGAGCGCGGTCACCGCGATCCCGCCCGTCATGATCGGAAGGATGATCTTGCGAAAGGCCTCGAACCGTGTGCATCCGTCCATGCGCGCGGCTTCTTCGAGTTCCTTCGGCACGCCCTCGAAAAAAGCCGACATGAGCAGCAGCGCCAGCGGCACAGCTGCGGAGGTGTGAGCGAGAACCAGGCCAGGAAGGGTGTCGAGCAGGCCCATGGACTTTAAAAGCTGGAACAGCGGCACACCTAGCGACACCGATGGGACCATACGGGTGACCAGGGCAAAGAGCAGGAAAAACGTCGTGATCCGGCGGCGATACTGGGTGGCAACATAGGCGGCCGGCACGGCCACCATCAGCGAGAGCGCCGTCGTCAGCACCGCCACCGTGAGCGAATTGATGAAGGCCTTCGGCAGAGTAGACGATTGCAAGACTTCGCGAAAATTCTCGAACGATATGACGGCGGGGAAAAAGCTTGGCGGGATCTGCTGGACATCGGCCGCCGGTTTGATGGAAGTCATCAACAGATAGATGTAGGGCAGCGCGTAAGACAGCACGAGCACGAGGGCTGCGGCGTTAATCAAGACTCCGCTGAGATTGGGGCGGGACACTCTATGCATGGACCGGCCTCCAAATCTTCCAGTAGGCAATCCCGGCCAGAACCATCATGACGAGGAGGAACAAGGTGCCGGACGCGGAGGCCTCGCCGAGATCGCCGAAACGAACCATCCTCTGATAGATGTTCATCGAGAACACTTCCGAAGCATGGCGGGGACCACCCTGCGTCTGAATCCAGATGAGGTCGAATGTCTTGGCCGCATCCACGCCACGCACGATCACGACGACCGCGATCACCGGCCGCATTAGAGGCAGGGTCACATGCCAGAATCGTTTGAGCGCGTTCGCCCCGTCGATCCGTGCCGCCTCAAGCAGGTCCTTCGGGATGTTCGTCAGCCCTGCGTAGGAGACGAGCGCGACAAAGGAGGTCGTCAGCCAGATGTCGGCAAAGGATACGGAATAGATGACGATATCCTCGCTGGACAGCCAGGCGATCTCATTAGGGTCGCTGATCAGCCCCAACTGTACGAGGCCATAGTTCAGGATGCCGATATTGCCCACCAGGAGGAATCTCCAGAGCAGGCCGGCAACGATGGGCGGAACCATCAGCGGCAGAGCGAAGATCGTGCGGTGCCAACGCGACTGGCCGACCATGGCCGAGAACAGCAGCGCCGCACAGAAGCCGAACGTGAATTCGAAAAAGAGGGCGAAGACCGAATATTGCAGCGTCCGCAGAGCACTTTCGGCGACACGTTTCGAGGTTAGGGCATCGATATAGTTCTGCAGCCCGACCCATTCGCGTATGTGGGGCGTGATCGTTTCGACCTTGAAAAAGGAATCGAAAATCAGCAGCCCCACCGGGTAAGCGACCAACAAGCCGAGGATCGCAACCGCGGGCGCGAGCATGCAGAGCACAAATCGGTCTTCATCCGACATGTCGGTCTCCGAAAGCTGGTGGCGCGAGCGGCATAGATCCGCCCGCGATTGAGGAACGTACGAGGTTAGTCGAGAATGTCCTCGATCGTTTCCTTGGCTTCCGTCAGGACTTCGCCGACATCGGCCTTGCAGGTCAGCGCCTGCTGGACCGCGGGCAGGACGGCTTCGTCGACGATTTCCTGATATTTCTCGTTGATCGGCCGGCCTTGCGTTGCAGGCGCACCCAGCGTCTCAAGCAACGGCGTAAAGTGCTCGTAGCCGGGCTTGCTGGCATAACTGCTATAGGCGGAATTCGTCGCGGCGAGGCCGAGCGGGGCTTCGATGCCCAAAGCGTTATTGGCGATCGCAAAAGCGATGAACTTCTTCGCCGCGTCCTTGTGCTGTGAAGTCGAGGGGACGACATTGTACCAGGGACCGGGAATAGCTGCGATTCCTGCATCGCCGGCGAGCATCGGAGCGACGCCGACCTTACCGCTGACCTTTGAATCCTCTGGCGTCATCTTGTAGGCGTGCGCCCAGAATTTCATCATCGCCGTCTTGCCCTGATAGAACAGGTTCTGCGCTTCGCCCCAACCGATCTCGTTGACGTTTTCCGGGACGGAATGATCGGTGCAGTGCGGTGCGATGTAGAACTCGAGCGCCTTCTTGTGCGCCTCGTTGTCGATGATGACCTTGCCATCCTTGTCGAGGATCACGCCGGGCGAGCCCGCCTGCA
The DNA here is from genome assembly GCA_001704765.1 of Sinorhizobium shofinae. GTDB lineage: Bacteria > Pseudomonadota > Alphaproteobacteria > Rhizobiales > Rhizobiaceae > Sinorhizobium > Sinorhizobium shofinae. The sequence continues at coordinate 16,386 of MBFK01000172.1, forward strand.
GCACATGCGCCATCCATTCCTCCGAGAAGGTGCCGATGGTGTCGGTGCCCCAGAAGTCGACCTTGCCGTCACTGTCAGTGTCGCGCGTGAAGAATTTTGCTATGTCGCGCCATTGCTGCCAGGTCTTGGGCGGAGCAAGGGGATATCCATACTTCGCCTGGAAGGCCTCTTTTTCCTCCGGCTTATCGAACAGGTCCTTTCGATAGAAGACAATCTCGGCGTTCGCCCATGTGGGCATCCCGATCAGTTTGTCTCCGACCTTCGCGTCAGCGAGCAAGGCAGGCGGCAGGTCCGCGCGAACCGCGTCGGTGAAAAGAGCCGACAGATCCTCGACATGTTTTGCGAATTTTGCATTCCAGACCACGTCGATCGTTACGACATCGAATGCCGACGAACCGGAAGCAATCTCCGCGGAGAATTTGTCGAATACGCCCTGATAGGGAACGACGGTGAACTTGACCTCAAGACCGGTCTCGGCGGTGAACTTCTCGGCTACCGCCTTCTGAAGCATCTCGCCGCCACCTTCCACCAGGACATTGATGGTTTCGGCTCGGGCGGAGGCCGCCATGAACACAAGCGCAAGCGCGCTGGCACTAAGCAGTCTATTCATCGTTTCCTCCCTGTTTTAAGCCCGAGATCCTCACCCGGGCTTTTACATAGGAGGAAGCATAATGCTGTCTTGACGACGTTGTCAATACGAATTGTCGACGTTGTCATGCCCAGTTTCGCAGTTCTTGACGAGTTCCCGGACGATTAGCGGCGCGAGATGGTTGAGATGACGATGCGCAGAATGGAAACGCCCTACTCAGCGGTATACCCGAGATCTCGGGTTAGATGATCGCGACCGGTGTGCCCGGCTGCCAACCCTGACGAACCTTCGACGCCAGACAGCTGTTTCACACCGAACACACAGAATCGCGTTCGATCAACTTGCACGCCAGAACGCGACGACTCGGGCGGATCTTGTCGCCCGCCACCACCCTATTCAACCACTCCGCGCCCTGAAGGCCGAGATCATAGTAAGGCAGCGCGGCAGTGGTCAGTTGGGGTTTCAGCGCCATCGAGACTGTCCGGAAATCGTCAAAGCCGACGATGCTGATGTCCTGCGGAATTCTGAAGCCCAATGCCATGGCTGCGATATAGATTTGAATCGCCATCTCGTCGTTGCCACTCATGATCGCGGTCGGGCGATCCCTTTGTTGAAGAATCTCGGTCGCCGCCGCGAAGACATAGTTCTCCTCAGCGCCAACCGGTCCCTCCATGCCAAGACGGATGGAGAGGTCGCTGTCCGCCAGACCAAATTCCCTCGCGGTCTGGCGGAATGCGTCGAGGCGGAGCTCCGCGCCCAACAGGATCGGGTTGAGCCGGATGTAACCGATCTTGCGATGCCCACGTTCAAGCAGATGGCGGGTCAGATCCCGCGCGCCTTGGAAGTCGTCAGGCTCGATGGACGGCCAGTCCTCGGCGGTTTGCGGCCTGCAATTGACCATCACTGTTGGAATGCTGACATCGCCGGCTGCGGGGTCGACGATGCGGCGGTACATCGTCACATAGAGAACGCCATCGATGCGATGGGACTGGAACATTTTCCAGATTTTCGCCTCCCTCTCGGAAGAGCCCACTGTGTTTGCGATCAGGATGGTTTTCCCATTGGCGTTCGCCCAGTCCTGGATCCCGCGTACGATGTCGACCGAATAGGGCGTCGTGGAAACATAGTCGGTGATGATACCGAATGTATTGGAGCGGCTCGACCGGATCTGGCGCGCGGCCATGTTCGGAACATAGCCCAAATCCCGGATCGCCTTCTCTACGCGCTCGCGCGTTTCTTCCGTCACATGCGGCTCGCCGTTGATGACGCGCGAGACGGTTTTGTTTGACACTCCGGCCGCCTTGGCGACGCTGATTATGCTGACCATGCCTTCATCTCTCCTGCTCAGCGCACCATAAATCAGTTCAATGACAACGTCGACAATTATTGTTGACAACGTCGTCACGCCGAGTTTATGCATTCTGCCCGATGTGAAGACGTGATGATCGTAGCTTTCCTGGAAGAGGACGCTGCGCGAGAGAGAATGCGGCCGTTATCGCTTGGTGCGCGCCGATGAGCAAGCAATCACTGTTTACACCGGGGAGGAAAGGAATGAGTTCTGGCAAGGCAAACCGCGCATCCTTCGAAATTGCCCAACCAACGAACTGGATGAGTCATCTAGGGGCCATACGCCCACTCGACGCTACGGCAGAGCTCCACATCTCCCCTGACATCAGGGCCGGGGGCTTTGTTTCGCCCTTCGGTACTGAAAATGCTTTCGCCACCTCCTGGGTGGCGCCGATTCTCATCGAGACGACGACCACAGCGGCTTCGTCCGCGATCACCAATGGATTAGATGCCCAGGATTTCCTGGTCGGTCAAGGCGAGGATACTCTCGCCAAAGCAATCACGAAAACAACCCAGCTCCCAGACGATCCCGCATCGAACGCACACAGGACCGGCTTGAGGGACGACGACGGACCCCGAACGGCCGAAAGGGTCCGCAAAGCGGCCGTCCTGTCCCTTCGCAGTGAACTTCCGCTCCCCACCCAACCGTGACGCTGATGAAGGCGAGTTCTCGACCCAATGCGGACCACTAGGCCCGGCGGGCCGAGGTCCGGATCTGGTGGCGAAGCGGTCTTAACTCGAAAATGAAAGGATCTTTTGCCCCGGTCAACGGCTTGATCGGCACGAATCGTACTCCTGCCCTGCCGTACAACTTTCAAGTGCCGAGGCCGACGTGGCTGCCCTGGTCGTCGATTTTCGCTAGTCCGCCGCCGGGCGATCACCAGGCAGTCGGCCGGCGGCGAAGAAGCGGGGCGTCTATTGCCACTGGCGGAAGATCACGCTCGCATTGACGCCGCCAATCCGAAGCCGTTGGAAATCGCGTATTCGGTAGAGATCGACCGCGCTGAACTGCCGACGATATCGAGGCCTTCCGCTGCCGCGTCCGGATTTTTGAGATTGCGTGTTGGCGGAGCAAGCTGGTCGCGGAGCGCGAGAATGGTGAACATCGCCTCGAGACCGCCGGCCGCGCCCAGCAGATGGCCCGTTGCCGATTTCGTCGCGCTGACCGCAATCGCGCCATCACGACCGAACACCGTCTTGATCGCTTCGATCTCGCCGCGGTCGCCGACCGGCGTCGATGTCGCGTGGGCATTCAAATGACCAACGGCGGTGGGATCGACGCGCGCCTGGTTAAGGGCGATCTCCATCGCCCGCCTTGCCCCGTCACCGTCCTCTGGTCCGGAGGTGATATGATGGGCGTCGGCGGTGGTGCCATAGCCGACGATCTCGGCGATCGGTCGCGCGCCGCGACCCAGCGCGTAGTCAAGATCCTCGATCACCAATAGCCCGGCGCCCTCCCCCATCACGAAGCCATCGCGACCCGCATCGAAGGGCCGCGACGCGCCATGCGGATCCTCGTTGTAGCCCGTCGACAGCGCCCGCGCGGCGGCAAACCCGCCAAGGCTCACTTCATTGATGCAAGCCTCTGCCCCGCCACAGAGCGCTACGTCTGCCTCGCCCGCTCGAATGAGGCGCGCAGCATCGCCGATTGCCTGCACTCCCGCGGCGCAGGTCGTCACCCGCGCGCGCCGATCGGCCCCTTGAAGCCGTGTCGGATCGAGATCTGGCCTGCGGCGAGATTGACCAGAAACGAGGGAACGGTGAAGGGCGAAAGCCGACGCAGGCCGCGCGTATCGGCCGTTCGCACTGCCTCGGTGATGGCCGGAAATCCGCCAATACCGGAGCCAATCACCGTCGCCGTCCGTTCGCGGTCGCGTGCTCCCCTCGGTTGCCAGCCGGCCTGAACCACAGCTTCCTCGGCCGCAGCCATTGCGAGAAGGATAAAGCGATCCATGTTGTTCTTTCGGAACGACGAACCAATCCGGATCGAAGCCGCCCTCTTCGTCTTCCTGGCCGTCCGGAACGATGCCGGCAACCTTGCAGCCAAGCTCGCCGACGATCGAGTCCGGTAACCGCCGCAGCCCCGATCGACCCGCCGTCAACCGCGCCCAGTTCAGTTCCGTTCCAACACCGAGCGGCGAAAAGCGCCCATTCCGGTAACCACAATGCGTCGCATTCAATGTCCTTTCGATGGAACTCGCCTGGAGGCGACGCGTTTCGGCGTCGTCGCCCAAACAGGCAACTGTTCGTTATAGCGGGCGCTCGATCGCGATCGCGGTCGCCTCGCCGCCGCCGATGCAAAGAGCGGCAACGCCGCGTCTCAGGTCCCGCCGCTTCAGGGCGTGAACCAGCGTCACGATGAGTCGCGCGCCGGTCGCGCCGATCGGATGACCTAGGGCACAGGCGCCGCCGTTCACATTCAGGCGGTCACGCGGTATGGCAAGCTCCTTGGCCGCTGCCATCGCCACCACCGCAAAGGCCTCGTTGATTTCGAAGAGATCGACATCGTCGACGCCCCAGCCCGTCTTCTGCAGGAGCTTACGGATCGCCGGAATGGGCGCCGTCGTGTACCAGGCCGGTTCCTGGCTGTGCGTCGCATGCGCCTTGATTTCGGCCAGCACTGGCAACCCGGTCCGCTCCGCGACAGAGCGCCGCGTCAGCACAAGGGCGGCCGCGCCGTCGGCATTTGCGGACGCGCTCGCGGCGGTGATCGTCCCGTCGGCGCGAAAGGCCGGCTTCAGGTTCGGGATCTTTTCCGGCAAGACCTTCAGCGGGTGCTCATCGTTCTCAATCACTGTCTCGCCGCCCTTCGCCGGCACGATGACGGCGGCGATTTCATCCTTGAACTCGCCTTCGTCGATCGCTTTGCGGGCACGCGTGAGCGTCTCCATGGCATAGGCGTCCTGGTCGGCGCGACTGAACTGGTAGGCCTCCGCCGCCATCTCGCCGAAGTCGCCCATGGAGCGGCCGCGCTCGTAGGCGTCCTCCAGCCCGTCAAGTGCCATGTGGTCGAAAAGCTGATCATGGCCGAAGCGGTAACCGCCGCGTGCCTTGGAAAGCAGATAGGGCGCATTCGACATCGACTCCATGCCGCCTGAAACCACGATATCCGCGGAGCCCGCCCGCAGAATGTCGTGGCCGAGCATCGTCGCCTTCATGCCTGAACCGCAGACCTTGTTGATCGTCGTCGCGCCGACTTCGTCCGGCAGGCCCGCGCCACGCATTGCCTGGCGCGCCGGCGCCTGCCCCTGGCCGGCAGGCAGGACGCAGCCCATCAGCACCTCGTCAACCCGATCCGGCGCAAGGCCCGCCCGCTCCAGCGCGGATCGAATGATGTGCGATCCGAGCGTTGGTGCCGGAACCGGCGAAAGATCGCCAAGGAAGCGGCCGAGCGGCGTGCGAACAGCGGAGACGATAACAATGGGATCGGCATGTGCAGTCATCGGGACACTCCTTGTCAACGGGTGGGAAGCGTATCAACGAGCCGCTCGGCCGCCTCGGCACCAGCAGCGAGGATGGCGTCGGCGGCAACCGCGTCGGTGGCGATGCGGGAGAGCTGCAGCGAGCCCATCATCGTCGCGAAGATCGCGGTAGCTGATCGGCGCCGGGCCTCCGCTGAAGCGGTCGGCGGGAGATGACGTTCGATCAGCGCAACGCGCTCTTCGATCTTGGCTGAAAGGACTGCGCGCGTTCCTTCGGGATGCCGCGCCAGTTCAGGCGCGAGAGCTGCAGCCGCGCAGCCGACTTCCGGGTGGTCGCGATGCTGAGCGCTCATAAATCGGGCAATAATGCCTTTCACCCCAGCTTCTTCCGCCGCCGCCGCGAGCGCCGCCTGGCCGCGGTCAAGGGCGTCAGCCAGCGCGGCAACGACCAGGTCTTCCTTTGAGGGGAAGTGACTGTAGAAGCCGCCATGGGTCAGGCCGGCATCGGCCATCATGCTGGCGACGCCTACGGCATCGATCCCCTCGGCGCGGAAACGCTTTGACGCTATGTCGATGATGCGCGCCCGCGTCGCATCCTTATGACCTTTTTCGTAACGCATGGCCTCGGACTTCCCTGTCACCGCCAACGCGAGCGAGAGGCTCGCGAACTAGCTAGGTCGGCTTCATTGCATGATAACCATCATATAGCATGATACTCATCATGCAATAGCTTGAACCGGAAACCGACACCATGGCGTAATGGACGTTTATGCCCGCTTGGCGCATTCTTCAGACTTGCACAGAGAAACACGCAAGGTTGGAAATGCGGACCTTTCTCGACCGTGTCTTAGATGCGCTACCGGTGTTGGTGTGGACTGTACGGGCCGACGGCGAGCGCTCACCGAGGAAATGATCCCAGCGACGGACAAGCGCGTGCAGTTCATCGGCGGGCTGGCCGCTTATGAGGAAGCCGGTGGACTGGTCAAGCGCGACCTGTTCGATGACCGCAACGCCGGTTACGCGATGGACGCCGCTCTGGTCGAAATGTTGGTGGCAGAAAAGCTCGAGACGACCGCCGCGACTGTTTGCGCCGAAGGCTGGAAATGGGTTGAGTGCTCCGCCACGGCCCCTGCCGGTTATTACTGACACCAGCCGAGCTGAGACGCCGGGTATTTCATACGCCGCTCATGCGGCGTATTTTTTTGCAATTTGAAGGCTATCCTCTGGAAACAATGGATTGGAAAACAAGAACATAATGCGCCCGACGCAGAAAAATCTGTCTGCAGCGGGTGTCTACTGATTTATTGTGGTTCATGCCCCCAATCGAACTGGCTTTGTGCCTCGTTAATCTGATCGATGTGTTCGCAGGGCCATCGGCGTGCGGCAGACGCTTCCGCGTGCTCAACATCGTCGATGACGTCGTCATGCAGAACTATCACGGACAGCCGGCCACGATCTGAAGCGCCTCCTCCTCCCGCTCCGGTGGAGTTGTCTCCGAAATACGATCCTTTCGGCCGCGATGCAGCCGAGCAGCATGGCAACGGAACTACCGCGCGCTGTCGGGAGACAGGAATCCGAGAAGACATTCCTGACCTCGGAAATCCCCTATCCTTCAGCTTGAAGCCTCCCTGCGAGAGGTCGCATGCCCCCTCGACAAGGGCTCGACAGACCACCAACTGGGCGATCCAGACCCCATGGCGCGGCCTAACGAGCGCCTTTGCATTGGCCGAGGCGTGTTCACCCGGGCTTGACCTCCTCATTGCCGCGCAGCATGCGGATCAGACCGGAGAAATCCTCAGCCCCATGACCGAGCTTCTCAAAGAGGCTGTAGAGCTGCGCTGCCTGCGCTCCCATCGGCGTCGCCGCACCGCTCGCGCTTGCCGCTTGCTGCGACAGTTTCAGATCCTTCAGCATCAGGCTCGCCGTGAAGCCCGGCTTATAATCGCTATTGGCCGGCGAGGTCGGGACCGGGCCCGGCACGGGGCAATAGGTCGTCAGCGACCAGCACTGGCCGGACGAGGTGGACGCCACATCGAAGAGCGCCTGGTGCGACAGTCCGAGCCGCTCGGCGAGCACGAAGGCTTCGCAGACCGCCGCCATCGAGACGCCAAGGATCATATTGTTGCAGATCTTGGCGGCCTGGCCGGCACCGGCATCGCCGCAGTGGACGATCTTCTTGCCCATCGCGTCGAGCATGTGCTTGCCGCGAGAAAAGGCCCCGTCGCTGCCGCCAACCATGAAGGTCAGCGTACCGGCGGCCGCGCCGGCCGTGCCGCCGGAAACCGGCGCATCGAGCGATGGACAGCCGGCCTTTTCGGCGAAACCGTGGACCTTGCGCGCGCTTTCGACGTCGATCGTCGAACTGTCGATGATAAGCGTGCCCGGATCGACGAAGCCGAGCAGCTCGTCCCAGACATAGATGACGTGCGAACCCGCCGGCAGCATGGTAATGACGCATTCGGTTTCGCGCACCGCCTGAGAGATCGATCCGGCCACGGAAACGCCCGACTTGGCGGCCGCGTTGCGCGAGGCCTCCGACAGGTCAAAGCCGGTGACCGCGTGCCCCGCCTTCACCAGATTGGCGGCCATCGGGCCGCCCATATTGCCAAGCCCGATAAAAGCAATCTTCGTCATCTTGCCTCTCCTCCTCAACTAACATCTTGCGTCTCAGCGCCTCCCGCCTCCGCGGCGCGATCGGCCTCAGCCGCCGGCGAAAAGCGGCGTGCCGTCGTACCGCTCGAAGCGCGCGAGCGTTTGCGGCGTGACCTCCTGAAGCCCGACCGACCATCTGGGATTGCGATCCTTGTCGATCACCGCGGCGCGCACACCCTCGTAAAAGTCCGGATTCGAAAGCATGGCGACGCAGGCCTTATATTCCCGCTCCAGGCACTCGTTGAGCGTCGCGCTGCCGCGTCCGGCTCTCAGCAGCGACAAGGTGAGTTTCAGGCTGATTGCCGAGCGGGTCTTCAGGAGGTCCAGTGTCTCGCGCGCGAAGTCCGAGCCGTCCTCTTTGAGGGCCGCGAAGATTTCCTCGACCGTGTCGAAGGCGAAGCAGCGGTCGATCAGCGCAACATGGTGAAGCAACGCCGAGGCCGGCGCCTCGCCGGAGACGCTGCCAATCGCCGCGGATACATCCTCGGCGGTGGCCGACGGCGGCAGATTGACAAGCGACGCTATGAGCGCGTCGACTTTCTCGGACGGGACGAAGCTGTCGGCAAGCCCCGCGTAAATTGCCGCTGCAGCACCGACGTCGCGGCCAGTGAGACCAAGATAGGTGCCGAACTCGCCCGGCGCGCGCGGCAGAAGCCAGGTCGCCCCCACATCAGTGAAATAGCCGATCCCCGTTTCGGGCATGGCGAACCGCGTCCTCTCGGTGACGATGCGATGGCTGCCATGGGAAGAGATGCCGACTCCGCCGCCCATGACGATGCCGTCCATGATGGCGATATAGGGCTTGCCATAAGCAGAAATGCGGCTGTTGACGATGAACTCCTCGCGCCAGAATTGCGCCCCTTCATGGGGGCGGTCGCGGCCACTCTCGTAGATCATGCGGATATCGCCGCCGGCGCAAAGCCCGCGCTCACCCTCGCCCGTGGCGAGGACGGCGGCTATCGCCGGATCGCGCTCGAACTCCCTGAGCGCCGCGTCGATCGCCCGGATCATTGCCTGGTTGAGGCTGTTCAGCGCGCGCGGCCGGTTGAGCCGGAGCCTGCCGATCGCGCCTTGGCGTTCGACGATGACTTCCGGTAAAGCGGTCTGCATCTCCATGGAATGTCCTTCCTATTTCCGTCCCATGACGGCGCGCGACACGATCAGCCGCATGATCTCGTTGGTTCCTTCGAGTATCTGGTGCACCCTCAGGTCCCTGACAATCTTTTCGACGCCGTAATCGGCGAGATAGCCGTAGCCACCATGCAATTGCAGCGCGTCGTTGGCGACGGCAAAGCAGCGGTCGGTGACGAAGCGCTTGGCCATGGCGCAGAGCTTGGTCGCCTCCGGATCCGCGGCGTCGAGCGCGGCGGCGGCCCGCCAGAGGAAGGTGCGGGCGATCTCCAGGTCGGTCGCCATGTCGGCAAGCCGGAACTGCAGCGCCTGGAATTCGCCGATCGCCTTGCCGAAGGCGCGTCGCTCCTGGACATAGGCGAGCGCCTTGTCGAAGGCGGCCTGCGCGCCGCCGAGCGAAGCGGCGGCGATGTTCAGCCGGCCGCCATCGAGGCCGGCCATCGCGATCCTGAAGCCTTCTCCCTCTGCCCCCAACCGGTTCTCCGCCGGCACACGGACATTGTCGAGCATCACCGCCCGCGTCGGCTGGGCATGCCAGCCCATCTTCTTCTCGTTGGCGCCGAAGGTGAGGCCCGGCGCATCCTTCTCGACGACGAAGGCGGAAATGCCCTTTGGCCCCTCCTCGCCGGTGCGGGCCATGACGATGTAAAGACCGGATTCGCCGGCGCCGGAAATGAACTGCTTCTGGCCGGTGAGCAGATAGGCGTCGCCGTCGCGCACGGCCTTGGTCTTCAGCGCCGCCGCGTCCGAGCCGGAGCCAGGCTCGGTCAGGCAGTAGCTCGCCAGGGTTTCCATCGTCAGGAGCGGCGGCAGCAAACGCTGGCGCTGCTCCTCCGTCCCGTAGCGATCGATCATGCCGGCGCACATGTTGTGGATCGACACGAAGGAAGCGATCGCCGGGCAGCCGGTCGCCAGTGCCTCGATGATCATTGCAGCGTCGAGACGGGTCAGCCCCGTCCCCCCGACGTCGTCGCGGACATAGATGCCGGCCATGCCGAGGGCGGCGGCGGCGCGCAGCGTCTCCACCGGAAAATGCTTCTGCTGGTCCCAGTCGATGGCATGGGGCGCAAGCTCGTCCCGCGCAAAATCGAGGGCCATCGTGCGGATGGCCTCCTGCTCCTCCGACAGGCGAAAATCCATATGCATGTCCTCCCTGACCCGCATATTGAGGTTTCGCGTCTAGTACACCAAAACTCGAACAGGCCCAGACGCAAATTCTCACAGTATCTGTTCAAAAACGAACAGACCCGCGAGAGCGAGGCAGCTTAGCTCTCGCTCAGACGATACGGCAGAGAGCCGCGCATGTCATGATCGACGATCAGCTTACGCTTCAGCGGCGGCACGGCGCGGCTGGCGCATTTGGTGCGCTCGCAGATGCGGCAGGAAATGCCGATCGGATCGAAGGCAGCGCGGTTGCCGAGGTCCATGTCGTCGGCATAGACGAAGGCGTCGGCGTAGGAGATCTCGCAGCCAAGCGCCAGCGCGTAGCGCGGATGCGCAGCGCGGTAGCCGCCCCCGCCCTTGGTGACCTGCGTCGCCAGACAGAGATAGCGCACGCCGTCCGGCGTCTCGGCGAGCTGGCGGATGATGCTGCCCGGCGTCTCGAAGGCCTGGTGCACGTTCCAGAGGGGGCAGGCCGCGCCGAAACGGGCGAATTGTAGCTTGGCGGCGCTGTGGCGCTTGGTGATGTTGCCGGCCCGGTCGATGCGCGCGAAGAAGATCGGTATGCCCTTCTGCCCAGGCCGCTGCAGAGTCGACAGCCGATGGCAGACCTGCTCGAGCGATGCACCGAAGCGGGCGGCGAGCAGCTCTATGTCGTGGCGTAGCTCGCGCGCCGCCTTGAGGAAGGGCTGGTAGGGCAGGATGAGCGCGCCGGCGAAATAGTTCTGCAGGCCTATGCGGCAGATCTCGTAGGCTTCCTCGGTGCGGAAGCCGGCGCTGCCGGCAATCCGGTCGATTTCCTCGCGGGCGTGAAGCTGGGCGATCTGCAGCGCCAACTGGAAGTCGCGGGTCGGCGCCGGGGCGTAGGGGTTCAAGGTCAGGATCCGGGCGCGCGGATCGAAACGGCGGATCGCCTCGTCGCCGGCCGCACCGCGCACGACACGCACGCCGTGCCGCTGTTCGAGATAGCCCGTAAGTGCGGCGTGGTTGTCACCCTCCCCAAGGCCGAGTTCGCCCGCCAGACGCTCGGCCAGCGTATCGATTTCGTGAATGTAGTTGTCGACGAAATGGAAGAAGTCGCGCACCTCCTCGTAGGGGGTCGTTTCGACAAAGGAGGCGTCGCGGCCGATCGTGTCGTCGATACTGGCCAGTTGTTCGCTGTTGCGGCGATAGGCCTGGTGACACTTGATCAGCGCGTGCGCCAGCCCCGGCGCGTTCTGCGTGACGAGCTTCAGCTCCTGCAGGCTCGGCGCATAGGTCTCGAAAAGCGGGTCGCTCAGGGCCTCCGAGAGGGCCGAGAGCAGTCGGTCGCCCTCACCGGTAGAAAGCTCGGCGATATCGATCTGGAACTTCTCCGCAAGCGCCAGCAGCACCGCGGCCGAGACCGGGCGCTGGTTGTTTTCGATCTGGTTGAGGTAGCTTGTCGAGATGCCGATGCGCTCGGCGAACTGGCCCTGCGTCGCGCGGTTTGCTTCCCTGACTTCCCTGACCTTGCGGCCGATATAGAGCTTGCCGATCGCCATGTTCGCAACTTTGCAATTTACGATTTACAATATCCTATGCTCCACATTTGCACATGATCGACCGTTTTGAAAGCTGACCTTCGGCGCTATTGCGATCGGTGCGAAGCCTCTGCACAATCAGCAAAAAATGGGAGGAAAGCGATGCGCGCCATACTTGAACAGGTCGAGGCCCGCCGGGCCCAGGCCAGGGCCGGCGGCGGCGAGCGCCGCGTCGCCGCGCAGCACGGCAAGGGCAAGCTCACCGCACGCGAGCGCATCGACGTGTTGCTCGACGAGGGCTCCTTCGAAGAATACGACATGTATGTGACGCATCGTTGCGTCGACTTCGGCATGGACAGCCAAAAGGTGGCGGGCGACGGCGTCGTCACCGGCTGGGGCACGATCAACGGCCGGCAGGCCTATGTCTTTTCCCAGGACTTCACCGTGCTCGGTGGCTCGCTCTCCGAGACGCATGCGCAAAAGATCTGCAAGATCATGGATATGGCGGCGCGCAACGGCGCGCCGGTGATCGGCCTCAACGATTCCGGCGGCGCCCGCATCCAGGAAGGGGTCTCTTCGCTTGCCGGCTATGCCGAGGTCTTCCGTCGCAACGCCGAGGTCTCTGGCGTCATTCCGCAGATCTCGGTGATTATGGGCCCCTGCGCCGGTGGCGCGGTCTATTCACCGGCGATGACCGACTTCATCTTCATGGTGCGTGACAGTTCCTACATGTTCGTGACTGGCCCGGACGTGGTGAAGACGGTGACGAACGAGATCGTCACGGCGGAAGAGCTTGGCGGCGCCCGCACCCATACGACCAAATCCTCCGTGGCCGACGGCGCCTACGAGAACGACATCGAGGCGCTCGAACAGGTGCGCCTGCTCTTCGACTTCCTGCCGCTCAACAACCGCGAGAAGCCGCCGGTCCGACCCTTCCATGACGACCCTGCACGCCTCGAGATGCGCCTCGACAGCCTCATTCCGGAGAGCGCCGCCAAACCCTACGACATGAAGGAACTGATCCTCGCCGTGGCCGACGAAGGCGACTTCTTCGAGCTGCAGGCCGATTTCGCCCGCAACATCATCATCGGCTTCGTCCGGCTCGAAGGCCAGACGGTCGGCGTTGTCGCCAACCAGCCGATGGTGCTCGCCGGCTGCCTGGACATCGATTCCTCGCGAAAGGCTGCCCGCTTCGTGCGCTTTTGCGACGCCTTCTCGATCCCGATCCTGACGCTCGTCGACGTGCCCGGCTTCCTGCCCGGCACCGCCCAGGAATATGGCGGCGTCATCAAGCACGGCGCCAAACTGCTCTTCGCCTACAGCCAGGCGACCGTACCGATGGTGACGCTGATCACCCGCAAGGCCTATGGCGGCGCCTATGACGTCATGGCCTCGAAGCATATCGGCGCCGACGTCAACTATGCCTGGCCGACGGCCGAGATCGCCGTGATGGGCGCCAAGGGCGCGACCGAGATCCTCTATCGCTCCGAACTCGGCGACCCGGAGAAGATCGCCGCCCGCACCAAGGAATACGAGGAGCGCTTCGCCAATCCCTTCGTCGCCGCCGAGCGCGGCTTTATCGACGAGGTGATCATGCCGCACTCCTCGCGCCGCCGTATCGCCCGCGCTTTCGCCTCCCTGCGCAACAAGCAGGTGGAGACGCGCTGGCGCAAGCACGACACGATCCCGCTTTGATGGAGAACCATGGGGCCAGAACCGCCATTTCGGAGCATGCCTGAAGCCGCCAGCCGCGATCACCGGCGGGTGCTGCGACATCTGGCAATGCGTGCCCTCTACGGCGTGCTCGCCGGGGCGGTTGCCGCTGGCGCGCTGATCATGCTCGACATCGGCTCCGTCGGCACGCTGATTGCGCGCTCGACCGACCCGCTGCTTGCCGCGGCTACGGTGCTTGCGCCTTTCGCCCTTACCGGCGCGGCCGCGGGCTGCGCGATCGGATTACTGCCCTACTTGCGAAAATTCAGGCGATGACGCGACAGAGAGAATTGAAAGAGAAACGCATGATCAAGAAGATCCTCATCGCCAATCGTGGCGAAATCGCCTGCCGCGTCATCCGCACCGCCAGGAAGCTCGGCATTGCGACCGTCGCCGTCTATTCCGACGCCGACCGCGACGCGATGCATGTGCGCCTGGCGGACGAGGCCGTGCATATCGGCCCGTCGCCCTCCAGCCAGTCCTATATCGTCATCGACAAGATTCTCTCCGCGATCCGCAAGACCGGCGCTGACGCCGTCCATCCCGGCTACGGCTTCCTTTCGGAAAACGCCGCCTTCGCCGAGGCGCTGGACAAAGAGGGCGTCACCTTCATCGGCCCGCCGGTTGGCGCGATCCAGGCGATGGGCGACAAGATCACCTCGAAGAAGCTTGCGGCGAAAGCGGGCGTTTCCACCGTTCCTGGCCATATGGGGCTGATCGAGGATGCCGACGAGGCGGCCGGCATCGCTGCTTCGATCGGCTTTCCGGTGATGATCAAGGCGTCGGCCGGCGGCGGCGGCAAGGGCATGCGGATTGCCTGGAACGAGCGCGAGGCGCGCGAGGGCTTCCAGTCGTCGAAGAACGAAGCGAAGAGCTCGTTCGGCGACGACCGCATCTTCATCGAGAAATTCGTGACCGAGCCCCGCCATATCGAAATCCAGGTGCTCGGCGACAAGCACGGCAATACCGTCTATCTCGGCGAACGCGAATGCTCGATCCAGCGGCGGAACCAGAAGGTCATCGAGGAGGCGCCCTCGCCCTTCCTCGACGAAAAGACGCGCCGCGCCATGGGCGAGCAGGCCGTGGCACTCGCCAAGGCGGTCGGCTATCACTCGGCCGGCACCGTCGAATTCATCGTCGATGCCGACCGCAACTTCTATTTTCTCGAGATGAACACGCGCCTGCAGGTCGAGCATCCGGTGACGGAGCTAATCACCGGCCTCGACCTCGTCGAGCAGATGATCCGGGTCGCCGCCGGCGAGAAACTTGCTTTCGGCCAGAACGACGTGAAGCTCGAAGGCTGGGCGATCGAAAGCCGGCTCTATGCGGAGGACCCCTACCGCAACTTCCTGCCGTCGATCGGCCGGCTGACGCGCTACCGCCCGCCCGAGGAAGGCCGGCACGACGACGGCACGGTCATCCGCAACGACACCGGCGTCTTCGAAGGCGGCGAGATCTCGATGTACTACGACCCGATGATCGCCAAGCTCTGCAGCTGGGGAGCGGACCGGGCAACGGCCGTCGAGGCGATGGCAAGCGCCCTTGACGCCTTCGAGGTCGAGGGCATCGGCCACAACCTGCCCTTCCTTGCCGCCGTGATGCAGCAGCAGCGGTTTCGCGAGGGGCGGCTGACCACCGCCTATATCGCCGAGGAATTCGCCGACGGCTTCCAGGGCGTCGCGCCGGACGAGGCATCGGCGATGAAACTCGCCGCCGTAGCCGTCACCATCAACCAGGCCCTGCAGGAGCGTGCCAGCCAGATTTCCGGGACGATCGGCAACCATCGCCGCGTCGTCGGTAATGAGTGGGTGGCAAGTCTTGCCGAGCGCGAATTCCAGGTAACCTCGGGCGCCTCGATCGACGGCGCCTATGTCCGCTTCACCGACGAAAGGGCCATTTCGGTCGCCACCGATTGGGTGCCCGGCCGCACGCTCGCCACCTTCAACATCGACAATCAGCCGATGGCCGTGAAGGTGGACCTCGCCGGAACCGGCATTCGGCTCCGCTGGCGCGGCATCGATGTCGTTGCGCGGGTGAGAAGCCCCAGGATCGCCGAGCTTGCCCGGCTGATGCCGAAGAAGCTGCCCCCGGACACGTCGAAGATGCTGCTCTGCCCGATGCCCGGCGTCGTCACCGCGATCACGGTCAAGGCCGGCGACATGGTCGAGGCCGGCCAGTCGCTCGCCGTCGTCGAGGCGATGAAGATGGAAAACATCTTGCGCGCGGAAAAGCGCGCGACCGTGAAGCGCGTCGCGATCGCCGCCGGCGCCAGCCTGGCGGTCGACGAGCTGATCATGGAGTTCGAGTGATGGAGGCGGTGCGAGCTGAAATCACGATTTGGGCGTCGATACCCCCCTCTGCCCTCGACCGCGCGCAGATGCGCTGTGAATGGAGTAGCGCCGATGACTGACAAGACCCGCAAAGACTGGGAAGCCCTCGCCGAGAAGGAGCTGAAGTCGTCCCCCGAAAACCTCGTCTGGCATACGCCGGAAGGCATCGAGGTCAAGCCGCTCTACACGCGCGACGACCTTGAAGGCATCGACCCGCTCGACACGCTGCCGGGCTTCGAGCCCTTCCTGCGCGGCCCCCGCGCCACCATGTATGTCGGGCGCCCCTGGACAATCCGGCAATATGCCGGCTTCTCCACGGCGGAAGCATCCAACGCCTTCTATCGCAAGGCGCTTGCCGCCGGCCAGCAGGGCGTCTCAGTCGCCTTCGATCTCGCCACCCACCGCGGCTATGACAGCGATCATCCACGCGTCGAGGGCGACGTCGGCAAGGCGGGCGTGGCGATCGACTCGGTCGAGGACATGAAGATCCTCTTCGACGGCATCCCGCTCGACAAGATCTCCGTCTCGATGACCATGAACGGCGCGGTGATCCCGATCCTCGCCAACTTCATCGTCGCCGGCGAGGAACAGGGTGTCTCTCGCGACAAGCTTTCCGGGACCATCCAGAACGACATCCTCAAGGAGTTCATGGTCCGCAACACCTATATCTATCCGCCCGAGCCTTCGATGCGGATCGTCGCCGACATCATCGAATATACGGCGAAGGAGATGCCGAAGTTCAACTCGATCTCGATCTCCGGCTACCACATGCAGGAGGCCGGCGCGACGCTGGTGCAGGAACTTGCCTTCACGCTTGCGGACGGGCGCGAATATGTGCGCGCCGCGCTCGCCAAGGGCCTGAACGTCGACGATTTCGCCGGTCGGCTCTCCTTCTTCTTCGCGATCGGTATGAATTTCTTCATGGAGGCGGCGAAGCTGCGCGCAGCGCGCCAGCTCTGGACGCGGATCATGAAGGAGTTCGAGCCGAAGAAGGCATCATCGCTGATGCTCAGGACCCACTGCCAGACGTCCGGCGTGTCGCTCGCCGAGCAGGGTCCCTACAACAACATCATCCGCACGGCCTTCGAGGCCATGTCCGCGGTGCTCGGCGGCACGCAATCGCTACACACCAATTCGTTCGACGAGGCGATCGCGCTGCCGACCGAGTTTTCCGCCCGCATCGCCCGCAACACGCAGTTGATCCTGCAGCACGAGACGGGGGTGACGAAGGTCGTCGATCCGCTCGCCGGCTCCTATTACGTCGAAAGCCTGACGAACGAGCTTGCCGAAAAGGCCTGGGCGCTGATCGAGGAAGTGGAAGCGCTCGGCGGCATGACCAAGGCGGTCAATGCCGGCCTGCCGAAGCGGCTGATCGAGGAGGCCGCGACGCGCCGACAGGCGGCGGTCGACCGGGGCGACGAAGTCATCGTCGGCGTCAACAAATACCGGCTCGAGAACGAAGAGCCGATCGATATCCTCGAGATCGACAATTCGGCCGTCCGCGCGGCTCAGATCAAGCGGATCGAGGAGACCAAACGCCGCCGGGATTCGCAAGATGTGAAGGAGGCGCTGGGCGTGCTGGCCGAGGTGGCGCGGAGCGGCAAGGGCAACCTTATCGCCGCCGCGGTCGAAGCCGCACGGGCGCGCGCCACCGTCGGGGAAATCTCCGACGCGATGCGGCAGGCCTTCGGCGATCATGCCGCGGTTCCCGAAGTCGTCACCGACATCTATGGCAAGGCCTATGAAGGCGACCCGGAGCTCGGCGTGCTTGCCGGACGGCTCGGGGAAGTCACGAAGCGCCTCGGCCACAAGCCGAAGATCATGGTCGCCAAGCTCGGCCAGGACGGGCACGACCGCGGCGCCAAGGTGATCGCCTCGGCCTTCGGCGATATCGGCTTCGACGTCGTTGCCGGCCCCTTGTTCCAGACGCCGGAGGAGGCGGCTGAGCTGGCGCTCGCCGAGGAAGTCACCGTCGTCGGTGTCTCCTCGCTCGCCGCCGGCCACAAGACCCTGATGCCGCAGCTGGCGCAAGCGCTGAAGAAGCGCGGAGGAGAAGACATCATCGTCGTCTGCGGCGGCGTCATTCCGCGGCAGGACTATCAGTACCTGATGGACAACGGCGTCTCCGCCGTCTTCGGACCCGGAACCCACGTGCTCGATGCGGCGCGCGCGGTGCTCGATCTGATCGAAGGCAAGCGGCGCAACGTTTGAGGACGGCAAATTGCAGGGTCCCCGATTCGAACGGCAGCACTCGACGTAAGCCGAGGACCGTCGTTTGCACGCGCCGATCCAGATCCCACCGCGCTGCCCGTTTTACCTCGGCCCGATTTGAACTACTATCATCGCTGTTGCACTCATGCGGATAACCGCGTCCGCAAAGGCCACCGCCAGAGGGAACGCATGCACATCGGCAAAACCCATGTGGCGATCACCCGCATTTGCAATGCAAGTGCGGACAGCGTCGAGGTGCGCGGCCACGATCTCTGCCGCGACCTCATGGGACGAGTGAGCTTTACCGAATATTTCTACCTCCTGCTGACCGGTCGGGAACCCACGGACAACCAGCGCTACTTTCTCGACCTGCTGCTCATTGCAATCGCCGAGCACGGCATGATGCCGACGGTACAGGCGGCGCGCATGACACTCGCTGCCGATCCCGATTCGCTGCAGGGCGCCTTGGCGGCGGGACTTCTCGGCTGCGGTCCTGTGCTGGTGGGAACGTCGGAACGATGCGGCAGGCTTCTGGCGGAGGCGCAGGCCCGCGTCTCGGCCGGCAACGACGCGAAGCTGGTCGCCGTCGAAACACTGGAGGGCATTCGCAAGGCGGGCGGAAAGCTGCCGGGCTTCGGCCACCCAGTCCATCGTCCCACCGATCCCCGCGCCGAACGGATTCTCGAACTGGCGGACGCACGCGGCGTCAGCGGACCTCATGTGCGCATGGCGCGAGATCTCCGCGCCGCGGCTGCCGAGGTTTGGGGAAAGCCCCTGGTCATGAACGTTTCGATGCCTATCGCCGCCGTGCTTCTGGATCTAGAGTTTCCCGTTGCGATGATCAAGGCGGTGCCGTTGCTGGCCCGTGCGGGCGGTCTCCTCGCCCACCTCGCCGAGGAACAGCAAAACCCCATTGGTTTCACCTTGGCGGCGCATGCGGAAGCGGCAGTCGTCTACCAGAACAACGACGAGGGCGGCGGCTGATCATGCTCGAGCGCGATGTCGAGACGCTTGCCTGGCGCGACCAGATCCGGTTGGATGATGCGCTCTATCGAAAACAGATCGCATACCTGCTGGCGCGTTCGCGCTTCTATCAACGCAAGCTCCGGGACGCAGGCTTCGACACGGTCGAAAAGATCGGCGGACTTGATGCGATCGCCGATCTTCCCCTGACCGGGAAAAACGAGATCAGGGCGAGTTGCAGTGAGGAAGAGCCGATGGGCACGCATGTCGCCGCACCGATGGACCGGATTGTCCGCATCTTCTCCACAAGCGGGACGACCGGAACGCCCAGCTATATTCCACTGACGGCGCAAGATCTCGACAACTGGGTGACAACGTCCGCCCGCAGCTATTCAGCCTCGGGGATAGAGCGAGGCGAGGCGATCGTTTCGACCTACAATGCCGGCCCCTTCGTTGCCGGCGCCGCGCTTGGCGCCTTCGACCGGCTGGGCATGTGCCATATCCCGGTCGGCACCGGAAACACCGAACGCCTGATGTCCGCCATCCGACTGCTGAGGCCCTCGGCAGCGGTGATGACGCCATCCTACGCGGCCTATCTCGGCGAATGGGCCGCCGATCGCGCTTTCGATCTCAAAGGGTCCAGCGTCCGTCGGCTGCTTGTCGCCGGCGAACCCGGCGGCGGCGAACCGAAACTGCGGGCGCGCCTTGAAGAGACATGGGGTGCAAAGGTCACAGAGGCCATGGGCGTCGGCGATATCGGTGTGTCGCTGTGGGGCGAATGCGAAGAACAATGCGGCATGCATCTTGGCGCCCGCGGCTTCGTCCATGCCGAACTGATCGATCCCGACACCGAAGTGCCTATCGCCCTTAAGGATGGCGCGAAAGGCGAGCTGGTACTCACCCATCTTCGCCATCAGGGCGCGCCGATGCTGAGGTTTCGCACGCGTGACCATGTCGAGATGTGGACGTCGGTCTGCCGATGCGGGCGGACGGCGCCGCGGCTGCGTTGCATCGGCCGGACGGACGACCTGCTGATCGTCCGTGGCGTGAATGTCTTTCCTTCAGCTATCCGTGACGTGGTGAACGAATTTGCGCCGGCCATCAGCGGCGTGATCCTGATAACACCCGTAGCCGCGGGCACCAGACAGGAGCCGCCCTTGCCGGTTTCGGTGGAACTCGCCAGGGATAGCGAAGGCACCCCGGAGCTTGCCGACAAGATCCAGAAGCGCATCCGCGACGTGCTTGTCGTTTCCACGCGGATAGAAATCGTGCCCTGGGGCACGCTCCAGCGCAGCGAATACAAGTCGAAACTCGTGCAGCATCAGGCAGGATGAGGAAAAGTGCGGAGCGGTTTTCCGCCCGAACTCCGCCACACTAAGAATGGGAGGCCGGCAATGCGAAAGCTTCAATCGCAGGGGGTCCATCACATCACGCTTGTCGGCGCGGACCGGCAGACATCGATCGACTTCTGGGAGGGCATTCTCGGCATGCCCTTCATCTTCGAACAGCCGAACCTCGACAGGGCGTCGGAAAGCCATCTCTATTTCGACCCCGGCGACGGGCGGCTCATCACCGTGTTCACCGACGAGAACCGCAGGCCCGATCCGAAACGCACATCGACGGATATCGGCTGCGTCCACCACATCGCCTTCGCCGTCTCGCGAGCCACATTCCAGCAGGCGGTCGATCGCCTCAACGAGCGGAACATCAAGCATAGCGGCGTGAAAGATCGCGGCTTCATGGACTCGATCTATTTCGAAGACCCGCTAGGCCTGCTGATCGAACTTGCCTCCTATCGCTTCGAGCCGCCGGCCCGCCACACCCATGCCGAGGTGCTGATGGAGGCACATCGGATCAGGGTTGAGCGCGGCGACTACAGCATCGCCGAAGTGCATCTTGCCGATGCGATCGAGGCGCTGATCGAGCGGGCGCGGCCGACGCTGTCTGGCGACCGTGCGCCGAAGGACCCCTATGGATCATCATGATCGCAGCAATGATCGACGCAATTTAGGGAAGCAGAGGGAGGAACGCAGATGGCAACGATAAAGCTCAACGTGATCAAGCCCAGCGTCAACAACATGACGGTGCGCGTGTTTCTGAGGGCGGCAAAGCTCGACTTTACCGAACATGACGTCTACGGGCAGACGCGCTCCGCCGAATATCTGGCACGGGCGCCTTCGCACCTGACGCCGATGATCGAAACGGCGGACCTGCCCAAGGGCGCCCTCTGGGAAAGCTGCGCGATCATGCAATATCTGTGCAACAAGCACGGGCTCGATCAGTTCTATCCGAAAGACCCCGAACCGCGCGCGATGATCGACAGCGCCATGTTCTACTTGATCGGCACCTTCTATCCTTATCTCGCTCGGGCGACCTACCCGGCTCTCAATTTCCCCCAATATCCGGGCGAAGTCGGCTTTAGCGACGCAGATGTGGAAACCAAGGAGAAGGCGCGCAAGGCCGCGGTGGAGGCGCTCGCCGAACCGCTCGAGGTCTTCCGCGCCTTCTATATGGGCGACAAGTCGTTCATTGGCGGCGACAGCCCGTCGATCGCAGATATAAGGCTTGCCTCGACGCTCGAGTTCCTGGCGGCGATCGATTACTCCCTGCCGGACTGGGCCAAGACCTATGTAACGGCCATGGAAAAGTCGCTTGGCGAGGCTTACAGCGAGCCGGCCGCCGATGTCCGCGGCTATATCGACTATGTGAAGTCGTTGTAGGTAGGATGCGCTTCACCAGATAAGCAGGATGATGGCGGTTGCGCCGAGCGCCAGTGTCCAGAGACGATCGAAATTTATCCATGCGGAGCGCAAGCCCGCGAGGCCAAGCCAGCTAAAGACCACCAAGGCAATTGCAGCGATCACGGCGAGCATGGCGCCGGTATGCACGGCAACGGCCGCAAGCGAAACGGAAAGCGAGCCAGCCATACCGGCCATGCCGGCGTGATCCGCGAGGCAGAGGCTCAAGACTGCTGGCACGAGCATCAGTCCGGCGCCGTGGCTCGTCGCCATCAGGAAGGACCAGGCCGCAAGCCCGGCCATGCCGGCTCGCATGCCGACTCTGACGCGGTGGCGGTGTCCGCAAATTGCTAGATAGCCGGCGAAAGCCAGAATAAAGGCGGCGGCGATAAGCTGGAGACTGCGCAAATCCATGACCGCCCCGAATGCGACCATCACGGCCAATACCGTCGCGATGGAAGCGGCATGGCCGACGGCGATCGGGAGAAGGGACAGCCAGACGATCCTTGCGCTTTGTCGATGGAACCCGAGCGCCACGGCGAAAAGCCAGCCCATCGCCGGGTTGGCGCCGTGAAACGCGCCGAGGCCAGCCAGGGATAGCCAAGGCCAGAAATCCATTATCCGCTCCGGCAGGACATGGTTCTGCTCTCCTCAAGGATAGCAGTAGGAGTCGGAGGAGCAGTCACCGCCTTCGAGCCGGACCTGATGTGGGCGGTGGCCCTTCGGCCAATCCACGAAGAAGGCCTCCTCGAAGGAAATGCCGCCATTGTCGCCGACGTCGAGCTTCACCATCCAGCCGTCGATGCCCTCCGGGTAGAACTGCGGATCGATCGCGCCGTAGAGCGAGTTTGTGAAATAGACCCGCTTGCCGTCGCGGCTGATCTCCACCATCTGCGGTCCGCCGTTGAGAGCACCATTGGCGGCCTTCGGATGGGTCGCGCGTGCCACGATCCCGCCGATCCTTACGCGGCCCGTCTCCTTCGGCGCGAGAGGATCGGAAACGTCGTACTGGATCATGTCGCCGGTGCCCCAGCAGGACACGTAGAGGAAACGATCGTCCATCGAAAGATCGATGTCGGTCACCAGCGGCGGCACCGCCTTGAAGCCTTTGAGCACGGGCGGCAGGAGGTCCGGGTCGGCCGGCTCCGCCGGTATCTCGACCACTTTCTTCACCGCCCATTGATTGCCGTCGCGATACCAGGTCCAGATCGACGCGGAGAGGTCCTTGAGGCTGATGACGCAGCCGACGAAACCGTAAGCCTTGGTGGGGTCGTGGGCCGGGCGCAGTTCGAAGACGAGCTGGTGTTCCTCGCCGAAATCGATCACCTGCACATGCTTGCGCTTGTTGAGATCCCAGAAATGCAGCCTGCGGCCATATTTCGAGTTGAGAAGCACTTCGGGAACAAGGCCGTTTTCGAACGTATCGGGCGTCCCCCATTCGCTGGTGATCATCGTGTCGTGGCCGAGATGCCACCAGAAGTCATAGGCGAGCTTCTGCGGCCCGCGGTCCATTTCCCATTGGCCGAGCACGTCAAAGCTGTCGTGGTCGAGCAGGAAGATGCCGCCGGGCGCCTTGCCGTCGCGGTCGGCAAGTGCATTGACGTAGATGCCTTCCGGCCCGCAATGGATCGTGTGCAGCCGCGAATAGTTGGCCCTTTCGGCGACTTCCGCAGGCTCGATAACACGGACGATCTGCGGGTTCCGAGGATCGGGCTTCGTGTCGATGATATGAAGCCGCGACGATCTCAAGCCCGGCACGACGAGATAGCGTCGCTCGACATGCGGATGGGGCGCGTTCGGACACAGGCAGGACGAGCAGGCATTCCAGCCGAAATGGTGAAGCTCGTCGCCGACGTTCGGCATGTCCACCTGCCCGACGATCTTAGAATAGGTGGAAGACGCCGGATCGACGTCGACGACGGCAATTGCGTCCGGCCGTTGCCGGTCTGGGTCAAAGGCGGCGACATAGGCAAGCGTCTCTTTCGGCGCCTTGGCGGCCATGCGTGGAGATGGATAGAAGGAGGGATCGGGTCGCCACGTCGTCATTTTCGTATCTCCCCAGAGAAGACAATGCGTGGATCCTGATGCAAGCTTAGTAGATGCGGCAGAAAGTCGTCGGAAATGCGGCGCATTTGCCTTATTTGGGGGATGGCGGCGAGCGAGGGCAAAGCAAGACAGTTGGACGAATTCGAATTCGACGCGGCGCTTTGGCTCTATCCCGGAAAGGGCGGCTGGTATTTCGTCACGCTGCCGGCAGACATTGCCCGGCAGAACAGGTTCCTGGCCGAACCAAAAACGCGCGGCTGGCGCAGCGAAGCGGTGATCGTGCGGACGGGCAAGACCGAATGGAGGACGTCGATCTTCCCGGACAAGGCCTCGGGTTCCTTTCTCCTGCCGGTGAAGGCGGAGGTTCGGCAAAAAGAGAAATTGGCCGCCGGCCAAACGATCCGGATCAAGCTGTCGTTGGATGGCAGCTAGAGCGGGATGAGGAAAAGTGTGCGCGGTTTGCGCAGTGATCTAAGTCTCTATCCGGAGCTTCATCCGGTCGGCGGCAAAGCGCGTACGCGCGTATTCGATCGGCCGGCCATCGAGGTCGGCATTGACCGACCGGGCTTCCAGGACGATCGCCCCCGGTGAAAGCTGGAGCAGCGCCAGTTCCTCCGCATCGGCATGCCGCGCGACGATCTCCGTCGACGCGCGGACATAGTCGTTAAGCCCCTGCGCGGCGAAGGCCTTGGTGACGGAACCAAGACGCCCATATTCCTCGGCCATTTTCGGAAAGCGATCGGCGGGAAAATAGCTGGTCGCCACCGACAGCGGCCGCCCGTCACCGCTGTTGACGGTGTTGAGTTCGACGAGCGGCGTGCCGGGCGAAAGACCGAGCGCCGCGGCAATTTCGCCATGCGCCGGAACCTGATCGTGTCCAAGCAGGCGGGAGCCAATTTCCTTCACCTGCCGGCCGAGCCCTTGAGAGAAACGGGTGCGGCGCGAGATCGGATAGGTGACCCGCTCCTTGCGCTCGATCATCGTGCCGCGTCCCTGCACGGCGCGCACCAAACCCTCGTCGGCCAGCGCGGCGAGCGCGCTGCGCACCGTGTGGCGGTTGACGCCGAACTCCTGCGCCAGCGCCGTCTCGGGCGGCACCATGCCGGTCGCGTCGTAATCGCCATTGCTGATTGCCAGCCGTATGCGGTCGGCGATCTGCCGCCAAAGCGCTACCCCCGTCTGCCGCTCGACCGTCTTTCTCACTGCCATTTTTGCCACCGATGTCACAAGCCTGTCATTTCCGACAGCTAGGAGGTATAAGATGTATAGTTGTCTAGATCAATAGACATTTTAGGTGAAGCGAATGGACGCGAACCAGAAACATGAAACCTCGCCGGAGGCGGCGGATCGCAAGGAAGGCATGCGGCTTCTGGCACGCGCCACTTTGGCGGAACTGGCCGCCGCCTGGGAGGCGATCTTAGACAAGCCGGAAGTGGCGCCGGTACGCGGCCCGGAGACGGGCCTCGTCATGGTGCGCGGCCGCATTGGCGGCGGCGGCGACCCCTTCAATCTCGGCGAGGCGACAGTGTCGCGCGCCACGGTGCGACTTTCGACCGGCGAGGTCGGCCACGGCCAGCTGCTCGGCACCGACAAAAAGCGCGCCCGCTATGCCGCGATCTTCGACGCACTCTTTCAGAACAACGCCCACCGCCCGGCGGTCGAAGCGCTGCACCGGCTGATCGCCGCCCGCCTCGCGACCGAAGACCGACAGAAGGCCGAGGAGACGGCCGCGACCCGAGTGGACTTCTTCACCATGGTCCGGGGAGAGGATTGATGAGCTCACATTCGCAGATCTACGCCGGCGCCTTCGCCGACCCGGTCTTCGCGGCGCAGTCCGTGTTCCGCACGCTGATGGATAGCTTCGCCCGGCCAGGCACCATTGGCCGCCTTTCGGCTTCGGCCTCACCACCCTCGCCTCTTGGTAACGCCAGCGGCGCGGTGGCGCTGACGCTCTGCGACCACGACACCCCCGTCTGGCTCTCACCGGCGCTCTCCAAATCCGCCGTCCGGCAATGGATTGCCTTCCATACCGGCGCATGCGTGACCGAAGTCAAGGACGAGGCGCGTTTCGCCTTCGTCGAGAAGGGTGCGGCGGTCCCTAGCTTCGACCAGTTCGCCCTCGGCACCCAGGAGTATCCCGACCGGTCGACGACACTGGTCGTCGAGGTCGAGGCACTGACGGGGGGAGAGCCGCTTGTCGCCGGGGGGCCGGGCATCAAGGCGGAGATCGTCGTCGCGCCCATCGGGCTACCGGACGTCTTCCTCGATTTCTGGACCGCCAACCGGGCGATCTTCCCGCGCGGCATCGATCTGGTGCTGACGGCGGGCGACGCGGTGCTCTGCCTGCCGCGCACGACGAAACTTTCGATCGAGCGGGAGTAAAAGCATGTATGTAGCCGTCAAAGGCGGGGAAGCCGCCATCGCCAACGCCCACCGCCTGCTTGCCGATCGCCGCCGCGGCGACCGAGCGCTGCCGTCGATCACCATCGAGCAGGTCGTCGAGCAGCTCGGGCTCGCGGTCGATCGCGTCATGGCCGAAGCCTCACTCTACGACCGCGCGCTCGCCGCGCTTGCCGTGCGCCAGGCGCGCGGCGACATGATCGAGGCGATCTTCATCCTGCGTGCCTACCGCACCACCCTCCCCCGCTTCGGCTACTGCGAGCCGATCGACACCGCCGCCATGAAGATCGAACGGCGTGTCTCGGCAACCTACAAGGACCTGCCCGGCGGCCAGCTTCTCGGCCCCACCTTCGACTATACCCACCGCCTGCTCGATCCGTCGCTCATCGGTGACGGACCGGTCGCGGCGCCGGCCGTGAAGGAACCGGGCGAACACATCATGCGCGTCTCGGACATCCTCGACGGCGAGGGCCTGATCGAAGGCGACGGGCAGATGCCGGAAGGCCACCTGGCCGGCGACCTGACACGCGAGCCGATGGAATTCCCCATGCCGCGCGACCTGCGCCTGCAGGCCCTTGCGCGCGGCGACGAAGGTTTCCTGCTGGCGCTCGCCTATTCCACCCAGCGCGGCTATGGCCGCACCCATCCCTTCGTCGGCGAGGTGCGGATCGGCGAGGTGGAAGTCGAACTCGATCTGCCGGAACTGGGGTTCGCCGTTTCGCTCGGCACGATCCGCGTCACCGAATGCCAGATGGTCAACCAGTTCAAGGGTTCAGCCAAACAGCCGCCGCAGTTCACCCGCGGCTACGGCCTCGTCTTCGGCCAGAGCGAGCGGAAAGCCATGTCGATGTCGCTCGTCGACCGGGCGCTCAGGACCGACGAGTTCAGCGAGGACATCGTCGCCCCGGCACAGGACCAGGAGTTCGTCATCTCGCATGCGGACAACGTCCAGGCGACCGGCTTCGTCGAGCATCTGAAGCTGCCGCATTATGTCGACTTCCAGGCCGAGCTCGACCTGGTGCGGCGCATGCGCCGCGAGGCCGCCCGCGCTCCTGAACAGGAAGCTACGGAACAAAACCGGGAGGCGGCTGAATGAGCAGTCACCCTGTGGGCGCGATACCGGCGGCTTCAATCGCCGCCACCACCCCCGCCGCCGCCATCACCACCGCCGCAATCGCCGCTGCTGTCTCCGGCCATGACGAACGTCGCCTTTCCCCCGTCAGTGCCGGTTCGCGCTCAGGTTTTTGGCTTGCGATAAGGTCTGCGGCTGGCAACGAAGAGGCCCGCAGCCGCCAAACACCCGACAACGACAACGGCGATCCAGAAGAACAATTCGTCCAAGTCTTAGCCCCGTCGCTGGTCGGCTGTTTTCAAGGTATTCAGATATGAACGACCTCGCCACCTACAATTTCGCCTATCTCGACGAGCAGACGAAGCGGATGATCCGCCGGGCAATCCTCAAGGCGATCGCCATTCCGGGCTATCAGGTGCCCTTCGCCTCGCGCGAAATGCCGATGCCCTACGGCTGGGGCACCGGCGGCGTGCAGGTCACCGCCTCGATCCTCGGGCCTAACGACGTGCTGAAGGTCATCGACCAGGGCGCCGACGACACGACCAATGCGGTCTCGATCCGCGCCTTCTTCCAGAAGGTCGCCAATGTCGCCGTCACAACCAAGACGAAGGAGGCGACGATCATCCAGACGCGCCACCGCATTCCCGAGGAACCGCTGCGAGACGGCCAGACGCTCGTCTACCAGGTGCCGATCCCCGAGCCCCTGCGCTTCCTGGAGCCGCGCGAGACCGAGACGCGCAAGATGCATGCGCTCGAAGAATACGGGCTCATGCATGTGAAGCTCTATGAGGACATCGCCCGCAACGGCCACATCGCGACCACCTACGCCTATCCGGTCAAGGTCGAGGGCCGCTATGTCATGGATCCCTCGCCGACGCCGAAATTCGACAATCCGAAGATGCACATGTCGGAGGCGCTACAGCTCTTCGGCGCCGGCCGCGAGAAGCGCATCTATGCAGTGCCGCCCCATACGGAGGTCGTCAGCCTCGACTTCGAGGACCACCCCTTCGAGATCCAGAAATTCGACAAGCCCTGTGCGCTCTGCGGCGCCGCAAACGTCTATCTCGACGAGGTGGTGCTCGACGACAAGGGCGGTCGCATGTTCGTCTGCTCCGACACCGACCATTGCGAAGGCCGGCAGGCCCATGGCCATGCCGGGCCCATGCTCGCCCGCCCCCGGCACCAATGCAAGGAGCCCGCAGAATGAGCGCCGTGCCGCTTCTCAAGGTCAAAGACGTCTCGAAGTTCTATGGAAGCCGCATCGGCTGCCGCAGCGTCTCCTTCGTACTCTATCCCGGCGAGGTGCTCGCCGTCGTCGGCGAGTCCGGCTCCGGCAAGACGACCCTGCTTTCCTGCCTCTCAACCCGGCTGATGCCGAGCTCCGGCATAATCGAATACCACATGCGCGACGGGCAATACCGCGATCTGGCCCATATGGGCGAAGCCGAGCGGCGCTTTCTAATGCGAACCGACTGGGGTTTCGTCCACCAGAACCCGGCCGACGGGCTGCGCATGACGGTTTCGGCCGGCGCCAATGTCGGAGAGCGGCTGATGGCGGTCGGCGACCGGCATTACGGCAACATCCGGGCGAGCGCGAGCGACTGGCTGAGGCGCGTCGAGATCGGCGAGGACCGGATCGACGACCAACCGCGCACCTTTTCCGGGGGCATGCGCCAACGCCTGCAGATCGCCCGCAATCTCGTCACCTCGCCTCGCCTCGTCTTCATGGACGAGCCAACCGGAGGCCTCGACGTCTCGGTGCAGGCGCGCCTCCTCGATCTCGTGCGCGGTCTCGTCCACGATCTCGGGCTTGCGGCGGTCATCGTTACCCACGATTTGGCCGTGGCTCGCCTCCTGTCGCACCGGATGATGGTGATGAAGGACGGCACCGTCATCGAACAGGGGCTCACCGACCGCGTGCTCGACGATCCGCGCGAGCCTTACACGCAGCTCCTCGTTTCCTCGATTCTGCAGGTGTAACGCATGATCCCGAAAAGTGGAATCCGGTTTTCGGGCAAGAACATGCGCAAAGGAAGGTAAGACACATGGCTACTCCCCTTGTCGTTTCAGAAGTCGCCAAGAGCTTCACCATGCATCTGCGCGACGGTGTGCGCCTGCCGGTCGTCGCCAATGTCTCCTTCTCGGTGAAGGCCGGCGAATGCGTCGTCCTCGGCGGCCCCTCGGGTGTCGGCAAGAGCTCGATCCTCAAGATGCTCTACGGCAATTACGGCGTGGACGAAGGCCAGATCCTCATGGAGCACGACGGCCGGCTCGTGAACCTCGCCGATGCCGAACCGCGCACGGTGCTCGAAGTGCGCCGCACCACGCTCGGCTATGTCAGCCAGTTTCTGCGCGTCGTGCCGCGCGTCTCCGCCCTCGACATCGTCGCCGAACCCTTGCAGGCGCGCGGGGTCGTTGCGCAAGAGGCGCGCGAGCGAGCCGCGCAGTTGCTGGCAAAACTCAACCTGCCGAAGGAACTCTGGCCGCTGCCGCCCGCCACCTTCTCCGGCGGCGAGCAGCAGCGCGTCAACATCGCCCGCGGCTTCATCACCGATCACCGGATCCTGCTGCTCGACGAGCCGACGGCCTCGCTCGATGCGAAAAATCGCGCCGTCGTGGTCGAGATGATCGCCGAGAAGAAGGCGCAAGGCACGGCGCTCGTCGGCATCTTCCACGACGAGGAAGTACGCGACGCGGTCGCCGACCGCATCATCGACGTTTCCGAGTTTTCGCCGAGAAGGCACGCCGCATGAGCCAGAAGCTTGGTCCCGGACCCTTCATTCATCCCACCGCCAGCATCACGAATTCGAAGCTGGGGCGCTACACGGAAATCCAGGAGCGCTCGCGCCTCGACGAGGTCGAGTTCGGCGACTATTCCTACATCATGCAGGACGGGTCGATCTGGTGCGCGACGATCGGCAAGTTCGTCAACATCGCCGCCGCCGTGCGCATCAATGCGACGAACCACCCGACCTGGCGGGCAACCCTGCATCATTTCACCTATCGCGCGCCGATGTACTGGGACGACGCCGAAGCCGATCACGATCTCTTCGCCTGGCGAAGACAGAACCGCGTGACGATCGGCCACGACGTCTGGATCGGCCACGGCGCCACGATCCTGCCAGGGGTCACCGTCGGTAATGGCGCCGTGATCGGTGCCGGCGCGGTCGTCTCGAAGGACGTCCCGCCCTATACGATCGTCGGCGGTGTGCCCGCCAAGCTTATCCGCGAACGCTTCGCAGTCGAGATCGGCGAGGCCATGGACCGGGTCGCATGGTGGGACTGGGATCACGCGAAACTGCGCCGGGCGCTGGATGACTTCCGGCACCTGAGCGCGCAAGAGTTCTTGACCCGGCACGGCTGAAACGCGGCGCAAAGCGAAAGGGCGCGTGAGGAATGCTGCCGCCATCTCGGTTCGAGATCGACCAAGGCAGACCTCCGTCAGGTGTCGGCAGCTTCCTTCAGAAAATCGCCGGCAACGCGCGCCACCAGCGCAAGCGAAATAGCGCCGGCGTCCGGATGGCCGATGCTCTTTTCGGCAAGCGGCCGCGCCCGGCCGAGCTTCGGCGTGAGGCTCGAAGTCGCCTCGGCCGCGTCCTGCGCGGCTTTCGTCGCCGCCTTCCAGGCATCAATGAGCGGCTTGCCCGCGGCGGCCTGGCTTTCCAGCGTCTCGACGAAGGGCACCAGGGCATCGACGAGCGTCTTGTCGCCGACGCGCGCCCGGCCAAGCCGGGTCACGCCGTCGAGTGCCAGCCTTGCACCCTTGACGACCGCTGCGTCGCTGACCTCCTCGTCATCGCCGAAGGCATTGCTCCAGGAGCGCAGCGCCAGCCCCCAGATCGCACCGGAGGTGCCGCCGGCGCGGTCCGCCCAGGCATCGCCTGCGGCAGCCAGGACGCTCGCCGCCCCTGCGCCCGCGACGACCGCCGCATTCGCTGCCTCGAGTGCTGCGGCCGAGCCGCGCCGCATGCCCTGGCCGTGGTCGCCGTCGCCGGCAATGGCATCGATGCGGCCAAGGTCCTCTTCGGCCGCCTTCAGCGCCTCGGCGACCCTGCCGATCAACCCGGCAATGCACTTGCCGCTTTCCCTGGATCCTTGAGAGGCGGCACCGAAGCTTTGCGCCCCTTCCGCATCGACGATCTCATCCGTCGCAGGCTCGGCGGCGATGATCGTGCCCTTGCGCAGCACCGGCGCATCGCAGGGCGCGCGCCACAGCGCTTCCAGTTCTTCGTCGAGCCAGAGAAGCGTCAGCGAGCAGCCCTGCATATCAAGGCTCGTGACGAATTCGCCGCATTCCGGATCGACGACCTCGAGGCCTGCTCCTGCCAGTTCCTTCGCGATCGCCGTCCAGAGAACGAAGAGCTCTTCGTACTTGGTCGAGCCGAGGCCGTTCAGGACCACCGCGACCTTCCTGGTGCCGGCCGGCCGCTCGGCCAGCAGCTTTCCGGCGAGCAGTTTTGCGAGATCGCTTGCGGTCGAGATCTTCTCCTCGCTGATGCCGGGTTCACCATGAATGCCGAGACCAAGCGCCATCTGCCCCTTTGGAACGGCGAAGAGCGGCCCGGACGCGCCCGGCAGGGTGCAGCCGCCGTAGGCAACGCCGAAGGACACCGTCCGGTCATTGGCACGACGCGCCAGCCGCTCTACCTCGTCGAGCGACTGTCCCGCCTCGGCGGCGGCACCGGCGATCTTGAAGACGACGAGGTCACCGGCGATGCCGCGGCGCTTGGCCGGCGTTTCGACCGAAGCGCTCGCCACGTCGTCGGTCACCGGCAGGACACGCATGTCAATGCCTTCCGAGCGCAGGCGCTCGGCGGCAAGACCGAAGTTCAGAACGTCGCCGGCGTAGTTGCCGAAGCCGAGCAGCACGCCGCCGCCCTGGTCCGCATGGCGGCAGACGCGCGCGACGGCGGCCGTCGACGGTGAGGCGAAGACATCGCCGGCGACCGCCGCATCCGCGAGCCCCGGACCGACATAGCCGGCAAAGGCCGGATAGTGACCGGATCCGCCGCCGATGACCACGGCCACCTTGCCCTTCGCCACCTTGGTGGAGCGCACCACGCCGCCCTTCACCAGGCGGACGTTGCGGGCATAGATCGCTGCGAAACCGGCGAGCGCAGTGGTGGCGAAGTCTTCCGGAGCGTCAAAAATCGTGGTCATCGCTTCAAAGTCCCTGTTCGCGAGGCAGGATGCGCCTCAGATAATCGCGATTGGCGGCGCTGACCGAAAGGCCGTCACCACCGTAATGCTCGCAGAGGAAAGGGCTCTGAAATCCATGCGCCAGGGCCATGCGGATCGCCGCACGGTAGTTGATGACGCCGAATTCGAGCGGGGCCGGGTGGGTGACAATGAGCCCCGATGCCGCATCCTCCGTGCGGTTGTAGTTCTTGACGTGCCAATATTTAGCAAAGCGCGCAACCTTTGCCATCATCTCCTGCCAATGTTCGACCGGGCGGTGCAGGCGGATGAGGTTGCCGAGATCGGCGTTGATGCCGACATTTGGGAGGCCGACCTCCTCGACGAAGCGCACGGAACTGTCGGCTGTCCCGAGATAGGTGTCCTCGTACATTTCCAGCGACACTTCGACGCCAAGCTCTTCGGCATGACGGCCAAGCTCGCGAACCCGTGAAACCGCCTTTTGCCAGGTCGCCGCGTCGTCCGGGTTCTTCGGGCCATCGATTGTCCAGAACCACAGCACTTTCTTCTGCGCCTCCGTCAGCGGACCGAAGAAGCCAAAAGAGACAGAGCCTGCGCCGACAGCGGCAGCAGTCTCGATGACCCGGTGAGCATAGGCGAGATATTCCTCGCCACGCTCGGGGTCGATCAGGCTGCGACGCGAAGTGGAGATCGCCGGGATGGTGAGGCCGAGGGATCGGGTCAACCCAACGAACTCTTCCAGCCGATCGCGCGAAAGATCGGCCAGCCGGATCCAGCTGTCGGTCGGGTCGAGTTCGCTAAAGCCGGCGTCCACCACGTCGTGGAGCGTCGCCGCCCATTCATCCACCGACTGGTCCTGGACGGATCGGCCGTCCGGCAACATGTTCGGATACTGGATCATCGCGGCCGCGATCGGCCAATTGTCACGGTTCCATTTGCGTGGCGCCATGGCGAACTCCTCGAGATTGGAGAAATTAGATCGGGTATTTCTTGAGCGGCCGGATCAGGCCGCCGCGTTGCCGTCGCCATGCGAAGCGACGTCGTGCCGGCGCTTGCGCAAGGTGCCGACCAGCCAGAAAGCAACTGGGGAGAGAAGCAGCACCAGGCCGAGCGTCATCAGGCCGGAAACCAGACCGTTCGACCAGAAGATGCTGAGGCTGCCGCCGGACATCAGCATCGATTGCCGGAAGGCGTCCTCTGCCTTGTCGCCGAGCACCATGGCAAGAACCAGCGGCGCCAGCGGATAGTCGAGCTTCTTGAAGACGTAGCCGAGGAGCCCGAAGCTGATCACCAGGAAAATGTCCGAGATGGAATTCGCGACCTGATAGGCGCCCGAGAAGATCACCGCAACGATGATCGGCCCGATGATGGAGAAGGGCACGCGTAGGATCGACGCGTAAAGCGGCACTGTCGCAATCACCAGGAAGACGGCGACCACATTGCCGAGATACATCGAGGCGATCAGTCCCCAGACGAAATCCGGCCGGTCGGTGAACAGCATCGGACCAGGCGTCAAGCCCCAGATCATTAGCCCGCCCATCATCACCGCCGCGGTTGCCGAACCCGGCACACCGAGTGCCAGCATCGGCAGAAGAGCGGAGGTGCCAGCCGAATGATCGGCCGTTTCCGGCGCCACGACACCGCGCGGATCGCCCTTGCCGAACATCGACTTGTCGCGTGCCGAGCGACGGGCAACGCCATAGCTCATGAACGAGGCGGCGGTCGGACCTGCTGGCGTGATGCCCATCCAGATGCCGATGATCGTTGAGCGGACGATCGTCAGCCAGTAGCGCGGGATCTCGATCAGCGTGCGGCCGATCTCGGCGAGCTTGACGCGCGCCTTGATGCCTTCGAAGCGCAAGCCCTCTTCCGTGGTCAGCAACAGTTCACCGATGCCGAAGAGGCCCATGACGGCGATCAGGAAGCTCACGCCCTTGATGAGTTCGGGAATGTCGAAGGTGAGGCGCAGATTGCCGGAGATCGTGTCCATGCCGACGGAGGCCAGCGCGAAGCCGAGCATCATCGAAACGAGCGTCTTGAAGGGCGATTGCGCGCCCATCGAGATGAAGCTCGCAAAGGCGAGGAAATAGACGGCGAAATATTCTGGCGAGGAGAACTTGAGAGCGAAATTCGCAACCCAGCCCGAAAGCAGCGTGATCATGACGACGCCGGCGAGCGCCCCGAGGCCGGCCGACACGAAGGCAAGGGTCAGCGCGCGGCTCGCCTGACCGGCTTTGGCCATCGGATAGCCGTCGAAAGTGGTGGCGACGGACGACGGTTCGCCCGGGATGTTGAATAGGATCGAGGTCGTCGAGCCGCCAAACAGTGCGCCCCAATACATGCAGGAGAGCAGAATGATCGCCGAGATCGGATCCATCGAGAAGGTGAGCGGCAGGAGCAGCGACACGCCGTTCGGCGCCCCGAGGCCGGGCAACACGCCGACCAGGATGCCGAGCGTCACGCCCACCATCATCAGCAGGATATGGTTCCAGCTGAGGATGTGGCCAAAGCCGTCGATCAGAAGACCGATATTTTCCATGTCATTCCTCCCGCAGGCAATGCATTCGGCCGGGTCAGTAGATCCCGAACCAGGCCTCGACCGGTCCCTTCAGCAGCGGAACCTGGAAGCCAATCTCGAAGACGACGAAGAAGACGAGCGATACGCCAAGCCCTGCCGGCAGCGCGATCCACCATTTGTAGCGCCCCTGGAAGAACATCGTCGCGGCGATGTAGAGCGCCGTCCCGACATAGAGCCCGAGCCAGGCGGAGATCGCGCCGAAGGCAATGAGCGGCAGCAGGAAGGAGGCGACCACCTTGGCGCGCCCGCCATCGATAAAGATCTCTCCCGTGCCGCGATGCTTGAGGAACGCCTGCGCGATATTGACGAGGCTGCCGAAGACGATGAGAAGGCCGATATAGAAGGGGAAATAGCCCGCATCCGGCCCCATGTCGGTCCAGCCGGCGCCGATATCGAGGGAGCCGTAGCAGACGGCGACGCCGAAGGCGCCGGTCAGTGCCGCGACGCCAAGCTCGACCACGAAGCGGGAGATCCCATTCGCACTGTTCTCACTCATGATCGTAACCTTTCGGAACGGTGGCGGGCGCGTCACGCGGGATATAGAGCATGGCTGCCCCGCACCCCGATAAGTATCGAGCGCCCGCCAGGGAATTTGCCTCAGTTGGCGAGCCAGCCTTCGCGTTTCAGCACTTCGCTGACCGCGGCGCCGTACACCTCGACTGCGGATTTGAGGTCGTCACCGCTCAGATAGACGGGAGACTGCGACGTGTCGGCGAGATATTTCGCCCATTCCGGGGTCTCGGAAACCTTGCGCAGCACATCCGCATAGAACTGGACGACATCCGGTTCGACGCCGGCCGGCAGCCAGACGGTGCGCGGCATGGAATAGCTGTCGATGGGAATGCCGGCTTCCTTGCAGGTCGGGATATCGCTCCAGCCCTTGTCGCCGGCGACCTTGGCTTCGCTCGAGAGCTTCACGCTCTTGAAGACGCAGAGCGGCTTCACCATGCCGGCCTGCCACTGGCCGAGGTTCTCGCTCGGATTGTTGACATTGGCGTCGATATGCTCGCCGGCAAGCTGGACCGCCGCCTCGCCGCCGCTCTTGAACGGAATGTAGCCGATCTCAGCGCCGGTGGCGTCGTTGATCATCGAGGCGAGGATCTGGTCGACGTCCTTCGACTGGCTGCCGCCGATCTTCAACCCGCCTTCCTTCGCCTTGGCGACGAAGTCCGCCGCAGTGGCATAGTCGGCCTTGCCATTGACCCAGAGGACAAATTCGTCGGATGCAAGTGCTGCAACCGGCGTCAGGTCTTCTGCCTTGTAGGGCACCTTGGCGCGAACCGGCAGCAGGTAGGCATTGTTGGTGCCGAAGGCGAGCTTGTAGGCGTCGCCCTTGTAGCCGGCCGTGTAGACGAAGCCTTCCGCGCCGCCGGCGCTGCCCTTGTTGGTGACGATCACGGGTGTCTTCATCAGTTCGTATTTGGCGATGATCGCCTGGATGGTACGCGCGAAAATGTCCGTGCCGCCGCCGGGGCCTGCGGTCACGACGAATTCCACCGGACGGTTCGGCTCGAAAGCCGCAGCCGGCGCGGCAACGCCAAGGGCGGCGGCCATGATACATATGATAGAGACGGATTTCTTCACCTGTGGTCCTCCCGTTGAGTTGGATCCGGCGCAAGACCTCCCCTGACGCCGGTATGGCTTGAAAGCGTGCGAATTCAGGCGGCCGCGGAGAGACCCCTGTTTTTCTGCGCCATGCGGGCCGCAAGCAGGATCGCTTCGCGGCTGGCGCCGACATCGGCAATGCCCTTGCCGGCGATGTCATAGGCCGTGCCGTGCGCCGGCGTGCAAAGCGGGAAAGGCAGACCGCCCATCATCGTCACGCCCTTGTCGAAGCCCATCAGCTTCATCGCGATCTGACCCTGGTCGTGATACATGGTCAGCACCGCGTGGAAGCCCTCCTTCAGCGCCCGCACGAACACCGTGTCGGCCGGGAACGGCCCTTCGACGTTGAAGCCGAGCGCCTTGGCCTTTTCGACGGCGGGCTCGATGATGTCGATCTCCTCCATGCCGAAGCTGCCGCCGTCGCCTGCATGCGGATTGAGCCCCGCGACCGCGATCCTCGCCTCGTCATAGCCGGCGTTCCTGAGGCAGGCCCGTGTGAGCTCGAGTTCGGCCAGGATCGAATCCACCGAAAGGCTCCTCGCCACTTCCGACAGCGGAATGTGGGAGGTGACGCGGGCGTTCCATACTTTTTCGAGAACATTGAACTCGCGGACCTTCCCGGTGAAGGAAAGCACGTCGGCGACGAAGCGGATTTCGTCGTCATAGCCCGGATAGGCAAAGCGCACCGCCTTCTTGTTGAAGGGCGTGAAGCAGACGGCATCCGCCCTGCCGGCATGCGCCAATTCCAGCGCCATGCGGAAATTGCGGGTGGCGAAAGCGCCGCCGGCAAGCGTCGCCTCGCCGCGCACGACGTCGGCCGGATCAAGATGCGCCAGATCAACGAACCCGTGACGAGACGTGCCGACATTGTCGAGCGTCTCGAGTGAGGCGGCCTGCAGATCGAGCGCGACGCCGGCGACCTTCGCACCCTCGTCGAGAATGCGGCGGTCACCAATGGCAATGATGTGCGCCGCTTCGCGAATATCGCCGAGCACAAGCAGCCTGGCCGTCAGTTCCGGACTGATCCCTGCCGGATCCCCCATGGCAAGGGCGATGACAGGACGCCGTCCCTTCGCCTCAGCCGCACCATTGGTCGTCATTGTGAGAATGTCCTCCGTCTTCATGCCTCGGGCACTGTCATACGTTATTCAAAATTCTGCATCAAGTCTTTTGTATTCTGTATGCAGCATTTTCTGTTGACGATAACGAGGGCTGCCTCCATGCTTGAATGAGACACCGCTGATTCAATCGAGTGGTCGAGGGAACAAGAGACCGGGACATCGGTCGCAGCGCAGAACGGGAAAAATGAACGAAATCACACCATTGGAGCGGCGGCCCGAAGGCGGCCATGGGCCGATCCGGCGCACCGCGCTGCACGACACGCTGGTCAGCCACTTGCGCGACATGATCATCGAAGGCGATCTTCCGCCCGGCACCCGACTGCACGAAGGCCAGCTCGGCGAGCAGCTCGGCGTGTCGCGCACGCCGCTTCGCGAGGCGATCAAATATCTGGCGAGCGAAGGTTTGGTCGAGCTCGTGCCGAGCCGCGGCGCCGTCGTCAAGCGCTTCAGCGCCAAGGACGTCAAGGACATGCTGACGGTGCTGCAGGCGCTCGAGGAGCTCGCCGGGCGACTCGCCTGCGAAACGGCAAGCGACGCGGGGATTGCCGAGGTGCGAGCGCTGCACGACGAGATGGTCCGCCGCTACAAGGCCGGCGACCGGCTGCAATATTACAAGCTCAATCAGCAGATCCACACGGCGATCGTCCAGCTTTCCGGCAATGCGGCGTTGGCCGACATGCACGGCGTGCTGCAGACGCGGCTGAAGCGCATCCGCTTCATCGGCCACGAAGGCCCCGAAAAGTGGGCTGCCGCCGTCGCCGAGCACGAAGAGATGATCGCCGCCCTCGAGGCCCGCGACACGGTCAAGCTATCGGAGGTGCTGGGACGGCACCTGACGAAAGCATGGGAAAGGGTGCGCGACTCGGTGTAGCAGTCGACTCGGTGCAGCAGTCGGCCAGCCAGCCGCAACCACAGGCATCGCCACTGCTTTCGCTCTGTAAACAAATTGGCTCTCGGCCCTAAAAGCCGGGCTAGTGGATTGCCAGCAGACAGACGTAAGCGAGGACCGTGACCAGAAGGCCGCGGAAAGCGGCGATGACGAGGCGATATTTGCTGCAGGCGATTGCCGAAAGCACATCGGCATTGTCCACGTACTGACGAAACAGATAGGACGAATCGCCTCGGCCTGCCGCCTCGAGGAACTCGTCGCGATGGGCGCGCCATGCACCCCAGAAGAGCGTTGTGGACGTGGCGCCCTTCCTCGGCAGAACCACGAGGATGGCGGCAAGGAGTGAAAATATCGAGGCAAGCGCCATAGTGGCCGAAAGTATCATCGGCAACGTCTCCCCTTCCATGTAGCGCTGCCAAGTAAACACATTCCGCCCTTCTTCTGACGAGACCAGAAAGGCAAACATGAAGGTAAAGATATAGGCCGCCTTCTGATCGGACATCTTAATCTGATCGGAGAAGATATCATTGATCTTCTGAATGTGATCGTAATAGGTACTCGGCGCTACCTCCTGCCCCTCTCCTTCACTTGACGCTTCGAACTTGTAAAGGTTTCCCCCTAGATCCATGCGCTTTTCCCTTCCTCTGGTGTCCTCTTTATTACACCGGAGCGGTAACAATATATGCCCAAAACTGGGCGCTTGACTTTTTCTCTCCGAGAATCCACTGGATTCAGCGTAACGAGGGGCCATTTCGTAAAATGCGGCAAAGAAGAACGGGGGCATTGCTGATCGCAATGGCGCTTTTTGCGCCATGGCCGGCGCTTGCCGAGCCGGTGCCGCGTCATCAGCCCGCCGCAGGGTCCGTTATCGCTCGCAAGTCCGGCGAGGAGGTGCGCTTCGTCGACCTCTCCAATTGGCGCTTCGTCGACCTTGCCCAGGACCTGCTTCCGGGCGACGTCTTGCGCACCAATGCCACCGGCGCGCTCGCCGTCCTCTTCCGAGACCACACTCAGATCCGGCTCGGACGTAACACCGCCTTGCGCGTCAAGCAGATAGGCGGGGGCGACACGAACCTCGAACTGCAATCGGGCGCGATCTGGGCCCGTGCAGAGCGCGGCGGTGAAGGTCTGGTGATCGAGACCCCGGCCGCGGCCGCCGCCATCCGCGGCACCGACTGGACGATGACCGTCGGCACCGACGGAAAGACCTCGCTGACCGTACTCGAAGGCGTCGTCGAGCTTAAGAATGCCTATGGCAGCGTGACGGTGAAGCAGGGCGAAGGCGCGGTGGCCGCGATCGGCAGCGCCCCTACCAAGATCGTCATCGTCACGCCGAAGGACCGCGAGCAGATGCTCTTTCATCTGTCGCTGCGCAACGCCTTTATCTGGATGCCAGCAACACCGCTCAGCGTCCCCGAGATGCGCCGTCAACGCGCGCGGATC
Source organism: Sinorhizobium shofinae (assembly GCA_001704765.1). GTDB lineage: Bacteria > Pseudomonadota > Alphaproteobacteria > Rhizobiales > Rhizobiaceae > Sinorhizobium > Sinorhizobium shofinae. Next base: position 56,456 of record MBFK01000172.1, read on the forward strand.
GAGGCTGAGCCGGAAGCCTCCCGCACCGCCGAGGACTGGCTGAACATTGCCGAGATCTATCTCTCTCTCAATGGCCGTCGCAAGGCTCAGGCGGCGCTTTCAGAGGCAAGCAGGCGTGGCCTGACAGGCCCCCAGGTCGCCCGCGCCAACCTGATCAAGGCGTTGATGGCCGGCTCCTCGAATCAATATCGGGAGGCAGCACAGCTGTTCGCGAAGGCTGAACGGGGGCTCGACGCCAGCCGCCGTACCATAGCGGCCTACGGGGGGTATTTTGCCCGCGGTCTTGCCGATCCCGACCACATAGAAGAACCACCGCGTGCTGCTGCGGGCCGTTACGCCGGCATGGCGCAGGCCTGGACCGCGGGTTTCCGGGAAGACATCCCCGCAGCCATCGCGGCGATCAAGAAGGCCGAGCAGAGATTCCCCGACGATCCGACCTTGCCGGCGGCGCGCGCCCAACTCGCGCTCTTGCTCGACGATCGTGACGAACTTCGAGACGGTGTCGAAAGGGCGCTTTCGATCGATCCTGAAGATCCGACCGCGCTCGAGGCCCGCGCCCATTACCGCTATCACCTCGAAAGTGATCTCGACGGCGCGCTTGCCGATCTCAACAAGGCGTTGAAGACGGCCCCCGGTTCGTCCTCCATCTGGAATTCCTTGGGGCTCCTTCAGGGTGAGCGCGGTGACAACCGTGCCGCCGAGGCCGCATTCAAGGAAGCAATCGCACTGGATCCGCTGGATCCCGTCGCCCATGCAAATCTCGCGATCCAGTATATGGATGAAATGCGGATGGCCGAGGCGAAGCGCGAAATCGACACCGCACTTTCCGTCGATCCTTCCTTCGATGTGGCCCTGGTCGCACGCGGTCGCTATCACCTGCAGAACGGCGAGGTCGACAAGGCGGTCGAAGACCTGCTTGCCGGCTCGACGGCGAACCCCGCATTTTCCAACGCCCAGCTCCTGCTTGCGGCCGCGCATTATGAAAAGGGTGACCGGATTCCGGCTGCCCAGGCGCTCGACAATGCGGATAGGCTGGACCCGAACGATCCTGTCGTGGCGACAGTCAGAACCGCCGTCGCCATCGACGCCTATGACGCGGACGCCGCCATCCGCAACGCCCAGGAAGCAATGCGCCGCACCCGCGCGCGCGGCGGCGATACGGCGGCGCTCGGTGCCAACCAGGAGGCCGGCTCGACGCTCAACGACGCGTTCCGTCTACAGGGGCTGGACGCCTGGGGCCAATATTACGGCGATGCCGTGTTCGACCCCTTCACCGGCGCGAGCTACGTGGACCAGGCGGTGCGCGGCAGCGTCAATCCCTTCTTCAACAATTACGATTTCGCCGCGAACGCAATTACCAATACGGTCAATACCACGAGCTTCTCCGCCCTCGTTCAGGGGCTTTTGATCGAACCGCACATGCTCGCCAGCCGTGAGCGGACGGTCAACTTGCTGCAGTCGCCGTTCTTTGAAGCGGAACTTGGCGGCGGGTTCATCGCGAATGGGGAACAGGTGGGCTGGATCGGGGAGGCGGCGGTTCGCGGTTTCACCGTCTCGCCCTTTCCGATCAGCGTCTTCGGCACTTTGCAGTGGGAGGAGCCGCGAGATACGATCGACCTCGCCAACGGCCTCGATATGGATCGTGAGGCGCGCCTGATCGGAGGCAACGGCTACCTGACCGCGACGCCATCTCCCGACGATAGAATCGTCGCGTTCCTCAATATGGCCGAGGTCGACGACAGCCGAAATACTTTCGATATACCAGATCCGATCCTGTTCCCGTTTACTCACCGGGATCAGCTGGAGGACAACAGTTCCTCGAGGCTTATCTCCGGCGTCGCATGGAGCCACACGTTCGGCTACAGGAATGTCGCCAACGCGGCCTTCTTCTTTGGCGACAGGGAGATCGTTGAAACCTCGCGCTCGGTTCTGTCGGACGTCGCCTTCCCGGATTTGGCTCATATCAGGAGCGAGCAGAACGAAACGAGTTATATCGGCGCTTTGAACCGCCTGTATGGCGACGGTGATCTGACCTGGCGCTACGGCATCGAAGGCGGCAAAGTCCATTCGAACTCTAGAACAGACATTAGCATTCTGTCCGTTCCGCTTCCGACCGACTACGATTCGTCGGCGCAGGCTGTGGCAAAAGCCTACCTTGACGGCCTTTACGAGATCACCCCGGATCTCAAGGTCGAAGGTGCGCTGTTTGCCCGTTACATTGAGGACGTTAACGACAACAATATTCGCCTCGAGCCCAAGCTCGGTGTCGCCTGGGCACCGGCCGAGGGGCATTGGCTGCGCGCCGCCGTCCAGCGCGAAGGCTATAACTTCGGCGCGGCCACCCTTGCGCCCGTCGGCATCGTTGGGCTGCAGCCGAACCAATTCCTGATTGGCACGGACGGCTATGCCGACACGCTGGCTCTGCGCTGGGACGCCGAATGGAACGATTGGCTTTTCACGGCGGTCGATTATCAGCATCAGGAAATCCGCAACGGCTCGATCGATTTTCCATTCTCGACGACGGACTTTGATTTCAATAAGGGCAGAGTCGACCGTGTCGCATTGACCACCAACCTGGCGCTCGGCCATGGCCTGGGTCTGTCGGCGACAGTGGCGCGCACTGAAAGCGAGGACCTCTCGACCGGGGGTGACCTACCATTGCTCCCTGAGAACTCGGGCCAAGTGGCGCTGACGTGGGTGAACACCGCGAATATCAAGACGACGGTAGCGGCAAACTACATTGGCGAGCGGACGGAGGGCACCGCGACGTTGGATGACTTCTGGACGCTCGACGCCTCGCTGCAATGGGAGCCGTTCGACAAACGGATCGAGGTGGAACTCGCCGGCTTCAACCTACTCGATGAGGAATTTGAGGTGCGTGACGGCATTCCCGGCTGGGGTCCCACCGTCAAGGGCACGGTCAAAGTGCGGTTCTGATGAACGCTCCTCGCAAAGTGCTTGCCCGTCAACGCGTTTCCGCAGCGGTGGATCGTATTCGTCTTTCGCCGCGGCGGGCGAAGCTTTCCGTCCTGACCGTCTTCGTTACCGTCCTCGTCTCGCTTGTCTCGCTGACCGGCAGCTGGTCACTCGCCGACCTGCGCGCCTATGATTACCTGTCGCTCATCGGCCGCCCCGAGCTTCCCGAGGACGGCCCGGTCATCGTCGCGATCGACGAACCGTCGATGGCCGAGATCGGCAGCCAATGGCCTTGGCCGCGCGCCCTCCACGCCCGGCTGGTCGAGGCGTTGAGAAAGGCCGGCGCCCGGGCGATTGCGCTCGACGTTATCTTTGCCGAGCCGGCCGCGGATCCGCAAAGCGACAGGGCACTGGCCGAGGCGCTTGGGCCGGATGTTGTGCTTGCCGGCGACCAGACGCTGATCGAAACGCCGCAGGCCGACCAGTTCGTCCGCACCGAACCCCTCTCCCTCTTCACAGAAAAAGGCGCAAAAGTCGGTATCGCCTCGGTCGATCTCAGCGGCGACGGTACCTTGCGGCAGATCCCCCCCTATCCGGACGGTTTCGCTGCGACGCTCGCGACAATCGCCGGAGCGGATCCGGAGCCGGCGCAGAGGCGGACCTTGATCCAGACCTTCGGGCCGGCGCGCACCTATCCGACCGTTTCCTACTACCAGGCGCTCGATCCGGAGAATTTCCTGCCGGAAGGCACCTTCCGCGATCGCGTCGTCATCGTCGGTTTGAGCCTGCAGAACGCCCCGTCGATTGCCGACGGCGGGGTGGACGCCTTCGCCACCTCCGACACGGTCCATTCGCGCGGCCTCGTCGCCGGCGCGGAGATCCAGGCCACTATCTACGACAATCTCGTCCACGGGCTTACCATCAAGAGAGCGGGTACGCCGATTGCCATACTGGCTATCCTCCTCGCCACCCTGGCAGCCGCGCTCGCCCTCTTCAAATCGACAAGTTGGAGGACGCTCGGCTACGGCGCCCTCGCGCTTACGCTGATCATCCTCGCAAGCTACTGCCTGATGCGCTTCGGCCATCTGTTCGTCTCCCCGCTCGGCCCCGGCCTTGCCTTCCTCGGCGTTGCGGTCGGCCAGGCGGGCATCGACTATGCCGAGGAGCGCCGCCGCCGCCGCGAGATCACGCGGGCCTTCGCGCAATATCTCTCGCCGGCACTGGTCGAACGACTGGCGCAGGATCCCTCGCAACTGAAGCTCGGCGGCGAGAGGCGCACGTTGTCGATCCTTTTCTGCGACGTTCGCGGCTTCACGACGATTGCGGAAGACATGAAGGACGACCCGGAGGGGCTGACGACGCTTATCAACCGGTTGCTGACGCCGCTCTCCGAGGCGGTGCTGAACCAAGGCGGTACGATCGACAAATATATCGGCGATTGCCTGATGGCCTTCTGGAACGCCCCGCTCGACGATCCCGATCACGCCCCTCACGCCGTCACCGCAGCCCGTGACATGCTCGCCGCGCTCGTCCGCGTCAACGCTGAGCTCGAAGCCGAAGCCGAGGCGGCCGGACGCCAGCCGAAAATGCTTCGCATCGGCATCGGCATCAACACGGGCGAATGTGTCGTCGGCAACATGGGCTCCTCCCGCCGCTTCGACTATTCGGCGCTGGGTGACGCGGTCAACCTCGCCTCGCGCCTCGAGGGCGCGTCGAAGGACTATGGTATCCCGCTGCTCCTTGGCGAACGGACGGCCGCACTCGTCGCCGGCAAATTCCCGGTCGTCGAGATCGACCGGATCACCGTCAAGGGGCGGAGCACGGTTTCACCCGTCTTCACGCTGGCCGAGGGGGCCTCCGAAGCCGCGCTTGCCCAGCACCGCGCCTATATCGAAGCGAAGCACCGCGACGCCGTCGGCATCGACGAGTCCCTATTCAACGAGCTCAAGCCAACACTGCCCTCGCTCGAGCACTACTATGAGCGTGAGCGCGAACGGCTGGCGGCAATGAAACAAAATCGCGCGACAAACCAACCCATTTAGGTCAGACAAAGCCGCGGCCTCAGCCGAACAGGGTCGCAACCTCGCCGGCATCGTCTTGAACCGATACCTTCTCCAAAATATTACAAGATGTTCATGAAGGCTAACCGAGACCCCGGTTAATATCGGGAGATAAACCTCCAAGACCGTGCATTTCCTAATATTTCTCGAAGAGGTTACACCGCTGCCGCCAGGAATTTGACAGAACTTTGTCAAAGAAGTCCGGAGAAACTTTATTTATTGTTAATGTGACTTGCAGCGCCTCAGGGTCTATTCCTTCTCTCGAGGCTGAATACTGCCGGCGACCGGAATGATCGCGACGCGACGGTATGAGACAGCCCCGACTGGAAGCTCGCTGCTTCCCCAGTTCAAGGAGACGCAAAAATGCGCTCGCTCATCACGACATCCGCAATCGCAGCCCTCGCTTTGTCGCTCGTCGCAGGCGGCGCCCTGGCAGCCGAACGGCACGAGGGTGTCACGTCACCCGGTCCCGAGAACGGCGACTACTACCAGGGAATATTCGGCAACGACGATGCAATGACCCCTCCCGCCCCGGTCGCCCGGCCCATGACTTCCGCTGTGGTCGTGCAACAGCCGCGGCTCGCCGCTATCCTCCACGAGCTTCGCGCCGCCAATCATCGCATGGATGCGGAGCGCTCCTCGGGCAAGCTCAGCTCCGTCGCCTTCAACAGGCTGCGTCGCGAGGAGCGAAACATCCGGGCTGACGCAACCCAGGTAGCGGCAATGCATCACGGCAGGATACCGACCGGGTCCTATGCGCAATTGCAGAGGGACGTACACCGGCTCGACTGGAATATTTCCCGGTCGGCTTGATTGCCTGACACCCCTGCGAAATTGCCTTGAATAGCAATCGCCGGACCGTTTCTCAGGAAGCGGTCCGGCATCTTTTCGACAGTCCTCAAGCGGCGCCCAGACGCCGGATATTGCCGGCGAGTTCCCTGGCAAGCCTCAGCGCCGCCGCGGTCGCGCCGACGATCTGCGGAAGGAGCAGCCATTCGAGCGTCCAGGCGGAACCGGAACGCTCCTGCTCGTGCACCACGGCCTGATGGATGCCGGATATTTGCGTGGCATTGAAGCGTGCCAGCGTCACCAGCACTTCGGCGGCGACCGGGTTCTGCTTGTGCGCCATGGCGGAGGATAAACCGCCGCCGGCGAGCACGATCTCATCGCCCGCCTGCGCCATCAGGGCGACATCCTGGCCGAACTTGCCGAGGCTTCCGGTGATCAGCGAAAGCAGGTGGGCGAAATCGGCGATCGCCGAACGCTGGCTGTGCCATTGCGGACAGTCGATAAGCGCCAGTTCCTCCGCGAGCGTTGCACGAACCGCGTCCGCCTTGTCCTTGAGCTTGTCGAGGGTGCCGGCCGCACCGCCGAATTGCACGGCGAACAGATCGATATCCATGGCGTCGAGCCGGTCCTGGTGGTCGAGCAGCGGCTCGATCCAGCTGCGCATTCGATCCGCCACCGTGATCGGAATAGCTGCCTGCATACGCGTACGGCCCAGCAGCGGACGCTCGCCCCACTGACGGACACCTTCCTCCAACACCGCGACGATCTCGCCGAGGCGGGCGGAGAAAAGCTCGCCGATCGCCTTCAGGCGCAGCATCAGGCTGGTGTCGATGACGTCCTGGCTGGTGGCGCCATAGTGTACGTGCTCCGCCGCCACTTCACCGACGGCGAGCCGCAATTGCCGGACAAGTTCCGGCAGCGCCACACCGTCAGCCGCTGCTCCGCGCCGCAAAGCGGCGACATCCGGGGAAAACGCGCGACACGCCTCGGTAATCCGGTCGGCGGCCGCCGCCGGAATCACGCCGTGCTGCGCTTCGGCCCGCGCCAGCGCCGCCTCGAAAGCCAGCATGGCGCGAATATCCGCGGCCGCGGAAAACTCCGCGGCTACGGCCTCATCGCCAAGAAGACCGGAAAGATACGGATGATCAAAGGCCGAATAGGTCATTCCACGTCTCCAGGGGTCTGACGTTCCCTGGGACAGGGAACGTCGATAAACACGCGGCAACGCGGATGGGTCGCCAATGATCATATATCCAGGAAGACCGTTTCCTTCTCCCCCTGGAGATGAATGTCGAAGACATAATTAGGCGCCTGACCGCCGGCGACAAGCGTCTCGGCCCGATGGCGATGCTCGATCCGTGCAAGCAGCGGATCCTCGGCATTCGCCGCCACCTCGTCCGGGAAGTACAGGCGCGTGTGGAGCCCGATATTGATGCCGCGCGCCACGATCCAGAAGGTGATGTGCGGCGCCATCAGGCGTCCGTCCTTGAACGGAACACGACCGGGCCTGACGGTTTCGAAAACGAAGGTGCCGTCTTCGGCGCTCGTCGGGCAGCGGCCCCAGCCGGTGAAATTCGGATCGGCGGCGCCGCGCATTTCCGAAGGCGAATTGTAGAGACCCGCGGCATCCGCCTGCCAGATTTCGATGAGTGCGTCCTTGAGCGGCGCTCCCGCGCCGTCGATCACGCGGCCGGTCACGGTGATGCGCTCTCCAAGCGTCTTGTCATTGACCATCGACGATCCGAGGTCGCGTTCGTAGACACCGGGGATGCCGCAGAAATTCGGTGTCAGGCCGATATGGACGTAAGGTCCAGCCGTCTGCGAGGCGGTTTCCTTGAGGTAGCCCAGATCCTGAACCATCGGTTCCCTCCCTCAATTGCCTTCCGGCCGGTTCTCGAAGAACGTCGAGCGGCGGCCGCGTAGTACGATGTCGAATTTATAGGCCCGCGCATCCATCGGGATGGTGTTGGCCCAATCGAGCGGAGCGATCAATTGCTCGATCGCCCGGCGATCGGGGATCGTGCCGACGATCGGACATTTCCAGATCATCGGGTCCCCTTCGAAATACATCTGGGTGATCAGCCGCTGGGCGAAGCCGTGGCCGAAGATCGAGAAATGGATATGCGCCGGCCGCCAGTCGTTGACGCCGTTCGGCCAGGGATAGGGACCGGGCTTGATGGTCCGGAAATAGTAGTAGCCGTTCTCGTCGGTGATCGTCCGCCCGCAGCCGCCGAAATTCGGATCGAGCGGCGCGAGGTAGCTTTCTTTCTTGTGACGGTAGCGCCCGCCGGCATTCGCCTGCCAGAATTCGAGCAATGCGCCGGGAACCGGACGGCCCCGCTCGTCCAGCACCCGGCCGTGAACGATGATGCGTTCGCCGATCGCGCTTTCGCCGGCCTTGGCGAAATTGTGGATGAGGTCGTTGTCGAGTTCGCCGAGCATCGAATGGCCGAAGACCGGACCGGTGATCTCGGAGATCGTGTTGTCGAGCGAGAGCAGCGCCTTCTGCGGCGAACGCAGCACCGAAGTCTTGTAGCCGGGCGCGAAGGCCGGCGGGTGCCAATCCCGGTCCCGCTGAAAAAAGGCGCCCGTTTCGGGCCTGCGAAACTCTGTGTCGGACATCGTCACTCCCCCTCAGGCCTTGCGGCATCCATCTCGCCGAAGACCTGCTTGGCGATCTTGATGGCGTGGTTAGCGGCCGGTACGCCGGCATAGATCGCCACATGGAGCAGCGCCTCGCAAATGTCGTCGCGCGTCGCCCCCGTATTGCCCGTGGCGCGGACATGCATCGCCACCTCCTCGTCCTGGCCGAGGGCGGCCAAGAGCGCGATGGTGACGATCGACCGCTCGCGCTTCGTCCAGGCCGGGCGCGACCAGACATGACCCCAGGCCGCCTCGGTGATGAGCTCCTGGAACGGCTGGTCGAAATCCGTCGTGGCCGATTGGGCGCGGTCGACGTGATTGTCGCCGAGAACGGCGCGGCGCGTCGCCATGCCCTGGCGATAGCGGTTGGAGGGAGCGGAGCTGTCAATCATGGGGGGCATCACTCATCGGTTTGTCTCCAGGCAATAGGGGCTTGAAAAAACTGCGCAGCGTCGCCGTCAGCGCCTCCGGCTGCTCGACGCATGGGATATGCCCTGCATCTTGGATCACCTCAAAGCGCGCGCCGGGGATGAGCTCAGCCGTCGAGCGCACCAGATCGGGCGGCGTCGAACCGTCCTGGTCGCCGACGACGCAGAGCACCGGCACCGCGATCCTCCTGGCGGCTTCCGTGTAATCGGCGTCGCGAATTGCCGCACAGGTGCCGACGTAACCCGGCACCGGCTGGCGGATCAGCATATTGCGGTAGCCGGCGAAGGCGACGTTTTCGGGCCGGCGGAAGGCCGGCGTGAACCAGCGCTCGAGCACCGCGTCGGCGACCGCCTCGATACCATGCGCTTCGATCGCCGCGATGCGGGCGTCCCACATCTCGGCCGTACCGATTTTGTGCGCCGTATCGGAAAGCACGAGCGTACGCACCAGATCGGGGCGGCGCTGGTAGAGCGATTGCGCGATGAGGCCGCCGACCGAAAGTCCGCAGATAATGGCCCGCTTGACGGCGAGCCGGTCGAGAAGAGCGGCGAGATCGGTCGCATGATCCTCGATCGAGTAAGGCACCTGGCCGATATCCGAGAGGCCGTGACCGCGCTTGTCGTAAAGGACGATGGCAAACTCATCGGACAGGCGCGTAACGACGTCGCGCCAGATGCGGAAATCCGTGCCGAGCGAATTGATGAAGACAAGCACCGGTTTTTCGGCAACGGCGCCAATCAACCGATAGTGGATGGCGATGTCGTTGATACGGGTGAATTGCACGGTATGTCTCCTCCCCACCCAAATTGGCCATTTCATCTGGTTAGGTAAAATGATATTTTGCGGCGATCCATTAACTCCTGAGTTATGTTTTCATGGTCGACGCGCGCATCAAGTTTCGTCATCTGCAGACATTTGTCGAGGTCGCGCGACAGAAGAGCGTCGTGAAGGCTGCCGATCTCCTGAATGTCACCCAGCCGGCGGTCACCAAGACGATCCGCGAGCTGGAGGAGGTCCTGGGAGTCTCCGTATTCGAGCGCGACGGACGCGGCATCAAGATCACCCGCTACGGCGAGGTCTTCCTGCGCCACGCCGGCGCGGCGCTGACGGCCCTTCGGCAAGGCCTCGATTCCGTCTCGCAAGAACGCTCCGGCGACGTGCCGCCGATCCGCGTCGGCGCGCTGCCGACGGTCTCGACGCGCATCATGCCCCGGGCCATGGGCCTTTTCCTCGAGGAGAACACCGGCGCCCGGATCAAGATCGTCACCGGCGAGAATGCGGTTCTCCTGGAGCAGCTACGCGTCGGCGATCTTGACCTCGTCGTCGGCAGGCTTGCTGCGCCCGACCGAATGACCGGCTTTTCCTTCGAGCACCTTTATTCCGAGCAGGTGGTCTTCGCCGTACGTGCCGGCCATCCGCTGCTTTCCGGCAAGCCGTCGATCTTCGCGCATCTTGGCGACTATCCCGTGCTGATGCCGACCCGAGCTTCGATCATCCGCCCCTTCGTCGAGCGCTTCCTGATCGCCAACGGCATCGCCGGCCTGCCGAACCAGATCGAAACCGTCTCCGATTCCTTCGGCCGTGCCTTCGTGCGTTCGAGCGACGCCATCTGGATCATCTCGAACGGCGTCGTCGCCACCGACATCGAGGACGGCCTGCTTGCGGCCTTGCCGATCGATACCAGCGAGACAAAGGGACCGGTCGGCCTCACCATGCGCACCGATGCAATCCCGTCGCTGCCGCTGTCGATCCTGATGCAGACGATCCGCGAGGCGGCAGGCGTCGCTTTGTCGAAAGACTGATCGGCGGCTGGACGCGATCCCGTCGTTCACCCGCGGCAGCGTCCAGGCCACCAGCTTCCGCCTGGGCTTTTCGGATCCGGCCTCATTCTCGCGCTTCTTCCTGCGCCGCCCGGCATGACGTCCGCCTGACGGATCGCCGAACGGCAAGGCCTCGTGGCATGAGGCGGACGGGAAACGGCCCACAAGAACTGCCCGCGTCGAGCGAATGCGGTGCGGTTCAGCCCTGCGAGGTGGCAGCCGAGGCAAGAACGGTGCGGCCACGCATCAGGAGGTAGATGGCGGGGGCTGCGGCAAAACAGATCGCCGCGGCCATGCCGAAATAGGCGGTGTAGCCAAGCGTCTCGGTGATCCAGCCGGCACCAACACCCCCGACCATGCTGACGAGGCTATCCATGCACTGGAAGATGGTGAAGTCGACGCCTGCCTGTCTGGGATCCGACCAGCCCATGAATTGGGAATAGAGGGCGACGAAGCCGAGTGCCATGATGCCCGACGAAGAGAGGATGGCAACGCCGATCACAATCAATTTCGGAACGCTGCCCGCGAAATCGAAGAAGGCGAAGGCAAGAAGCATGGTGGTCTGCAGCAGAATGGCGAGGGTCAGCACGAAATTCGCGCCGAAAAGACGCACGACTGCACCGCCTATCAGCGCCCCGGCAAGCCCCACCACCATGCTGCCGAAGCCGTTCAGCACGCCGACCGTCGCCAGGTCGAAGCCATAGTCGATAAGGAAGGGACCGAGCATGGCGAGCCCCCATTTCTGTGCCGCGACATAGATTGCCGCAACCACGAGGCCCTTGCGAACCGCCGGGCGCTTCAGCGCGGTGACGAGCGAAGGCGCATGACTGCGCGTCTCGACGGCGCCACGCGTGGCAGGGCCGAAGGCGAAAGGAAGGCCGAGCAGGAAGACGACTCCCGCCATGAAAAAGACTGCGGGCGACCAGCCGTAGCGGTCGACGAGGACGAGGAAGAGCCCCGCGCCAATCGCCGAGCCGAGATAGGAGCCTCCCACCTGTGCGGTATTGCCCCAGCCGTGGTGTTCCCTGGCGAGCGTCTCCACCGCATAGCCGTCACAGGCGATGTCGACTGTCGAGGTTACGAAGGCCACGAGAATGAGGCAGACCAGCACCGGCATCAGCGGCGAAAGATCGGTGAGCCCGATGGCAGCGAGGCCGGCGGCGCAAAGCGAACCGCCGACGGCCACGATGACACGCGACCGGTTGCGGCCGACGCGCGGTAGGCGGAACCGCTCCACATAGGGCGACCAGAGGAACTTGAGCGCCCACGGCAGTACGGTGAGATAGACGAGACCGATCCGGTCGAGCGGCAGGCCCTGATTGCGCAGCACGGTCGGCAGGCCGAGCATGGTCAGCCCGCCAATGACGCTCTGGGCGACATAGAGGCCGCCGACCGTCAGAAAGACCACGACCGGCGAAACGCGTGAGGGGGTAGAGTAGCGCGCCAGCATCAGAAGCGGTAGCGCATGCTGCCGACGACCTTGCGCCCCTCGTCGAAATAGCAGAACCCGGTTGTGCAGATCTGCTTGACCTCGTCCAGCAGGTTCGTGGCGTTGACCTGCAGGCGGACGCCCTCCATGGATGGATTGAGCTGTCCGAGATCGTAGCGCAGCGATGCATCGACGAAGGTGCGCGCCTCGTTGTCGAGCACCGGCGTGTGCTGGTTGTCGCCGAAGCTGGAGCCGAGATACCGGATGCCGGCACCCACGCCCAGGCCCTCGAGCGCGCCGCTCTGGAACTCATAATCCGCCCAGAGCGAGAAGGTGTGGTAGGGCGTGGAGTTCAGTTGATTGCCCGCTGTCTCGGCAGTGAGCTTGGTGATTTTGACGTCGTTGTAGGAATAGGCCGCAATCAGGCTCAGGCCATTGTCCAGCGAGGCGGTCGCTTCCAGTTCAAAACCCCGTGACCTCAGATCGAGCTGGCGCAACAGGTTCACACCCGAAGAGGTTTCCCAGACCGAGGCGTTCTGCTGGTCGATGTTGAAGAGCGATGCGGTGATCAGGGCGTTGTGGTCCGGCAACGCGTATTTGACGCCAACCTCGACTTGCTCGCCGATCGTCGGCCTGGCCTGCTCCGAAACGCCGCCGTTCGACAGGATCACGCCTGGATTGGCGACAAAGGACGTGCCATAGCTGACATAGGGCATGACGTTCCACGGCGTCACGTAACCGACCCCGATACGCCCGGTTGTCTCGCTGTCGTCGCGCGAATAGTCGACGCCGCCAGGGGTGTACTTGCTGTCGAGCCAATCGTGGCGCAGGCCCGCCATCAGCCGCCAGGCATCGTATTCAATCTGGTCCTGAACGTAGATGCCGACCGAGTTCTGCCGCTGGGTCTCGTTGTACGTGATCTCGGGCACATAGGTGAAATCGTCGGTGAAGAGATCCGGGCCGGAACCCTGCCGCGACGTGTATTTCATGTAGCTGTAGTCGATGCCGGTGATGAGCTGGTGGTCGAGCGCGCCCGTCTCGAAGTCGGTCTTCAGATAGGTGTCCGTCGCAAGGCCGCTGTTGTCCTCCATCACGATGCCCGGATAATTCTCGTAGACCCATTCCTGCCGTGTCGACAGGTCCGAGTATCGCAGCTTGTGATAGAGCGTCACATTGTCCGAAAGGGCGTGTTCCAGTTCGTAGCCGATGCGCCACTGCTCCTGGTCGAAATCGTTGAAGCGCGCGTCGCCGCCATAGACGGGGGTGGCTCCGATCGACCTGAAATCCGGCCCGTAGCGGTTGATGTAGCCCCATGTGCCGCCCGTCGTCGAATCCATGAACTCGCCGAGCAGCGTGAACTTCGTGCCCTCGTCCGGCTGCCAGGTCAGCGCCGGGGCAATGAAGAGCCGGTCGTCCTTGATCGCGCTGATCTCGCGGCGTCCGTCGCGGGCAAGACCGGTCAGGCGGTAGAGCAGCGTGTTCTCCGCGTCGACGGGACCCGAGAGGTCGAAGGCGCCCTGCACGCGACCGAAGGAGCCGTATTCAAGTTCGACCTCGCGGAACTGCTCCTCTGTCGGCCGCTTCGAGATGATGTCGACGATGCCGCCGGAGCTGCTCGCGCCATAGATGGATGCTGCCGGGCCGCGCAGGATGGTGATCGCCTCCGCACCGTAGGGTTCCAGGCGGAAGAGGCCGTTCGGGCTGCTGATCTGGCGCAGGCCGTCACGGAAGATGCCGGTATAGGTGAGGTCGATGCCGCGCACCTTGAAGGCGTCGAAACGGGGCTCGGCGCCGTACTGACCGATGCGCACGCCGGGCGTATAGCTTACGGCTTCGCTGAGGTTCTGCGGCTTCTGGTCCTCGAGCTGCTTGCGGCTGACCGTAGAGATCGACTGGGGTGTCTCGGCCACCGGCGTATCGGTCTTGGTGGCCGTGCGGCCGGATTTGGCCACATAACCTTCCGTCTCGACGACACCTTCTACGCCCGCCACGCCCTCGCCGCCCTGGACGACCAGGGTCTGCAGCGCGGTCGCGCCGCTGTTCGCGCCCGGAGAAAACCATCCGCCATGCAATGCCGGATTTCGAAAACTTTCGTGGAAATTGAGGGGATACTGAGCAGAGGCCTCTTGGAAGCAGGCGCGCGTGACCTCATGCCGGAACTCATATTCCGGCGTCACGGCTGTCGGGCGCACCGGCTTGACGCCACAGGTCCCGGATTGCCCGATGGCAGAGGCTTCGCGCCTCAGTCCGCGAGCGGTGGTGAACCGGACCGGAAGGGCTGCCCTCTACAGGATTTCACGACCGGCCTGACGCGTGCCTGGCCGGGGGCGACGCTTGAAGGCGTCTAATATCCCCTCGCCGCGCCGGCGCCGATGCGGCTGTCGGCGGCGCCGTTATAACGGGCGCCGCTGCCAGACTCGATCTCGCCCAGACTCTCGCCGCCGACGAGAATGCCGGTTGCCTGTCCCCAGATCGTCCAGTTCTCGTCGATCTTGACGTTGTGCCCCATAGCGGAGAGCAGCTTCAGTGTGTCGGGCGAAAGCGCATAGGGCTCCATGAACACCTTGTCGGGCAGCCATTGGTGGTGGAGACGCGGCGCGTCGACCGCTTCCTGGATGTTCATGCGGTGATCGATGACGTTGAGAATCGCCTCGAGCGTAATCGTGATGATGCGTGCGCCGCCGGGGCTGCCGATCACCATGAAGGGCTTGCCGTCCTTGGAAATGATCGTCGGGCTCATCGAGGAAAGCGGCGTCTTGCCGGGCGCGATCGCATTCGCCTCGCCCTGCACGAGGCCGTAGAGATTTGGCGCGCCCGACTTGGCGGTGAAGTCGTCCATCTCGTTGTTGAGCAGGATTCCCGTTCCCGGCGCAACCACGCCGGCGCCGAAGGAGCCGTTCAGCGTATAGGTGACGGCGACCGCATTTCCCTCGTCATCGATGATGGAATAGTGCGTCGTTTCCCGGCTTTCGCCGAAACCCGCCGGCATCAGCGCCTGCGAGACGCCGGCCTTGAACGGATCGATCTTGTCGCGGATCTCCTTCGCATAGGCCTTGTCGACAAGCTTGGCGACGGGGTTCTCGACAAAGTCGGGGTCGCCAAGCGCGGTATTGCGATCGACATAGGCATGCCGCATCGCCTCGATCATCGCATGCACAGTCTCGGCCGAGCCGTAGCCGAGATAGGAGAGCGGATAGCCTTCGAGGATGTTGAGGATCTCGCAGATGATCACCCCTCCCGAGGAAGGCGGCGGCGAGGAGACGATGTCGTAGCCGCGGTAATTGCACTTCACCGGCTCAAGCTCGCGCACCTGATATTGCTCGAAATCCTTCTTGGCGAGGATGCCGCCCTTTTCCGCGCTCGCCTTGACGATCTGATCAGCGATCGCACCCTTGTAGAAGGCATCCGGCCCCTTCTCGGCGATGCTTGCAAGCGAAGCGGCGAGATCGGCTTGGACCAGCCTGTCGCCGAGCGCGAAGGGCTTGCCGTCCGACTTCAGGAAGATCACCGCCGCGGCCGGGTCCTTCGAAAGCCGCTCGGTTTTGCCGTCGAAGGAATCGACGTCGCCCTGCTCAAGCTCAAAACCTTCGCGCGCCAGCGTGATCGCCGGCTCGATGAGTTCCTTCAGCGGCCGCGTGCCGTAGCGGCTGCGAGCGTATTCGAAGCCCGCTACTGGGCCGGGCACGCCGACGGCGAGATAACCTTCGGTGCTTCGGCCTTTGACGAGGTTGCCCTTGTCGTCGAGATACATGGTTTTTGTTGCGGCAAGGGGGGCGCGTTCACGAAAATCGAGAAAGGTCGTCTTTCCATCCTTGAAGCGGATGGTCATGAAGCCGCCGCCGCCGATATTGCCGGCGGTCGGATAGACGACGGCCAGCGCATAGCCGACGGCAACCGCCGCATCGACCGCATTGCCGCCCTTCTTCAGGACTTCGACGCCGATGTCAGAGGCGAGATGCTGGGCGGTGACCACCATGCCATGCTCTGCCTGGACGGGTTCGGGCGAGGCCGCCCGCGCCATCTGCAGCGAGGCCGTACCGCATGCGAGAAACAGAGCGAAGGACAGGCTTTTCAAGGCGGAACTGCGCATGCTCTCCTCCAGATCAACTATCTTTCAACCGTGGACTGTAGCATCAAAGCTCGAAAGTGGTAGTTGGAGATGGCACGGTTTCGGCTCAATCGCCGGAATAGCGCTCCTCGCGCCACGGATCGCCGCGCATATGGTAGCCGTTCCGCTCCCAGAAGCCCGCCGTGTCGCGGCTGCGAAAATCGATGCGCATCAGCCACTTGGCGCTCTTCCAGAAATAGAGATGCGGCACTACGAGGCGCATCGGCCCGCCATGCGACCGAGTGATCGGCACGCCTTCCCACGTCGTCGCAAGGATTGCGTCTTCGGCGGCGAAATCGGAGAGCGGCAGGTTGGTCGAATAGCCGTCGAGGCTCGTCAGCATGACGTATTCCGCCTCTGGCCTTGGCATCACCCGGGCAAGCAGATCGCGCGTGGCGACACCCTGCCAGCGGTTGTCGTAGCGCGACCAGGTCGTCACGCAATGAATGTCGGAGAGGCTTTCGCTCTGCGGCAGCGATTGGAAGGCTGTCCAGTCGAGCGAAAGCGGGTGCTCAACAGCACCGGTCACGTCGAGCCGCCAGGTCTCGATCGCGATATGCGGCTGCTGCCCAAGGTCCAAAACGGGCCAGTCCTTGACGAGATACTGACCCGGCGGAAGCCGATCGATCTCGGGCCGAGCAACCCGGCCGGTCAGGAACTTGCCGTCGGTCGCCCAACGCCGCTTGGTGGACGTCAGCTTCGTCTCCGGTACCGGTTCGTCGTCCACCATCATGCACCCGTCTCGTTATTGGTCTTAGAAAGCTGATTTGAGGCTCTGACAGCCGCCGCGTCAAGCAAGCGTTTCCGATCAAATCTGGCCTACGCCTTTCGAGCTAAATCAAACGGGCGAGGCTCGATTGACTATCGGCTTCTGCCGTGACAGTCTTTGCTGCAGTGCAGCAATGCTGCTATGATCGCATGGTCACCCTGCTCGGTGGAGGATCACTCTCTTGCGACTGGATGAACACGTAATTTGGCCCCTTACCCCGTCCGCGTCGGCCCCTTGGGCGCCGCTCGAGCGCGGCCCGATATCACAGGTTGCGCCGGCCCGGTGCCGGCTGACCCAACAATTGCCGTCATTCTGGCGTTGATGCGTTCCGCCTCGCCCATTTGGGCGAAGCGCCAGCGGTCACGGCGAAAACGTCCCTATGAAGGAGAAACGCGGTATGAAGGTTCTGTTTGCCGGCGGAAACGGATATTATCCCGAGTTCAGCGGCGGCGTTCAGTCGAGCACGCACCACCTTGTCCAGCAATTGCGCGAGCGTGGCCACGAGGCAGGCGTCCTGGCCGCCCTGTTCGGCGATGGCATGTTCGGCTTCAAGGCGCGCGTCAAGCTTAAGTTGTCGGGAGAGCGCGGCGTCATGGACAGCTTTCCCGGCTATCCCGTCGTTCGCGCCTGGCACCCCTGGGAAGCGGCGGCTTTCGCCGTGAAGAAACTGCAGCCTGACGTGGCCGTTGTGCAGTGCCACAAATCTGTGCCGATCGGGAAGGCGCTTCAGGTGCACAATGTGCCGCTGGTGATCTACCTGCGTAATGTCGAGTTTCACGAGCTCGCCGGCGATTTGCGCGAATTGACATCCGCCTACTACATCGCCAATTCGGAATTCACCGCCCGGGCCTACAAGGAGAAATTCGGCATTGATTCGGTGGTCATCCCGCCGACGATCAATCCCGAAACCTACACGACCCGGACGACGCGGGACTATGTGACCTTCATCAACCCCTACAAGGAGAAGGGATTCGAGCTGGCCGTCCGCATCGCCGAGCAATGCCCGGATATTCCGTTCCTCTTCGTCGAAAGCTGGAAGCTTGCCGACGACCACCGGGCGGAAATCGACAAGATCATCGCGCCGCTGAAGAATGTCCGGCTGGAGAATCGTACCAGCGACATGAAGACCGTCTACGGCCGGACGAAAATCCTGCTTGCGCCCAGTAAATGGGAAGAAGCGTGGGGACGGGTGGCGTCCGAGGCCCATTGTAGCGGCATACCGGTCGTCGGCTCGCGACGCGGAGGATTGCCTGAGGCAATCGGCGAAGGCGGCATCGTCCTCGACTATGATGCGCCCCTCGAAGACTGGACGGCCGCCATCCGCAGATTGTGGAGCGACGACGGCGAACATCAGCGACTGTCGCAAGCCGCCTCGATTTTCGCCGAGCGGCCGCTCATGCAGCCCGCCCGGCAATTTGCGGCTTTCCTCGAGGTGCTGGAACGCGCCGCCGCGAGCCGCCCCGCGCAGCTCAAGGCCTCTTGAGACGGCAAGGCATGCGCGTCGGATTCGTCGTCGGTCAGTTTCCGATGCTCTCGGAAACCTTCGTCATCGGCCAGATGGCCGGCCTGTTGCGGCGCGGCTTCAAGGTCGACGTCGTCTGCAACGGTATCTCGGATTACAACTTTGCGGATCGCCAGCAGGAACCGCTTGCGACCCTCCTGCCACGAACGCGTGACTGGTGGGGCGCGGCGGCGCGCCTTCGTCCGGCCATAGGCCGGCTGCCGCCGAAGCTCCGTGACAAGGCCTCCACCGCGCTCGACATGTCATCGGTCGCAAGATTGAACGAATGCGATGTCATCGTCGCCCATTTCGGCCATAATGGCGCCCGTGCCGCACGGCTCAAGAAATGGAAGCGGTTGACCCCGCCGATCGTGACGATCTTCCACGGCTATGACGTCGGTGTTCCGCTGCATGAGCGGGGTCTCAGCCGCTATAACGACCTGTTCGAGCATGGCGCGCTCAACCTGACGGTAAACGGCTATTTTCGCCGCGTGCTGGTGGAGGCCGGGGCGCCGGAGGCAAAGGTCGCCGTCCACCATATGGGAATCGACCTCAAGAAGATCCCCTATGAATGGAAATCCTGGCGCGGCGCGACGCTGCAATTGATTTCGGTTTGCCGGCTGGCTGAGAAGAAGGGCGTGGAATTCGCACTCCGCGCTCTCGGCAGGCTTCGCACCGCCGCCCCAGGACTCGACTGGCACTACACGATCATCGGTGACGGTCCGCTCCGGCCGCAGCTCGAGGCGCTTGCATCCGAACTCGGAATTGCGGATCGGGTCTCCTTCCTTGGCAGCCTTCCTCACCAGGACGTCAAAGAATGGTTGCGGCGTTCGCATGCCTTCGTGCTGCCGAGCGTCACCGCCAGGAATGGCGACGTCGAAGGGATACCGGTGGCGCTCATGGAGGCGATGGCCGCCGGGCTGACGGTGGTCAGTTCCTGCCATTCGGGAATTCCCGAACTGATCGAGGATCAGAAGACCGGCTTCCTCGCGGCCGAAAAGGACGTCGAGACGCTGGCGAGTCGGCTTCGCGTCATCGCCGAGCACCCGGATGAATGCGAGCGCATCGCCTGGGAAGCCCGTCGAAAAGTCGAGGCCGAGTTCGACATGGAGGCTCTCGACGACGATTTCGCCGCAATCCTCAGCCGGTTCTCCAAATCGAGGCAAGTCGCTTGAACAAGGAAAACATTCAGTTCGGCCGCGTCGCCCTTCGCGGCGGGCTGGTGACCGGCGGCGCGCAGGCCGTGCGCATGGTCATCCAGTTCGTCTCCGTCGTCGTGCTTGCCCGCCTGCTGGCACCGGAGGATTTCGGTCTCGTCGCCTCGGTGAGCCCCATTGTCGCCTTTGTCGGGCTTTTCCAGAATCTCGGTCTGCAGCAGGCGGTCATCCAGCGCAAGGAGATCGGGGAGAGAGAGCTCAACCAGGTCTTCTGGATCAGCACTCTCGTCGGCCTCGTCTGCACCCTGGTGGTCGTCGCCCTTTCCCCTGCCGTGGCCGCCTTCTACGGTGACCAGCGGATGACGGCGATTGCGATTGCCGCAGCACTGCCGCTCCTGCTCGGCAGCCTGGCGGCCCTGCCGCTTGCCTTGATGAACCGGCATCTGAAGTTCGGTCAATTGGCGCTCAACGATGTCTATGCGGCGGTCGTCGGGCTCCTCGTCACCGCCGCGGCCGCCTATCTCGGCATGGGCTATTGGTCGCTGGTGATCGGCCCGGCGGCGTCGGCCGCCGTCGCGCTTCTGGCGGCCTGGTGGGCGACGCGATGGATACCCGGCCGACCGGCGTTCAGGATCGACCGCGACATCATCTCCTTCGGCGCCAATCTAACAGGTTTCAACCTCGTCAATTTCTTCTCGCGCAATCTCGACAACATCCTGATCGGCAAGTTCTCCGGACCGGTCGAGCTCGGCTACTACGACCGCGCCTACAAGCTCTTGCTCTTCCCGCTGCAGAACATCACCCAGCCGCTGTCGCGCGTGATGATCCCGCTGATGAGCCGCATCCAGGAGGACAAGGCGCGGTTTCGCGATATCTATATGCGGACCAACTGGCTGCTGGCTGCGGTTACCATGCCGGGCATTGCGGCGCTCACTTGCGCCGCGGAGCCAACGGTCAGCATCCTCTTCGGCCAGCAATGGCTGCCGGTCGCGCCGATTTTCGCGTGGCTCGGGGTCGCCAGCCTCATGCAGCCGGTGTCGAGCACGACTGGCTGGATCTTCATCTGCCAGGGCGAGACGAAGACGATGTTCCGCTGGGGGATCTATTCGTCGCTGACGACGGTGCTCTCCTTCGCCGTCGGCCTGCAATGGGGTGCAATCGGCGTCGCAGCCGCCTATGCGATCAGCGGCTACGTCCTGCGCGTCCCGGTGCTTGCCTGGCTCTTGCAGCGGGTCGGGCCTGTCTCGGCAATCGATTTCCTCTACGTCCAGGGCCTCTTTGTCGTCTCGGCCCTGGCCGCCTGGTTCTGCTACCGGCTGCTTCCCGAAGCGTTGACCGGAAGCTCGGACTTCCTCGCCCTCGCTCTAGCGGTCTGCCTCAACTACGGACTGGCGCTCCTATTTGCGCTTGCCCTACGCCCGCCGCGCCAGGTCCTGCTCGACATCCTGTCGAAGGGCATGAGCGCCATTCGCCGATGAGCTTGCGATCAGGGGGCGGAGGAGATCCGCCGCCGACATCGCCGAGGCATGCTCCTCGAGCACGGCCTTGAGGCTGACCTCGCGATAGCGATCGAGGTTGCCGACGAAGCGATCGAGCTTGCCGAGCGCCTCCTCGGAGGTCACCGTGTCGATATCGAGGAGAACATCCGAGACGCCGATGCGCTTGGCGACTTCCTTCGTCTTGAACTCGTAGGCGATCGGCAGCACCGGCGTGCCAACGCAAAGCGACATGATCATCATATGCATGCGTGTCGCCACGACGAAATCGAGTTCCTTTGCGATCGCCATCAGTTGTTCCGGCGTGTGGAACGATGCGTCGACGGTGACGTGCTCGGCGATTTCGGGCGCCAAGCCCGAGACGATCAGCTTAGCTGTCTTCGAATCGTCATGCGCATATTCCGGCACGCCCTGGCAGGTCGAAATGAAAGTGACTTGCTTGCCATGGTCGCGCACGAGTTTCGTCGCTATCTCGCGGACCGAATCGATGTAGCGATCCATGCCGCCGTCGCCACCCTGCACATAGTGCCAGTGCCGCACGGAAATGCCGACGCGGCCCGTCGGCGCCGGCCGGCCAATGGTCAAAAGCGCCTTGATCCGCTCCACATCCGCGAGCGCAAAGACGGAATCAGCGACGACATGGCACTTTGACGGATCGTCGACGAGGTCGAGAATATGGTCGCGCGAACGAACGTCGCGCAACAGGATCAGCGGACTGCGGGCGAAAATCGGCGGCAGATTCCGACGGTTGTAGGGCTTTGCAAAGGGTCCGAGCGACTGCGTGAAAAAGATCGTCTTCTTGCCGAGCATCTCCGCAAGCTTGAACTGGTTGATGCGCCGCTCGAGCGAATAGTTTTCGACGAGATAGGTGCCGCCGGTGGTGATCACCATATCGGCGTCCTTGTATAGCGCCAGGCTCTCTCGATCCGCGTCGCTGAAAAAACGCCTGTCGAGATAGTTGCCGCTGCCGAGATGACGCAGAGCCTGGAAGACGGCCTGGTTATAAACCTGCTTCAACGCATTCTTGACGGTATTGTCGTCGTATTTGTACTTGAAGATCGATTCCGACGGCAGTTTTCGCAGCTCGATGTCGGGATATTGTTCTTTCGGATACAGTCGCGCGGCGACCTCCGGCTGGCTGTCGAACACCAGGAATTCCAGCTTCTCGTTCACTATCGACTTCAGGATGTGCCTGATTGCGAAAAGAATGGCCGCGTCGCCCGTGTTCAAGCAGACGGTATTTTCGACTACAACTTTCATGTTCCGTCATCCCCGTGTGTAAAGCCTTGCAGACATGGGAGGAATGTCGCCGGCTTGCCGCTTGCGAGAGGTATCGTCCGCATCCCACGGACAACCCGCAATAGGGTTCTGTCGCGAAGTTTTGGTGAATTCATGGCCGTGCGGCGCTATCGATGTTTTCGCACTTGCGCCAGGACGATTTCTGGAAGAGCCGTTCGGTGATCAGTCTGGCCGTCGTTTCCCACTTGACGGACGAGAGGGCACATCACTGACATGCGTACGTTGCTCTGCAGTTTCCGTCGTACTTCTGCGCCTCATCGAAGGTCAGGCGCAGGTCTTGCTTCTCCGCAGGAAGCCGACGGAGACGAACTTTGGAGATCGCTTGCGTCGGACATGCCTGTTCTTTCCGCGCAGCCGAAGCGATCAGCCTTCCAGCCAACGCACCTCGTCCGGAGTAAGAGTGATCAGAATGGCCGAGAGGCTGTCTTCCAATTCCGCCACGGTCCGTGGACCGATGAGCGGGATGGCCGGAAACGGTTGGGCGATGACATAGGCGAGGGCGATGTGGATTGGGCTGCAGCCGCGCTTCTTGGCGAGTTCGATTGCGCGGTCGCGGCGTTCGAAATTGCGGTCGGAATACCAGACCCGGACGATTTCCTCATCGTCATGCTTGTCGCGCCCTGCCCTATCGGTGAAAAAGCCCCTCCCCTGGCTCGACCAGGCGAAGTTGGGAATCTGCCGCTTCCTCAGCCAGTCTTTCCAGCAGTCGTCGGACGCTGCGACGCAGCCGGGCCAGATGGGATCGAGCATTTGCGCCAGCGAGAAGTTGTTGGAAAGAGCGGCCGGGGCCGCCTTGCCGTTTTTCTCGGCATAGACGACGGCCTCGTCCATGCGTTCGCGCGTCCAGTTGGATCCACCGAAAATACCCCGGATGCGCCCGCGCCGGACCTCGGCGTCCATGGCATCAACGAATTCGCCGACCGGGATGTCCAGATTGTCGCGGTGCATGAAGTAGATATCGACATAATCCGTCTTCAGCCGCTCCAGCGACTGATCCAATTGTTTGGCAATCACGTCCGGATAGCAGAGCGGCGAATGGGCGCCCTTGCCGATCACGACGATGTCCTCGCGGTTGACCTTGCGGCTCGTATGCCAGTCGCCGAAAATGCTCTCGGTCTTGCCGGCACCGTAGACGAATGCGGTGTCGAACAGGTTTCCGCCCGCCTCGTAAAAGGCATCGAGCGTCAGCGAGGCGGAGGCGAAACTCGGGAAGAACTCGAAGCCCAGCGCAACCGTGGAGGCCGGCTTGGCCACGCCGGGGATCTGCCGTTTGGGCACGTTCTTCCCGGCGACGACTGCCGCGCCCGCGACGTTGGCGGTCCGCTTGGCGGCCGTTTCGATTCCGTATTCGAGACCGACGGATGCGCGCCAGCGATCGAGAACGCGCAGATTGGCGAGCGTATCTTCCGCGTTCATGCCGGGGAAGGTGAACTCGGTGCGGCCGGCACGGATCGCCTCGCTCACCGCATCGACCTCGAATGCGTAGAGATAGCGCTTTTCCTCGACCTCGATTGCCTGCTGTCCATCGCCCCTGATGATTTCGATGCGCCCTACCCCGCCCTGCTTGCCGGAGGCGAACCAGAAGTCCTTCACCTCGATGCGGCCTTCCGAACCGATGATGCGCAGCACGTTGTCCTGCTGTGCCATGATCGAGCAGGACACCTCCGCGACGATATCGTTGGGGAACTTGAGGACCGCCGACGCCCACTCATCGACGCCGGACGGTCCCAGACGGGCAGCGCCAGACACCGTCAGCGGTTCGAGGAAGGGCTTTTTCTCCGCAGCACCCGCGAGCATGCGCACCATCGAGACCGGGTAGCCGCCGACATCGAGAATGCCACCGCCGGCGAGATCATTGGCAAAGAGACGGTGCTCAGGGCGATAACCGCCCATGTCGAAGCCGAAACTGGAGCGGATGATCCGCACTTCGCCGATCGCCCCGTCCCGCACCAGTTCGACGAGACGGGCCGTCTGCGGATGGAACCTGTACATATAGGCTTCGCCGGCGAAGACGCCGGCCTTTGTCGCCTCGTGGAAGATCGATTGTGCATCGAAGGCTGAAAGCGCCATCGGCTTTTCGACCAGCACATGCTTGCCTGCGCGCACCGCCTTGATCGCCCATTCGGCATGGCTGGTGTGCGGCGTGGCGATGTAAACCGCGTCTATCACCGGATCCGCGAGAAGCGTGTCGTAACCCTTCACGATGCGCGCCCCCGGAAAGCCCTCGCCAAGGCGGGGCTTGTCCGGATTGCGGGTGGCGATGGCCACAAGGCGGCCAGTCGCGGAATGGGCAATCCCTTCGGCGAATGTCCGCGCGATGGTGCCGGGGCCGATGATACCCCAACGGATCGGTTGTTCTGAGCTCACGGAATATCCTTTTCGGTCAGTCCTGGGAGAGTGATGGGATTAATCGGCGCAGCCGCTTGCCTTCTCGAATGGGAAGCACCGTCTGGCGAGGAGAGCCCGAGGGCGCGGTTCCGGCCTGCCGATGATCAGCGGTTCGCCGGGAACGGTGCCACAGACATAGCTGGTGTGATCGAGATGCACCGCGACAGCGACGCGAACGTCAAGGTCGCCGGCGCCTCCGCCAATGCCTGCAGTAAGTTCATCTTCGGCGACGCGACGAAGCCCGCGACGAACTGGTTGGCGGGATCGCCATATAGATCGAGAGGTGCCCCGAAATACTTGAAGCACATTGAAAACCTCCCTTTTGAATTGTAGTCCTTCAGCGACCATGGGGCACATTATCGCCGGGCGAAAATCTGTCTCGTACAAAGGGAATGTGGATTTGGCGGAAAGTAAGATTGTCGAGCGAGCGATCTACCAGCCGGGTTCCTGCAGCATCGAGGGCATGCCGACCCGGCTGCATTTCTTCCACGCCCATCCCGCAATCATGCTACGCGCGCATTGGCATGCGCAGATCGAAGTAAACTACGTGATGCGAGGCTCGGTGCATTATCGCATGGTCGGCCATGATCTCAGGCTCGGCGCCGGACAGATGTGCCTGTTCTGGGGCGGACAGCCGCACAGGATGGACGAATCCTCCGACGATTCCATCTATGCCGGCGCTCATCTGCCGCTGGTCTATTTCTTCCGCATGCGGCTGCCGCCGGCAATCTCGGCAATGCTCATGGGCGGCGCTACGATGCTGACGTCCGAGACGGATTGTGCGGACGACCGGAACTTTCCGCGCTGGCGTAGCTGGGCTAGTTCCGGCGACGAAGTGAAGGCCCAGCACGCCGTGGAAGAACTGTTGCTGCGCGTCGAACGAATGTTCATGGAGCCTTACACGATCATTTCGTCCGGCAAGGAATGCAAGGCCGAGAGCGCCTCGGCCTCGCCTTCGCTCGGCGTCGTGCGCATGTGCGATTTCATCGCGGCCAATTTTCTCGAGGAGATCGATGCGGTCGATATCGCCGCCGCAGCCGGATTGCATCCGAAATACGCCATGAACCTGTTTCGCAAGTCGACGGGCATGACGCTGATCAAGTACGTGACCCTACTGCGTCTTTCGCGGGCGCAAGCCATGCTGATGAATGGCAACGACAGCATTCTGCAGGTGGCGATGGATAGCGGCTTCGGTTCGGTGAGCGCCTTCAACAAGGCTTTCCGGCAGATTGCCGGCATGCCGCCTTCGGATTTCCGTCGCGGCGTTCGTGCCGCGGCTAGGTGAGCGTTAAGAAACGTCAGCTTGCCTTGCCTGCATCTCGCCTCTCTAATCCGGCAATCGACCGTTTTCCAGGCGTTGGCCTTCCCCCTACCTCAACCGGTCGATCACAATGGTTTCAGGTCTGGTCCTGGACCTGTTCCGGTCCGCGTCCCCTACGCTCTTGGGCGAGCACGCTCGGTATCGCCCTGATTCTTGGCAGTATGGCGCTTTCACAAAGGCGAGAGAAAAACGGGTCTCGGTCATAAGGGATTTCGCCGCATCGCAGCCGTCGCACGCCGTTTGCCAGCATGTTCTCTGGTGGCCCTTGGCGGGTCAAAACGCAAGCCTCGGAGTCTGGAGAGCGGGAAGCAGGACTATGCGTGAGCAGGGGGCTGCGATCGCGCCACGATGACGATGCCGACCAGTGAGACGACCAAGCCGACGGCCATGGCCCAGGACATAGGTTCGCCGAACACCGCCCACGCCCAGATCATCGTCACGGGCGGGCTGAGATAGAGGACCGCGGTGACGCGGGCAGGCGAGGACTTCCTGATCGCGAGGTAGTAGAGGCTCCACGCACCGAAGGTGGCTACGAAGACGAGCCAAAGGATTCCGCCGATGAAGCCGGGTTCGAGAACGGGGAGCAGGCCCTCTTCGTGCCACGCGAAGAGCGCGAAGATCGCGGATGCCGAAAGGCATTGGATGCAGAGGCTCTGGTGCACAGGCATCGAAGCCGCCGGACTGCGCTTCTGGAGAAGCGTCGCCGACGCGAGCGACAGCGTGCCGAGGACGGGCAGGGCATATGCCCAGAGCGGGACGTCGCCAATGTGAAGCGAGTAGCCAGACGCGATCAGGACGCCAGCCAAGCCAACGAAGGAGCCCAGCCATTGCCTGGCGTTCAAAGTCTGTCCCAGGATCGGCCACGACAGGACGGCAACCGCCAGAGGCAGCATGTCGGTGACGAGGGCGACGAGTCCTGTGGGCACGCCGTGGTCGATCGCCAAAGCGAATCCAGCAAGATACCCCGCCATCGCCAGCAAGCCGAACAGCACGTGGGACACGGCGTCCTTCCACCTTATCGTCGGGCCAACGGTCAGCGCGAACGGCAGGAGGACAAGTCCCGAGACGAGGCTCCTCCACAGCAGGATCAGGAAGATGGGAGCATGATCTATGGCGAACCTTATCCCCACGAATCCGGCGCTCCAAGATACGACGAGGGCCGCCTCGAGGAGGACCAGGAGGCCGATCCCGAGAAGCTGGTTCCGCCGAACGACTGTGGATGCTGCGGCTTCGCTCATCAGGCCGTTTCCGGCTCGGGTTTCGATGACGGTGCCGTCAGGATGAAGAGGCAGCCGACGATCAGGGACATCCCCGCCCAGCCGGTTGCGGGAAGCCTTTCGCCAACGATCATGACGGCCAGGACGGCGGCGATAACGGGCTCCAGAAGCGAGAGCGTAGTGGCGGTCGTCGCCGACACGCGGGCGAGCCCTAAGGCGAACAGCACATAGGCGGCGAGGACGGGCACGAACGCCATGTAGAGGCCCACGGCAACGTTCGCCCACGACGTGAGGAAGGGCGCGCCCGTGATAAACAGTACCGGAAGCAGGAAAAGTCCGCCGACGCCGAACACCGAACCCATGGCAGCGCGGGGAGGGACGCCGACTTGCATCAGGCGGCGGGCCGCCCAGGAGTAGAGCGCGTAAGTCAAGCCGGCGACAAGACCGAGAAGAATGCCATAGACCACGTTTGCGGCGTCGGCTGGATTGCCATGGCCATGGGGAGCGGACTTGGCGAAGCAAAGAAGGACGGCTCCCACCAGGCCTGTCACAGCTCCCATGCACCATTTCTTCGTGAGCTTCTGGCCGTCGAAGACGCGCTCGGTGATGGACGCGGCCAACGGGGCCGAGCCGATCGACACCACGGTTCCGATCGCGACGCCCGCCAGATGCATCGATGTATAGAACGCGAGTGGATAGACACCGACGGACAGCGCGCCGAACGCAAGCATCGGCCAGTGGTCCAGGATGCGCTTTCCGCTTCCGAGTATGGAGCCAAGCGCGGTGAGCGCCAGAAGAAGACCGCCGAGACCCATGGTGACAGCGCCGATGCCGAGGGGGCTGACACCGGCCGCGAAAGTGGCCGTGGTGCCCGTGGTTCCCCAAAGCGCCGAGGCGAGCAGGACGCATAGGGCTCCCACCTGGGAGGACGAAAACCTGGATGTCATAGCTGGTCCATTATGGAGATTGCGATCCTGCGTGCTTGCTTCAGCCTGGCGTCGTGCCCCTCGAGGCCCGCGCGAGACATCGCTCCCTCCAGCAGGAAGGAGAGATGTTCCGCCGTTTCGTCGACCACCGTGCCGCCGGCCGGGCGCATTTCGAGCAGATGCTCCTTGAATAGCCGCTCCACCTCCTCCTTCTGCGAGGCGACGGTGGCGCGGCCTGGATCGCCGACCGGGAGTTCGGCAGCGGCGTTGAGCAACCCGCATCCCCGAAATCCCCATGTGTAGGCAAGCTGCGCGTGGTCGACGTAGGAATCGAAAACGGCCAGCACCCTCTCTCGCGCGGTCATCGCGTGCTTCAGGCGTTCCCGGTAGAGTTCCTGCCATTCGATCAGGCGGGCCTCGAGATAGGCGTTCACCAGATCCGTCTTGGAGGTGAAGTTGTTATAGAGGCTCATCTTCGCGACGCCTGCGTGGGCGGTGATAGTGTCGATGCCGGTTGCGCCGACGCCGTCACGGTAGAACAGTTCGGCCGCAGCTTTCAAAAGTCGTTCTTTCGCCGGGGTTCTGTCAGACATAGCAGGGCCCTCCATAATAGGTAGACCGATCTACCTAAATACCATCCCATGTCAAGTGGAATTCGTCATCAACAATTTCGCCTGCTGAAGCCGGACTGGGTCCGCACAAACGTGCCATCAAGAACTGGTGGGTCTCCTTCCCGAGACCCAGGTCATCCAGTTACGCCCCAAGCGGCCGTTGAGGCGCGCAGTTCTTACCTGCTAGGCTAGCTTGAGAGGACAGGGAGTGCCTATGACACAGAGTGCACATGGTAGGTGTCATTGTGGAGTGGAGCGGTTCAGATAGATCGTGTCTCAGGGAGTGGTGTAGCTTCCGGCAGGCAGCCGTGCTTTCCAGCGAGAGCCGGAGGGGATATCAGCGTGC
>MBFK01000121.1 GCA_001704765.1 Sinorhizobium shofinae
CTCCTTCAGCAGTCGTTTCCAACAGCGCTAAGGTGCCACGCCCTCGCCGCTCGCCCCATAGCATCTTTCACCTCCAAGCTGTCGAGCATGCTCAGCGCACAACTAAGAAACCCGCGCTCTTTCGAACGCGGGCCAGTCCTGCAATTGGTCTTCTCTTTCGATGATGCGTCAGGCCGCCCGGCCATACGCGGCTTGCCCGTCCCGCAAGCGGAACCTCTCGAGCAGCGCCTTCAACTCGCGGCTCTCCTGGGCCAGCACCTGGCTCGCGGCGGTCGTTTCCTCGACCATCGCCGCATTCTGCTGCGTCATCTGGTCCATGCTGTTGACGGCCGTGTTGACCTCCTGGAGACCTGTCGCTTGTTCGCGAGCCGCGGTGGCGATCGAGGCGACCTGTTCGTTCACCTGGTTGACGAGGGCCTCGATCTCCATCAAGGCGTCACCCGTGGAGCGCACGAGCTCGACGCCCGCGCCGACTTCCCTGACCGACGCGCCGATCAGATCCTTGATCTCCTTCGCAGCCCCGGCCGAACGTTGTGCAAGTTCGCGAACTTCCTGGGCGACGACCGCAAAGCCGCGCCCCGCCTCGCCCGCCCGGGCCGCTTCCACGCCGGCGTTCAGCGCCAGCAGGTTGGTCTGGAAGGCAATCTCGTCTATGACGCCGATGATCTGGCTGATGCGGCTCGAGGAGTCCTCGATCCGGCCCATGGCATCGATCGCGTTGCGGACGATACCGCCGGATTTCGCCGCACTCGCCTTGGTCTCGTTGACCATGTCGCGCGCCTCGACGGCGCGGTTCGAGGCGTGGCGCACCGTCGAGGTGATCTCGTCGAGCGCCGCGGCCGTTTCTTCCAGGGCAGCCGCCTGCTGTTCCGTCCGCCGTGCCAGGTTGTTCGCCGCCGCGGAAATATCGCCGGCGCTGCCGTGTACGACCTCGGTCGATTGCGAGATCGCGCCGATGACATGACGAAGCGCGGCAACGGCGGTATTGAAGTCATGCTTGAGCTTGCCGTATTCCGGCGCGATCCGCCCGACCTCGGCCGTGAGATCGCCGCCTGCCAGTCGCTCCAAGGCTGCGCCGAGCGTTTCCATCGCCTCGGCCTGGGCGGCGGCGGTCGAGCGCTGCAGTTCTTCATTACCGCGCCGCTCGGCGTTCAACCGATCCTGCTGCTCGACTTCGCGCGAGCGCAGTTCCAAGCGCTCCTTCACGGAATCCCGCAGCACCATGAGCACCTTGGCCATCTGGCCGATCTCGTCGGCGCGGTCCGTTTCCGGAATATCCGAAGAAACGTCCTCGTCGGCAATCGCCTGCATGGAGACTTTCAGCTTTTCGACCGGCCGCACCACGCTGCGGACGATCGCCAGCGCCGCCAGCAGGATCGCCAGCGCCGCCGCAGCAAGAATGCCGCCCACCTGCCAGGCGCGTTCGCGGAACATTGCCGCGAGATCGTCGGCATAGACGCCGGTGCCGACAACCCAGCCCCATGGCTTGAAACCGGCCACGTGTGAATATTTCAGCACCGGTTCCTCGGCGCCGGGCTTCGGCCAGTAGTAGTCGACGAAGCCGCGACCCTGGGCCTGCACCGTCTTGACGAATTCGACAAACAGGAACTTCCCGTGCGGATCCTTGTTCTGGGAAAGATCCTTGCCATCCAGTTCCGGCTTGATCGGATGCATCACCATCATCGGGTGCATGTCGTTGACCCAGAAATAGCCGCTGTCCTGGTAGCGCATCGCTTTGATCGCTTCCAAGGCACGCTTCTGCGCCTCCTCGCGCGAGAGCGTCCCGGCCTGTTCCTGCTTGTGATAGGCCTCGAACATCGCAACCGCGTTCTCGTTCATTGCCGATAGCATCGCCTTGCGTTCGGCGACGAGCTTGTCCTGCGCCTGGATCAGGCCGAAGGTCAGCGCCGCCGCCATGGCCAAAAGCGCAAATGCCACGAGCGCGTAAAGCCGCGCCGAAATCCGAAATCGTCTCATCCCAGCCTCCCTCTAAGTGGCTGCAGGATAAGCGCAGGTATTTGCGAAGCCCCTAACAAACATTTCGCTAGATCTTACGGTGCGCGATTAACTTTTCAGCAACCAAGGCAAGTGCCGAACAGGTTGCGAGATTTGGTGCGGCCCTCTTTTTCAGATACCCGCCATCCGCTAAACCTTTTTCCGACAACGGGAGACAGGCCGCATGAGTCCAGTGATCAAGCCGAATGGCGAGCTAACCTTGCGCACGCTGGCGATGCCCGGCGATGCCAACGCGGCCGGTGATATATTCGGCGGATGGGTAATGGCGCAGATGGACCTTTCCTGCGGCATCCGCGCCGCCGAGCGCGCCAGGGGCCGCGTCGTGACCGCCGCCGTCAAGGAAATGGCCTTCGCGCTACCGGTGAAGATCGGCGACACGCTGTGCATCTACACGGATATCGTCAAGGTCGGGCGCACCTCGATGACGCTCAAGGTCGAAGCCTGGGCGCAGCGCTATCTCTCGCATGTGATGGAGAAGGTCACCGACGCCATTTTCGTGATGGTGGCGCTCGACAGTACCGGGAAGCCGACGCCCGTGCCGGAGGAATAGCGGAAAAGCCATGGACGCGCCCGCGCCGGATCCGGCAATCTTCTCCCATATCCGCGTTGTTATGGGCATGATCATCAGCCTCAGCCTGGCGCGACTGTTGAGCGGTGTCGCCCTCTTCGTGCAGCACCCCGGCAAGACCAGGGTGTTCTGGATCCACCTCGGCTGGGTGCTGTTCCTGTTGGTTTTCCTGGTGCATTTCTGGTGGTGGGAATATCACCTGCATTCGCTGCCGGTGATCGATGTCACCGTCTATCTCTTCGTTTCCTCTACGCCTGCGTCTTCTTCTTCCTCTGCGTCCTGCTCCTCCCCACTTCGCTCGAGGACTACAGCGGCTACGAGCACTATTTCATGTCGCGCCGCGCCTGGTTCTTCGTCTTCCTCGCCCTCGCCTTCCTGGTCGACCTGGTCGATACGGCGGTGAAGGGGAAGGCCTATTTCGAGTCCTTCGGCATCGAGTATCCGCTGCGCAACGCGGCCTACATATCGCTGTGCATCATCGCTGCTCTAACGTCGAACCGCCGGTTCCACGCCGCCTTTCTTGTCAGCGGCCTGCTCTATCAACTGGCCTGGATGGTACCGCGCCTTCGACCTGCTGGAATGAGCTCAGGGCTCACCCCTTGAAGATGAACGACGCGCCGAGCGCGATCAGCGCGAAGCCGATGAGTTGATGCCAGCCGATCGCCTCCTTCAGCCAGAAGACCGAGAAGAGGACGAAGATGGTGAGCGTGATCACCTCCTGCATCGTCTTCAACTGCGCCGCCGAATAGACGGAATGACCGATGCGGTTGGCCGGTACCGCCAGCCAATATTCAAAGAACGCGATGCCCCAGCTGGCGACGATGACGATATAGAGCGGCGAGGACGTGAACTTCAGGTGGCCGTACCAGGCGAAGGTCATGAAGACATTGGAGACGAGCAGCAGCAGCACCGGCCAGACATAGGCGGGATTGATGGCAAAGGGCATGAAGACCTCAGGAGCACGCGAATCGGTGTCCGAGGATGATCCGGCCGCCGTCTTCGTTGCAAGACTCTTCGCCGTGTCCGGAGCGGCTGTACCCTGCTTTGTCAGCGCGATTTTCTCGCAGACCCACGGCTACGACATGCTGTCGGCTCTGCGCCACTGTCTTCGAAAATCCCCCCGCTTCGTTTCCCTTTTGTACTCCTTCCCCCTTGGCTTTCGGCCTGACTCTGTCCATATTCCCCGCCATGGCCCAGGAACCGAAAAAATCCCCGAAAAATTCGTCAGCACCTAGCGGTTTCGAAGAAGCCCCGCAGTCGCCGCTTTCCGGCACACCGCTGTCCGGCAACGTCTCCGACTGGGTGAAGCAGCTCGAGGCAGAGGCGGAATCCTCTGCCTTCGAGAGCCAGCGGGAGATCGCCTCAAAGGCAGGCAAGCACCGCAAGAAGGTGGAGATTGCCGCGTCGAAACCAGGTGGAAAGGATAAGGCCGCCGACAGTGCGCGTGGCGGCAAGGGCAAGGTCGAGACCGTCAGCGGCAAGACCGCGCGCGGGACATCGATGGGCGGCAGCCATGACCCGAAGACGCGCGCCGCAGCCGGGCTCAACCCGGTCGCGGGCCTCGATGTTGCGCTCGAGGATGCCGACAAGCTGACGGCAGGCTCCGGCGTCACCGCCACGGTCGAAGCCTTGGCCAAGCTCATCGAGAGCGGTAATCCGCTCTTCAAGGACGGCAAGCTCTGGACGCCGCACCGCCCTGCCCGGCCGGACAAGTCGGAAGGCGGCATTTCGCTAAAGATGGTGACCGACTACAAACCGTCCGGCGATCAGCCGACGGCGATCGCGGATCTCGTCGACGGCCTTTCCTCGGGCGAGCGCAACCAGGTGCTGCTCGGCGTCACAGGCTCCGGCAAGACCTTTACCATGGCCAAGGTGATCGAGGCGACGCAGCGCCCGGCCGTCATCCTCGCGCCCAACAAGACGCTCGCCGCCCAGCTCTATTCCGAGTTCAAGAACTTCTTCCCGGAAAACGCGGTCGAGTATTTCGTCTCCTACTACGACTATTACCAGCCGGAGGCCTATGTCCCGCGCTCCGACACCTATATCGAGAAGGAATCCTCGATCAACGAGCAGATCGATCGCATGCGCCACTCGGCGACGCGCTCACTGCTCGAACGCGATGACGTCGTCATCGTCGCCTCGGTCTCCTGCATCTACGGTATTGGCTCGGTCGAGACCTATACGGCAATGACCTTCCAGATGAATGTCGGCGACCGGCTCGACCAGCGGCAATTGCTCGCCGACCTCGTGGCGCAGCAGTACAAGCGCCGCGACATGGATTTCCAGCGCGGCTCCTTCCGCGTGCGCGGCGACACGATCGAGATCTTCCCCGCCCACCTGGAGGATGCCGCCTGGCGCATCTCGATGTTCGGCGACGAGATCGACGCCATCACCGAGTTCGACCCGCTGACCGGCCAGAAGACCGGCGACCTGAAATCGGTGAAGATCTATGCCAACTCGCACTATGTGACGCCACGCCCGACGCTGAACGCCGCCATCAAGGCGATCAAGGAGGAGCTGACGCAGCGCCTTGCCGAGCTGGAGCGCGCCGGCCGGCTGCTCGAAGCGCAGCGCCTCGAGCAGCGCACCCGCTACGATCTCGAAATGCTGGAAGCCACCGGCTCCTGCCAGGGCATCGAGAACTATTCGCGCTACTTGACCGGCCGCAAGCCGGGCGAGCCGCCACCGACGCTGTTCGAATATATTCCGGACAATGCGCTGATCTTCATCGACGAGAGCCACGTAACCGTGCCGCAGATCGGCGGCATGTATCGCGGCGACTTCCGCCGCAAGGCGACGCTGGCCGAATACGGCTTCCGCCTGCCCTCCTGCATGGACAACCGGCCGCTGCGCTTCGAGGAATGGGACGCGATGCGCCCCGACACGATCGCGGTCTCGGCAACACCCGGCGGCTGGGAGCTGGAGCAGTCCGGCGGCGTCTTCGCCGAGCAGGTGATCCGCCCGACCGGCCTGATCGACCCGCCGGTCGAGGTGCGCTCCGCCAAGACGCAGGTCGACGACGTGCTGGGGGAAATCCGCGAGACCGCCGCTGCCGGCTACCGCACGCTGGTTACCGTGCTCACCAAGCGCATGGCAGAGGACCTCACCGAGTACCTGCACGAGCAGGGCGTGCGGGTGCGCTACATGCACTCCGACATCGACACGCTGGAGCGCATCGAGATCATCCGCGACCTGCGCCTCGGCGCCTTCGACGTGCTGGTCGGCATCAACCTGCTGCGCGAGGGCCTCGACATTCCCGAATGCGGCTTCGTCGCCATTCTCGATGCCGACAAGGAAGGCTTCCTGCGTTCGGAAACCTCGCTGATCCAGACGATCGGGCGCGCCGCCCGCAACGTCGACGGCAAGGTCATCCTCTATGCCGACACGATCACCGGATCGATGCAGCGGGCGATGGGGGAAACCGCCCGCCGCCGCGAGAAGCAGATGGCCTATAACCTCGAGAACGGCATCACGCCGGAATCGGTGAAGGCGAAGATCTCCGACATCCTCGATTCGGTCTACGAGCGCGACCACGTTCGCGCCGACATCTCCGGCGTCGCCGGCAAGGGCTTTGCAGAAGCCGGCCACCTCGTGGGCAACAATCTCCAGGCGCATCTCAATGCGCTTGAAAAGCAGATGCGCGATGCCGCCGCCGACCTCGACTTCGAGACCGCCGCACGGCTCCGCGACGAGATCAAACGCCTCAAGGCCGCCGAACTCGCGGTGCTTGACGACCCGATGGCGCGGCAAGAGGCGCGGAGCGCCGAAGGCGCGACAGGGAAGAGAAAAGAAGAGGCGCGGTCGCAGGAGGGCGGAAAGCGGGGCAGCAAGGTGGGGGAGATGTCCGGCAGGACAGAGGGGGGTGAACCCACCTCGACCACCGGCGACGTACCCCCCTCTGCCCCGGCCGGGGCATCTCCCCCTTTAGGGGGGAGAGCATCCACGAGCTACTTCGCCAAACCCTCGCTCGACGACATGGGCCCCGGCACTGACACCGAGCGCCCCCTCTTCCGCAAGCCGGACCTCGACGAAATGGGCCGCGACGTGGCTATTCCTGCCGGCAGCAGATCCGAGGGAGAATCGTTGTTCCGCAAGAACACCCGTCCAGGTGCCTTGTCCGACGAAGTCGGTCAAGACGAATCCGGACCATCAAAGACTCCAAGCTATTTCCGCAGAAATAGCTTGGACGAGATGACCGTCGGGCGGACCGAGAAGCCGGTGACCGGAAAGGTGCCGGAGAAACCGCTGATCCGGGCGAAGCCGGGGGTCGGCTCATACGAGGAACCGGCGGAAGAGAAGCGCCGCAAGGGACGGACGAAGGGCAAGACGGGTCGACCGGGGCGGTAGCAGTCGCGTCTCGGTCGGGCCGCCTCCCGACACGTCGATCTCTCCTGGACTGCGCGCGGGTCGGCGGCGTTCATCGGCGCAGCTTCGCGAGGGAAACCACTGATCTTCGATAACCAGATCGCGCGCGGCGACGAATTCATCGCTTTCAGATACTTAAGCGATCATTTGATAACATCCGACAACTCCTCGTGGCCGTAACTCCATCATTCGGCTATCAAATTGCCTGATGCCGGGAACAAACCCGTCGATCACGCATTTCAGTTCTTTCTAATTTAGGGAGAACGAACATGCGGCCCCTAGAGCAACTGCTCACGAGCACATGTGTAGCACTTGTATCGGCTGGTTTTCTTGCGTCGGCCGCAATCCCTGCAAGAGGTCAGGAAGCCGAGCGGCCAATATTGACGGCTCAGCAGTGCAGCCCGCTTACGGAGGCGAATTACCAGGTCTGTTGCATTGCGCAGAACCGCGCTGACATTCTCACGGCCGAGCAAATCGACCAATGTCCGCCGCTGGCGACCGCGCTCATTCTGAACGCCTTCGGTGATTCGACGTCCACCGACGGCGTCCCCAGTGGCCAGAATGGCGGCGGTAGCGGCGGCGGTGGCGGCAACGGCGGCGGTGGCGGCGGCAACGGCGGCGGCGGCGGTGGCGGCGGTGGCGGCGACGACGGCGGCAACGGCGGCCAGGATCACGGCAAGGGTAACCAGGACCAAGGCAAGGGTAACCAAGACACCGGAAAGGGTAACCAAGACACCGGAAAGGGTAACCAGGACACCGGAAAGGGTAACCAAGACACCGGAAAGGGTAACCAAGACACCGGAAAGGGTAACCAGGACACCGGAAAGGGTAACCAGGATCAGGGCAAGGGAACCCAGGATCTTGACGACAACGATTAAGATAGACCCGACGAGCGCAAATACGCTCGATGCTGCCAAGGACAGATGAACACGTCGCGCCGGCTTACCGCGACTGGCGCGACAGGTCCCTCGTGGGAGGGTTGGGGAAAGCCACCCCAGCCATTAGGGTCTCGCCCCGTAAGGCGAGCGAAAGCGCGGCTCCTACTTCGCCAAGCACTCGCTCGAAGACATATGTCCCGGGGCACCGACCCCGAGCGCCCCTCGTCCGCAAGCCCGACCTCAACAAAATGGGTCGAGACGGCCGATCCCTGCGGGCCGCGGTTGCAGGGCAAGCGCTGTTCCGCCAGAAACAATTGTTTTGCGCGAGACTAAAGGTCCTGGGCCCTACTCCGCCGCCCGCGCATTCACCTCCAGCGGCTCCATCTCATACGAATACCCTTCCAGCATCGCATAAGCCTCCTCGATCACTCCGATCTGTGCTTCGGCATTCTTGATCGCATCACTGATCGACTGGCTGCGGGCGCGAAGCATCGAGCCGAGCACGTCTGTGTCCGGCCGCCGGCCGAGACGGTCCAGGTGCTTGCGGACGCGTGAGCGGTGACGCTCCAGTTCGAGGATATGGAAGCGGGTCTTGACGATGTCATCGGAGAGCTTGCGCCGCATTGCCGCCACGGGGTCGAAGCTGCCGGGCTCGCGCAAGTCGAGAATGAAGTCGTTGACGAGCGTCTCCAACATCATCAGGCCCTTGAGCTGTTTGGGATCGACGAGCTGCGGATCATAGCCGGTGTCGTCATACACTTTGCGGCGCACCGGATCCTTCAGGAGATCATAGGCCGCCTGCAATTTGCCGAACTGCTCGGCATCGCCGCCGCGGTCCGGATGCGCCGTCTTCACCGCCCGGCGATAGGCCGTCCGGATCGCCCGCTCATCGGCGTCGCGCTCAATTCCAAGGAGGGCATAGGGATCGATCACGCCGGCCACCTGCTTTCGTCGACTTTCAATAGTCCTGTCCGGTTCAGACGTACCGGTTCGCCGCGCCAGCAGCAAGTCCAGGGGCGATCACATTGAACGCGCAACGCTCACCCAAGCGTCGGGGCGAAAATGTGGTGGAAACGAGGCAATCCACGACATTTCTCCGTCGCTTCGAGTTCCAGTGACGTCCCGGAAAGGCCGGTCGCGCAAGGCCTTGCGCAGGCGCCGTTACAGCCGGAACTCTCCGCTTGCCTTTTTCCCCAAATACTGCCACTCCTAACCCCGTTCGGGCGATTTCAATCCCGGAGACTGGACTTTCGTTTGAGCCCGGCCGTTGCTGGGACTGCCGCAAGCGGCATCGTTGACGTCTTTTCCCCGATATCGTGACCACTCGACGCCTTTCAGCACCCCTGCATGGTTCCTTGGATCGGGACCAATTCAGGAGACGCTGAAGACGACAGGTTCGTTTCCTCTTAGGGGGCACGAACACACTACCTCAAGCAGCCAAGCCGTGCTATTGAAGCGCTGGGTTGCGGCAATGACAGACTGAAGGAAAAGGACTTCTTCCATGGCCACCAAGGGCATCGTAAAATTCTTCAACCAGGACAAGGGTTTTGGTTTCATCACGCCGGACGGCGGCGCTAAGGACGTTTTCGTCCACATCTCCGCGGTTCAGGCCGCGGGCCTCGCGACGCTCAAGGATGGCCAGCAGGTCAGCTTCGACACCGAGCCGGACCGCATGGGCAAGGGCCCGAAGGCGGTCAACCTCCAGGCTCTCTAAGCCGGACGATTCGATCGGATTTTGAAAGGCGGCGCTTCGCAAGAGGCGCCGTCTTTCGTTGGGGGACGCTTACGCATAGCGCGGACACTCAAGCGACACGCCCTCACCCCTTTTGCTCACTCATTCCTGTGCTCGTCACAGGAATCGGGCGCGCCCAATTCCTCGGGCGCAGGAGATGTAGTCGAAGGCCTCCTTGCCGCATTTTTCGCCAGCCACAGCGCAACGTGCTGTGGCTGGATTCCTGTGACGGGCACAGAAATGAGGGAATTCCAGGTAACTTGGCCCGAGTGAGCCCCTATTCCGCCGCCTGGCGGGCCGTGACCGCCTCGAACACCGCGTCGAAGGCGGCATGAATCACCTCCGGGCCGGCGCCCTTGCGGGCGGCGTCTGTGGAAAGGATCTGGCGATAGCGCCGCGCGCCAGGCCAGCCCTGAAACAGCCCGACCATGTGGCGCGTGACATGGATCAACCGGCCGCCATGTTCGATATGCGCGGCAGCATAGGCCGCCATGGCATCACGCAAGCCCGCCCAGAACGCGAGCGACAGGCAATGGTGGCGATCGGAGAAGGCTTCCGGCTCAAGCGGCGCGGGTGCGGCGCCGGTCAACGGATGGGCGAAATAGCCGTCCGCGGCCGTGATCAGGCCGCTGTCATGGTAGGCGGCGCGGCCGAGCATGACGCCGTCCAGCGGGGCTCCATTTTCGGCCCCGGCCCCGGCAAGCCTCGGCGCAGGCGCAGGAAGCAATCGCGGATCGAGATGCGCGAGTGCCTGATCCAGAGTCTGAAGACCACCGTTGAGACCGATGAAAAGATTTTGATTTTCCGCTTTGAGCCGGTGCACGAGGCCATAATCGAGCGGCGGAATCTCCCGATTCTCCCGCGGCGACAGGCCCTGCAGCCAGGCCTTGCGGGCATGCACCCAGACGGCATCCGTGCCGGCGTCCTTGACGCGGGCGACGAGCGCGCGAAGCGCCACTTCCGGATCCTGGTCGTCGACGCCGATGCGGCACTTGACCGTGACCGGGATCGCCACGGCCGCCTTCATCGCGGCCACGCATTCGGCGACCAGCGCTGGCTCCTGCATCAGACAGGCACCGAAGGTGCCGGACTGCACCCGATCCGAGGGGCAGCCGACATTCATATTGATCTCGTCATAACCGAAGCCTTCGGCGATCCGTGCCGCCTCCGCCATCTTCGCCGGATCGTTGCCGCCGAGTTGCAGCGCGACGGGATGCTCCGAGGCGTCATGGCCGAGCAGCCTGTCCCGGTCGCCAAGCAAGATCGCATCGGCGACGATCATCTCCGTATAGAGCAGCGCATGGCGCGAGAGTTGCCGCGCGAAGAAGCGATAGTGACGGTCCGTCCAATCGATCATGGGCGCCACGGCAAAAACGGGCCCCTTGAAGTACCGGCCCTTCTCAGTCGTTTCAGCCGTTTGCGACGTCTCTCTCATGGTCTGGTCAATTCTCTTCCATTCTCTTTTGCCCGCTTTCCCCGCACACGGCGTAGCCAAAGGGCGGCACTTGTAGCATCGAATTGGGGGCGATATCCGAGCGAAAGCGCCAAGCGGAACGGGGCCTTATACTGCGCCGGCACAAATAAAGCGAGATGGCGTAGCCGTTCGATGCGCCAGAGCCTAGCTGGCCCTGGTCAGCTTTTCGCGGATGAACCTGTCATGATCGGCAAAATGGGAAGCGAGCTCGGCTTCGAAGGTCGCCAAGAGTTCTCGCGCGGTGGCTGCGTCGCGGCCGTCTTCTTCGCGTTCGCCCGCTACCGAAACCCCGCCTGGCGAAACCACTCCTGGACGCCAGCCAACACCGCCGCCTTGGCGCCTTCGAGCGTCGAAGCATAAAGAAAGCCGGTATTGTTCGTGCCGTTACAATGGGAAATCCGCCAAGCCCAGTCGCTCATGGTCTCGCGCTTCATGACGAAGGCGACTTCGTGCCGGCCAAGCATGGCACAATAGGTCCCGTTGCGCAGGGGCAACCACGTCAAACGAATTTCTGCAACCTCTACCATTTCCACCTCCCCAGCAGAAAACATATAGGCCGGCTATCAAGTGCTTGAAACCCCAGCATTTAAGGGGCTTGTGGGCCGACGGGACGAAGAACGGGGCGTCACGGATGGCAACAACCTTGGATAGGGAAGCCACGGCTCGGCCGAGATATGAGAACAGGCACCCCAGTCCCTCGCCCGCATTCCGCGCCAATCCGTAAGTCCGGCTTCGCGAAATTGCGGACAAACGGAAAATCCTGCGCTAGATTGAAGAGCCTTACCCGCAGACGCGCACAGAGGGTGCGCGGAACCGGGCCATGGCCGACGACGTTTTTGCATTGAATCTCGAAGGCGGGAGGAGCAGTGCGCGAGGGAGCCCTCCACCCGGCTGTCGGTACCGAAATCGCGGCGCTCCGGGACTTGTCCGGGACGTCGCACCCCAGGAGGAGAAGCATGCATCAAGTGTTGTGGAACCGTCCCATCGAGCTTGGATTGACTGGCGGTGATGTACGCATGGTTAAGGGGCCGTCCGATGCGCTCGCGTGCCTTGCGGGGCAATGGCCCCACCGTGGTCCCTATTACGTCGCGGCGCGCAGCGCCTGCCGCGCGGCAATCGCCGGTCGGCGGACTCCTGACGAGGCCCGCAGGCTGTTCATTTTCGCGGTTGAGGAAGCGCACCTGACGGCTCATTGAGCCGACGAGACGCTTCCCAAGCACGCCAGTGTTCAGCGTCTGTTTACGGCGAGGCCTTTATTGTTGCGATATGCCAGCCGGAAACGCCTCAGTAGGCAGGAATTGTATTATTTATAGATAGATCTCGCCTCACATAAATAGTATTAATAACGCCAGCGGATCGCTTTGCTTGAAGACCAAGGCCCTTTCTAATATAAGCTATTGCGCAAACTTTAAGTCATCAGCAACCTTCGGGCCCGGCCAGCTGCGCGGCCGATCTTGAAATGACTCGGAAATCTCCGCGAAACCGCCAGATTTCTGTCGTGAATTGTTCATTTAAAGGACTTATATTCTGAGGTGCCTCATAAAGAACAAGTTCGGAGCGTTTAACTCCGGACAAAAAGGGACAAGAAAATAATACGGGAGAGTCATCATGATGAGTGAGAGCAATCTCCGACGCATCGTCGAAGTCAGCATGAAGCGCGAAACCGGCCGCAAGGACA
This sequence comes from Sinorhizobium shofinae, assembly GCA_001704765.1. Taxonomy (GTDB): domain Bacteria; phylum Pseudomonadota; class Alphaproteobacteria; order Rhizobiales; family Rhizobiaceae; genus Sinorhizobium; species Sinorhizobium shofinae. The sequence continues at coordinate 12,712 of MBFK01000121.1, forward strand.
TCGGCATCATGACCGTACGCCAGGCCCTTGAACTTCCCGAAGTACCGAGCCTCGAATACAGCCATCCGGAACTCAACTCGCGCTCGGACGGTCGCTTTCTTACCCGCGACCAGCTTGAAGCCTATGCCCGCTGCGCCTAACCTCAGACCGCGCGGGCCCAATAAATCATCATCGGCATAAGTTTGCCTATTGCCGCAGCCTGTCCGGCTGCTAACGTCCTACCAAAGATTCGCTACAGCACCACCGTCCACGCCGGCATGGAAGGTCGCTGTAGCGTTTCGACTTCCCGCATAAATCTTTCGCTCGGCGCCAGCCGGGTCATGCGAGAACCGGACGACCATGGAAACCGTCATACCGCCCTCACCGCCTGTCCTTTTGCCAATTTCCGAGAGCCCTGTCGGCTTTCCTGTGCGGCGGGTCTACTGCGTTGGCCGTAACTATGCTGCCCATGCGCGCGAGATGGGACATGATCCCGAGCGCGAACCGCCCTTCTTTTTCCAGAAGAACGCTGACAACCTGCTACCGCCCGGCCAGGATTTCCCCTACCCGCCGCTCTCATCGGACGTGCACCATGAGGTGGAACTGGTCGTTGCCCTGCGGAACGGCGGTGCGGACATCCCGATCGAGGAAGCAATCGCGCATGTCTATGGCTACGGCGTCGGTATAGATTTCACTCGCCGCGACCTGCAGGCGCAGGCGAAGGAGGCTGGCCGGCCCTGGACCGCGGCCAAGGCATTCGAGCATTCCGCGCCGATCTCCGCGATCGCCCCGGCGACGGCGGTCGGCCACCCGACGAGCGGCAATATCTGGCTGAAGGTCAATGGCGAGATGCGCCAACAGGGCGATCTCGCCCAGATGATCTGGACGGTGCCAGAGATCATCGCCGAGCTCTCGCGCCTCTTCACACTGGCCCCCGGCGACATCATCATGACCGGAACGCCCGCCGGCGTGGGCGCCGTGCAGCGCGGCGATGTCATCACCTGCGGCGTCGACGGCGTCGCGGCGCTCTCCGTCAAAGTCGTCTGATCGAGCCGGGAGGCGGGAAAGCCGCACGCGCGTTTGCTGCAAGCAGAAGGAATAAGCCATGCCATTCTACGCGCTCGGATCGCTGCAGCCGACCACGCCGCCGCAAGGCCGTTACTGGGTCGCGCCGGACGCCATTGTCATCGGCCAGGTGGAGATTGGCGAAGAGGTCGGCATCTGGTTCGGCGCGACGTTGCGCGGCGACAACGAGCCGATCCGCATTGGCGCACGCACCAATATCCAGGAGGCGGTGATCGTCCATGTCGATCCGGGTTTTCCGGTGACGATCGGCGAAGGCTGCACCATCGGCCACAAAGCGATCGTTCACGGCTGCACGATCGGCGACAATTCGCTGATCGGCATGGGCGCCACGGTCTTGAACGGCGCCAGGATCGGCCGCAACTGCCTGGTCGGCGCCAATGCGCTGATCACCGAGGGCAAGGAATATCCAGACAATTCACTAATCATCGGCGCACCGGCCAAGGTGATACGGACGCTCGATGACGCGGCCGTGCAGGGCCTGAAGCGCTCGGCCGAACATTATGTGAAGAATTGGCAGCGCTACGCGGCACAGCTTAGCCGACTGGATTGATCCTTCAAGCAGAACGGGGCATGGGCGCGGCGAGCGCATTGCGCTATGCTCGGGCCGCCGATCCCCTATAGCGCCGTGCGTCCTACCAGACGCACAAAGGTCGCTGTTGCACTTCGAATTGCGGTATGTTTTTTCCTTAAATCGGCTCCGATTTGAGGACACATGCCGTAGAAAGTCAGAGCAATGAGGCGTGGACTTCTCGTCGGTGCCGCAATTGGTCTCGCCGCCGTCCTCAGCGGCGCCTATGTCTTGCGTCCGGCCGACGTCTCGCCTGCAGCGATCCGCGCCTCAGTCGACCAATCGCCTGAACTGCTGAACCGCGCCTGGAGCTTGCCGGTCGCGTCGAGCTACGGGCGAAGTCTGACCTGGCAGGCAAATGGCTCCTTCTGCGGCCCCGCCAGCGTCGCCAACCTCTTTCGCTCCATGAGAGAAGAGGAGACGAGCGAAGCCGAGGTCCTCGAGGGGACCGGCTGGTGCCGCCTCGGTTTCTGCTGGATGGGGCTGACGCTCGACGAGCTTGCCGAGGTGGCCCGAGCCCATACGGAGCGTCACGTGACAGTGTTGCGCGATCTGACGCCGGACGAGTTTCTCCGCCATTTGCGGGCGAGCAACGATCCGCACAAGCGCTATATCGTCAACTTTTCACGAGAGGCGATCTTCGGCGCGGGCGTCGGCCATCACTCGCCGATCGGCGGTTATCTCGAGGCGGAAGATCTGGTTTTCGTCCTGGACGTGAACGAGCGCTTCAGGCCCTGGCTCGTCCCGCGTGAAAAGCTCTATTCGGCGGTCGACACGTTGGACGGCGACCACAAGCGCGGTCTGCTGCTTATCGAATAGGTCGCGATGTGCTCAGGCGCAGCTCTTGCAGTGTCCGCGGATCTCGATGGTCGTCTTCTCGGTCTTGAAGCTCTGGGCGCGAACCAGCGCCGACAGTCGCTGTTCGATCGCCTCATCGTGGAATTCCGTCACCTGCCCGCAGCCCTCGCAGATGGTGAAGGCTGTGACGCCGTGGTCGTGCTCATGCTCATGCGGGCAGGTGCAAGCCACGAAGGCATTGAGGCTTTCCAGCCGATGGACGAGGCCATATTCCAAGAGCTTGTCGAGGGCGCGATAGACCTGGAGCGGCGCCCGGAAGCCCTGGTCCCTGAGCTTGTCGAGGATCGTATAGGCGCTCATCGGTCCGTCCGAATGAGCGAGCGCACCCATCACCAGCGACTGGTTTTTCGTCAATTGGGGCGTACCCATCAGTGTCCTCCATGCGAAGAATGTGACGCGCGCTCCGGCCAACCGACAGGCAGCAGACTCAGCACGAAAAGCGCCAGCGCAGCAACCACGATAGACGGTCCGGACGGCGTATCCCAGTGGAGCGAGCCGAAAAGGCCGCCGGCTGCGGCAACGGCGCCGATCAGCGAGGCGAGAATCGCCATGACTTCCGGCGACGTGGCGAAGCGGCGCGCAGTCGCTGCCGGGATGATCAGCAGCGAGGTGATAAGGAGAATACCGACGATCTTCATGGCGATCGCGATCACCAGCGCCATCAAGAGCATGAAGAAGAGACGCGCCCTTTCCGGGTTCAGCCCCTCGGCCTCCGCCAATTCAGGATTGACGGTCGAGGCGAGCAGCGGCCGCCAGAGATAGACGAGCGCGAGGATCACCAGGATGCCGCCGCCCCAGATGATGTCGATATCGGCCTCCGAAACGGCCAGGATATCGCCGAAGAGGAAGCCGACGAGGTCGATGCGGACCCAGGTCATGAAGGCGACGATGACGAGGCCAATCGACAGGGCCGAATGCGACAGGATGCCGAGCAGCGCGTCCGTCGACAGCGCGCCGCGCTTCTGCAGGAAGAGAAGCAGCATCGAGACCACGGAGGCGACGATAAAGACGCTGACCATCAGATTGAGTTTGAGAAGCAGCGACAGCGCCACGCCAAGCAGCGCCGAATGGGCCATCGTGTCGCCGAAATAAGCCATGCGCCGCCATATGACGAAGCAGCCGAGCGGCCCCGCAACCATGGCAATCCCAATGCCGGCAAGGAGCGCGCGAATGAAGAAATCGTCAAGCACCGCGCTTCTCCGCCGTTTCGTATCCGTGCAGGCGTGTGTGATGACCGCAGCCACAGTCCGCATCGTGGTCGTGGACGTTTTCGGCCTCGTCATGGTGATGATGGCCATCGCCCGGGAAACAGCTCTCGGTAATGCTGCCGTCGGCGTGCAGCACCCGCCCGTCCGGCAGGTGCGTATGGTCATGGTGGTGGCTGTAGACGGCCAGCGCGCCGGCGGCCCGCCGTCCGAAAAGCTGCAGATATTCCGGGCTCTGGCTGACGGCCTGCGGCGTGCCGCGGCAGCAGACATGGCCGTTCAGGCAGACGACCGTATCGGTCTCCGCCATGACGATGTGCAGATCATGCGAGATCAACAGAATTCCGCAGCCGGTGCGGTTGCGGATCTGCTTGATCAGTTCGTAAAGCGCGATCTCGCCGGAAAAGTCGACGCCTTGCACTGGCTCGTCGAGAACGAGCAGATCCGGCTTTCGGGCGATCGCGCGCGCAAGCAGTGCCCGTTGGAACTCACCCCCCGAGAGGTGCTGCACCTCGGCCTTGGCCATATGCAGCATGCCGGTGGACGCCAGCGCCTCCTCGATCTCGCGTCCCTTCAATGGTCCGGTTAGCGTCATCAGCCGCTCGACCGTCAGGGGCAGGGTCCAATCGACGGCAAGCTTTTGCGGCACGTAACCGACCTTGAGGCCGGAAACTCGCTCGACATTCCCTTCGTCGGGCTTCAGTACGCCGATTGCGGTCTTCGCGGTTGTCGATTTTCCCGAGCCGTTCGGACCGATGAGGGTGACGATTTCGCCGCGACTGATCGAAAACTCGACACCACGCACGAGCCAGCGTCCATTGCGGCGCACGCCCGCATTTGTGAGGCTGACGAGCGGTGTGGTGTCTGGCGATCGGAAATTCAGCATCGAAAAATTCCGTTTTTGGCGGTTGCCTCTGGCTATCGCACACGTTATAGCATAACGCAATTGATGTAATAACATTACACGGCAATATCGCGCAACATCGCAAGGCACGAAATTCGCTGAACTAACGCGCTTTGAACTTTGAACTGCAACCTCGGAGAACCCGATGAAATCGACGCCTGCCCTCCTTCTGGTATCCACCGTCCTCCTATCGTCGCCCGCCTGGGCGGAGACGCCCAACGTGGTGGCCTCGATCAAGCCGATCCATTCCCTCGTCGCGTCGATCATGCAGGGCGTCGGCGAGCCCTCCCTGATCGTCGAAGGAGCCGCCTCACCGCACACCTACAATATGAAGCCATCGAACGCAGCCGCGCTGCAGGCGGCAAAGGTGGTGTTCTGGGTCGGCCCCGGTCTCGAAATCTTCCTTGAAAAACCGCTCGAAGCACTCGGCAGCGGCGCCAGGCTGGTCGAACTCAGCGAGGCGCCCGGCATCGAAAAGCTGAAATTCCGCGAGGGCGGCGTTTTCGAGCCGCATGACGACGGCGATGAGCACGGCGAGGAAGGACACGGACACGGCGCAGAGGAGGCCAGCCATGAGGCGCATGACGCCGACACCCATGGGGCCGAAGCGGAAACCGCTGAGCACCACCACGGCCACGGTGAAGGCGAATTCGACATGCATATGTGGCTCGATCCGATGAATGCCAAGGCAATGGCCGCCGAGATCGGGAAGACGCTCGCCGAGGCCGACCCCGCCAATGCCGCGACCTACCAGGCCAATCTGGAGAAATTAAACCAAAGGCTCGACACGCTGGACAAGAGCCTTGCCGAGACGGTTGCGCCGATCAAGGACAAGCCCTTCGTCGTCTTCCACGACGCCTATCAATACTTCGAGCATCGTTACAAGGTCAGGGTCGGCGGCTCGATCACCGTCAGCCCGGAGGTCCTGCCGGGGGCGGAGCGGCTTTCCGAAATTCACGCCAAGATCGAGGATCTCGGCGCGACCTGCGTTTTCGCCGAACCGCAATTCGAGCCGAAGCTGGTCAATGTCGTCATCGAGGGCACGCCGGCAAAATCCGGCACGCTCGACCCGGAGGCGGCCACCCTCGAGTCCGGCCCGGATCTCTACTTCCAGCTGATGGAAAACATCGGAACTTCGCTGAAGGACTGCCTTTCTTCGGCAAGCTGAGCGCCACAGACGTCATGGGCGAGCAGCCGATCGAGCATATGCTTTTCGGCCGCGGGAAACGAACGAGGCGACCTCGATGGCCGCCTTTTCTCGGCCTGTCTCGCCTTGGTTCAGTAAGCCGATGTCAAGCTGACAATGACGCCCGTTGCCAGGCTGATCAGCAGGAAGTCATTATCGACGCGCACCCATTGCTGGCCGTGCGATGGCGGCCGCAGCCTGTAGCGGCGGTAGTCGCCGACATAGACCATGTGCCGCCGCTCGGTCGGGCTCAGACGATGGCCGCGCGCCCAATGCTTCCTCTTGATGATGACACGTCGTTCGACGCGCTTTTCGATACGCTTGTCGACATGGTGTTCGACTTGTTTACGCTTATGGCCATAACCATCCGCGACTTCGAAGGCATGAGGCGTTTGCGCCAGAGCCATCGGCGTCGTGAGGAGGTAGCTGGCGATCAGGGCGGTCATGAGGCGTTTCATCGGGCTTCCTTTCTCTATTGCCCGGTGAAATTAGTGTCTCGGTTGTGAACTGAATACGAAAGACCGGATTACATTTATGTAATAATAACCGTATCTTATAAGAATAGTCTTATAATCCACTCTCACCCGCTAAATTGCCTCATATCGAAACCGGTCGAAATCCGCCGGCATGCCGCTGCCGGACGTATCGAAGGCGAACATGCCGGCAAAGGCGCCGGTGAAAGAGCCATGTTCGCCGCGCCCCCCCTCGTCCGAGATCACGCCTGCATCAAGCACGGGCCCGATGGACGCCCAATCCTCCTGCGCCGACGCCCGCCAGAAGAATTGGAGATCATTGTCCCTGATCTCCATCGCCAGATGAACCGGGCCTTCCGGGACCGCCACGCCGCTGCCGGCCGGATACTCCAGACGCCCGTGCGGGAAATCGCCCGGGCATGAAAGGATGTTGACAACGACGCCGAGCGTTTCGTGCCAGGTGACGCCGAGCGCATGGAACTTGTGTCGGTTATAGTAATGCGTCAGGCCAGCGACCTGCTGGTATGTGTGGGGCGCGAACTCGACCACCGTCTCGGCACGGAATGAATGATGCTCCTGGCGTCTGGCCACGAGAGCCTGCTCGAACCAGCTGCCGATGCTTTCGCGGCCAAACAGGCGCAAGTGCCCTTCCCGTCTCTCCAGCGAAAAGATGCGCTCCCGCAGTGGGGTGCGCAGCCATTGAAACTCGGGTGCAAGTTCCCCCTCGTCGAAATCCGTCTCGATGACGGCCGGCTGCGGAACAGCGCTCGTCTCGGCCGGGGCTGGCACGGTTACCTCCGGCACGACGCTACCGTTTTCAAGATAGAGCCAGCCATCCTCGCGCCAGACGCACTTCTGCAGCGCCGTCTCGCGGCCGAGTGTGCAGCGGCGGTGCGGCGGCAGCGGCCGGCCGCAAAGATGGGTGTGATAGGCCTGCCCATCCGGCGTCTCGACATATTGGCCGTGGCCGGCCCGCTGCAACGGCGCTTCCGGATGATCCTTCGAGGTGATTATATGGACGTGCGGATGCATCTCATACGGCCCATCGATCGTCCGGGAGCGCGCCATGGTCACCGCGTGGTCGTAGCCCGTCCCCCCTTCGGCAGTGGTCAGGTAATACCAGCCGTCACGCTTGAAGAGATGCGGCCCCTCAACAAGACCGAGCGAACTGCCGGCGAAGATGTTCTTGACCGGGCCGACGAGCTTGCGCGTCCGCTCGTCCCATTCCTGCAGTAATATGCCATCGAAGGCCGGATGCTTCGGCGCACCACTGAAGCTCTCGGTGTGGTGATTCCACTGCATGTTCAAGAACCACTTGCGGTCGTCGTCGTCGTGGAAAAGCGACGGATCAAAGCCCGACGAATTGACATAGACCGGATCCGACCACGTCGCCTCCACCGCCTCGGCCGTGACGATGTAATTGTGCGCGTCCTTGAAATTGCCGTCGAACCGCTTCACGTCCGTATAGACGAGCCAGAACAGCCCGTCGCAGTAGGAAAGGCACGGCGCCCATATACCGCAACTATCCGGATTGCCGCGCATGTCGAGCTGGCTCGCACGCTCCAGCGGCCGGCGGACGAGACGCCAGTTCACCAAGTCGCGCGAGTGGTGGATCTGCACGCCCGGATACCACTCGAATGTGGATGTCGCGATGTAATAGTCGTCGCCCACCCGGCAGATCGAAGGGTCGGGATTGAAGCCCGGCAGGATGGGATTGCGGATCATCGCGGTCATGAGAAAGCTCCCTCGCTCATGCTGACGTATCAGTCACGCGCCAATACGGTTTCGTGAGATGGGCCGGCGGGAAGGACGAAGCCTCCCCGCCACTCCAGCCGTCAGAACTTCGGTGGAGAATCGAGCCCGAAAGACGGAGGCGAATCAAGTCCATTCTGCGTGCCGCCGTCGGCACCCGGTACAAGACTCTTGATCGCATCGAGGTCCTGCACAACCTCCTTATCGAGGAAGAAGGTGACCATTTCGGGGAATGCGATCAGCAGGCCCACCAGGATGAGCTGCAGGCAGAGCCAGGGGATGGCACCAAGATAAATGTCGCGCGTGCGGATCGTCCTGGGGGCTATGCCACGCAGGTAGAAGAGCGCGAAGCCGAAGGGCGGATGCATGAAGCTCGTCTGCATGTTGGCGCAGATCATTACCCCGAACCAGATGAGGTCGATGCCGAGCGCGGTCGCCGCCGGTGCCAGCAGCGGGATGATAATGAAGGCGATCTCGAAGAAGTCGAGAAAGAACGCCATGACGAAGACGAAGATGTTGACGAAGATGAGGAAGCCGACGACCCCGCCCGGAAGCGACGTCAGCATGCTCTCGATCCAGTGACCACCGCCCACGCCTTGGAACACGAGGCTAAACACACGGGCGCCAAGCAGGATGAAGACGACCATGGCGGTCAGCCGCATGGTGATATCCATGCCCTGATAGACAAGGTTCCAGGTCAGCCGCCGGTTCATCCAGGCGAGGATGAAGGCGCCGACGACACCCATTGCTCCCGCCTCTGTGGGTGTCGCGAGCCCCATGAAGATCGTGCCGAGCACGACAAAGATCAGCACCAGTGACGGCACCATGCCGCGGATGCATTTCCTGTAGAGCGGCCAGCCGCGGAGCGTGCGGGCTTCCGGCGGCAGCGCCGGCACGTGATCGGGCTTGAAGATGCTGAGAATGAAGACCCAGCCCATGAAAAGCAGGACCTGGACGATGCTGGCGCCGGTCGCGCCGATATACATGTCGCCCGGCGATCTCTGCAACTGGTCCGCCAGAACGATCAGCACCAGCGATGGCGGGATGAGTTGCGTGATCGTGCCCGACGCCGCGATGACGCCGGTCGCGTGGCGCACGTTGTAGCCGTACTTCGTCATGATCGGCAGCGAGATCAGCCCCATGGCGATAACCGAGGCGGCGACCGTGCCGGTGATCGCCCCGAGGATCGCGCCGACGAGGATTACCGCATAGGAGAGACCGCCGCGCACGCCGCCGAAGAGCTGGCCGAAGCCTTCAAGCAGGTCCTCCGCCAGCCCGCATCGCTCGAGGATGACGCCCATGAAGGTGAAGAACGGGATCGCCAGCAGGAGCTCATTGGAGACCACCGAAAAGAGCTGGTAGGTCAGGTTGCCGAGAAAGTCGGGCGCGATCAGGCCGATCTCGATCGCAATCAGCCCGAAGAAGAGCCCGACAGCCGCCAGCGAGAAGGCCGCCGGATAGCCGATCACCATGAAGAAGATCAGCCCCAGGAACATCAGGGGCGCGATGTTGTGTACGAACCAGTCCATCATTGCAGCGGCTTCTCGTAGGCGAATTCACGGACATAGTTCGTGGTCAGAGCCAGAACGCATTTGATGATCTCGGCGATGCCTTGCAGCGCAACCAACCCGAAGCCGACCGGAATCAGCAGCTTCACCGGCCAACGCGGCAGGCCGCCGGCATTGAGCGAGCCCTCATTGGTAACCCAGGACTGAACGAACCAGGGCCAGGTGAAGTAGATCATCAGCAGACACATGGGCAGCAGGAAGAAGATGCCGCCGAGCAGGTCGATCCAGGTGCGCGTGCGCTCGCTGACCCAGCCGTAGAAAAGGTCGACCCGCACGTGCTCGTTCATCTTCAGCGCCCAGGGGCCGCCAAGCAGAACGATCGCGGTGAACATGTACCACTGCATTTCCGACAGCGTATTGGAGTTATTACGATAGAGATCGAGCATGCCGCCGAAGATCTGCGCCCCGCCGTAATTGCGCTCCAGCCAGAGCAGCGAGTCCGTGCTGTAGCGAAAGATCGCATTGAAAGCGGAGACCAGCGAACAGAAGAGCACAAGATAGATGGCGATGATGCCGACGCGCCTGCTCAAGCCGTCGATCACCGCGATGATTCGCAGTGCCAATTGCAATGTATTCCCCTCCCGTCCTTCGAACGGTTCATCGAACCGGCTCTTGTTCTGCTGTGGCCGGCCTTAGATCACGATGTTCGCATCTATTAGCTCCAGAACATCGTCATTCACATCCCAACGGGCGGCGGGCAAACGCCCGCCTTCCCTTTTTTGCCCGGGTTCGAGCCCCGGCGGGTGAGCCTATCGTCAGCCGAGCTTTCCGCCCCGCTGAAGCTGCATCATGAAGGTGTCGTTGGTGTATTCAGCCACCTGCAACCATAGGAAGTAGTCCTTGCGGAAGGCCTTGATCGAACCCCAGATCTTCTTGAAGTTCTCGTTCTTCGCTTCCATTTCCGCATAGGTGGCTTCGGCGGCGTCGAAGCAGGCAGCCAGGATTTCCGGGCTATAGGGCCGCAGTTGCGCACCGCTGGCGACAAGCTTCTTGATCGCCGTCGGGTTCAGGTGGTCATACTTCTGCAGCATGTTGGCGTCCGTGGCCTGAGCGGCCGTACGGACCAGCGACTGATAATTCTTCGGCAGTTCGTCGAACTTCGCCTTGTTGAACATCAGATGGACCGTCGGGCCACCCTCCCAGAAACCCGGATAGTAGTAGTAGGGCGCTACCTTCTGGAAGCCGAGCTTCTCGTCGTCATAGGGGCCGACCCATTCGGCCGCGTCGATCGTGCCCTTTTCGAGCGCCTGATAGATTTCGCCGCCGGCGATCTGCTGCGGAATGACGCCGAGCTTGGCGACGATCGCGCCGGCAAAGCCCCCGATGCGGAACTTGAGCCCCTGCAGGTCGGCGACCGTCTTGATCTCCTTGCGGAACCAGCCGCCCATCTGCACGCCGGTGTTGCCGCCCGGATAGAGCACCAGGTTCTGCGGAGCGAAGAATTCGTTGATGAGGTCGATGCCGCCGCCATGGTAGTGCCAGGCATTCATGCCGCGCGCGTTGAGTGCAAAAGGAACGGCCGAAGCGAGCGCCCAGGTTGGATCCTTGCCCCAGTAGTAATACGCAACCGTATGGCAAGCCTCAACTGTGCCGGCGGAAACGGCATCGGCCGCCTGCAAGCCGGGCACGATTTCGTTGGCCGCGAAGACCTGGATCTCGAAATTGCCGTCCGTCGCTTCCGAGACATGCTTGGCGAAAACCTCTGCGCCACCGTAGATCGTGTCGAGCCCCTTCGGGAAAGACGACGTCAGGCGCCAGCTGATCTTCGGGTTGCTTTGCGCGATGGCCGGCGATGCGAGCGCCGACGCAGCAGCCGCACCGAGGCCGCCGAGGCTCGCATTTTTAATGAATGAACGGCGATCCATAGTTCCTCCCTAGTTCCCGCCATAGCGGCTCAGGCGCCGAACAATGTCAGCGCCACCGCCTGTTGAGCCCCTTTTCCCAGCCCGTTTCGGGCCATCCAAGGGCCTCGTTCCTCCTCGTCTGCCGCCGAGCCAAACCTCAAAAGGAATTCGCAAATCGGACAACATCAACGCACCATACATAATAGGAAATACATGTCCAGCGGCGGCATTGAGCCACCACCCCCCTACTTTTGTACAGGTCCTGAAAACCATGCCGGATTGCCTAAAATCGAGGCAAATCAAGGCATTCAGGTGCGATCAGCGCTCGGCTGACGATGCCCAGAGATTGATATCGGCTTCCCGGGCATAGAGATCGATCGCCGCCAGTTCCTCGGCCGTGAACGTGTCGTTCTCGAGCGCCCTGACGCAATCGACGATCTGCTCGGAACGGCTTGCGCCGATCAGCGCCGAGGTGATGCGGGCGCCGCGCAGAACCCAGGCAAGCGCCATCTGCGCCAGCGTCTGGCCGCGTCGTTCGGCGATAGCGTTCAACTTGCGGATGTTATCGGTGATCGCCGGACGAATGAAGTCTTTCTTGAGGAAGTGGTTCTGGGCAGCGCGGCTGTCCTCAGGGATGCCGTTCAGGTACTTCGTCGTCAGCATCCCTTGAGCGAGCGGCGAGAAGACAATCGAGCCGATGCCAAGCTCTTCGAGCGTATCGACGAGGCCGTCATCCTCGATCCAGCGGTTGAGCATGGAATAGCTCGGCTGGTGGATGAGACACGGCGTGCCGAGCTCCTTGAGAATTGCTGCCGCCTCCCGGGTGCGCTGCGAATTATAGGAGGAGATGCCGACATAGAGCGCCCTACCCGAGCGGACGATGTAGTCGAGCGCAGCGCAGGTTTCCTCAAGCGGCGTGTCCGGATCGAAGCGGTGGGAATAGAAGATGTCGACATAGTCGAGCCCCATGCGCTTCAGGCTCTGGTCGCAGGAGGCGATCAGATATTTGCGGCTGCCCCATTCGCCATAGGGACCCGGCCACATGTCGTATCCCGCCTTGGATGAGATGAGGAGTTCATCGCGCAGGCCCGCGAATTCGGTCCGCAGGATTTCCCCGAATGCGGTCTCGGCCGAACCGGGCGGTGGACCATAATTGTTGGCGAGATCGAAATGCGTGATACCAAGGTCGAAAGCCGTCCGGCACATGTCCACCTTGCGCTCATGAGGCGTGTCGCCGCCGAAATTGTGCCACAGCCCCAGCGAGATCGCCGGCAGCTTCAGGCCGCTCCGGCCGCAGCGGTAATACTTCATCTTCTCGTATCGGTTTTCCGCCGGTTGCCAGGCCATGGGTGAAGTTCCTTCGTTTCAGGTTGGGTGCCTTTGAATACCGCTCCTCAACCCCTCCCCACAAGGGGGAGGGGCTAGACGTGCCCCGCTGCGATCACGTGCCGTTTTCCAAGCTGGGCATTTTGCACAAAGGTCGAGAACGGAGGCGGAGACCGCGCGGCCGAGGCAACCCCTCTTGTGGGAAGGGGTTTGGGAGGGGTTCAACCTCAGCGCAAAAGCGCCTGCGCCTTCTCGACGCCGAGTGCCGCCGGCTGGGTGCAGGTCGTGGCGAGCGTCACGAAGCGGCCCTCCTCGCCCGATTTCAGGATCGACACCATGACGTCGACCGCATGAAGGGCGCGATCGAGCGAGCAGCGCGCGTCGCGGCCATTCAGGATCGCGTCCGCCAGGTCGGCGAGACCGGCCGTGCGATAGTTGGCGATCGGGCCGAGCGGATGCTCCCAGTTGTTGGCGGCGAACGGATGGTCCCACATTTCCAGCGGCTGGATATCCTTGTCCTGCCCGCTAGCTTCGACCGCGCCTCCGAAGAAATTCGGATCCGGCACGAACAACGAGCCCTCGGTGCCGTAGAGTTCCATATGGGCGTGGCGGTGCGACCAGACATCCCAGCTTGCCGAAAGCGTGATCGTCGCGCCGTTGTGGAACTCGAGCAGCGCGTGGATATTGGTCGGCGTCTTGACCGGGATCACCTCCCCCCTCCGCGGCTCGCTGGTGATGGTGCGGGTCTGGCTCGCCATGGAGGAAAGTGCTGCGACGCGCTTTACCGGTCCGATGAGGTTGACGAGATTGGCAATGTAATAGGGCCCGAGATCGAGCACCGGCCCGCCACCCGGCAGGAAGAAGAAGTCCGGGTTCGGATGCCACATCTCCATGCCGGGGCTCATCACATGGCAGGTCCCGGATGTGATACGGCCGATCTTGCCCGCATCGATATGGGCACGGGCAAGCTGGTGCGCGCCGCCGAGGAAAGTATCTGGTGCTGAGCCGACCATCAGCCTCTTTGCCTTGGCGATCGCCCGGAGTTCCTCCCCCTGCTCGAGCGTCAGGACCAGCGGCTTCTCCGAATAAACGTGCTTGCCGGATTCGAGGATTGCCTTCGAAACCGGAAAATGCGCATCCGGGATCGTCAAGTTGACGACGATATCGATTTCCGGATTGACGAGCATCGCCTCGATGCTCTGCGTGCTCACGTCGAATTCAGCCGCACGCGCCTCGGCGGCGTCCGGATTGATGTCGGCGCAGGAGATGACCCTGATGCCCTTGAAAAGCGGCGCTAGCTTGAAATAGGTGGTTGAAATGTTGCCGCATCCGATGATGCCGACGCCAAGTTCTTTTGCCATGGAGGTATCCGCTCCTTAGTAGGATTGAATGGAAGCCAGCGAGCGCTTGGCGAAGCGCCTGAAGTCGCTGGGATTGTCGTGTTCTGCAATGAAGTGCTTGGCCGAGGTCTTGGAGAGCGCCTTGATGAGCGCCTTCCAGTCGAGCGTGCCCTGGCCGACATCCGCCCAGCCGTCCTCGTTTGCATTCTCACCCTTGGGCGCGATGTCCTTGACGTGGACCGCGGTGATGCGGTTGCCGTATTTCGATATCCAGGCGAAGGGGTCGGCGTTGCCGCGCACGATCCAGGCGATGTCCGCCTCCCAGGAGAGATCCGGGCCGCCGGCGAAGATCTGGTCGAGCGGCACCGAGCCGTCCGCAAGCGGATGGAACTCGAAGTGATGATTGTGCCAGCCGAAGTCGAGCCCCGCGTCGCGGAAGGGCTTGCCCGCCGCCTGCAGCCGCGCACCGAAGGCGCGCCAGCCGGCCGCATCGGTCGGGCGCTGGTCGGGCATCAGGTACGGGCAATAGATGGCGCGGATGCCGAGTACCTTGGCGATCTGCAGGACCCGGACCGGATCCGTCTCGAGCATGTCGATCCCGAAATGCGCGGTCGGCATGGCGAGCCCATTGCGCTCGAGGCCGCTCTTGAAGCCCGCGATCTCCTCGTCGGTAAGCGACGCGTAGAGCGCGCCGTAACCCTCGACCTGGGTATAGCCGGCTTCACCGAGAGCGGAGAGCACTTCGGCAAGAGGCTGGAAGTTACGGGCGCTGTAGAGCTGGAAGCTGACGTCTTTCATCTAAAATCTCCTCGTGGGTTTCGTTGGAGCGAATTGCGGAAAATGCGAGCGGCGACGGCCAATGTGCTCGTCACTGGCACGACTTCCATGGCGGTGAGCCACGTGTTCTCGCCGGGTCGCCTATCACCTCGGGTCACCCTTTTCCCTGGCAGGATTCGAGGTCGTAGGCGCCGAAGCGCGGCACATCACCCTCGCCGAGTGGCGTCTCTGGCGTGAAGCGAATGACCTTGGATTGGCCGGCTGTCAGGTCGAAGGCATTGTCGGTATAGCGGCCCTCGACATCCGCCTCTATCGTGACGTGCAAGGCCAGACCCGCCGCACTGACCGTCACATCGAAGGAGCCGTCCGGCCGCGGCGCCGCTTCGAGCGTCAGTCCGGACGGCGTGAGATCAAGCGCCTTGTAGGTGCCGTGGACGTAATGCCCCTCGCCGCGCATGCCGTTGGATGCCTCGAAGGTCCAGAAGAGGAGCACATCCTTCGGAATGTCGCTCGCGGCGATGGCGACAAGCGTCGCCGCCCGGTCCGTCGAGCAGGAGCCCATCGCGGCCACCAACGGGCGGCGGCCGCCGTCGAGCGAAACGAGGAAGGTCTCGAGTTCGATCGTCACTGGTTCGGGCGTGTCGTTCGCCACAGAGAAGACGATCTCCCGGCCGTCGGGCGTCGGAATGGCGGCGACGGCCACCGGCTGGAAAAAGCGGCGCGCCATGTAGTGCATCGCTTTCCAATGGCCGCCATAGTCGAGGCTCGACCAGGAGGCCACGGGCCAGGTGTCATTGAGCTGCCAGTAGAGCGTCCCCATGCAATGGGGCTTCAGCGAGCGCCAGTAATCGACGGCCGTTCGGATCGCCAGGCCCTGCTGGATCTGACTCAGATAGACGAAACTCGGAAAGTCCTTCGGAAAGCGGAAGTAGCGGAACATCGTGCCGGCGATCCGCTCGTTTCCGCCGGCATTCTTCTGATGCGCCTCCATCACCGGCGAGGCGATGTTCAAGTCGCGCTCCTCGGCGAACTGCCGGATCACCGGCATCGACGTATAGGACTGGAAGCCGAATTCCGAGCAGAAGCGCGGTCGCACGGTCCGATAATTGTCAAAGGACTTGTTCTCGTGCCAGACGGACCAATAGTGCATATCGCCCGCACCGTCCGCATGCCAGGCATCGCCGAAGTCGAGATAACCGACCGAAGGGCTCGACGGCCACCAGATCGCCTCCGATGAGGCTGCCTTCATCGCCGTCTCGACGGTTCGGTTCAGCCGATCATAGGAAACGAGGTAGCGGTCACGATCCTTGCGGCTCTCCTCGAACCAAGTCAGTGCTCCGACGAGTTCGTTGTCGCCGCACCAGAGTGCGATCGACGGGTGGGAAGCAAGGCGCTTGACCTGATACTCCACTTCCGCGGCGACGTTTTCGAGGAAGTCCGGCGTCGAGGGGTAGAGATTGCAGGCGAACATGAAGTCCTGCCAGACAAGCAGGCCGAGCCGGTCACAGAGATCGTAGAACCAATCCGGCTCGTAAAAGCCACCGCCCCAGACGCGGATCATGTTCATGTTTGCGTCGACCGCGGAACGCAACAGGTCCTCGACGCCCTCCGGCGTGACGCGAGACATCAGCGCATCTGCCGGTATCCAGTTCGCGCCACGGCAGAAGATGTCGCGGCCGTTGATGCGCAGCGCGAAGCGGCTGCCGGCTTCGTCCTTGTCAGTAACGAGTTCGAGCATGCGAAAGCCGATCTGGCGCGTGACGCTCTCCTCGGGCGTTTCAACCTTGAGGATCGAGAGCGCCTGCTCACCGCTGCCGGCCGGCCACCAGTGCTTGGGCTCCTCCACGTTGAACACATGGGTGATGCGGGTCTCGCCCGCGGCAATGCTGCAGTCTAGGCGCTCGCGCACGCCGTCGAGCTCGAAGTGGATCGGCAGGATGCCCGGATCGCGGGCATAGAGCTGGACCGTCACCTGCAGATCAACCGACCCATCCTCCAGCCAGACCTGTCGCGTCGTGACATGTTCGATCCGCGCCGTCTCCAGCCGGCAGAGCGCCATCGAGCCATAGACGCCGAGCGGGACGATGGCGATGTTCCAATCCCACCCGAAATGGCATTGCGGCTTGCGCAGCGTATTGCCGTTGGCAATTGGCGAGTTGCCGTCGTGATAGGGCACGTAAAAAGGCTGCGCCGCCTGGCGCCGTGCACCCTCTGCAATCGAGGAATGAAGCAGGACACGGATTCGGTTCTCTCCGGCGACAAGTGCCTGCGAAACATCGGGGCGATGGCGGCGGAAGCAATTGTCCGCCTGCAAAACGAGGCGATCGTTGACGAAGACCGAGGCGACAGTGTCGATACTCTCGAAATCGAGGTACCAGTGCCCTTCGAGATCGCCCGCATCGATGGAAACGGTACGCTCGAGCACCCAGTCCTTGCGTGCCACCCATTGGACGTCTGCCTCGTTCCGGCCGTGAAAGGGGTCGGCAATAATACCGGCCCGTTCAAGCGCGCTGTGCACGTCGCCCGGAAGCGCAATGGTCAGCGCGTGGCTGTTATCCACCGAAGCGAGCAGCCAATCGCCGGAAAGATCAATGCGGATGGCGTCGCGGTTGATGATTTCGGAAGGCATTCCCATCGTCCATTCGTTGGCCGGCGGTTAGCGCCGGCTTTCTTCCGAGCCGAGGTCGTAAGCGCCCCGTCGGATGTCGGTCAAAGACGGTTTTCGCTTGAGGCGTCGAAGATCGAGGCAACGGCCATGTCAAAGGAGAGGTGCACCGTGCTGCCCGGAGGGTAGCGCCGTTGGCCAGCGATCCGGACGGACATGGATTGGCCGGCGAGCGAAAGCCACAGGAGGTTGTCCGCGCCCATCGGCTCCTCGATGTCGACGACCGCCTGGTGCACCGCATCGCCGTCGCGCGCCTCATCGACCTTCACATGTTCCGGCCTTAGGCCGAGGACCACCTTCTGGCCGGGCTGCAGCCTCGTGCGAGTCGGATAGGACGTGACGTCGAAGGCAACGCCGCCGACACGAACGAAACTGCGGCCCTCCTTCGCTTCCACCTCGCCGCGGAAGAAGTTCATCGACGGCGAGCCGATGAAGCCGGCAACGAAGAGGTTCTCCGGCGCATTGTAGATGGTCATAGGATCGGCAAGCTGCTGGATGACCCCGCTCTTCATGACGGCAATGCGGTCGGCAAGGGTCAGCGCCTCGATCTGGTCGTGCGTGACGTAGATCATCGTGTTCTTTAGCGACTGGTGCAGCCGCTTGATCTCGACGCGCAGTTCGGAGCGCAGCTTGGCGTCGAGGTTCGATAGCGGCTCGTCGAAGAGGAAGACGTCGACGTCGCGCACTAGCGCCCGGCCGATCGCCACGCGCTGCCGCTGGCCGCCGGAAAGCTCCGACGGCTTGCGCTTCAGCAACGGCTGGATCTGCAGGATCTCCGAGGCGCGCTTCACGCGCTTGTCGATTTCCGCTTGCGGAATTTTGGCGACCTGCAAACCGAAGGAAAGGTTCTTCTCGACGGTCATCTGCGGATAGAGCGCGTAGGACTGGAACACCATGCCGATGCCCCGGTCCTTCGGCTCCTCCCAGGTGACGTTGCGATCCTTGATGTAGATCTGCCCCTCGGAGACGTCGAGCAGGCCTGCGATGCAATTGAGCAGCGTTGACTTTCCGCAGCCGGACGAACCGAGGAGCACAAGGAATTCACCGTGGTCGATGTCAAGATTGAGCTTGTCGAGAACCGTGACAGCACCGAAGTTCAGTGACAGATCCCTGACCGAAACACTTGTCATGCTTGCTTATCCTTTCACTGCACCGGCCGCGATGCCGCGGACAAAGAGCCGTCCGGAGACGAAATAGACGACGAGCGGAACGGCCCCCGTCAAAATCGTTGCCGCCATGTTGACGTTGTATTCCTTCACGCCCTGCACCGAATTGACGATGTTGTTGAGCTGGACAGTCATCGGATAATATTCGGGGCGGGTGAAGACCACGCCAAACAGGAAATCGTTCCAGATGCCCGTCACCTGCAGGATCATCGCCACAACGAAGATCGGCAACGACATTGGCAGCATGATCTTGAAGTAGATCGTCCAGAACCCGGCACCATCGACGCGCGCCGCCTTGAAGAGCTCCTCGGGCAAACCCGCGAAGTAATTTCGGAACAGGAGGGTGAGGATCGGCATGCCGAAGATCGTGTGCACGATGACGAGGCCGGTCAGCGTTCCGTAGACACCCATTTCGCGCAGCACGATCACGATCGGATAGATCATCACCTGATAGGGAATGAAGGCGCCGATGATCAGGATGGTGAAGAAGAGGTCCGCCCCCTTGAAGCGCCAGTTCGCGAGCGCATAGCCGTTGACCGAGGCGACCGCGATCGAGATGATCGTCGAAGGCACGGTGATGCGGACCGAATTCCAGAAACCGCGGGAGAGCCCGTCGCAGTTGAGGCCGGTACAGGCCTCGGCCCAAGCCTTCACCCAGGGTTCGAAGGTTATTTCAAGCGGCGGCGCGAAGATATTGCCGACGCGGATTTCCGGCATGCCCTTGAGCGACGTCATGATCATTACGTAGAGGGGCAGCAGGTAGTAGAGGGACACGACGATCAGCGTGCCGTAAATAATGATGTTACGGCGCGAGAGCCTCCTGCGCGGCTTGCGGCCGCGCGGGCCGGCGGCCAGCCTGTCCGGGGACGCGTCGTAAGCCGAAACCATGCTGTTGCTGGCAATTTTATCCACGCTTGCGGCCTCCTCCGAATTCCAGATACGCCCACGGCACGATAATGATGGCAACGGTGACGAGCATCATGGTGGAGGCGGCGAAGCCCTGGCCCAGGTTCTGGGCGAGGAACATGTAGTCGTAGACGTATTTGGCCGGCACCTCGGAAGCGATCCCCGGCCCGCCACTCGTCTGCGCCACGACGAGGTCATAGACCTTGACGATGCCGCTCGCGATGATCACCAGGGTGGTGATGAAGACGCCGCGCATCATCGGGATGATGATCAGCACATAGGTCTTCCACATCGGGATGCCGTCGACCCGCGCTGCCTTCCAGATGTCCTCATCGATGCCGCGCAGACCTGCGAGCATCAGGCACATGACGAGACCCGTGCCCTGCCAGAGCGCGGCGATCAGGATGCCGTAAATAACGATGTCGGCGTTGTAGAGCGGATCGAAGGAGAAGCTCGTCCAGCCGAGCGACCGCACGATCGACTGGATGCCGAATTGCGGGTTGAGAAGCCACTGCCAGACCAGCCCGGTCACGATGAAGGATAGGGCGAAGGGATAGAGCATGATCGTGCGGAACGTGTTCTCGAAGCGGATCTTCTGGTCCATCAATGCAGCGAGCACGAAGCCGATCACCAGGCTGAAGATCAGCGAGAAAAACCCGTACACCGCGAGGTTCTGGATGGAGATGATCCAGCGCGGTGCAGCCCACAGCCGCTCGTACTGGTCAAGGCCGACGAAGGAGAGGCGCGGCAGCAACTTTGAATTTGTGAAGGAATAAACGACGGTCCAGATGGTGCCGCCGAGGAAGATGACCACGGCTGTCAGGATCATCGGAATAGAGGCGATCTTCGCATTCAGGTTGCGCAGCCACTGGTTCGGTCTAGCCGAACCACGTGTTAGAGCCGTCATGTTTCCTCCTCCGGAACTGCGACAATTTCTGGCGATGGGCGGCACATGCGACGACCAAGCCGCGAGCGCCAAAACCGACCACGGATCGTAGCCCCTGCCCTTCGTCTGCCGCTGCCGTCGACGCCGCCTCATGCGGCATCCGGCGCGGGTTTTAGGACGAGAGCCTGGGCAACGGCCCCGCGCAGAAGCGAGGCCGTCAAGAGACCGCGATCAATCCGCCGCCGCGATGATCTCCGCGAAGCGCTTCTGCGCGTCTTCGGGCGTCATGGACGGGTTCGCGAAGAACTCGGAGAAGAGGTCTTCCTTTTGCTTCTGGCTGTCTGGCGACAGAAGCTGGTCCGTAGCCTGGATCACATTGCCCTTGGCAAGAATGTCGAGACCCTTCCGCATGCAATCATTTGCTGCTGCGAGGTCCACGTCAGCGCGCACTGGGAGCGAGCCCTTCTTCAGGTTGAAGGCGACCTGCGTTTTGGGGTTCAGCAGAGCCGAGGCGAGCACCTCCTGCGCCTTCGACTTCTCCTCGTCCTCCAGCAACGGGAAATAGAAGGCGTCGCCTCCGGTCGAGATCACCTCGTTGACGCCGAGTCCGGGAAGGCAGGTGTAATCGACGCCGGCTTTCTGACCCGCGACCTGGAACTCGCCCTGCGCCCAGTCACCCATGATCTGGCCGCCGGCCTTGCCGGTGATCACCAAGTTCGTTGCCTGGTTCCAATCCTGAACGTTCGAGCCCTTCGACAGGCGGCGCGCGTCGTCGGCAGCCTTGAAGACCTTGGCAATCTCGGGCCCGGCAGCCACTTCCTCGTCCTTCTTGGCAAAGACATTCTCGAACACGTCCTTGCCAGCGATCGCCACCATCAAGACGTCGAAAGCTCCGGCCGCCTGCCATGGCTGACCGCCGAGAGCCAGGGGTATAATACCGGCCTTTTCGAGGGCCGGTGCCGCAGCGACGAACTCATCCCAGTTCTTCGGTACGGGAACACCCGCCTTCTTGAAGGCGGCATTCGAAAGCCACAGCCACTGCCAGGAGTGGATGTTGACCGGTGCGCAATAGATCTTGCCTTCGATGGTGCAGGAGTCGAGCAGGCTCGACGGCTTGATGATCTCCTTCCAGTTCTCGCGCGTGGCGAGATCGGTGAGGTCGCGCATCAGGCCGGCCTGCACCAACTCCTCCGCCTGGCGTCCGTGGTTGAACTGGGTGGCGCCCATCGGGTCGCCGCCGGTAATGCGGCTGATCATGATCGGACGCGCGGTACCCCCGGAGCCGGCGATAGCACCGTCGACCCATTTGTTGCCGGTTGCGTCGAACGCCTTCGCCAATTCGGCAACCGCTGCAGCCTCCCCCCCGGAGGTCCACCAATGCGTCACCTCCAGATCGGTGGCATGAGCCGCACAAAACGGCAAGGCGACGGTTGCGGCCAAGGCGCCGGCCAAAGAACGTAATTTCATGAGTCTCCTCCCTCACTGTAACGTTACCGTAAAAAACTTAGTTCAATCCATTTGCCGAAGCAACACTCACAACGGATAATTCAAATTAATTATTTGACTACAACCATGACATGTAGGTGACTATTGCCCGAACAGCTCCTTTGCGCCTTATCCGGATACCGTCACGGCTCAAGGAATTTGCAGTTAAGCTATTGTTTTACATTGATAAATACGTGAAGATAAAAGTCGCAACGACAGCCGCCTTTTCGCATGTGCAGCATGGAACTTCGAATAGGCGTGGTTCAACCCCCTGTTTATGCACTTCGCACCGCAGCAACGAAAAAGCTCGACATTGCTACTGTATCGTTACAGATTTCAGGGCACGATTTAGCTCTGCCCCGATATGGCGAGTTCGGGCAAATCGTATATAACGCAGCAATTGGGCTAGGAGACGGGCTATCGCGAAGGTGCCGGCACCGCAGTTGCGGTTCGAAAACGGTCGCTTCGGAGGTCCCGAATAAGCGGGCTTGTGAAGAGCATGGAAGGCAGGACAAGGAACAGGCCGGCGGCAGCGGCACCAACGGAGGGCAGCAGGCCGACATTGAAGACGATCGCCTTCATGACCGGGCTCGGCATCACCACCGTTTCCCGTGCACTGAAGGATGCGTCCGATATCGGCGCCGAGACCAAGGAACGGGTGCGGCTCGTCGCAAAGCAGATCGGCTATCAGCCGAACCGTGCAGGCGTGCGCCTCAGAACCGGCAAGACAAATGTCATCAGCCTCGTCTTGACGCTTGAGGAAGAGATCATGGGCATCACCAGCCCGATGGTCATCGGCATCACCGAAATCCTCGCCGGTACCCAATATCACTTGGTCGTGACGCCCTACAGTTCCACCAAGGATCCGCTCGGCCCGATCCGCTACATCCTCGATACCGGGGCAGCCGACGGCGTGATCATCTCGCGAATGGAACCGCACGATCCGCGCGTGACCCTGCTTACCGAGCGTCAACTGCCTTTCGCGACACATGGAAGGACCGAGATGGGGATCGTGCACCCCTATCACGACTTCGACAACGAGCGCTTCGCCTATGAGGCCGTGCGCAGGCTTGTCGAGCGCGGCAGGCGCCGGCTGGTGCTGTTGGAGCCGCCGCCGCACCTCACCTTCCATTCGCATATGCGCACCGGCTTTGAACGCGGCCTCAAGGATTTCGATGCGGAGTCGGTAAGCTTCCACCAGGTCAACATCGACTACAGCCTGGTCGCCACTCGCGACGCCTTTGAAAAGCTGATGCGTTCGGAAGAGGCCCCGGACGGCATCGTTTCTGGTAGCGGCTCCGGCGCGATTGCGCTGATCGCCGGGCTTGAAGCGGCGGGGAAGACAGTTGGAGAGGATGCCGACATGGTCTCCAAGGTGCCGAGCGACTTCCTGCGCTGGCTGCGGCCGGAGGTCATGACCATGTACGAGGACATCCGCCTTGCCGGCCGTGAGCTCGCCAAGGCTGTGCTCGGTCATATCGAAGGACGGCCACCCGAGACATTGCAGAGCCTCAGCCAGCCGGAGTTTCAGCCTCCGATGCAGAGATCGCCGAAAGTCTAGAGCGCCCGCCGTGCGTTCAAAGGACGCTCTAGAAATTTGGATCTAGTGCATCTGATCCGCTTTTCAGTGATCCCACTGGACACCGCACTTGGAACTCGACCATGACGCCATCGCCGGCCATGTTGAAAACACGACCCCGATGTTCGGCGACGAGCCCCGCAATGATCTCCTGATACTTGGTAAGTACGCTGAGCGTCGCCTCTTCGTCCCCGGACATCAGACGGCTGTGGCCCGCGACGTCGGCAGCCAGAACAACAGCCAGACGGCGTCCCTTTGCTTCATCCGTTGGCACTGGGCCTCTCCCTCGCCCGCTCCCTGGAGCAAGTCTACAGCTTGCCGGCCGCCTTCATCCAGAGGGCGGCACCGATGCGGAGCCCGCACGTGAACATTGCCGCCGTGAAGCGAAGTCTTACAACGCCTCAGAGTACGCAGCCGACTTTCGCGCATCGGGCATAGGAGACGAGCTCAGCTCGCTTGCTGCGCCCGTCGCCAAGGAAATCATCGACTGCCGCGGCGACCTCGTTCGGCCGGTTCCGCGCCCAATGACCGAGGCCGTGGAGGGCTGCCTCCTGACACGCAATCGAGCCAAGGTTGAGCGTTCGACGCATGACGTCGATCGCGGCCCTATGCATGAAGTTGCAATCCGGATCGTCCGGGAGCGCCAGACATGGGAACTCGTCCCACCACATGTAACAGACGGTGTTCAGGGGAGCCGCGCCGGGTTCGTCGATGTGACCCAACACAGCGGCGCAGCGCGGCGCGAACAGGTCGGTGAAGACATTCTCGATCGCCTCGACGCAGGCCAGCCGTGCTGCCGTGGGCGTGGATGTCTTGTAGAACCACCCGTTGTCACCAGAGGCGCTGGTGCTCAGAAGGTAGGTGAACCCCTGGGCGATCTGCGCGTCGGAGAAGCCGGCGAGCGAACGCTCGGTCGTCAAAAAGAGCCTCGTAAAGTAATCGATGGCGACAGACGGCTCGGGATCCCACCACGGAGGGTCTTCATCGAAGAACCAAGGGTTGCCGTGCGGCCGGATCGAGTGGCTGAACGCATGCTCAAGCCAGGCATCGTAGCTCAGGTTCGACACCGCAGGCATGCAAACCTCCTCCTGTAGACGTTCACGTCGCCGAAATACGCGCCAGGGCCTGCAGCCGTGAGTCCAGCCTAACCTTCTCACGAGCCCGTCGCGCGCGCCAGTGGCGCTTACCGAGTTCACTTGTCAGTTTCGCGGCGCGCGCCGTGCAAGCGGAGGTTAAGGGCTGGAAGGCAGAAGCGCCGCCTTGTAGGCTGCATCGCCGGTTCAAGAATGAAGATGCAGACGCCAGGAGGAAAACAGACTCATGCCGCCCATCAAGGTCGATCCCGACAAAGTCCACGAGTTCGCGAACGCCGAGACTTTCTACAATTGGCTCGGCAACCAACACGACAAGGAGGACGAGGTCTGGATCAAGGTCCACAAGGTGGGTTCGGGGCTGAATTCGATCACGCCCAAGGAAGCCATCGACGTCGTGCTCTGCTGGGGCTGGATCGACGGGGTGCGCAAGGGGCTCGATGAGAAAAGCTATCTCCAGCGCTACACCCCACGCGGCAGGAAGAGCACCTGGAGCCAGATCAATGTAGACAATGTCGCGCGGCTGATCGAGGAAGGCCGGATGACGGAGCACGGTCTCAGGCAGGTGGAGATGGCCAAGGCTGACGGCCGTTGGGACCGCGCCTACAGGAGCGGCAAGGACATGAAGATCCCCGACGATCTTCAGGCCGCAATCGAAGCGGAACCCAAGGCCAAGGAAATGCTGGAGAAACTCAGCGAGCAAAATCGTTTCGCCTTAGCCTTCCGCACCCACAACATGAAGACGCAAGCCGGCCGGAAGAAGAAGATCGAGACGTTTGTCGAGATGCTTAAGCGCGGCGAGACGATTTACCCCCAGGGCAAGAAATGACGCCCACCTGATCTCCGGATAAAGGCTCCATCTGCGCTCACACAGAAACGGGGCGGCCATAGCCGCCCCGTTGCTCATCCAAGCTCTCAGGCTAGTCCGCTCACCCGGCGAGGCCGCTGCCCCATGGCCCGTGATGGCTGTCGGCGCCGTCGATGCGGTCGAAGCCGTGGGCGCCGAAGAAGTCGCGCTGCGCCTGGATCACATTGGCGGTGCCGCGGCCGCGGCGGTAGCTGTCGAAATAGCCGAGCGCCGAGGCGAGCGCCGGCACCGGCAGGCCGCCGAGCACGGCTGCGGAGACGATGCGGCGAAGCGCCCCGTCCGTGTCTTTCACCATGGAAGCGAAGGCAGGCGTGACGATCAGGTTGGCCGCATCCGGCGCCTTGGTGAAGGCGGTGGTGATTTCGTCGAGGAATTGCGAGCGAATGATGCAGCCGGCACGCCAGATCCTGGCAATCGTCGGCATCGGCAGGCTCCAGTTGAATTCCTTCGAGGCCGCGGACATCACCGCGAAGCCCTGGGCATAGGCACCGATTTTCGCGGCAAGCAGTGCGTTCTCCAAGTCCTTGATGAAGGCTTGCCTGTCGGCAACCTTGAATTCGCCGACCGCTGGCAGGCCGAGGATCTTTTCGGCGGCTTCGCGCTCCTCTTTCATCGAGGAAATGCTGCGCGCGGCAACAGCGGCTTCGATGCCGGTCGCCGGAACGCCCATGTTCTGCGCTTCGATCACCGACCACTTGCCGGTGCCCTTCTGGCCGGCCTTGTCGAGGATCAAGTCGACGATCGGCTTGCCGGTCAGCGGATCGGCGGCCTTTAGCACCTTTTCGGTGATCTCGATCAAGTAGGAGTTGAGCCGCCCCTTGTTCCAGTCGCCGAAGACTTCGCCGATCTCTTGCGCCGTCATCTTCAGCCCATCACGCAGGATGCCGTAGATTTCGGCGATCATCTGCATGTCGGCATATTCGATGCCGTTGTGGATCGTCTTGACGAAATGCCCGGCGCCGTTTTCGCCGAGCCAGGCAACGCAGGGATCGTTGTCATATTTCGCAGCGATCGAGGTCAGCACCTTCTCGACGCGGCGGTAGGAATCCTCGGTGCCGCCGACCATGATCGAAGGCCCATGACGCGCACCCTCTTCACCGCCGGAAACGCCCATGCCGATGAAGGTGAGGCCCGAGTCCTTCAGCGCCTCGAAGCGACGCATCGTGTCGCGGAAGTTCGCGTTGCCCGCGTCGATCATGATGTCGCCCTTGGAGAGATAGGGCTTCAACGCCTCCATCTGCTGATCGACCGGATCGCCGGCCTTGATCATGATGATGATCGGACGCGGCGGACGAATTGCCGCGACGAACTCCTCGATCGTCTCGCAGGGAACGATCTGCTCCTTGAGCTCGCCTGCCTCAGCGTAGAATTTCCGCGTCGCGTCAACCGTGCGGTTGAAAACGGCGATCTTGTTGCCTTTTTCAGCGATGTTGAGCGCCAGGTTCGATCCCATGACGCCGAGACCGATTAGGCCGATTTCCGCCTGTGACACGTGATTGCCTCCATTGGACAGGAGAGGCTGGCACGGGCCGCGATGACCGTGTGCCGACCCCTTGAATTTGATCTGCGCATGTAGGGCACCCCACAAGAAAAGCGACGGGTGCGGCATGCGGCGGCGGAGGCTGTTTTGGCATTCAAATCGATTTACGACAAGCCATTCCTGACAAAATCAATGCTTCTGCGGCTTGCCATCGCCGTCATCGAGCACACGCCATGACGCGCCGTCGAGATCCTCATATTGTCCGCTCTTCAACGCCCAGAGAAAGGCAGCAAGGCCGAGGCCGCCGAGAAACAGCGCGATCGGGATGAGATAGATGAGCGTGTTCATCGGGCGCTCCCTGCCGGCTGCAAAAGGGAGGGAAGAGCCGGCGCCTCAAAGGTCCTCGCAGACGCAAGGCTTCGCAGCCTCAGGGCATTCGCGACAACGATCACCGACGAGGTGGACATCGCGATCGCCGCCACCAGTGGCGTCGCGTAGCCGAGAATCGCTATTGGGACAGCGATGAGGTTGTAACCGATTGCCAGACCGAAATTCTGTCGGATCAGCCGGCCGGCCCGACGCGAGATCTCGATGGCGAAGGGAACGGCGGTCAATGGCTGGTGCATGAACACGAAATCCGCCGCCTGGCGTCCGACGTCGGCAGCCGTCGCCGGCGCCATCGAAACATGTGCGGCGCGAAGTGCCGGCGCATCGTTGATGCCGTCGCCGACCATCAATACCCGATGGCCACCCGCTACAGCGGCGGAGGCCTCAACCTTGCCGCGCGGCGAAAGCTCGGCCCGCCAGTTTGCAATTCCGAGCCTGCGGCCAGTCTCCGCCACGACCGATTCGCGGTCGCCGGAAAGAATGCCGGTCGCAAGCCCCAGCTTGTCCAGCGCTGCGATGCTCTCGCGTGCAGCGGGGCGCAGGCGATCTTCGAAGCGGAAGCAGGCAAGCTCTTGACCGTCGCGCGAGAGGATCGCTTCGGGTGACCCACTCGAAACGCTGCTACCACCACATGCGAAGCTGCGGCTGCCAAGCCGATAAACACCGTCCGTCGTCCTGGCTTCGATGCCCGCGCCCGGAACTTCGCTTATGTCGCCCTCCAGATGAGAGTTACGAGCCACGTGGTGCAACGCGACCGCGATCGGATGGCGCGAATGCACGGCGAGTGCCGCGGCAGTCGCCAATGCGTCAGGCATAATCTCGTTCGCATTGACAAGCCGCGGCTCACCAATCGTCAGCGTCCCTGTCTTGTCGAGTAGCACCGTGTCGATCTCTGCGAGGCGCTCCATGGCCGAGCCATCCTTGACCATGACCCCTCCCTGGAAGAGCCGCCCGGCGGCAACAACCTGCACAACCGGCACCGCCAGCCCAAGCGCGCAGGGGCAGGTGATGATCAGAACGGCAACCGCGACCAGCATGGCATGGCGGACGTCGCCCTCCACCAGCATCCAGCCGATAAAGGTCAAGAGCGCGAGCAGATGAACGGCCGGCGAGTAATACTGTGCCGCCCGGTCGGCGATGCGGCGGTAGCGGGCCCTGCCCCCTTCGGCAGCCTCCATCAGCCCCATGATCTCGGCGAGAAACGAATCGCGCGCCGCGGCCGTCGTCTCCAGGGTAAGCGGACCCGTGAGGTTGAGCGTCCCTGCCTGGACGAGATCGCCAGTTCCAACCGTGTGAGGCGCGCTCTCGCCGTTGACGACGGAACGATCGAGATCGCTGGTGCCCAAAAGCACGCGCCCGTCGACCGGGATTCGCTCGCCGGCAGCGATCATCAGGCGTTCGCCGGGCTTGATCTCGTCGACAGCGCGGTACTCGCGCGAGCCATCGGGGTGGACGACCGTCGCGCCGCGTGGCGACAAGCGTGCCAGGCCGCTGATGGCCGACCGTGCCCGCCCCCGCATCATGTGGTCGAGCGTACGGCCGATCAACAGGAAGAACAGCAAGGTTACGGACGCATCGAACCAGGCATGCTCGCCATGGCCGATCGTTTCGTAGAGTGACATGCCATAGGACAGCGTCACCGCGAGCGCGATCGGCACATCCATGTTCGTGCGTCCATGGCGAAGCGCGTTCCAGGCCGACTGGTAGAAGAAGCGGCCGGCATAGACGAGGGTGGGTGCCGCGATCATCGCCGAAATCCAGTGGAAGAGATCGCGGGTCGCCGCATCCGCCCCCGACCAGACGGAGACGGAGAGCAGCATGATATTGGTAGCCGCGAAACCGGAAACGGCAACGGCGCGGATCAATTGCTTGAGCAGGTCATCGCCTTCGTCCACGCCGGGCGAAGAGAGATGCGTTTGGTAGCCGCACGCCACGATCGCGAGGATGAATTCGCAGGGATCGCTGCGGCGACCGCCAACCTCCTCTTTCCAGACGATCGAAACGCGACGCGACGAGAGATTGACACGGGCGCGCTCGACGTCGGGTCTTGCGCGTAAAGCTCCTTCAATCGCGGCGATGCAGGCGCCGCAGTAGACGCCGGGCACGCTGAGGTCCGTCTGGCGCAACCCGCCTGCGAGGCTCCGGCTCGCAAGCCAGAGCTCTTCGGAGTTGGGCAGCGCCTGCCCCCCTTCGGCAGCCACCACAGTCTCGACGCCAGCGGCGCAGCAGCTCATTTGCCTTCTCCCGGAGCTATGAAACGGATGGCCTGTCGGTAGACGACAGCTTCCCCCGCCATGGCCGTCACGTCGGCGATCCATTGGCCGGACTTGAGCTTTTCCGCAGCAAGGAAAGCGCCCTCGCCTTGGCGATCGAGCTCGATCCGGAGATCCTCATGCTCCTCGACCGGCCGCTTGAAGACGGCGACGACCCTGTCGATCTGTTTCGCCGGTTCACCGTTGCGAGTGACGATGTAGCGGATGGCGCCCGGTCCGGCCGTCAGCCGGCCCGTGATGCCGCTTGCCTTAAAGGCGCGGGTCTCGGCGACCTTGCCGTTGAACTGCTGGCTGGCGATATAAGTGTTCTCGACGACGAGACCGCTCCAGCTTCGGCTGGCATTCCAGGCCATGACGAAGTTGACGGAGATGATCGTACCGAAGAACAGGACCATCACCGCCATCATGTGCCAACCGGTGAATTGACGCTGTTTGCTGCATTGCTCAATCATGTGCGCCTCATCTTGCTGGTGCGGGCCGGTTGAAATTGGCCTGGTACAGGTCCTGCTCGCGGCTCGACGGATCGTCGGCAATCAGTGTGAAGCCGGCATCCGCCTCGGCGAGTGTTTCCTTGGGCAAGGTCACGAAGACCTTGATCGTTGTGACCTTGTCCGGATCGACGCTGATCGCGAAGCTCCGGCCATCGCCGGGCGCGTGGCCGGCAATTCGCATCCGCGCCGACGGCATGCCCTCGATGGTAAGCGTGATGGTGCGTTGCTCGGGGATCATGTTGAGCAGCTTGACCATATAGCCGTTCCGCACCGAACCGTCGGACTCGACGACGTGTTGCGGATTTCGATCGTGCAGCACATTGAGTTCGAGCCGGTCACGAGACACGAGGGCGTAGACCAAGCCGAGGCCCATCAGCGCCCAGACGGCAAAATAGAGGAGAACGCGGGTCCGGAAGATGATGCGCCAGTCGAAATGCCTGACCTCGTTCACGAAGGCGCCGTTCGCGTCGCGCACGCGCCTCGGGTCGATCGTCGCCCCATTGTTGGTCGCAAGTGCCATATTGGCGGCATAGTCGCTGAGCGTCGCGTAGGAGAGCAGCCCGCGCTCGCGGCCGAGCTTGTCCATCACGCCGTCGCAGGCGTCGATGCAGAGCGCGCAGGTAATGCATTCGAGCTGCTGGCCGTCGCGTATGTCGATGCCCATCGGACAGACCGCGACGCAGGCATTGCAATCGACACAATCGCCGACGATTTCACCCGCTGCCGCCGCCTTCTTGGCGTGGCGCGAGCGCGGTTCGCCACGCCAGTCGTTATAGGTGACGACGAGCGAATTCTCGTCCAGCATGGTCGCCTGGATGCGCGGCCAAGGGCACATGTAGGTGCAGACCTGTTCGCGCATCAGCCCACCGAAGACGTAGGTGGTGGCCGTGAGGATCGCCACGGTGAAATAGGCGACGGGCGGCGCATCGAGGGTGACGAAACTCTTGAGCAGCGACGGAGCGTCGGCGAAATAGAAGATCCAGGCGCCCCCGGTCGCCACGCCGATGACGAGCCAGATCGAATGCTTGGCAAGGCGCTTGCCGATCTTGTCGAGCGTCCACGGCCCGGCATCGAGGCGCATTCGGGCGTTTCGGTCGCCTTCGATGAAACGCTCGATCACCAGGAAGAGATCGACCCACACGGTCTGCGGACAAGCATAGCCGCACCAGGCGCGGCCCACGGCCGAAGTCACAAGGAAAAGGCCGAAGCCCGCCATGACCAGGAGCCCGGCGACGAAGAAGAACTCCTGCGGCCAGATCTCGATGAAGAAGAAATAGAAGCGCCGTGCCGCGAGATCGACAAGGACGGCCTGATCCGGCGCATGGGCGCCTCGATCCCAGCGGATCCACGGCGTCAGATAGTAGATGCCGAGCGTCACCAGCATGACAAGCCACTTGAAGCGGCGATAGCGTCCCTCGGCCCGCTTCGGAAAGATCTTCCTGCGCTTCTCGTAGAGGGGCTTACGAATGCGCGCGGCATTGACAGGCTCGGCTTCCAGCCTTTCGATCGACTGAGCTTTGGCGAGGGATTGGGGCTGCATCGATGGAATCCGGACTATTTCATTCTTGCCCCTGTCATTGCCGATTCCGCCGGCCTCAAGCCTTGATCTGCGTCAAGTCTGCGGCCGAATGCGAACGGTGCGTCGAAAAGTCCATGGCGCAATCCTCGGCGACAACCAGCTCCTTTCGGCCCACTTCTCGTTGTAGGATGGCTGTCAGGTCGCCGCCGAACGGCGCATCACGACAGGGCCGTCAGGTCGAGGAGCCCGGGCATGCAGATACCGACACCGCCCAGACTTGCGCAAAGCACGGGCATCTACCGAGAGCGCCCCGCGACCGGCGGGCTCGCCGCCCATCTCAAATGCCTGTGGCTGCATCAACTGCCCGACGGCGAGGCTCCGCATATTGCCGTGGTGCCGGACGGCTGCGCCGACATTATCTGGACGTCCGACGGCCTGGCAGTGGTCGGGCCGGACCGAGTCGCCGCCTTTCCGCAGCTCGCGCCGGGGGAAACCATCTTCGGTGCCCGCTTCCGGATTGGCGCAGCTGCGGCCTGGCTGCGCACGCCGCTTAGCGAGTTCACCGGCCAGACCGTGCCGCTCGATCTCCTCTGGGGGCGAGTGGCCGGTGAGATAGATGCGCGGATGGGGTTAGCGCGTGACGATTCCGAGCGGCTCGCGGTTTTCGCAAGCGCATTGAGTGGCCGGCTGTCGACGGTGCAAACCACACCACCGAACGTTGTTTCGTTGGTGAAGCATCTCCACGAACATCGCCCGACTGCGACCGATCCGATCCGAGCCGTGGCGCGAACCACCGGCCTCAGCGAGCGAAGCCTCCGTCGTCTCTGTCTCGAGCATTTCGGTTATGGCGCCAAGACGCTCGACCGTATCCTTCGCCTGCAACGCTTCCTGGCCGCCTGCCGCGGCCGGCCACGGGACAAATTGGCAATCCTTGCGTTCGATGCGGGCTATGCTGACCAAGCGCACCTTGCCCGGGAAGCGAGGGAACTCACGTCGCTGACGCCCCGCGAAATCCTGCGGCAACTCGCTGCAGGCGCGACACAATCTGAGAAGACCGAAACAGCGAGTTAGGCAGGAGATTGGCCGTTTCATTCAAGACCATTGCGCAATGGATTGCTATCAAAGCTTTGAAACGGAGATACGCATGACCACGATGGCCGCCAGAATCCTCCATATCTCGATCGAGCGAGACTGGCGCGAAGTCTACGCCTTCATGGCCGATCACGAGAAAATGCCGCTTTGGGCCTCCGGGCTCTCCTCGGGGCTCGAGCGTGACGGCGACGAATGGATCGCGCCAGGCCCGCTCGGCAATGCCCGCGTCCGCTTCGCTCCCGACAATGCACTCGGCGTCGTAGACCATCTCGTGACGCTCGAGAACGGCGCGAAGGTCCATAACGCGCTCCGGGTCGTGCCAAATGGCGACGGCGCAGAAGTGATGTTTACTCTGCTGAAACAGACCGACATGAGCGACGAGCAATTCGCGGCCGACGCCGCCTGGGTGGAAAAGGATCTCGCCGCCTTGAAGACCATTCTGGAAACAGGCGACGAGAAACAAAAGACGGGAGAGGACATGGCCATGACCGGTAACGACCGACGCATCGACTATATCGAATTCAACGTTGCCGACATCGCAGCGAGCACAGCCTTCTACGGCAGCGCTTTCGGCTGGACATTTACGGATTACGGTCCCGAATATTGCGAGTTCGCGGACGGTCGGCTGACCGGCGGCTTCACGACGCTCGGGTCGGTCCGCAGCGGAGGGCCGCTCGTCATCATCTATGCCGATGACCTGGAGGGCGCGCTAGCCCGTGTCGAGGGCGCCGGCGGCAAGATCCTCAAACCGATCTTTGCCTTCCCCGGCGGCCGGCGCTTTCACTTTGCCGATCCGGATGGTTACGAGTTGGCGGTCTGGTCCAAGCAATAGTGGAAGGTTCAAACTTGCAGGCGTGACGGGCGGCAGCGGCGCAGAGATTATTCGCCGAAGCGGATGAAAAGCGCGCTGACAAGGCCGAAGACGACGATGCACTGCAGGATGAACATGGGCCATTCCTGTGACATCTCGCTCCTCCTCTCGAGTGACCGCCGCCACAATGGATAAGCTGTAAAAAAAGCTGCGCCGGAAATGCAGGCGCCCCTCGCGGCACCGCCCTGATGGCAATCGGCCGTCGCAGGCAAAGTTTAGCATCTCCTGTTGAATTGCGCACAGAAAAGCCGCGCGCCTTGAAGGCGCGCGGCAAATGCATGAAGCCAAGCTTTGGCTCACAATGCTTCTTCGGACTGCTTTGCTACTCGCCGCCGCCAAGCGAGTGGACGAAGACCGCGAGTTGCTTGACTGCCGTATCGCCTATGCGAGGCAGCCAGGCGGGCATGACGCCGTGCCTCGGCGCTTTCATCTGGTTGACGATCGCCTGCTCGCCCTCCCCGT
Organism: Sinorhizobium shofinae; assembly: GCA_001704765.1. GTDB lineage: Bacteria > Pseudomonadota > Alphaproteobacteria > Rhizobiales > Rhizobiaceae > Sinorhizobium > Sinorhizobium shofinae. The sequence continues at coordinate 46,799 of MBFK01000121.1, forward strand.
TTAACCAGATTGCGTCCGCCAGATTGGGCGCTCCCATCTCGCGATTTCCCTTCGCATCCGCGCCATGGCATGCGGAGCAGTTATCCGCGAATAGCTGTTTTCCATCCGCAACGAGCGTCGGGCCGGACGACGTGCCACTGAGACTGAGGACATAAGCGGCGGTCTCACGCATGTCCTCAGGCGTCAGCATCTCCGCGAAGGACGGCATTTCGGAAACGCGCGTTTCCGCATCACCGCCATGGCGTATGCCATGCGCGATCGTCTGATAGATCTCCTCGGGCTTACCGCCCCAAAGCCACTCGTCGTCGTTGAGGTTTGGAAAGCCCTTGGCGCCTGCGGCCCCGGAACCGTGGCACTGGGCACAGTTTACCTTGAAGGCCGAAGCACCGCCCGCAACGGCGAATTGCTGGAGTTGCGGGTCAGCGATGATCTCGTCGAGCGAACTCGAGGCGATGCGCTCCAGGCTGCCTGCCTGCGCCGCCTTGGCATTGGCAAGCTCCGTGATGACCTCGGCGCGGCTGGAGAAACCGAGCAGGCCCTTGGTCGCATCCGTAAGCATCGGGATCGCTGGATAGGCGACCGCATAACCGATCCCCCAGAGGATCGTGGCGTAGAACGTGTAGACCCACCAGCGCGGCATCGGATTGTTGAGTTCGCGAATGCCATCCCATTCGTGGCCGGTGGTTTCGACGCCGCTGATCTCGTCGATATGTTTGTCCGCCATGGATCAATCCTCCTTCAGAGGTATGGAAGCGGCCTGGTTGGCGGCCTTCTTGGCGCCAGGCCGGAAGATGAAAGCGACGACGCCGAGAAAGAAGAGCGTCATCCCCAGGAGGGCCCAGCTGTCGGCGAAATGGCGCATGGCGGTATAGGTTTCCATGTCAGCTCCCCTTCTCAGCGATAGCCGGTCGTATCGTCATAGGTGGAGAAGTCGACGAGCGTGCCCAGCATCTGCAGATAGGCGACAAGCGCATCCATCTCGGTCAGCTTTTGCGGATCGCCGTCGAAATCGCCAAGCTTGGCCTTGGGATAGCGCGCCTCGAGGCCGGACGTGTCGGCATTCGGATCGGCCTGCGCTTTGACGTCTGCCAGCGCGTTGTCGATCATCTCGTCCGTGTAGGGCACACCGACCGCCCTGTTTGCCTTGAGGCCCATAGCAACGTTCTTTACCTCGAGCGGCGTCTCTTTGAGGAAGGCGTAGCTCGGCATGATCGATTCCGGTACGACCGAACGGGGCTCGATCATGTGCTGGACGTGCCATTCGTTGGAATAGCGCTCGCCAACGCGGGCGAGATCCGGACCGGTGCGCTTCGAACCCCACTGGAACGGATGGTCGTACATCGACTCCGCCGCCAGCGAATAATGCCCGTAGCGCTCAACCTCATCGCGGAACGGCCTGATCATCTGACTGTGGCAGACATAGCAACCCTCGCGGAGATAGATGTCACGCCCGGCAAGCTCCAGCGGCGAATAGGGCCGCATCCCTTCGACCTTCTCGATCGTGTTCTCAAGATAGAAGAGCGGCGCGATTTCCACGATCCCGCCGATCGAGACGACGAGCAGAGAACCGACGAGCAGCAGCGTGGCATTGCGTTCAAGTAGCGAGTGTTTGTCGAGAATGGACATGGTCTGCCCTCCTATTCCGCAGCCGCGGGCAGCGCCGCAGCATCGAGGATCGAGGCCTCGTCGCGAACACGACCGAGGATCGTCATTGTTACGTTGAAGGCCATGAGGAGCGCGCCGGCGAGGAACAGTGCGCCGCCAGCGGCACGCATGACATAATAGGGAAACATCGCTGCGACCGATTCCGCGAAGGAATAGACGAGGAAGCCCTGGTCGTCATATTCGCGCCACATCAGACCCTGCTGGATGCCGGCAACCCACATGGTGGCTGCGTAGACGACGATGCCGAGGGTGGCGAGCCAGAAGTGCCAGTTGACCATGCGCAGGCTGTAGAGCCGCTCGCGATTCCAGAGCTTCGGCACCAGGTAATAGACGGCACCGAAGGTGATCAGGCCGTTCCAGCCGAGCGCGCCGGAATGCACGTGACCGATGGTCCAGTCGGTGTAGTGGCTGAGCGAATTGACGGCCTTGATCGACATCATCGGCCCTTCGAAGGTCGCCATCCCGTAGAAGGCGACAGCCATGACCATCATGCGCACGACGGGGTCGGTGCGGATCTTGTCCCAGGCTCCCGACAGCGTCATCAGACCGTTGATCATGCCGCCCCAGGAAGGCATCCAGAGCATCACGGAAAAGACCATGCCGAGCGTCTGCGCCCAGTCGGGGAGCGCCGTGTAATGGAGGTGATGGGGACCGGCCCAGATATACATGAAGATCAGCGACCAGAAGTGGATGATCGACAGCCGGTAGGAATAGACGGGACGGTTCACCTGCTTGGGGATGAAGTAGTACATCATCGCCAGGAAGCCGGCGGTCAGGAAGAAGCCGACGGCGTTGTGGCCGTACCACCATTGCGTCAGCGCGTCCTGCACGCCCGCGAAGGCCGAGTAGCTCTTGGATCCGAGAAATGAGACCGGCACCGTCAGATTATTGACAATGTGGAGCATCGCGATCGTGACGATGAAGGCGAGATAGAACCAGTTTGCCACGTAGATGTGCGGCTCTTTGCGCACGAGGATCGTGCCCAGGAAGACAATGAGATAGGCGACCCATACAATCGTCAGCCAGAGGTCGACATACCATTCCGGTTCCGCATATTCGCGCCCCTGGGTGATCCCGAGCAGATAGCCAGTGGCGGCGAGCACGATGAAGAGCTGGTAGCCCCAGAAGACGAACCAGCCGAGATTACCGCCGAAGAGCCGGGCGCGGCTCGTGCGCTGCACGACATAGAACGAGGTCGCAATCAGGGCGTTGCCGCCGAACGCGAAGATAACGGCTGAGGTGTGCAGCGGCCGCACCCGCCCGAAGTTGAACCACGGCTCGATATTGAGGTCGGGAAAGGCGAGTTGCAGCGCCACGATGACGCCGACGAGAAAACCGACCACACCCCAGAAGACCGTGGCGATCACGCCGTACTTCACCACCTCGTCGAAATATTCCCGATGCTGTGGCGCGTGACCTGCCAAGGCGGGTCGAAAATCGACCCGCCGCATGAGCACGATCGTGCCGCCGAACAGCACGAAGAACAGCACCCACATATGCGCTGCGAAAAGGCGGTCCTCAGCAAAGCCGGCCCCCACCAGCGCCAGAAAGGCGCCGACACCGAGCAGGATCGTCTCGACTGTATATTTCATGGTCGGGTCCCCAACTTTTCTCAATCTGCTGGCAATCGCGCGCATCGTGGCGCGCCGGCCAACTCGGCTGGAGAATTGTCGGAATCATCCGTTGCCTGCCTTGATTCAGATCAAGGTTAGGCACTGCGCGCTACCGCATCCTCCCATTATGGAGGGCCGTGACGTGAAGAGATGTTGGACGGGACCTGAGCGCATGATAGCGAGAAACAAGGGGCTCGCGCCTTCGCACGACGCGCAGTCTCCAAGGTCGGCAGAGGCGGCAGCCGAGCCGCTCGATTGGCTTGCGGAGGCTCACAAGGATCAATTGGCGCTCTGCGACAGCCTGGAGACTATCGCCGATTACCTTCCGGACGTCGACCGGGAGATCTGCAGCTATGCTGCAAGAATGCTCGGGCCCTTGCTCCGAGAGCTGCATGGCGGCGAGGAAGGCCTGGTCTTTGCCTGGATCGAAAGGCGCCACGGCGACGATCCCGCCCTGACGGCAATGCTCGAACAGCTGAAATACGAGCATTGCGAGGACGAATGTTTCGCTGAAGAACTGTCTGAGATGCTGGCGCGGCTCGGAGCGGCGGACACAAGCGTCAATGCCGAAACCGCCGGTTACATGCTGCGCGGATTCTTCACGAATGTGCGCCGGCACATCACCTTCGAACAGGAATGCCTGCGGGGCTTTCTGGCTCGGCACGGAGGCGAGCGGCCTGGAACCCTGCCGGCCTAGAACGACGCGCGTCCCCGCCGCATCATGGTTTCGGCTAGTGCATGTTTTCTTAAATCGGAGCTGATCTTAAGGATAAGAACATGCAGCAATTCAATGCGCTACAGCGACCTTTGTGCGTCTGATAGCATCTGAAGAAACGCACGGCGCTGTGGGTCAAGCGGCCACCGCCCTCCGCCTGTCGGCATGTTCCTGAATGACCAGGATAGCGCCGATGAGCTTGCCGGCACACGATCGGCAGGGTGTCATGCGACAGCGAACGACGACGGTGCGGCTATCGACGGTCTTGGCGAAGGTGTAATCGATTACCTCGCCGGCGAAGCAGCGGTCGAGATGGGCCCTGACGCGCTGTTCAAAGCGCTGAAGGCCGATGAACTCGACCACATGCCGGCCGATCAGGTCCATCGGCCGGCGTTCGAGATGGCTTGCATGCGCGGAATTGGTGTAGAGGTACCGATAATCCGGCGTGATGACCGCGACGCGGTCGGGAAAACAGTCGAGGATCGCCTCGTTGAGCAATCCCTCGTCGGCGCGCCCTTTGGTCGGTTTCGGAGCCCGGTCAAGGTCGAGCCCGGCGAGATCAGCTGTCCCCGTCGCCGCAAGATAGCGATCGATCAGCGATTTAAGCAATCGCGAGTGGCGCAGCACACAGGCGATGTCGTCCGCCTCGGCACGCAACAGGTCCACGACAAATTGGAACTGAATGCGGGCATCCTCGACGCTCGCGGCCTTCTCGTCATAGATTACCCTCAGAATTGGATCGAGTTCACGATCGAGAATGTCGATCAGATGTTCGTCTGCGACCTGCACTGCATACTGCAACTGCGAATACTTGAACCAAAACAGCTCAATCAATTCGTTCAATTTGAAAACCTCATTCCCGCGGCGAAGCCCGCGCCAATGCCATTCAAAAGCGAGTTAGTGCAGCTGAAAATTTCTAAGTTTTGACCGAACCCTGAAGCAACGCGAAACCGCGTTGCGCCTTCCACGCCCTAGCACAACGTAGAGTGTACACTCATCGCGGGGTCGTTCAACAGCAGAAGGGAGCGGCGATAGGCCGCAAACGTTTTCGACGCCGAATATTTGCGACATCATTCAAGATTCGAGGCGAACGATGACTGGCGACGCGCCGAGTGAGTATGGCAGGCGGTATGGCGGGCAGTCCGAAGCACGCTTCCATTGGCCACTGGCAGGGGCAGCCTCCCCGGCCGCAGAACCTTGGATCGCGCCTTGGGCAAATCCATTTGATTGGCTTAGAAATATCGCTTGATATGCCAACGGTCGTGGTACCAGAGCCATTGGCCCGGATATTCGCGGACCCAGCTCTCGACCTTATCGTTCAGCATCTGCGCCGTTGCGTTCACGTCGACGCTGCCATCGGCCCTGCGGGGAATTTCGACCGCCGGCTCGATTTCCAGGCGGAAGCGGCCGCCGGGGAGACGGATGCAACGGGCCGGATAAACCTCGCAATTGAATTGGCGGACCAGTTTCGCGAGCAGCGGATTGGTCTGGACATCCTGCCCGAAAAACTTCGTCTTCAGCCCCTTGCGGAACTTCTGGTCGACCAGCACGCCAACGCCGCCGCCACGCTCGAGCTGGCGGGCAAGCGCGAAGGAAGAGCCCGCATGAGACGGCACGAGATTGCCCATCCGCTCCTTGCGGAACTCGAAGACCTTCTCGGCCATGTAAGGATTGTTCGGCGGCCGGAAGAGGACAGTCACGTCCAGCCCGAATGCGGACCCCGCCACCGGCAGCATCTCGAAATTGCCGCTATGCGCCGTGAAGACGATGAAGGGCCGTGGATTGTCGCGCAGTTCCAGGAAGAGCGGAATGCCCGAGACCTCCACCCTGCCCGGCTCCGCGCGGTATGGATCGAAGTCGAAGAGCCGGTCGAGGAAGACATACTCGGCGGCGAGCCGACCCATATTGCCCCAGCTTTCGAGCGCGATCTCCTGGATCTCGGCGTCGCTCTTTTCCGGATAGGCATTGCGCAGATTGGTGAGTGTCAGCTTGTGGCGGCGGGTCTTCGGACCGATCCAGCGAGCGACACGATCCATGAAATTGATCGCGGTATCCGCCGGAAGGAGCTTCAGGACATTGAGCAGAAGGAACACGAACTGCGCGATCAGCCATTGCCGGAAGCGATCGGCAGCGAGCACCAGCCGTGTGATCAGCATTCGCACTGGGATCAATCCATCCGCAGAATGATCTTGCCGAAGATCTGGCGCGACTCCATCCGCTCGAGCGCGCGATCGATGTCGGCGAGGCCGACCTCCGTATCGATCACTGGATGAACGAGGCCGCGCGCCATCTTCTGCATGGCGTTCGCCATGTTCTCCATGCGGCAGCCGAACGAGCCGAGCAGCTTCAACTGCTGCTGGAAGAGCATCATCAGGTTCACGTCGGTCGAGACGCCGGAGGTCGAGCCGCAGGTGACGAGCCGGCCGCCCCGTTTCATCGACAGCATCGAGCCCGCCCAGGTGTCCTTGCCGACATGCTCGAAGACGACGTCGACGCCCTTCTTCTTTGTGAGCTTGCGCACCACGCCCTCGAAGCGATCGGTGCGGTAGTTGATCACGTGATCGGCGCCGAGCGCCCTTGCCTTCTCGATCTTGTCGTCAGAGCCGACCGTGGTGATGACGGTGCAGCCGATCTTCTTGGCGAGCTGGATCGCCGCCGAGCCGATGCCGGAGCCGCCGGCGTGGACGAGGATCGTTTCACCCGGCTCGAGCTTGGCGTTGTCGAACAGCATATGCTCGACGGTACCGAAGGTGACCGGAGCGAGCGCCGCGCCAACCGCGTCGACACCGGGCGGCGCCGGAATCAGCAGGCGCGCCGGTAGATTGATCTTCTCCTGGGCAAAACCGTCGAGGTGGAAGCCGTGCACGCCGCCGACATGTTCGCAGAGATTATCGCGCCCTTCCTTGCAGGGACGGCAGAGGCCGCAGGTGCGCGCGCCATAGATCGAAACGAGCTGGCCCGGCAGAACGCTCGCGACACCTGGGCCGATGCTCTCGACCACGCCGGACGCTTCCGCGCCGATGACCAGCGGCATCTTGCGCTTGGCGAAGGCCATGCCGCGCCAGCCCCAGACGTCGATATGGTTAAGCGCGACCGCCTTGACCCGGAGCGTCACCTCGCCGGGACCGGGCGCCTCCGGCTCTGGCAGGTCGGTGATTTCGAGCTTGCGGTCATCGAGCAGTTGCAGGGCGCGCATGGTCTTTCCTTTGCGGAAGGCAGGTATTCAATCGTCGAGCGACTTAGGCCGGCTCGTCGGTCATGACAAGGCTGGCGTTCTGGCCGCCGAAACCGAACGAATTCGACAGGACGGCAGTGACCTGCTGGCTGCGCTTCGCGTTCGGCACGACGTCGAGAACGATCGCCGGATCCGGGTTCTGGTAGTTGATGGTTGGCGGCAGCGTGCCGGTGAGCATCGTCTGGATCGAGAAAACCGCCTCGACCGCACCGGCGGCGGTCAGCGTGTGACCGATCATCGACTTGTTGGACGAAACCGGGATCGACGGCAGCCGCTCACCGAAGACGGCCGACATCGACAGATACTCCATCTTATCGTTCTCCGGCGTCGAGGTGCCGTGGGCATTAATGTAGCCAATGCCTGTTTCATCGATGCCGGCGTCTGCGAGCGCCGCGCGAATCGTCGCGATCGCCGGCCCGCCATCGGGCGAGGAACGCGTGCGGTGGAAGAGATCGGCCTTTTCACCGCAGCCCTTGAGAATGCCGTAGACGCGTGCGCCGCGGGCGATTGCCGCTTCGAGCGATTCGAGAACCAGGGTGGCCGCGCCTTCGGCGATCACGAAGCCGTCGCGATCCTTGGTAAAGGGCTTCGACGCCTTTTCCGGCGGATCGTTCTGGGTCGACAGCGCTGAAAGCAGCGAGAAGCGGATCAGCGCCTCGGCGCTGACGGAGCCGTCGGTCGCAACCGTCAGCGCCCGATCGGTGCGGCCTTGACGGATCGCCTCGACACCGAGCTGGATGGCAGTGGCGCCCGAAGCGCAAGCCGTCGACAGCGTGACCGGCAAGCCGCGCGTCCCGAAACGATCGGCAAGCCTCTCGGAAATCGAACCGAACAGCACCGCCTCGTGGAAGATAGGATCGGCCTTCTGGCGCATGGCGGCGAGGAACCTATTATAGGCATCGCCCGGCCGCTCCGAGGCCGGCGCCCGGTCCGCGAGCTCGAAGCGCGCGCTCCACTCCGGTTCGATCGGCGGCGCAGCCAGGAAGAGCGGGCCGTTGAAATCGCCGGAAAGACCTGCCTGCGCGAGCGCTTCCAGAGTCGTCTCGCGTGCCATCGCATAGGAGCGTTCGACGGCGTTTTCGGCCGGAAGTTCGATGAAATCGACCGTGCCGCTGATGCGCGTCGAGAGGCCTTCGGTCGGGAAGCGGGTGATCTTGTGAATGCCGGAAACGCCGCCGCTGAGCGCCGCCCAATTGTCCTCCAGCCCCTGTCCGAGCGAAGTGATGACGCCCATGCCGGTAACGGCGACGATCGGGCGGCCGAGGTGATCCGTATAAGCCTTGCTCATGCTTGAGCCCCCTTATTCCGCGGAAAGCACGGCGACGCCTTCGCCGCGGGCATGACCGATGGTTGTGACGATCGCCGTCTTGGCCGGCGCCGTCATCGGCGCTTCGGCGGGATCGAAGGGCGGCACCTTGGCCGCATGCCCGAGCGAAAGCGCGGCAAAGGCCATGCCGACCGGGAACTGCGCCTCGATGCCGTGGCCGACGAGGCCGCCATAGGCGCGGACCGGCCGTCCGGCAAGCTCCGACTCGAGGAAGGCCTTCTCGCGCCGCGCCAGGTCATGGAAGCCGCTGGTGCCGGAAAAGACCACGGTCGACTGCGGCTCGAGCGCTGCGCCCGGCCGTGCAAGATCTCTGAGCCGTGCTTCGAGCCGGCCGTCCTCGCGGCTGCCCCGATCGCCTTCGATCGCATCGATCGTGGCATAGATGCGGGCGCCTCGGGCTTCGGCGTACTCGCGCGACTCAAGAACGAGGAAGGCGCCGACGGACCCCAGGATCATGCCGCCGCCGTTCTCGGGCTTGCGCGACCAGATCGGGTGCCATTCACCGAGGGCGTGCCCCTGGATGGCTTCGATCAACAGGATGATGTCGAGACGTTCGGCCGAAAAGGCGCCGCCGACGAGCGTGTGCGTCGACTGCCCGGCCTTGATGCGGGCAAACGCGGTTTCGATCGCCGAAATACCCGCAGCTTCCTCGCCCATGAAGGTGCGCGACGAGCCTGTCACCTTGTGGACGATCGAGATATTACCGGCGAGAAGATTGGAGAGTTGGGCCAGAAAGAGCGTCGGGCGGAGTTCCGTCGTCAGCTTCTCGTTCAGAAGCTGTTCGCGATCGTTGCGCTTCAGGGCTTCGTCGACGATCAGCGAGTCGACATTGATATCGCGCTCGCCACCGCCGGCTGCGACAATCATGTCCATGCTCCCGCAGGCTTCGAGATTGTCCTTGAGCCCCGCATCATCCAGCGCAAGGCCGGCTGCGAAGACGCCGAGACGCTGCCAATTCTCCATCTGCCGCTGATCGCCGCGCTTGGCGATCTGCTGCGACCAATCGATCTCCGGCAGAGGATGGACCGGATAGGGCGCGAAGCGCTCCGTCTCGACCCGAGCCTTCGGCGGTTCGACGGCATTCAATAGGGCCACATGCGGCTCAGCACCGACGCCCTGGCTCGTCACAATGCCGACGCCGGTTATCACAACGTCGTTTGCGGATTTGGTCATCTTACTTCTCCGAAGCGGCCGTCGCGGCCATCAATCCCACTTCCTCGGCGCGCTTGCGGACGATCTCGCCAAGCGGCACCTGATCGAATGGCATCGTCCTCAGCTTGAGCTGGGCGTCGCAGATCTTCTTGCCGCCCGAGGCGATCTTGGTCTTGGTAACTGCGAAACCCGACCCCTCGTGCTCCAGAAATGCTTCGATTTCGAGCTCGGCGGCAGGCTCGACGAAACTGCGCATCTTGGCGCCGTCGACCGACATCAGGAAGGGCATCGCCACGAATTTGGTTGCGGCAAGCACGAGAAAGCCGGAGGCCTGCGCCATCGTTTCGATCAGCAGCACGCCGGGGACCAGCGGATAGCCGGGAAAGTGCCCCTCGAATACCGGGCTCTTCTCCGGCACGATCGACCGCGCCGTCAGCCGGCCCGCCGCGAGATCGACGGTTTCGATCCGGTCGATCATCTGGAAATATTCAAGGAGCATGAGGGCTCATCCCGTTCGTTTCGGGCTCAAGTAAAAATGCCGATGCCGCCTGTCAAGCGAAGGACGCTGCAGGCGGCATCGGGAAACGGATCGAACCGTGTCAGCGGAGCGTCAATCAGGCCTTGGCCGCCCGAAGCTCGTCGATCTTGGCGCAGAGGTTCTTCAGCACGAAGTATTCCTCAGTCGACACCTTGCCTTCGTTGACTTCCTGGGTCCACTGCTCGAGCGGAATCTTGATGCCGAATTCCTTGTCGATCGCAAAGACGATGTCGAGGAAGTCCAGGCTGTCGATGCCGAGATCATCGATCGTGTGGCTTTCCGGCTTGATCGTTTCGCGATCGATCTCGCTCGTTTCCGCAATGATGTCTGCAACCTTGTCGAATGTAGCTGTCACGCGCTTACCTCTTGAAAATCGAGTCTTGGCGAACCCTATAGAAAAATGCACCGCAAAAGCCAATGCCTCCCGGACTTTTGCGACCCAGATTTGAAAAACGGTGTTGCCAAACGGCGACCGAGTGCGGCGCGAGCACAGATATGCGCCGAAAACGGCCGGCCTCCGCGCTCTTCAAAGCCGATGACGGCAACATCGATGCTCACAATCCCTCGGCTCGTTGTCGCGCTTGCGCGAGCCGGTGCGCGGCTTTTGATCTTGATCAAATGATCGCCGGCCGAAGCCGGTAAATTGACATTCGTTAATTCCGCCTGAGACATAGTTTCGCGCTTTGCGGATTAGCGCACGTCAATGCTTGATTTGACCGAGACGTTCCCCTTTGCTCGTGACAAACGGCGAGGCAGTAAGAAATGCAGATCGTGATCGAACATAGCCGCAAGGACATCCATAATTCGGACATTCCCGTCGTCTGCGCCGCTTGTGAAGCGCGCCACGGCGGCGTTTGCGGCACCTTGACGCCGCGCCAACTAACCGAACTCAGCCGCCACGCGGCGCGTCGGCGCGTCGAGCCCGGCGGCGAGATGATCGGCCAGGGCGAAGCGGCGAACAACTATGCAAACATCATTCGCGGCGTGGTGAAACTCAGCAAGATGCTGTCCGACGGCCGCCAGCAGATCGTGGGGCTGCAATTCGCCCCCGACTTCATGGGTCGGCCCTTCATGCGGGAAAGCGCCTTGAGCGCGGAAGCGGCGACCGATACCGATGTCTGCGCCTTTCCCCGCGCCGTCATCGAACGCCTCGTCGCGGAAGCGCCCGGTCTTGAACACCGGCTGCACCAACAGGCGCTCAAGGAACTGGACGAGGCGCGAGACTGGATGCTGACTCTGGGCCGAAAAACGGCACAGGAAAAGGTCGCAAGCTTCCTCTATCTCATCGCCACCCACGTTGATCCCGAGAACGGCGTGGCGAAGGAATTCGATCTTCCGTTGTCACGGGCCGATATCGCCGACTATCTCGGTCTCACTATTGAAACGGTGAGCCGCCAGATCACGAAGCTGCGCAAGGAAGGCGTGATCCGCGTCGACAACAGCCGCCGTGTGAGCGTGCCGGATAGTCGCCGCCTGATGCGCCATGCCGGCATTGACTGTTGATCTGCGCCCTCAGGACAATCCGCAACATCCCACCGCCAGACGCGGATCGTCCAGGAGGATAGCGTCAGGTTCTATCCGGTGCAGGTACTCAAGTCCTTCTCGGTCGATCAGGCCAACCGGAAACGGCGGATATTCGGGCAGTGGAATCGAGCGCGGCTGACCGACCATTACTGCAAGATGCAGGCCGACATGGCGAACGATTGCCGCGCGTTCAGGGCTCGCTGCGCCCTGCCATAGCCTGAACCAGTCGGCTCCGGCATTCCGCGCCCGAGCGGCGGAGTCCGGCTCCTCCAGGAAAGCGAGAATGGCGATATCCGCTCTGACGGAGCGTGCGAGAGCGATGAGGTCGAGGCTGCGCAGGCCCAGCATCGTTCGCTCGATCGCATTCGCGCCGGCGACCTCATTGACGATGAGCGCGAGTTGCGCCGGATCAGTAAGCTTGATGTCCAGGAGAACGCCCAGCGAACCGGAGGCCGCCAGCGCCTCGTGGAGCGTCATCGTGGCCGGCAGCAGGCGTCGCAACGTTGCGAGATCGATATCCGCAACGGCGCGCCCATCACCGCAGAGCCGTCGAAGATCGTCATCGTGCATGCAAACGAAAGCGCCGTCCTTCGTGAGGCGAATGTCCGTCTCGATGGCATCTGCAGCAGCCCCGGCGGCAGCACGCAGCGCCTCCACGGTGTTCTCAGCAGCAAGGGCTGCACCGCCGCGGTGCGCAATGATAAGCGGTTTGCGGCCGGAGCGACCAATCCACAAATCAGACGACATCGTCTTCTCCGGCTGCTGGATTTTTTAGAAAAGCAGGAACGGCAGAACCAGGACGGCAGAGGCCAGAGTGAGCGCGGTGCAGGCACCATAGAAGACGGCCACGGCGGCGTCGATATCGTCGGTCGTCGCGACCGCGCGGCCGGAGCCGTTGATCATCGGCTCGTCCACCCTCGCACCGCCATAGACCCGCGGCCCGGCAAGCTGAATATCGAGCGCGCCCGCCATAGCCGCCTCGGGCCAGCCCGAATTGGGCGAACGGTGGAAGCCATGGTCGCGCTTTGCCGCATCGATCGCGGCCTTCGCCGCTTCGGCGCCGCGTTTGAAACGGGCCCCGGCGGCAATGAGGAGGACCGAAAGCCGCGCGGCCGGAAGGTTGGCGAGGTCGTCGAGCCGCGCCGAGGCCCAGCCGAAATGAAGGTATTTCGGGCTCTTATGGCCGACCATCGAATCAGCCGTGTTCAGCATCTTGTAGGCAAACAGGCCGGGGAGCCCGGCAACCGCATACCAAAGGGCGGGAGCGACGACACCATCGGAAAAGTTTTCTGCGAGACTTTCGATCGCCGCCCGGCTAACGCCGGGCTCATCAAGCGTTTTGGGATCGCGGCCTACGATCATCGACACAGCCTCGCGACCACCCGCAAGACCGTCGCTGCGCAGGCCGTCAGCGACCCGGCGAACGTGATCGGCGAGGCTCTTCTGAGCCAGGAAAACGGCAACGGTCATTGCCTCGAGGACAAAACCAAGCGCGCCGAGAACATTGAACAGGCGATTGAGCACCACACCGACCAAGATGCTCGCGGCGAGGAGGATGAGGATTGTCGCAACGCCCCGCATCTTCAGCCAGCCGTCCCCGCCACGATTGAGCGCCTCGTCGAAAACGCCGATCGCCTTGCCGAAGAGCACCACCGGATGCGTCAGCCGCTCCCAGAGCCAATCGGGATCTCCGATGAGGCGGTCGATGATGAGAGCGACAACGAGGACGAGGAAAATTTCGGCTGACATCTACACTCCTGCTCGGCGCAAGGCTTCGGCAAGACGGCGGTCGCCATCCGCGTCCGCGGCCAGCCCGATCCGCAGCCAGCGCCGATCGTAGTCGAACTTGCGCGTCAGAATGCGCTCCCGGCAGAGCGCCGTATGAAGATCGTATGCCCGTTCACGGTCGACGAGCGCGAAGAGCCCGGTGCCACCGATGACATTGATGCCGGCGCCGCGAAGCACTGCATCAAGCGCAGCGTTCCGTTGGAGGATGCCATCTCTGATCGGCTTCGTGTCGCTTTCCATCAGCTTCGCCGAAACGGCGAGCGCCGGGCCTGAAACCGCCCAAGGGCCGAGCCATTCGCGGAAGGATTCCGTGATCGACCCGCTTGCGACAACGAAGCCAAGCCTCAGGCCCGCAAGACCGAAGAACTTGCCGAAGGAGCGGAAGACGACAAGGTTGTCATGGTCACCGACATGCGGGGCAACGCTTGCCCCCGGCTCGAGATCCCCGAAGGCTTCGTCGACGACGAGCAGGCCGTCGTGCAACTTCATCGCCGCTGCCATAGCCAGAATTTCGTTGGGCGCGAAAAGCCGGCCGGTCGGGTTATTGGGGTTTACGAGAACCACAATGCCGTGCGTCGCAGACAGATCATCGGCGCGTGCGACAGGATCGACGACAAACCCCGCCGCCTTCAAGACGCGCGCGTATTCGCCATAGGTCGGCGCGAATATGGCGGCGCGCCTCCTCGGGTCAGCAAGCCGCGGCAGCAACTGAATGACGGCCTGGGTTCCGGGCACCGGCAGCGGCATGAGATCGCCGGTCCTATAGTAGCGGCGTGCCGCCGCGCGCGCTGCCTCCTCCAAGTGCCGATCCGGCAGGCGATGCCAGACCCGCGCGTCGATCTCCGGCAGAGCGACCGGGCACGGGTTGATGCCGGTCGAAAGGTCAAGCCAATCGTCGGGCGCGCCGCCGAAACGTGTCGCAGCCTCGGTGATTCCGCCGCCATGGAGGATCGGAGCGGTCATTGTCGCTCCGAAAGATCGATGAGATGCATGAAGGAGCCGGCAACATTCCGGTGACGAAGGCCGGCATGGCCGAGATCGACGCCTGCCGCATCCTCCACGGCAAAGAGCGGCTCGGCCGCCCCTTCGGAAACGATCGTCGAATAGTGAAATTCGTGCGCCGTCATCGGTCCCTCGAAAAACCCATTGTCGATCGGCGCGACGCGCCGGTAGCCGAGATGCCGCTTGCGCTCCGCGAAACTGGTGACGAGCGGCAAGAGCCCGAGCATCTGGTAACGTCTGCCGTCCGCTGCGACAAGCCCCTCGCCCAGCATCATGTAGCCGCCGCACTCTCCGAAAATCCGCGCGCCCCGCTCGGCCGCAACCTGCATTGCAATGCGGAAATGCGAAGCGCCGGCGAGCATCTCTGCGTGCAACTCCGGATAGCCGCCCGGCAGATAGACCGCGTCGGCGCCAACATCGGGTGCTTCATCGTCCAGCGGTGAAAAGAACGAGATTTCTGCTCCCTGCCTGCGCCAGCCGGAGAGCAGATGCTCGTAACTGAAAGCGAAGGCGACGTCGCGAGCGACGGCAATCCGCTGGCCGAGCGGCCTCAGCGCCTTGGCTTCCGACGGCGGATCCGCCCGCAAGGGAGACGCTATGGTGAGAATGGCATCGACATCGCAGCCCGACGCGACACGCATTGCCGCGTGGTCGATGAAGGCTTCGAGCGCCCCGTGCTCGCCGGCCTGGACGAGACCCAGATGCCGTTCCGGCAGCTTCAATGCGCCGTCCTGGCGCAGCACGCCGAAAATCGGGACGGCCGCGCGGTCGAGCGCGTCGCGCAGCATCGCCTCATGGCGGTCGCTGCCCACGCGGTTCAGGATGACGCCGGCGACGCGCACATCATCGCGGTGATCCATATAGCCGCGCACCAGCGCCGCGACCGAATGGGAGAGACGGGCGCAATCGACAACCAGGACCACCGCCAGCCCGAGCGTCGCGGCCAGATCCGCTGGCGATCCCGTGCCATCCGCGGCGCCGTCATAGAGTCCCATCATTGCCTCGACGATGAGCGTGGAGTCGTCCTTCGTCGCGGCCGCGGCGTTGGCGAGGAGCAGTTCTGGCCGCATCGCCCAGGGATCATAGTTGAGACAGGGCTTGCCGCTTGCGGCCGTGTGGAAGGCGGGATCGATGTAGTCCGGGCCTGCTTTGCCTGGTGCGATGGAGAAGCCGCCCCGCGTCAGCGCCCGCAGAAGGCCGAGCGTCACCGTCGTCTTGCCCGAGCCGGAGCTCGGGGCAGCAATCATCAGACCGCTCATGCCGGGTTCCGGCGTATGCGGCTCGAGAACGGGTCGGCGGCAAGCACGCGGCCATCGAGCGCACCCAGCCAGTCGAGCGACGGACGCAGCCGAACGACCTCGCCGACGACGACGATTGCCGGCGGCTCCAGCCCCGAAGTCGCAACGTCGGCCTCGGCACGGGAAAGCGTGGTCTCAAGGACCACCTGCTCAGGCGTCGCCGCGTTGCAGACGAAGGCGACCGGCTCGTCAGGCGAACGGCCGGCAGCGATGAGGTTCGCCGAAATCTGGCCGATATGCTTCATCGCCATGTACATGACGATGACCGGCGACCCCTTGGCGATGCCCTCCCAGTTGATCCGGTCCGGCACAACGCCGGAGGAATCGTGGCCAGTGAGGAAGGTGACCGCGTGATTGACTTCGCGGTGGGTCACCGGAATGCCGGCATAGGCAAGCCCGCCAATGCCCGCGGTGATGCCGGGCACGATACGGAACGGGATGCCGTGTTCGACGAGTGTCAAGGCTTCCTCGCCGCCGCGGCCGAAGACAAAGGGATCGCCACCCTTGAGGCGCAGTACCCTGAGCCCAGCGCGTGCGAGGTCGACGAGGCGGAGCGAGATGTCGCGCTGCTTCAGCGACGGCTTGCCGCCACGTTTGCCGGCAAATTCGAGTGTGGCGCCCGGCTTGGCGAGCTTCAGACAATCGGCATTCACCAGCGCATCATGAACGATCACATCCGCCTGGCGGAGTGCATTGGCGGCATGAAGCGTCAAAAGGCCCGGATCACCGGGTCCGGCACCGACGAGCCAGACGGAACCGGGATTGAGTTCGGGCATGCCCGCAAAAAACGAATCCGTCACGGCTTGTTACTCCGGGGCTGGCGAAACATCTGAGCTGATTCTCTTTGGAAGGAAATGACGGCAGAGCATTGAATCTGCATGTCAAACAACACGATCTGGGCAGCAGCACAAGCCATCAGACTGCCCCCGGGGCGCCTGATTTAATTCTGAGAGCGCCGGCGTAGTGGCGCGGCGCCGCGATCGCTGCCGTCGCGCGGGCCGAGCGGATCTTGGGAACGAGTAGGACTGCATCGCACCCCGCCCCCGCCAGCGCAGCTCCCTCGGCGACGCCATGGCAGCCGGTATGGGCAAAAACAATCTCGGAAGGATTCTGCAGGCGGGGGGCCTCCGCCTCGAGCGTCGCCGCGTCGAAGAAGCGGACGGGCACGGAAAAATGCCGACCCGCTGCATGAATGGCAGGCTCTTCGGCGCGCGCGTCAAGCGAGGCGACGAACTCGACATCTCGCTCGGACGCGCCGGCGTCAGCGAGCGCCCGCTCGGCAAGCGCGATCACTTCCTCCGGTTCGGCGTTTCTCTCACAGCCGAGGCCGAGAACAAGCTTCACGGTTGGGTCTGGTCTCTTGACCGAAGGCATCTGCGGCGCGGCTCCCCTGCAGCGCCACGCGTCCACCTGGACGCACAAAGTGCTGCAACTCATTGAACATCTGCGTGACTTACCCAATAGCCTTGGGAACTACGCAACGGTCGGCGTTCCATACGAAGCGCCGGCCTGGGCAGACAGCCGCACCGGTCAGGACAGCACCGGATCTGGCCCCCTGAATGGGTCGGCCGCACCGGACGCTCTTTCGATCCGCTCGCACGGACGCCGTCGCATGATCGTCATTTCTACCGAAGGGCATCCGGGCGGTCAAACCGGATTGCGCCTCACGGGGTCGTAAACGGCGCAGTCGGCAGGACGTGCACGGGATGTTCGCCCGCTCGTCTTCTACCCTTTCATGAAAAGGCGGCTCCTGTAGGCGGACAAAAGCAAGGGGCCTGCAGCAAAAGAACAGCATTCTCTGCGGAAATTGCTGCCGACAATCCTTTGCTTTTCGCGCAGGGCTCTGACACAAGGCGGAAGCAATTCCATTTCATGTCGAGCCTTCCTTGACCGACCTCGCCCTCCATCTCCTGCTCTTTCTGTTCGCGGCCGCCTTCATCGCCGGCTTCATCGATTCGATTGCCGGCGGTGGCGGGATGATCACTATTCCCGCCATGCTGATCGCCGGCATTCCGCCGCTCGAAACACTTGGGACCAACAAGCTGCAATCGCTCTTCGGCTCCGGTTCCGCCAGCATCGCCTATGCGCGACACGGCCACGTGAATCTGAAGGAACAGCTGCCAATGGCGCTGATGTCCGCAGCGGGGTCGGTGCTCGGCGCATTAATCGCGACGGTCGTTCCAGCCGATGCGCTCAAGGCGGTATTGCCCTTTCTGCTGATCGCGATCGCCGTCTATTTCGGCTGCAAACCGAATATCGGCGATGTCGAAAAGCACCGCCGCATGTCGGCATTCCTCTTCACCCTCACCTTCGTACCGCTGATCGGTCTCTACGACGGGGTATTCGGGCCCGGCACTGGCTCCTTCTTTATGCTCGGCTTCGTATCGCTTGCCGGCTACGGCATCCTCAAGGCGACGGCCCACACGAAATTCCTGAATTTCGGCTCCAATCTGGGTGCCTTCATCGTCTTCGTTCTCTACGGCGTCGTGCTCTGGAAGGTGGGGCTGATGATGGGTGCCGGGCAATTTCTCGGCGCGCAGGTCGGCTCACGCTATGCGATGGCGAAGGGCGCGAAGATCATCAAGCCGCTGCTGATCATCGTCTCGATCGCGCTCGCGATCCGCCTGCTGGCGGACCCCGCGCATCCGTTGAGGATATGGCTGGGGCTGTAAGGCCCGGGTCGATGCGCATTTCCTGGGGGCGCAGGATGCCCCGCTCGTCACCTCTGGCCTCTATGCCTTCTCCCGCAATCCCATCGATATCGGCATGGTGACGGCGCTGATCGGCACCGTGCTTGCCGTCCCGAACGTCGTCTCTGCGGCACTTGCCGTCTCCGCCTTGATCTCGATTTCCTACCAGATCCGCATGGAGGAAGCCCATCTCTCCGGCGTTCGGTGAAGCCTCTTTGCATTATTGCCGGCGCGTGAGACGCTGGCTTTGACGCACCCGCCCATGAGGGCGGGCGCTTGTCCGGTCGCAGCCACGCCTCCGGCCAGTACGAAGAGATGACGACGGTGCAGGTCAGCGCGGCGAAGTCGGAATTGACCTGGCAAACCCCGACCTTAGATGACCGTCAAGGCAGCAAAGGCCGCCGAAAGCTAGAGCGCATCAGAACTCGATGCCCTTTTGCGCCTTGATGCCGGATCGGAACGGATGCTTGACGAGTTCCATCTCGGTCACCAGATCGGCGACCTCGATCAGATCTTCCTTGGCGTTGCGGCCGGTCAGCACCACATGCGTCATGTGCGGTTTCTCCTCTCGGAGGAAACGCACGACCTCGGCGATGTCGATGTAGTCATAGCGCAGCGCGATGTTGATCTCGTCGAGCAGCACCAGCGAGTTGCGCTCGTCGCGGATCAGTTCCTTCGCCTTTTCCCAGGCTTTCTCCGCCATCGCCACGTCGCGGGCGCGGTCCTGCGTCTCCCAGGTAAAGCCTTCGCCAAGCGTGTAGAATTGGCAGAGATCGCCGAAATGCTTTTCGATCAGATCGCGCTCGCCGGTCTGCATGGCGCCCTTGATGAACTGCACGACGGCGCAGGGCATGCCGTGGGCGATATGGCGGAAGATCATACCGAAACCGGCTGTCGACTTGCCCTTGCCCTTGCCCGTGTGGACGATGATCAAGCCCTTCTCGTCGGTCTTCGTCGCCATGATCTTGTCGCGCGCCGTCTTCTTCTTCGCCATCTTCATGGCGTGACGGGCTTCGTCCTTCTCGGCGACCGGTTCGCCGGTATTTGCGGTTTCGTCGCTCATAGCGTCCTCCCTATTCGTTTCCGGCGCGCGGACGGTCAGTCGCCGCGCGGCCGGACAGGCTGTTCAGTTCAAATCGCGCCGAGTTGGAGCGCGGATTCCACAGACCGCGATCGACCGCCTCCAGGAACCGCTCGGCGATCTCAGCAAGTGCGGCAGGGTTCTTGTCGCGCAGGAAATCGAGAACCTTCTCGTCGGCGATGAAGGCGCGGTAGGCTGCCTCGAAATGATGGTCGCGCACGGCGCCCGTTGTCGCGGCAAAGGCGAACATATAATCGACCGTCGCAGCAATCTCGAAGGCGCCCTTGTAGCCGTGGCGCATGACCCCGTCGATCCATTTCGGATTGACGACGCGGGCCCGCACCACCCGGCCGATCTCCTCATCGAGCGAGCGGATCACCGGCTTTTCCGGCCGGGAGTGATCATTATGGTAGATCGCCGGGCGCTTCCCCTTGAGATGCTCCGTGGCGGCGCTCATACCCCCTTCGAACTGGTAATAGTCGTCGCTATCGAGCAGATCGTGCTCGCGGTTGTCCTGATTCTGGACAACCGCCTCGATCGTTCGCAGGCGCTCCTCGAAAAGCCCGCGCTCCGCCTTGCCGTCTTCGCCTGCACCATAGGCATAGCCGCCCCAGGTGAGATAGGCATCGGCGAGATCGCCGCGCTTTTCCCAGCCCTTCTCGTCGATTAGCGCCTGGAGGCCGGCCCCGTAGGCACCGGGCTTGGCACCGAAGACGCGATAGGAGGCGCGCCGCGCCGCTTCCTTCGCCTCGACGCCCTTCTCCTCCAGGCGCCTCGTCTCGGCGCGCATGCGGGCCGCAATCATGTTATCGGCGTCATCCTCTTCCAGCCCGCCGACGGCGCGGATTGCCTTGTCGAAGAGCGCGATCTGTTCCGGGAAGGCGTCGCGGAAGAAGCCGGAAATCCTGAGCGTGACATCCACGCGCGGGCGACCGAGCACCGCGAGCGGCACGATCTCGTAGCCGGTCACCCGACGCGAGGCCATGTCCCAGACCGGCTTGGCGCCGATCAGCGCCAGCGCCTGGGCGATGTCGTCGCCGCCAGTGCGCATGTTGGACGTTCCCCAGGCCGTCAGCCCGAAGGAGGACGGCCATTCGCCATGGTCCTGCAGATAGCGGCGGATGAGCAACTCGGCCGATTTCTTGCCGAGCTCATAGGCCGCCGGGGTGGGCACGGCGCGGCTGTCGACGGAATAGAAGTTGCGGCCGGTCGGCAGCACGTCAGGACGGCCGCGCGTCGGCGCGCCGGAAGGGCCGGGCGCGACGAAGCGACCGTCGAGGCCGGTGAGGAGGCCGTTGATCTCGGCCGCACCTGAGCCCCGGATCGAAGGCTTCAGCCGCGTGTCGATCTCCTCGAGGACAGCGCAGGTGTCGGTCCAATCGCCAGGGCAAGCGATTTCGCCCGATACCAGTTTCGTCGCGAGAAGTTCAATGCGCTCGACCGTGTCGCCCGCGGTGCGCCAGGGTGCATCGGAGAGGGTGGCGAGCAGATCGGGCTTCGGGCCGATCCAAGGGGCGGAGAGGATGCAATCGAGGGGGTCGAAGACGTGCGGGGTGATACCCCTCTCTGGCCTGGCGGACATCTCAGAGAAGGGTACTTGCGCCGAACCGCCCAACCCCAGATCCACCGCAATCGCTCGCTGCAGGCTCTGGTCGCCGCCCTCGCCCAAACCGCGCGGCACCCGGGCAAGCGCCACGGTGAGATCGGTCAACAGCCGCCCCTCCGGCGCCACACCGAAGACATGCAGCCCGTCGCGGATCTGCATTTCCTTGAGGTCGCAGAGATAGGCGTCGAGCTTTTCTAGCGCCTTGTCGTCGCTATCGCCCCTTTCTATGCCGGCGTCATGATCGAGGCCGATATCGCGGACGAGATCCAGGATTTGCCGGCTCAAGAGTCTTAGCCGACGGGGATCGCCGCCCGCCGCTTCGTAATACTCGTCGACCAGGGCTTCGAGGTCCTTGAGCGGTCCGTAGGACTCTGCCCGCGTCAAGGGCGGCGTCAGATGATCGATGATCACGGCGCTGGTCCGGCGTTTCGCCTGCGTGCCCTCACCCGGGTCGTTGACGATAAAGGGATAGAGGTGCGGCGTCGGGCCGAAGACGGCCTCCGGATAGCAAGCCTCCGAAAGTGCCAGCGCCTTGCCGGGCAGCCATTCGAGATTGCCGTGCTTGCCCATATGGATGATTGCGTCGGCAGCAAAGACCTGGCGCAGATAGGCATAGAAGGCGAGATAGCCGTGCGGCGGCACGAGATCCGGGGCGTGATAGGTTTCCTTCGGATTGATATTGTAGCCGCGGGCCGGCTGGATGCCGACAAGCACCTCGCCGAACCGGGCGAGCGGCAGCGCGAAGACGCCATCGAGGAAGAAGGGATCGGCCTCCGGCGCACCCCAGCGCTCGCTCACCCCCTGCTGAATATTTTTCGGAAGAGATGCGATGAAGCCATTGTATTCACTCATGGAAATCGTCTCACGGATTTCACGATCGTGGCTCGCCGCATTGGTTGGCCCGGCCATCAAAAAGCGAATCAGCGCATCGCCATCCTCGGGCAGATCGCCGATTACATAGCCTTCCGCCGCCATCGCCTTCAGCACCTTGATCGTGCCGGCGGGCGTATCGAGGCCGACGCCGTTGCCGAGACGGCCGTCGCGGTTCGGATAATTGGCCATGACTATGGCGACCCTACGCGCCTCCGGCCTCGCCCGGCGCAGCCTTGCCCAATTGGCGGCGAGCCGGGTTGCGAAGTGAATGCGGTCGGCAAGCGGCTCGTGGCCGACGATATTGGCTTCGACGAGCGGATCGTAGACCGATGCCGCCTTGAAGGAGACGGCGCGCGAAAGAATGCGTCCGTCCACCTCCGGCAGAGCGACATTCATGCCGAGGTCGCGCGCCATCAACCCCTGCGATGAGGCTTCCCACGCTTCGCGAGAGGAACCTGAAAAAATGACCTGCAGCACCGGTGCGCCGGTGGATTCCAGCACCGTCGGCTGCCGGTCGGCGCCGGGTGCCGAGACGGCAAAACCGGTGGCATTGATCACCACGTCCGGCGCCGCCTCAGAAAATATCGCCTCAAGCGTGCCGATCGAGACCTGATCCTTGAGGCTCGAAACGAAGACGGGAAGGGCGCGCAAACCCTCAGCCGCAAGCGCTTCGATCAAGGCCTCGACGGGCTTGGTCTCACCGCTCTGGACGAGGGCGCGGTAGAAGCAGATGGCGACGGTGGAATCGGGACGCCCCTCATCGGCCTCGGAAGCTGTCCCCCCCTCTGCCCTGCCCGGCATCTCCCCCACAAGGGGGAAGATTGGTGCGCGGCCGCCGCTCGTTTTCCCAACTCCGACGGAAATGATTCGTGCTTCAACGGTCTGCGGATTCTCCTGAATTTCGGCCGTCGTTGAGGAGCAAGCACTTGCCTCCCCGCTCTCCCCCCTCGTGGGAGAGATGTCCGGCAGGACAGAGGGGGGTATTGTGGAACCGGCAACAGCTTTCCACCGTTCGACCCCGATCACGCCTTCGCCCGGCCACCAGATGCCCGCCTTGAGCAAAGGTCGCGCCGGCTGCGGCTTTTCGCCTCCAGCAATCAGCGCCTCGGCATAGTCGAGGAACAAGCTGGCATTATCGGAACCGCCCTCTGTGAAATATGCCCAGAGACGCTCACGGTCGTCCGCCGAAACGATCGAAAAAGGTTCAAGGCCGGGGTCGGGCTTGTCGTCACCCGGCAGAACGGCAATCTGGAACTTGCCCGCGACCGCCGCGGCATGCAGCGCCTCCAGCACGTAGCGAAAATAGCTGGCGCCGCCGAGCGGCCGGACGACGATCAGTTTCGCATGGCGCGCCGTGCGTTCGACATAGGTGTCGACCGACATCGGATGCATGAGCGCCATCAGGCTGGCGATGCGCAAGGTCTTCGCCCCCGTGCGCCGGCGATGGGCGGCGGCGATCGAGGCAAGTTCCGTATCGGCGGCCGACAGGAACAGGATATCGGCCGGGTTTTGGCCGAGATCGATCGCTTCGTTACCGTCCGCGATCGTCCCTTTCTGGGCTAGGAGGAGATGCATGGGTGCTCCTCTGGTCGTACTGGGGAACGCTCCTCCCCAACCCCTCGCCACAAGGGGAAGGGGCTACCGCGTGCTCCGCTTGCCGCGCCGGTGGGAACAGTCTGCCGCACCCGAGGATACGGCGCCAACTCGGAACTGCGCGCTTCGGAGCAAAGCCCTTGCGGCAAGCGCCAGCCAAGCCCCTCCCCCTTGTGGCGAGGGGTTAGGGAGGGGTAGTTCCCACACGCGCTCAAAACCGCCTCACACCAGCGCCGAGATGGCAGCGCGCACCGCGGCCTCGTCCATGTCGTGCAGGCCGATGACGACGAGGCGCGTACCGCGCGTCTCACCGGGTGCCCAGGCGCGATCGTAGTATTGATCGACACGGCTGCCGACCGCCTGGATCAGGAGACGCATCGGCTTGCCGGGTACATCGGCAAACCCTTTAAGCCGCAATACGTCGTGCTCGGCGATAACACCCTTCAGACGATCGACGAAGAGGGTTGGATCGGCGATCGCTCCGAGCTCGACGACGAAGCTGTCGAATTCGTCGTGATCGTGCTCCTCGCCCGCCTCATGCTCCATCTCGTGATGCGATTTGCGGTTGGCAATCTCGTCCTCCGTGCCGACGCCGAGGCCGAGCAGGATCGCGGCCGCCACCTCGCCATTCTTTGCCTCGATCATCGTCGGCTTGCGGCTGATGCGCGAGGCAACCTCTTCGCGTACGGACTTCAGGCCGGCGGCATCGATAAGGTCGGTCTTGTTGAGAACAATGAGGTCGGCGGCGGTCAGCTGGTCCTCGAAGAGCTCTTCGAGCGGGCTCTCGTGGTCGAGATTGTCGTCATTGACGCGCAGCGCATCGACCTTGTCGTGATCGTCGGCAAAGCGGCCGGCGGCAACGGCGGCGCTGTCGACGACGGTGACGACGCCATCGACCGTCACTTCGCTGCGGATGTCCGGCCAGTTGAACGCGGCGACCAGCGGCTGCGGCAGGGCCAGACCGGAGGTCTCGATAAGGATATGGTCCGGGCGGTTCTCGCGCTCGAGCAATTTCGCCATGGTCGGAATGAAGTCGTCGGCGACGGTGCAGCAAATGCAGCCGTTGGTGAGTTCGATAATGTCCTCTTGCGAGCAAGCTTCCGCTCCGCAGCCTTTCAGCACATCGCCGTCGACGCCGAGATCGCCGAACTCATTGATGATCAGCGCGATCCGCTTGCCGTTGGCATTCTGCAGCAGATTGCGGATCATCGTCGTCTTGCCGGCACCGAGGAAGCCGGTGATGACCGTGGCGGGGATCTTGCCCGGTTGGGCCTTCGCAAGTGTCATGAATCAACCCTTCATTTTCAGCGGCAATCCAGCCGCGACGAAATAGACTTCGGCGGATTTTTCCGCGACGATTTGATGGAGGCGGCCGGCATGATCGCGGAAGTCGCGCGCCATGCGGTTCTCCGGAACTATGCCGAGACCGACCTCATTCGAAACGAAGACAAGCCGCGCCTGCCTATCGGGCAGCAAGGCGGCAAGAGCCGCAAATTCGGCTGCCATGTCGCGCCCTTCCATCATCAGGTTCGTCACCCAGAGCGTGAGGCAGTCGACAAGGATGGCGCACCCTGGAGTATCCAGGCGGCGAAGCAGGCCGGAAAGATCGAGCGGCTCCTCATGCGTCGTCCAGCCCTTGCCTTGCCGCGCGGCTTGGTGATGTGCGATGCGGTCGCGCATCTCGTCGTCATAGGCGCGGCCCGTCGCGACATAGTGCATCGGCAGCCCCGAGGCTTCGACGAGCTTTTCCGCAAAAGTGGATTTACCGGAGCGCGCACCGCCGAGCACCAGGATCGGACCGGCATGAGAGATTGTCATCCGACCAGGCCTCGCGCGAGGAAACCTGTGGGGCCAAAACGGCGATAGGGAGTGGTCGCGTGACCGGCACGCGCAGACGACAATATATAAGCCACGACAACCTCCGTGCTGGCATTGGGGAGAACTCCCCGGGCGAAATGCCCTGATGGACGGCAGGTCTCCTGGCTCACGGCGTCACGGGCAAAGCATTCTTGCGCATGCGGATGCGCATTGATGCTGAGCCCGAACGAGTCCGCCTCGCCTTCCCGGCGTTTGCTAGCTCGTGAAGGCGGACGATTCGTAGAAGAAGAGGCGTCCAGCCCGGCTGCTCACGATGCCACGCCAGTGGCTTTTCCGGCGCGCCCTCCAATCCCGCAAAAACTGCCCCATGCAGTTTCATCGGAAGAGGTACGGCATGCCTGATGGCGAACCCTGACCGTTCTACAGTCGCGGGGTCGGCTGCGATAAGGGCGCCCGATGTGGGTCCGCCCGTCACATTCCCATTTACTCCCCCGCGCCGCTTCGGTGCGAGGGAACCATCCATTCGTCGTTAATTATGAAGCGGAGGCTGCAAAGTCAATCGACGGCCTGCGACGCGAGGCCGGCGAATTGCGGCAGCGCAGGCGCGTTGCCGACACACCGCGTGCTTGTCATACTCCGAACGGGTGAGCAGACACCCCTCCCCACCGCGTGATAAAACGAGCCTTTCCAAGCCCGACGGTACTTTCGAGCCACGTACAACTTCGATTGTTTATTTTGATCACGGTGACGATCACGGTTTGTTACGAACCGGGGTCTTCGTGGAGGGTGCGATGTCGCATCTGCGTCGTACCGCAATCGCCGCGCTGAGCGCAGCGCTTTACGGTTTCATGCCGACAATGGCCGCCGAACCGATAGGTCAGGCGACACGGATCAAGACCGAGGTTACCGGAGCGACTGGACCGCTCGCGGTCAGGGACCCGGTGCACCGTGACGAACTGATCCGCACGTCCAGATCGGGACTGGGCCAGTTCATATTCCGCGACGGCAGTAAGCTGGCCGTCGGGGCCGGTTCGTCCGTCGTCATCGACAAATTCGTCTACGACGATTCGAAATCGGTACAGAGGCTTACGGTTGCGGCCGCAAAGGGAACGTTTCGCTGGATCAGCGGTAATTCGAAGCACTCCGCGTACGAGATCCTGACGCCTGCCGGAACGATCGGCGTCCGGGGAACCGTCTTCGACTTCTATGTCGGCAACGACGGAACGACCGCTATCGTTCTGTTGGGCGGCGCAGCCCAGTTTTGCGGTCGCGGAGGTTGCCAGCAACTGACGCGGCGCTGCGATTGCGTGGTCGCCAAGCGCGGCGGCGGCATGACGGAGACCCAGCGAGTCGATCGCCGCATACTGACGACCCTCGGCAACAAGAAAGCTCTACCTTTCCTTTCGGGCGATCAAAAACTATCGGCGGCATTTGGAGGAATGAGCGGGAGCTGCGGTCTTTCAGCCGCCCTGGAGATAAAACCGACCTCCCCCGCTGATATCCGCCCGCCGGAAAAAGTCACGCCTCGCAAGGCCCTAAGCAATGAGCCTGGTCATCGCGGCCTCGACACGGGCAAGAAAGGACTGGATACCGGCAGCAAGGGACAGGACAAGGGCAAGAAGGGGCAGGACCGGCCGTAGCACGCGCTAAAGGGCCGGCCGTCTTTTCAGGCGACTGCCTGCCCTATTTTGCAGACCGGGTGCTCTTCACCAATGGTTCGCTTGAGAAGTGGTCGACCCTGCGGGTGATCCGCCTGTAAAAATCCGACAGTCCGGAACACAGGGATCCAGCTTTGAACTTCGCGGCTGCGGCAAGGTCACGGCACGCCGGCGAGCGCAAACGCAGGGCGTCGACCAATTCCCCGTGAACGTGCTGTAGTTCGGCAAATTCGGGAGACGCTGCAAGTTGCCCGTCGCCGACGACGGCGAAGAGGCCGGTGCGCGTGCTCTTGCCCTTCAGTCCCAACGCTCCCGCCTCAAGCAAGGCAAAGTCGGTGAGCGACTTTGCCGTGCTCTCTGACACGAGGATGTCGAAGCTGATCTCCTTGCAGGCAGCCTCGATTCGCGCGGCGACGTTGACTGCATCGCCGACGGCCGAATAGTTGAAATGGGTTTCGGCACCCATGTTCCCGACGCAGGCGAGGCCCGTATGGATGCCGATGCCAATTCCCACCTTGCCCTTGCTTCCGAAACCAAATGCGTCGCTGTCATTGAGGCGGGAAAGTGTTTCGCGCATGGCCAGGGCGGAGCGGACAGCCTTGCCGGCGTGATCGGTGACGTCGACGGGGGCGTTCCAGAAAGCCATAATCGAGTCGCCAATGAACTTGTCGAGCGTGCCCTCATTGGCAATGACATGGCGGCTCAGGGCGTCGAGAAGCGTGTTCAAGAAACCGACCAGCTCCCTCGGCGCCAGGCGCTCGCTGATCTCGGTGAAATTCCGGACATCGACGAACATGATCGTCAATTCGCGATCGTCTCCACCAAGGCGCAGGGCGTTCTGCGTGTGCTCGATGCGGTAGAGCAGCGATGGCGACAAATATTGGCCGAAAGCGCGCCGGACGACGCGGCGTTCCCTGTCCATTACGAGAAAGCGGTAGGCCGTCGCGGCGAAATGCGTCACCGATCCGGAAAGGATCGGGGCAAGCGGGTCGAAGAGAAGTCCTGCATAGAGAAAGGCGGTCCATGAGGCCGCGAGAGCCAGCCCGGTGATCAATAGCCCGCAGGCGAGCGCCACGCCCGGGCTTACGAAGGTCGTCAACATCACGAGCAGGCTGCCCGCAACGGCGATCAACAGGATTTCAAGCCCGTCAGCCCAGTCCGGGCGGGAGAGGAAGCGACCGGACAGGATCTGCTCGACGGCTTGGGCGTGGAGCGACACGCCGGGGACGTTGTGTCCGAGAGCCGTGGTGCGAATGTCCAACAAACCGGCAGCCGACGTGCCGACGAATACGATGCTGCCATTGAGCGCGCGCCTCACATCCTGCGAACCGCCGGATGCGGCGAGCACCCGGGCGGCAGACACGTATCTCTCGGCCCGGTCCTCACTGACATAGAGCCAGAGTTCGCCGGCTGCCGTGACCGGAACGGCGAAATCGCCGATCTTGATCCGGGTGATGGTGTCGGGCACATCCGTAGCGCCCGCCACAAGATAAGTGGAGGCGCCCTGAGCGACACGCAGCGCCTCGAGCGCCAAATTCGGATAGAGTTGCTCGCCATCGCTGAGAAGAAGTGGGATCGCGCGTACGACCGCCGTCGGGCTGCCTGGATTGAGGCTGATGTGTCCGATGCCGGTCGCATTGGCTTCGAGCTCCGGCCTGAGCGGAGTCGCGGCCGTGAGACGCGGCGGCGCATCGAACGGGCTCTCGCCGGTGAAGGCGAAGCCCGCCTTCACCGGCGGTCGATACGTTCCCTCGTTCGAAAGGCCGAAACCCAGCACGACCGGCTTACCGGCCGTCGCGCCGGCAAAGATCTCGTCGTTGTCCGGCAACCGCTCCAGCAAAGCGGGATCGATTCCCATGACGTCACGCACAACGGTGCGCGGCGACAGTCGATCGGGCTCGGCGAAAAGAATATCAAAGGCAATTACGGCGGCACCCATTTCGGAGAGCCTGTTCACCAGGGCGGCCAATCGATCCCTTGGCCAAGGCCACTGGCCGAACTCCCTAAGAGAGGCCTCATCGATATCGACGACCCGCACGGGCAGGTTTTCGAAGGGCCGCGGCGCCAGGCGCTGGTACTCGTCGAAGGTAATCTCGCGGGCGAATCTCAGCAACTGCGGATCGTTTGCCCGCAGCACCGTCAGCGCCGCGACAATTGCCAATCCGATAAGGACGCCGACCTGCTGGGCGCGTGTCATAATCGCCGACCTTTTGTGCCGGACGGCGGCACGACTGGTTTCTCTTGGGAAAACAGGTCTGCCGCCTCGCCGGCCATGCTGCATCGTTCACAGCGGCCATGCAATATCAACCAACGGGGGTTCGTCGGAGTGTCACGCGATAGCAGCGCCACAGCACGCTACCCGAGCAAGCGGTTGAGCCACGCGCGGTCGAGCACGCCCTCCAGCTCGGCGGCAATCTCGTCGAGCGCGCTGTCGACCGACTGACCATAGTTGCCCTCCCCGCCTTCGATTCCCAAGCTTTTCAGCAGTTCGGCCCGGTAGGCATCGCTGCCGAAGAGACCGTGGAGGTAGGTTCCCATGACCCGGCCATCGGACGACATCGCGCCATCAGGGCGGCCGTCGATCGTCACAGGGGCGCGTTCGCAATCTGGCCCGGTAGTCTTGCCGAGATGGATTTCGTAGCCCTCGAGCGCCACGCCATGCTCCAGCGACCAGGCGCGGCTGTTGCGAACTGTCTTTTCCGGCGCCATCTCCGTTTCGACCGAAAGCAGCCCCAACCCGGCAATCTCTCGCTCGCTTCCTTCGATGCCGAGCGGATCGGTAACGCGGACGCCCAGCATCTGATAGCCACCACAGATGCCGATCACCCGGCCGCCGCGCCGGACGTGGCGCTCAAGATCGCGGTCCCAGCCCTGCGCACGAAAGTCCCTGAGATCCGAGATCGTCGATTTCGAACCGGGGATGACGACCAGTCCGGCGTCCTCCGGCAGCGGCATGCCCGGCCGAACGAAGACGAGCTCGACCTCCGACTCCGCCGCAAGTGGATCGAGATCGTCGAAATTGGCAATGCGCGACAGGACGGGCACGGCGACCTTCAGCGCCTTGCCGCTGCCACGCACCAACTTCTCGAGAACCACGGAATCCTCGGCCGGCAGCCGCGCGGCACTCTTCAGCCAAGGCACCACACCGAAACAAGGCCAGCCGGTGAAGCGGCCGACGGCCGCGATACCATCATCGAAAAGCGTGACGTCACCGCGGAACTTGTTGATGAGATAGCCCGTGACCATCCGCCGGTCCTCCTCCGGCAGGATTGCATGGGTGCCGACCAGCGAGGCGATGACGCCGCCGCGGTCGATATCGCCGACGAGAACGACCGGGACATTGGCGCGCGTGGCAAAGCCCATATTGGCGATGTCGCCGGCCCTAAGGTTGATCTCGGCCGGCGAGCCGGCCCCCTCGACGACGATGAGATCCGCGCCGGCCGAGACGAGTTCGAAACTCTCCATCACCGCGCCGAGCAGCTTCGGCTTCAACGCCTGATATTCCCTGCCCTTGGCCTGCCCCGCGACCTTGCCCTGCAGAATGATCTGGCTGCCCACGTCGGATTGCGGTTTCAAGAGCACCGGATTCATGTGCACCGAAGAGGGCACGCGCGCGGCGAGCGACTGCAGCCACTGCGCCCGGCCGATTTCGCCGCCGTCATCGGAGACGGCAGCGTTGTTCGACATGTTCTGCGGCTTGAAGGGCCTCACCTTCAAGCCGCGATTGGCGGCGAGCCGGCAGAGGCCTGCCACCAGTACCGATTTTCCGACATCCGAGCCGGTTCCCTGGAGCATGATCGCGCGTGTCATTGCGGTCTCCCGTAACATCGAAAGCTTCTCCGGCAAAGCTCTGTTTCGACGCTATTTCGCCGCAATTGAGCCAGCGGCGATCACGGCGTGTATCACCCACTCATCAAGCTTGCGATGAACCTCGGCAGCCTGGCTAAAATGAGACATCTGATGGCGAGTTTGGCATCGAAAGCCACCCGTCGCACGCCTATATCGCCGCCATTGAAACAACCGGTGACGACCCGGACCCCCAAGGCAGGAAAACCATGCTGTTTATCTTCAGCAAACCTAATTTCGTTCAGATCGCCTGGAACTCGCAGGCGCCGCGCAGCCAGTCCCGCGTCCGCAATACGCCGATCGATGCACCATTCGGGCCACTCGGTTTCATCCGCACGTCCAGCGTCGGATAGGGGCGGCTTTTCGTGCTCTGATTTTGGCGACATTTCGCGTCCGTGCAAATGGCGGACCGCATGCTGATTGCGTCAGGTACGAGGGATTCGCGCCCCGGATACGCGTCTCCTGCCCCACAAGATGCGGAGATCGCGAAAGAGGCAGGCCCGGTACGCAACACCTGAACCGGACCTGCGGCAGTCGCCCGCCGCAGGCAAACAATTAGCCTGACATCCTTACCGGATGGTTATTGAGAACTTAATCAAAGGTGAATTCGCAATTTTTTCCGAATTCACCGCGTGATCCTCGAACACGGGACGCGCCCGGCGCGACCGCGCCTCTCCCCCAATCGGAGGCCTCGGGGCCGGCACTCGCTGCAATCAATTGAAGAGATTGATTTCTCATCGGAAACACCTAGGCTGACTGATCGTGGGGCCGCGTAAAAGGCGGGAGGCTTAGGAACATGACGAAACTCCTCGCAATCACGTTCGCTGCTGCTGGCATTTATGTCCTGGCCGGCTCAACTCGGGCCGCGGAGTGCGGGGAGGTCAGCATTGCGGAAATGAACTGGGCCTCCGCCGGCATCGCCGCCCATGTCGACAAATTTATTCTCGAGAACGGTTACGGTTGCACCGTCTCGCTTGTCGCCGGCGACACGATGCCGACCTTCGCCTCGATGAACGAGAAGGCTGAACCCGATCTGGCGCCCGAGCTTTGGATCCACTCTGTGCGAAGGCCGCTCGAAGCGGCGATCAAGGAAGGCCGCCTTATCCAGGCCGCTCCAATCCTCAGCGAAGGCGGCGTCGAAGGCTGGTGGATCCCGAGGTTCCTCGCCAACGCCCATCCGGAGATCAAGACCGTCCAAGACGCCCTGAAGCATCCGGATCTCTTCCCGGCGCCCGACGATCCGACCAAGGGGGCGATCCACAATTGCCCCTCCGGCTGGAACTGTCAGATCTCGACGGCCAACCTCTACAAGGCGCTGGAAGCTGAGAAGGCGGGTTTCAAGCTTATCGATCCCGGTTCAGCAGCCGGGCTTGACGGCTCCATTGCCGAGGCCTTCGAGAAGAAGACCGGCTGGCTCGGCTATTATTGGGCGCCGACGGCAATCCTCGGCAAATATGAAATGACCCGGCTGTCCTTCGGCGTCGACCACGACAGGGCGGAATGGGACTCCTGCTCGGCGGTACTGAACTGTCCAAGCCCGAAGGTCAACTCCTATCCGGTCTCGGACGTCTTTACCGTGGTAACGAAATCCTTTTCCGAAAAGGCAAGCGTCGCTATGGATTACGTAAATGCCCGCGGATGGGACAATGCGACAGTCAACAAGGTTCTCGCCTGGATGGATCAGAACCGGGCTACCAATGAGGACGCCGCGAGATATTTCCTCGAGCGCTTCCCGGACACATGGGCAAAATGGGTGAGCCCGGAGGTTGCAGAAAAGGTGAAGGCGGCGCTTTGACGGTGGCCGCGCTGTGGACGGAGGCCGGATCCTGCTGCGTGCTGTGTTACTCCCGGTCGCATGTTTCGCGACGAAGCGGCCTCGCCAGCGTCGCAAACAGCACAGCAGCGGCCCTGTTACGCTGTCACATTGCTCAGGGGGAACCTGGAGGCGGTTACGCCCGGGCACGCTCAAATAGCGGTCCGGCGGAAACGCGCCTTCAGCGGCGTTGCACTCGTCGGCAGCGCCATCATTTCGATCGTGCCAGCCAAGCCTTCGGCAGGCGGCTGCAATAGCATTTCGGAGGTTGTTCATGGCTAGTCGCGCAATTGAGGTGAAGAACCTCTACAAAATCTTCGGCCCGCGCGGGCACGACTTTATCGATCCCGTCAAGAACGGCATGGGTAAGGCCGAGCTCAACGAAAAATACGGCCATGTTCTCGGCCTGCAGGACATCAACATCTCGATGCCCGGCGGCTGCATAACGGTAGTGATGGGGCTTTCCGGCTCCGGCAAATCGACACTCATCCGCCACATCAACCGGCTGATCGACCCGACCGCCGGCGAAGTGCTCTACGACGGTGTCGATGTCTGCAAGATGAATCAGAACGACCTTCGCCAATTCCGCCGCAACAAGACGGCGATGGTGTTCCAGAAGTTCGCGCTTCTTCCGCATCGCACCGTGCTTGAAAACACCGTTTACGGCCTGGAGATCCAGGGAGTCGACCAGCGCGAGAGCGAAAAACGGGCGCTTGGCTGGATCGAACGCGTTGGCCTCAAGGGTTTCGAGAAGCACTATCCAAACCAGCTTTCGGGCGGCATGCAGCAGCGCGTCGGTCTCGCCCGGGCGCTTACCAATAACGCCGAGATCCTGCTGATGGACGAGGCCTATTCGGCGCTCGACCCGCTGATCCGGGTGGACATGCAGACGGTGCTTCTCGAATTGCAGAAGGAACTGAAGAAGACCGTGGTCTTCATCACCCACGATCTCGACGAGGCGCTGCGGCTCGGCGACAAGATTGCCATCTTGCGCGACGGTCGCGTCGTGCAGCAGGGGACCGGCCAGGAAATCGTGCTCGCGCCGGCGGATGATTACATCACCGCCTTCGTCAAGGAGGTGAACCGCGGCCGGGTCGTGCATATCGAGACGATCATGCGGCCGCTGTCCGGCAATCCGGAGGGGCTCGCGATCGCGGCGGGTACGGTCCTCGAGGCGGCCGCCCGTACGATGACGAGTGCGCATATCAACGCCGCCCACGTCGTAGACGCCAACGGCCGCCCGATCGGCGCCATCGACCTGCATACGATCATCGGCGCGATGGTGACGCCGACAAGTCACAGCGACCGCAAGGCGGCATAAAAGGCTCTTCGCGGAGGAATAAAAAAGGGGCGCTCGGTGCGGCGCCCCTACCCCATTTCTACGCGGCCGCTTGCAATTTGCCGCTGATGAACCGGAACTCCTGCGTCTTGCCGCCAAAGCCATAGGCTGCGGCCGACACCTCATGAACGAGCACGTAGCTTTCGGGGTGGACCTTTCCGAGCAGGCCTTCGAACGCGTCGAAGACCGCCTCGATGTAGCTGGCGAGCTCTTGTTTTGTATTGGTACCGTCGACAACCTTGATGTCGAGCCAGAAACTGGTCGTCTGCTGTGATTGCCGCGACTGCCAACAGGCGTCCAATCCCCCGAGAGTGATCTCCGCCAGCTTCGAGGCTCGATACACATTTAGCTTGCTTCCTCATTCGCAAACACATAAAGATATGTTTATATCTTGCTACACTTTGTTCAGCCGGGAAAAGCCGATGTCCATCGCAGCCAACGCTCTCTCCGATCTCCTCGCCCAGAAGGGCGTTTTGCTTGCCGACGGTGCGACCGGGACGTCGCTCTTCGCCATGGGCCTCGAAGCGGGCGAAGCGCCGGAACTCTGGAACGAAACGAAGCCGGAAAACATCACCAAGCTGCATCAGGATTTCGTCGACGCAGGCGCCGACATCATTCTGACCAATTCCTTCGGCGGCACGCGCCACCGGTTGAAGCTCCACCAGGCGGAAGACCGGGTGCATGCGCTCAACAAGCGCGCCGCCGAGATCGCACGTGCCGTCGCCGACAAGGCGCCGCGCAAGGTCATCACCGCCGGCTCCGTCGGCCCTACCGGCGAACTGCTGGTGCCGCTCGGTGCGCTCTCATACGAGGACGCGGTCTCGGCCTTCATCGAGCAGATCGAGGGTCTCAAGGCCGGCGGCGCGGAAATCGCCTGGATCGAGACGATGTCCTCGCCGCACGAGATCCGCGCGGCGGCCGAAGCCGCCACAAAGGTCGGTCTCCCGTTCGTCTACACCGGCTCCTTCGATACCGCCGGCAAGACGATGATGGGGCTTCATCCAAAGGACCTCCACACGATTGCGGCGGACATTGGCGAAGGCCCCGTCGCGGTCGGCGCCAATTGCGGCGTCGGCGCGTCCGACATTCTGTCCTCGCTTCTCGACATGACCGCCGCCAATCCCGAGGGGACGGTCGTCGTCAAGGGCAATTGCGGCATCCCGGAGTTCCGTGGATCGGAGATCCACTATTCCGGCACGCCGCCGCTGATGGCCGAATATGCGCGGCTTGCCGTCGACGCCGGCGCCAAGATCATCGGCGGCTGCTGCGGGACGTCGTGCAATCACCTGGCGGCGATGCGGCTTGCCCTCGACAACCACACGAAGGGCGAGCGCCCGTCTCTCGAGGTGATCATCGAAAAGATCGGCCCCTTGCGCAACAAGACGGCTAACGAAGGTGCCGCTACTTCGGCACGCGAAAGACGCAGCCGCCGCGCTTAAAACCTTTCACGGCTCGGTGGACAATTTTCCCCTGCCGGAGCTGGCTTTCGTCAGCGCAGATGCCAAGCGTCGTACTTGGCCGTACGGCCGAGGCGAATAGGGGGAGCGAGACAGGCGGCACACCGCACGCCTTTCCCCGCCGCTCTGATGCTTGCGGAACTGTGCCCGCTTCATCGACTAAAGGCCGGAAACATACAAGGCGCGCGCAGGCTCCACTAAGCGAGAGAGGACATCCTGTTCCGCCGTGTCCACGAAGATGCGGTAGAAGTTGAACGAGAGGCCCATCTGGCGTGACCCCCCGGCCGAGAAGTGTCCGTGATCCTCGAATAGGGCGACGCCCTTATCTTCGACCTTGCAGAAGTCCCCGTCGCAAAGGTAGTCCATGAAGCTGACCACAGGATATTCATCGGCGATGTCCGCGATGACTTGGAGCACGTCCTTGTTGCCGGCGCGGACATCTTTCAGTGACAACGCGCATCGCTCGATCGACTGACCCAAGAGCCTCGCCCTCGCGACGCAGAGGCCGGTATCCCTGCCATTCTGCGGCGGCGGTGCTACCGAAACCGTCTTAAAACCGTTGGCCTCCAGCCAGGCAAGCGTCGAGCGAAAGTCATCAGTCAAGGTCTTAACGTCGGAGGGAACCTCCCGGCGACCGTCGAGAAGCACGGTCTTTTCGTTCAAATATTGGCTGAGCTGCGATGAGAGGACAACATAGCGGATCGACTTATTGGCAAGCAGGAAGCGCCTGACGTCTGCATTGTGTTGCGCGCATTCCTCCGACCAGCCGCGGCCGAGCCGCGGCAATATGGGAGCCAGGTCCAGAAACGGGCCGCAGTTGTTCTTGGTGAGTTGCACCAGTCGCACATCGGGTTTCGACGCGATGATGCCGTCGACGAGGTGCCGGGCGTACGAGTCGCCCCATACCGCAATTTCCGGCTTGGGATTCGTCGCGCATTTGAGGTCGATGACAGCGTCGCATTCCTTGGCGAGACCGACGCTCGGTTCGATTAGCTGCGCAAGGTCACGGTTTTGGGATGCGAATCCGTCCGTCCCGTCAAGGCTCAGCCCCGCGACGATTGCGACGCCTCCACAGGTGAGCGTCAAGGCAAAAACGGGCCCGCGGGCCACGCGAGCCGGTTTGCGGAACGGCAGTTCGATGTAGCGCCAGCTTAGATAGGCGAGTACCAAACACAGCACCAGCAAGATGATGTAACCCATGGGCGGAATCTCGTCGATCGCGCGTAGACGCGCAAAGGCCAAGACCGGCTGGTGCCATAGGTAGAGGCTGTAGCTGACGAGGCCGATCGCCACCAGCGGCCGGGCGCATAACAGCCTACCGACAAGCGTATCCGCCCGCCCAAAAGCGAGCACCAATGCGGTCCCAAGCACCACGGGCGCCGTTGTCCAGCCGGGATAGAGGGCCGGCTCGCGGACGAGAACGTAACTTGCAACAATGGCGAAGAGGCCGATCCCGGCGGCAAACTCGCGAAAGCCTTTGGAAAGGCGGAAATGCTCCTCACCAGCAAGCGCGAGCATCGCGCCGGCGCCGAGTTCCCAAAGGCGGCTTGGCAGCAGGTAGAAGTTTGCCGCCGGGTCAACGCGGGCGAGAACCTGCGTGGCACCAAAACTGAGGACAACGCCGACAGCCAAGACCTTCAGTGCCGTCCCCGCTGGATAGGGGCGAAGTGCCAGCAAAAACAACGGAAGGACGATATAGAACTGTTCTTCGACCGCCAGGGACCAGGTGTGCAAGAGCGGCATCAATTCGCTGCTTGGCGCGAAATAGCCGGTCTGGTTCCAGAACACGAAGTTCGATCCGAAAAGATTCACGGCATAGAGACTCTTGCCGAAATCATTGAGCTCCTGCGGCAGCATCCACATGACGGCGAAGATCGTCGACACGACGCATACGAAGAACAATGCCGGCGCGAGCCGGCGCGCACGGCGCTCATAGAAGGAAACGATGCTGAACCGGTCCTGACGAATTTCGCGGTGAATGATCGACGTGATGAGGAAGCCGCTTATGACAAAGAAAACGTCGACACCTGCAAATCCGCCCCCGATGAAATCGAAACCAGCATGAAAAAGAAGGACGGGCACGACTGCGATCGCTCGCAGTCCATCAATTTCGGGTCTGTAATGCTTCAAGGAAAAAAACGCCTATTGGATGAACGCCCGCTACCACGACTCCACCGACGAGCCACCGCGCCGCCCGGTATACCCACATTTGTGCGAATTCTAAGGCGCGGTTGTTTCGGCGGCCGGTACCGGCCGCCGCCATATAAGACGATAGCCGTGCTTACGCGCGGAGCACCTGCCCGCGGCCTGTCAGGAGATGTTGGCGCCAGGCATCCAGGCCCGCCTCGATGTTCTTCCTGCCGAAGCCGACGCGGAAGCGATCCTGCGCGACCGGCAACAGGTCGGAAGCGAAGAGGCTTGAAGGAAGCAGCAGCACGCCGGATTCTTCGACCAACCGCCGGCAATGCGCCTCGACGCCGTCCGCCCCGAGATAGCGGGCGAAGCCGACGCAGCCGCCCTCGGGCGCGCGCCATTCGTAAAACTCGGAAAATTCGGCAAAGAAGGCTCCGAGGCCTTCAACATTCGAGGCGCAAAGCGCCTGGTTGCGAGCGAGAATGCGTTCGCGTGATTTCAGCGCGATCGTCGCCAACACTTCCGATGGCCGCGCGTTGCAGATCGACAGATAGTGCTTCATGCCCTCCATGCGTTTAAGCAGCGCGTGGTCCCGGCAGGCGATCCAGCCGATCCTGAGGCCCGGCATTCCGTAGGCCTTCGACATGACGTTCAGCGAAACACCCCTTTCGAGGAGCTCGGCCGCCTGCGGCAGGCGCTTGGCTTCCTCGCGCTCCAGCCCGCGATAGACCTCGTCGCTGAAAAGGTGGATGCCGCGCTCGACGCAAAGCTCGGCGAGCGCTCGGAAGGTCTTCTGATCGGCGATCGCGCCGGTCGGATTGTTGGGAAAATTGACAGCGATCAGTCTTGTATTCGGCTTCAGCGCCGCCCGGACATCGGCGATGTCGAGCTGCCAATCATTCTCGGGACGAAGCGGCACTCCACTGACCGAAGCCGTGATTTTCACCGGCAGCGTCTCCATCGACTGGTAATTCGGCACCGTGACGATGGCATGATCCTCGGGGCCGAGCAGCGCGAGCATGGCGCAATAGAGCCCCTCCTCCGCGCCGGCGAAACAGAGAATGTCAGCCGCTTCGAGGCCCTCGTAAGTGGCGGCAATCGCCTCGCGCAGCGCCGGTGCGCCATAGGTCTCGGTATAGCCGAGCGTCAGCCGCTCCCAAGCGTCGCGATCGACGTCATCCGCATGGGACAACAGTTCGGCCATCGTCATGGTTTCACTGTCGCTTGCGGTCATGTGGTGGCGCGCGGTGAACTCCCAGCGCGAGAAGTGCTTTTCCAACCGAAAAGGCGGCAAGACCGTCATCAATTCGTCCTCCTCGTGCAGGTTCTGTCGGGCGGAATACGTGGTTCGGAAAATCAGGCGCCGTTCTCTTGGCGCGCGGCGGCAAGATAGTTGTAGATCGATGCCCGCGAGGCGCCGAGCAGGCTCGCCAGGTGATCGACGCCGTTGCGTGTCTTGAAGAGGCCCTGCTCTTCGAGCGCCGCCACGAGAGCGACGCGGTCCACGCGCTTCAAGGCGGAAAGCGCAAGGCCCTTCGCCTTCAGCCAGCCATGCATGGCGGCATTGATCTCCTCCCGCCAATCGCGCGAGAAGAGCGCCTGCGGCCGTGGTTCCGGGGTGCTGGCAAAGGCCGCCAACAGCTTCACCGCGTCGTCGATCCGCGAGACATCGAGATTGATGCAGAGAAGACCGGTGGCACGGCCGTCTGTATCGCGCAGCACAGCGGAAACCGACTTCAGCCGCCGCCCATCCGGGCCGATCTTTTCATAGGGTCCGAGCACCAAAGCGTCGTCTGTCACGTCGCCAAGGCCATCCTCGATCAGTGACTCCATGCCCGGTGTGCGTCCGGAAAAGGCGTTCCACAGCGCCGCGATCCGGCCGCTGGCAAGATCGTGGAAAACGACCTCCGCATGCGGGTAAAGCAGCGCGCTTATTGCCGCTGCCGATGGCCGGTGCATCGCGAGATTGGAAGGAATGGCGGTTTCGATGTTCATGAGCGCCATCAGGACAGGATATTAGATATTTTGTCAATATTTGATTTTATGTCAATTATTGCGGATCGCATGCGCCTCGCCTATCCGGAAGGACGTTCGATTCGAGGGGAGACAATTCCATGAGCACGCCAGCCGCCTTTCCGGACAGGGACACGACCGCCACCAAGCTTTCGAACTTCGGCGAAGCGGACCAGGCCTTCGTCAAGCTGCTGATGGAGAACCCGGAGCACGATGAGAATTTGATCGACGGGCTCCAACGCCATCTCGACCTCGCCGCCGAAGCACGCTTCCTGAATTCCTTGAAGCTGGAGAAGCTCGGGCACTGGCTCGGCAACGAGGCGCCGGCCCGGCTTCAGATGCGGCTCATGGGAGCCGCCCGTTCCAGCCAACATCCGGCCTATCAGGCGTTCAGGGCTGGCCTGACGATATCCGGCGGCTTGGAAAGGGCTTTTCCAAAAGCTTGAGCCCACCATTCGAAGATGCACGCCACACCGCCCTCATCCCTGTGCTCGTCACGGGGATCCTTAGCGCTGCGTCGGCAGCGCGGGAGAAGCATATCGCAACACGAAAGTCATCTTTCACGGCGTAGACGCGCCGTGGCTGGATTCCTGTGACGAGCAGGAATAAGGGCTTGTTTGACGTTCGGCGGGCAACAGGGTCCAAGCGTATGTCTCCCACCTGCGGAAGAATCACCGCAGGCGAACGATGGCCGGCGTGGACCTATTGTTCGCCCGCAAGCCCTTTCGCCAGCCGCACCAGATTGACGAACTCCCCGCGGTATCCGAACGGGTCCGCCCCCTTGGCGCCGGCTGCGAGATCGGCGATCGCCGTATAGGAATAGTCGGCAAGCGCCGAATTTCCGGCAAGCTTCTGGCCGAAGGCCGCGACCGAGATGGAGAAACGGACATCCGCCGAAGCATCGGTCAGGCTCGGCACCGCATTGACCTCGGTGACCGGCGTTGCGATCAGCTCGCTCTTTTCGCCGTCCGGCTTCTTGTAGCGGATCTTCAGGAAGGCGAGTTCACCACTGTTGGCGGTCGCGTTGGCCGAGGGTTTCTCGGCCGTCGCATAACGCAGGTCGTCGTTGAGTACGGCCGGGCTGCCCTTGGGCGTCACCTCGTAGATCGCCGTCACCCTGTGGCCGGAGCCTATATCGCCCGCATCGACCCTGTCGTTGTTGAAGTCCTCGCGCTTCAGCGCGCGCGTCTCGTAGCCGATCAGCCGATACTCGGCGATCGCCGCTGGATTGAACTCGACTTGCAGCTTCACATCCTTGGCGATCGGGAAGAGCGACGAACCCGCCTCCTCGACGAGCGTCTTCTGCGCTTCCGCCAGCGTGTCGATATAGACTGCAACGCCATTGCCGTTCTGGGCGATTGTCTGCATCAGCGCGTCGTTGTAATTGCCGCGGCCGAAGCCGAGGACGGAGAGAAAGATGCCGCTCCTGCGCTTCGTCTCGACCACCCGCTTCAAATCCTCGTCGCTCGACGGTCCGACATTGAAGTCGCCATCGGTCGCGAGCAGGATGCGATTGACGCCATCCTTGACGAAGGCTTTCTCCGCTAGCTGATAGGCTGCGTCGATGCCCGCTGCGCCGGCTGTCGAGCCGCCTGGTTGCAAGGTGTCGATCGCCGCCAGAATTTTCGCCTTGTCCTTGATGGAGGTGGGCTCCAGCACCGTACCGGCATTGCCGGTATAGGTGACGATCGACACCGTATCGTCCGGCTTCAGCCGATCGACCAGCAGCCGGAAGGCATTCTTTAGGAGCGGCAGCTTGTCCGGTTCGTCCATGGAGCCGGACACGTCGATCAGGAGGACGAGGTTGGCTCTCGGCGCCTCCTTCTGAACCACCTCATAGCCCTTGATCGCCACATGCATCAGCCGCGTTCCGGCGTTCCATGGCGTCGGCGTGACTGTGACAGTGGCCTTGAAAGGCTCCACCGCCGTGGCGGGGCTCGTCCATTCATAAGGAAAGTAATTGACCATCTCCTCGACGCGCACGGCATCGGGAGGGGGCATCTCGCCCGCCATCAGCGAGCGGCGGACGAAGGAATAGGAGGCTGTGTCGACATCGACGGAGAAGGTCGAAACCGGCTCGGTCGCAACATTTTTGACCGGGTTCGCATCGGCGTTGCCGAAGCGTTCACGATTCTCCATTGGCGGCGGAAGGATATCGCTCGGCACCGCCGGCGCCGGCATGACTTCCATCCGGCCGCGCGCCGCGAAGCCAACCACCCCACCCAAGGCGCTGGGCGCCGCGGCAGTATCGGATGCCTGGCTTGTCGATGTCTCGTTTTCGGTTACCCCAGCAGGCAGCTCACTGACGGCGAAGCCGGACGCCTCCCGCTTGTTCGCCTTGGCGAGTGCCCTTTCCTCGGTGGTTGGTTTCGGCTGCGGGGGTGGTACTGCCTTGGCGACCTGAATTTCGGATTGGCGCAATGGATTGTTGCCGACAAATTCCAGTGTCAGGAAGGCGGCGGCAGGTACGACGATCAGCGTCGCCAACGCCGATCCGGCAAGCAGTTTCCGGTTCATGATGGGGCTCCATATCCGTTTGAGGATGGAGCTTTGACGAGCGGGCCTCGCCGATCCTTGGGTTGCTGCCGAATTTTCCGCCGCCGAGTCATAGGCCTGCATGGCGGCGGCAAGCGCACGCGCCCGCGCCTCGTCCGTCGGCTTCGGCGGCATCCGTCCGGACAGCATGTTGAGTTCGTCAGTCATTACACAGCCTCCTTGCCGAGCAGCGTCCGCAAGCGCTTGCGCGCCTCATGGACGTGCCAGGAGATGGTCGCTTCCGAGCAGCCGAGCACATCGGCGGCGGCCGCATGGCTCAGACCCTCGGCATAGACAAGCAACACGGCATCGCATTGCTTTTCCGGCAGCGCCCGCACCGCCGCCCAGAGCGTCTCCCGCCGGTCCTCGTCATCGCTTCCTGAACCAGCGTTCAATGCGGGGTCGGACGCATAGGCCGCAATCTTTCTTTCGTCACGCGCCTGCCGGCGCCGGTGATCGCGCGCCGCATTCAGGGTCAACGTATAGAGCCAGGTGCGGAACCGGCTGGTGCCGCGGAAGCCGCAGATCGCTGAGCCAAGCCGAATGCAGACGTCCTGCGCGATATCCTCC
This sequence comes from Sinorhizobium shofinae, assembly GCA_001704765.1. Lineage (GTDB taxonomy): Bacteria > Pseudomonadota > Alphaproteobacteria > Rhizobiales > Rhizobiaceae > Sinorhizobium > Sinorhizobium shofinae. The sequence goes on from MBFK01000121.1 coordinate 89,681, forward strand.
GCGTCGGTCTCGCTACCTGACCAGCGCCAGGCGACCGCATGGACGAAATCATAGTGACGCTCGATCAATCGGCCGAAGGCCTCGCGATCCCCCTTCACCGCCCTGTTAACGAGTTCCGCGCCCAAGTCCCTGCCCGCTCTTGCCCTGTTCGACTATTAGACGTCCGCCGATCGCCATTCCTTTGGGCCTGAGGCAAAAAAAATTCTGCGCTGGGTTCATCGTGGAAAACGCGCGACGACGGCGATGAGCGGCCCAAGCGGAAACAGCCGGTCGTGGCGGTTGATCTCTGGCGCGTAGAGGCTCGAGATCGTGCCGTCGAGGAAGAGCGCGTTCGGGCAATGCAGCGCGTCGCGAAACAGCGTCGCGAAGTCGTGGAAGCGCACCGGCCGCTTCGAAACCGCGAAGACAACCTCGCCGCTTTTCGTCACGCCGACCCCATTGCGGGTCTTCAGGCTGTTGCTGTCCGGCAGGAAGCGCGGGTGAAGCGCACCGTCGATGACCAACATCGGCCCGGATTGCGTTGCGAAGCGCGGCTTGATGCCGGCATCGCGATAGGCCTCCGCCGCCATGACGCCCGCCTTGCTGTCCGCCACGTAGAAGACGCCGTTCGGCAGCAGATGGAAGTTGCCCCAGCCGGAATTCGTGTTGAGCGGCGCTTGCTCCACCCGTTCTTCGACATGTAGCCCGACCGGCGATAGGTCCTCGTGATACATGCCGGCGTTCATGGCGAAGACGAGATATTCGCCGCGTTGGCGCAGTTCGAGCGACAGCGCCTTGAAGGACTTGAACGGTGCACCCGCCTGGTCCTTGTTGTAGAGGCGTATGTCGCTCGCCGCGGGATCGAAGCTGCAGGCGATATAGTCCTCGCCAAGATAGCTCACGGTGCGGCAGGCGGCACCTGCGGTTCGGCCAGTGAGGGTTTTGCAAAACCGGCCGTGAGAATGGCGGCGCCGACGAGGAAGGCTTTCGGAAACAACGGCATGGTTTGCGACTCGAAGCGGAGGGGTGACGTGTAGCATCGCACGGATTGCTGCGGATTGATGCGGATGAAGAACGGGAGACCATTTAAGGAATATTTTCCTACATGTCAAAGTGGCGCACCAGCCCGCTGTCATAAGGAACCGCCGATGCTCAAAATCCTATTGCCGCTTGCTGCCATGTGCGCCGCTACATCTCTCTCCGCCACCGCGTCCGCAACAGAAACCGAGGACGGTGGGATAAAGGCGAAATGCCTCCTGGAGGTGGAAGGCGTGAAAATACATCGAAGGCCAGTGCAATTTCCGTCATCTCACTGGCGACGACGGAAGCTTCACGATTAATAAGGGCGATTATTTCGCATACGTGCCATCCACGTCGAACGAACAGAGACGTCAGGCTTATTGGAATGAATCGCCCGGGTCGACACATGCTCACACGCCTCTTGGAGTGCTCACCCGGATCGTGTCCCGTCAGGTGGTGTAGGTCCTGAGGATTAGGGGGCCATCAGTGTTTTTCCGGCAGGGTCGGGTTGTTCAAG
>MBFK01000187.1 GCA_001704765.1 Sinorhizobium shofinae
CGCCAGGAGGCACCATCTCACCGAGATCTGGCATCCAGAACGGTTCATTGAAATGCACTCTTCTGTGTCTGGTTCGGGCAAACATGTTGCCTCCTTCCTGTCGCGAACGCAGTTCGCAAGGTTCAGCCGAAATCGGGCTGGGTTGGTTCCAGTGCAGGGAGCAGCTGCCCTAGCCCGTTCGCGCCTTACCGCACGACGGAAGCCTACGGCTCCTTTTCACTTGGAGGATATTCAGGATCGATGATCGGTGAGTTTGGCGGGTCTGCAGCCTCTGACGAAGCAAGAAGCCAAGCTGGCCTTAGAACGATGCTTAATTTATATACCATAATTGTGGCTTTGGTGAGATTCTTTTCGATTTAAAACCCTCTGTCTCCTGAAAAAATATCTGCTTGTGGCCGTCATTATATATAAAGATAAAATATCTCTCGGGGTTAAAATTGTTTGGAAGTGAGAATTAACTGATTTTTAATGAAAGATATTTCACTCCTAGTGTAATTAGCTGTTTACATTAGTTCTTTTAAGGCGCAGGGTAAAAGATCCGGATTGACAAGGACTTCTGGTCCGAGCGCCGGCCTGCAACGATCCCGATAATCCACCTGATAATCAAAGTTCCGGCGGGTCGCTCGGCAAGTTCAGCTCGAACTGCAGTCGCTCATTATCCCGAAGGCGCAGCGACGCTGCGTTTTGAGTACCAAAAATTAGGAGGTTTCTGTGAAAAACTTCATGCCCGCCAACTTCCAGACCTATGATTATACGCGCCTGCTCGTCTGGTTTGCGTTTATTCTCGCAATTGTTGTGGTTGCCTATTCCTCCCTGGCCGGGGAAAGCATCCTCTAATCGGAGCCGATTTAAGGATAAAAACATGCAGCAATGCAAAGTGCGACAGCGACCTTTGTGCGTCTGACAGGACGCGCGGCGCTGTAGATGCGCGATTGTTTGCTCGCCGGTTTCTTAAACCATGCCGTGTTTCGCCTCCACACGCCGGTAGAGCAAATCCAGCGGTTAGGTCGCCTGAATGAAACCCGGAGGCGGTTGCTATTTCCATGACAAAGGCGCAGGGTCCAACCTTCAGTAGCAGATGTCACGGGCGCTACTGCTTGAGGGTTAGATACCCTGGCCCCAACAAAGGGGGACGCGATGTCTTCCATCCGACACAACATATCACCTTCCGACAGGGAAATGATCCAGTCGGTCTTGGACGAGGCTGGCTACGACGCTAGCGTCCTTGTCGATGATCCGCGATTCTTTAATACGGCCGCATTGCTTGTAACTAAACTGTTCCTAGCCGGTGACGACTCCCGATCTGGACTGGCGGCGAAGCTCGAGTATCAACTGGGCAAAGCCGGCAAGCACAGACAACCGTGCACGTCATTGCTGTCGCGCTACGCAATCCAAGGTCTTCCACTCGAGCTACAATCGCAACGCCGCGAGCAACAAAAAAGCTCAGGCTAACCCGAGCTTGTCGATTACACCGATCGGCGGTCTTTTCTTCTTCAACCCCCACGACCATGGCGAGACCGGCCCGACAACTTTTCGCTTATAGGTCCAGCACCCTCGGCCGCATTAAGAGCATCCACATCAAGTCTGATACCCGAGGCAGAAAATCAAGCAGCATAGGAAGTCGGGTATAGCGTTCTTTGTCTGCTACGGGGTGGATCGGAGACCGAACGTCTCCGATGGGAACCGCGGACGTTAAAGCAGGCCCGTCCCGTCCAGCGCAGACTCGCTCGGTTGGTGGAAGTCAAAACCACCACGATCTTTCCGTAGCCATTTCATAGTGATGTTTCCCCGAAAGAGTTGAACGAAAAAAATCATCATGGCCGTTGCTGCGACCAATCCTTGGGCTACGTCAATCGCAAACCAGAAAGCAGACATATCGAGCTCTGAGTAATGTGGCCGTCTCTCTGAGTTAGGCTGTGGCCGCAACGGGTGTAAGCGGTCGCTCGCCAGCACCCCGTGATGGCTCTGTTCGCGCCAAGACTGGACATTGCATATCCACTCAGCGCAAGAATCGACTTTCAGGTCCACTCAGCAACGCCCACGCCCTCTGTCAGAAACAAGCTACGCTCACCCACTCGCGTTGCTCATCATCGATGGGCGGAGCAAGGCGTAAGAAGGTCGTGTTCTATGCTGCCTTGAGTTATTATTGAGTTGGCTTTCCGGGGTATCGGCGATGAATGCTAGCGCCTGCGGAGGACGAGATGACGACGCCTCAGGTGGAACGTAGGATCGCGGCCGTCTTGGTTGCCGATGTCGTTGGGTACTGTCGATTGATCGAGCTTGACGAGGCGCGCACGCTCGCAGCGGTAAAGGAGCTGTGGGTTGCGTTGTTCCAGCCACTCATCGCAGAGAATCGCGGTCGCATCGTCAAGCTGATGGGCGATGGTCTGATCGCGGAGTTCGGGTCGATCGTCGGCGCAGTCGCCTGCGCGGCGGCCGTACAGATCGAGCTTGCCACTCGACAACAAGACGTGAGCGTTGAGCGCCGCATCATGCTGAGAATAGGCGTCAACGTCGGCGACGTCGTGGTCGAGGGGGATGATCTTCTTGGCGATGGGGTCAATATTGCCGCTCGTTTGGAGCAATTGTGCCCGCCCGGCACCGTGCTCATCTCAGGAAGCGCTCACGAACATCTGTCGGGAAAACTCGACATCCGATTCAACTTTGCCGGTGAGCAGCACCTCAAGAACATCGCACGGCCTGTGAAAACCTACTGCATGGAGGCTGTCGGCTCCACGGTGATATCCCCGCATCTGTCGGAACGACAGTCCGACAGGCCCGCGATTGCAGTCTTACCATTTGACAACATGAGCGGGGATCCCGATCAGGCATATTTCAGCGATGGCATCACAGAAGACGTCATTACCGAACTGTCACGATTCAGCGAGCTCATGGTGATTGCGCGCAACTCGTCATTTGCCTTTCGCGGGCGAAGCATGGACCTGCGTGAAATCGGGCGACTGCTTGGAGCGGGGTACATCGTAGAAGGAAGCGTCCGGCGGTCGGGCGGTCGGGTGCGCATCACGGTGCAGCTCATTGAGGCGACGAGCGGGACACACCTGTGGGCCGAGCGTTACGACCGAGCGATCGAGGACGTCTTCGCTGTTCAGGAGGAAATTTCCCAGAACATCGTTGCCACGGTCGCCCAGCGCGTCAGGGAGGACAGAGAGGTCGCGGCGCGGCGACGTCCGCCTGAGGATATGCGCGCATATGACCTGTTCCTCCAGGGCAACCGCCTGATGGACGACTTTACGCCCGGAACCCAGGAACGCGTTCTTTCCCTGTTCGAGCGCGCCATCCAGATCGACCCGACTTTTGCCAGGGCCTATACGGGCCTCGCTTACGCTTATCTCAATCGTGCGATTGATAGTGGCGTCGGTGTACCTCGGGAAAAGGACGACAACAGGGTAAAGGCGCTAAATCTTGCCGAGCAAGCCCTTGCCCTCGATCCGAATGATCCGAAAGTGCATTGCACACTTGGATTCATGTGTCTGACCTGGCGATATTTCGACAGAGCCGAACGTCACGTGGATCTAGCTCGATCCATGAATCCGAACGATCCGATCATCCAGATCATCTGGGCATGGATGCAGGGGTGCTTGGGCAGACCGGAACGTGCGTTGCCTGCTGCCCAAATTGCCTTCAGGATCAATCCGCGTCACCCGAGTTGGTATAACTATTATCTTTCGCACATTCTATTCCAACTCGGGCGTTACAGTGAGGCAGCCGTGCTTCTCGAACAAAGGACCTTCGATTCCCCTACGAGGCACCCGCGCGACATGGCTTGGCGGGCGGCAGCCTATGCCCATCTTGGACGGATCGAAGAGGCAAAGCGATGCGGGGAAGTGTTTGTCCGGGCGGTTAGCGGCCTGTGGCGCGGTGACCCGACCGCAGGCCCGGCCGAATACGTGGACTGCTTGTCGATATCTCCTATCTGCGTGAGCCGAAGGACGTGGAGAGCCTGCGCGCGGGTCTACGTCTTGCCGGCCTGCCGGCCTGAAACAGAGTGGCGTCGCGGCGGGCTCGGCGGCAGTCTGCGGTGTCCACTTTGCGTTCGTCATAAGCGGCCGCTGGACGATTCCCGGTCAACGGTTGGATTCGACCCGAAGCTGCCCTCTACCGAACGGCGATCAACGAGCAAGCAGTCACCGCTGAAAGGACCTTCCCTGTGCACATTTTGCTGCTGGATGCCGGACGTTCGCTGAAACCAGCGCTACTGACCCAATTCGGACCTCCTGATGGGCGAGATGACCGGGCCTTAATGAGGTTTCACCCGCTGGGACAGACATGGACAAAGCTACAGACCAATGCCACCAGTACACGAGCTTATCGCTCGTTTGTGGCTCTCGATCACGCTAACCTACCAGGGCCCGTCATGCGGGCATGGGTCACCGGGCGAGGTGAACAGGATGCGGCGGCGTGAGGTTCTCGTCCTTCTCGGTAGTAGCGTCGCGTTTTGTCGCGTCGCCCCGGCTGAAGAACAAAGCCGTGTGCGTCGGATCGGCTTGTTAATGGCCAGCGCGGAGAGCGATCCAGATGGCCAGGCCCGTGTGAAAGCATTCCGAGATGCTCTCCAAGATTTAGGTTGGGTGGAGGGTCGCAATCTCCAACTTGATCGACGTTGGGCGGCAGGTGGCGTGGACCGTTTCCGGACGTACGCGGCTGAGTTGGTCGCGCTGGCACCGGACCTAGTGCTTGGTGATGCGACGCCATCTGTCGCCGCACTCCTCCGTGAGACAAAGACTATTCCAATCGTGTTCTGCAGGGTTGGTGACCCGGTCGGATCGGGTTTTGTGGAAAGTTTGGCCCGACCCGGTGGGAACGTGACCGGCTTCACCGCCTTCGAGGCCTCCATGGGCCCGAAGTGGTTGGAACTCCTGAAGGACGCTTCGCCGGGTCTTGTACACGTTGCCCTGCTCTTCAATCCGAAGACGGCTCCACACGTCGAGTCGTTGTTCTTGCGCTCGATCGAGGCCGCTGCGCCTTCTCTCGGGATAGTCGCCGTGCCCGCACGTGTGCAGAGCAGCGCTGCGATCAAAGATGCGATCCGCGCCATCGGCCAAGCGAACGGTGGACTTGCTGCGATGCCGGACACGTTTTTGGTGGATCATCGTGGGCTCATCATCAAAATGGCCTCACAGCACCATGTGCCTGCGGTATACACGAACCGGGTTTTTGCTGCTGAAGGCGGTCTCCTATCCTATGGATTTGATGTGCCGGACATGTATCGACGAGCTGCGTCTTATGTTGACCGGCTTCTGCGCGGCGCTCGTCCGAGTGAACTCCCAGTTCAGGCGCCCACTAGGTTTCAGCTCGTGATCAATCTCAAGACCGCGAATGCCCTTGGGCTCACAATTCCGCCGACACTCCTTGCTCGTGCCGATGAGGTGATCGAATGAGACAGCAGGGCCAGGTCCTAGGCGGCCGAAGGCCGCTTGTCGAAGGATATGCCGAACACGGGCAGTTCCTCGTCGAAACCCTTAAGAAGACGCGAACCGAGAGAGATCAAGGGGCGCTTGTCCCCTACGGCCGCCGCTACCTTCGCATCCATCAAGATCTCTCCGTCAGGCGCTGACGCGCACAGCCGGGCAGCCAGATTCACAACATTACCGATGGCCGTGTACTCGAACCGACTCTCATATCCAATCCGTCCAACTGTCGCCACGCCCATCGCCATGCCCACTCCAAATCCAACCCGGTGGCCGCGCGCTCGCCAGCTGATGATGAGTTCCTGCACGCTCCTCTGCATCTCGACTGCCAAATCCACCGCCCGGAGCGCCGGCTCCTCAACCGGAACGGGCGCGTTGACGAGCACCATCAGGCCATCGCCCGAAAAGCTCGTGAGCGTCGCGGCATAGTTGGTGATGATCCTTCCGAGCGCTTGGTAGTACTCGGCGAGCACGCCGATGACCTCCTCAGGCGTGGCTCTTGCCGAGAAGGCAGTGAAGCCGCGCAAATCGCAGAACACCGCAACCACCTCGGCACGCCGGCCCTCAAGCACATCGTCATCGCCTGTGCGGTCGACGAGCTCGGCGACCTGCGGCGCAAGAAACCGTTTGAGCTTAGCAATGCGCTCCTGGCGTTCCTGCGAGACGGCAAGTTCGGCGGCCATGGTATTGAAACTGTCGGCGAGCAGCTGGAACTCGTCGCCCGTTCTGATTTCGATGCGGTGGTCGAACTGCCTGGCGCCAATGCGCTCGGTGCCTTGCTGGAGCAGTTGGATCGGTTGGGTCATCCGGCGTGCCAAGGCGAAGGCGAGGAGGCCAGCAAAGATGCCGCCGGCGAGGAGAAGGCCTCCGGTCCGCCACAGGGCGGCATAGATGGGCCCAAAGGCCTCGGAGAGAGGCTGCTCGACGACGACCGTCCATTCAGGCCCGGCCACCGGTGCGGCTGCGGCGGCGATGGCATTGCCCTTGGCATCTTGAGCCGTTGCGATTTCTGCACCAGCACGTACGACCGCCTCTCGGATCGTCTGGAACGGTCTCAGCGTAGCCTCGTCCGCTCCCCGCAGGACAAGGCTGATGTCCGGGTGGGCGATGAGCCGGCCTGGGCCATCCAGTACAAAGGCGTAACCCGTCTCGCCGACCTTGATGGCCGAAATCACGTCCCAGATCAGCTTCAGGTTGACCTCGGCAACAACGATTCCGACGGACGGACGATTGCCGGCGAGTGCGACCGTCAGGTACGGCTCGGACCCGCGGTAGTAGCTGACCTCGCCATACCAAATCCGGGCAGCACGAGCTCCCGCCACAGGCGCTTCACCGGAGCGATCCGTCCGGCTCTCGGTCCGGTTCAGACCAATTTGCGAGACGTACAGTCGCTCCCGTCCGGCATTGTCGACAAGTGTGAGGCTGACAATGGCAGGTACCTGGTGGAGGAGGCGTAGGGCATCGACCCGTCGCTGCTCGTCCGGCTCCTCGCTCCAGGGGAGTTGCACGAGCCAGCCGAGCTGATTGGTGATGCCTTCGAGAAATCCCTGGATTTTGGCGGAGGCCGATCTCGCCTCGATGCCGAGCAATTGGTCGAGTCTGGCGCGCTGGTCGCGATAACCGAACCAAGCCTCACTGGCGCCGTTGGCGGCGAGCGGAAGGACCACGGCGAGGAATAACACGACGAAGTACTTTTGGAAAAGACCTCGGAACCGCGGACGCAGACCGCTCATGGCCTGGCGCCCTTCAGCCAATTCCGCAGCTCCGAATGATGCAATGCCTTCTCACACACCAACATCTCGCCACGAAGTGCCCGATGACGTCCGCACCTAGTACGTCATATGTCGGCCTGCCATTTTGCTCGTACTACCGACAATTATTGCGCCGTAGCAAATGAGAGATGTCGGGAACTCGGCACGACTGCGGATCGCAACAGTCTGGCTGCTTCCGCGCTTCGGACAACGGGTATTGGAACTCATCCCCACCCCTGCTTGGCACGGAAGAAAAATAGCACCATCCAATGTCGAACGCGAGTTGGTCGCATCCCACTGATACCAAATCGCGGCTCTCGACGAGCTTGATGCGGGAGCGTCTAGAGGTGGGCTTCCTCCGATGTTTCGGTCGGTGATCTCGCTTGGGTTTGGACCCACGAAGACGTCGAGTATGGGCGAGGGTTAGGCCCGACAGGGGCTGCAGAGGTAGCAAATGTCAGAGAGGACTGCTGGAGGTCTCGCCCTTTGCCAAGCTCAGCGGAAAAATCATTCGACATGCTGCTGATCGAAGATTTCTCAAAAGTCACTTTCAGGCCTTTTCGGAGCGGTGGTCCTCGCACATCTTGTGCGACCTCACGAAAAAGCCCCGCACGATGGCGGGGCAAGTCCGCGTCCAGTTGCCTTCATTGGATGCGGAGACGTAGCCCAGAGATGCGAGCCACGCACAGACGCTATCTATGGTTTGATCAGAGAGGAAGGTCAGATTCCGCGATTCCGGTACGCCTCTTCAAAAACTAATCGGCAGGGTAAACGCTTTTCAGTCCTTCGGATCGAGCACGATCTTCAATGTCCTGATCACATCGGCGGCATCGACGAGAGCATCCTTGATCTTATCTGACGTGAGGTCCTCAGCCCGCGCCGCCGCCACTTGGAGATCAATGAGCACATCTTTCGCGCGGTTGCTGCCTGGTATTCCGGTCTGCTCGCGCAGGTCACGTATTGTGGCAATAGAACCGTTGAGCCGCGTTACGACGAACGCACTCAGTTGGTCTGCTTCATTCGCAGCTTTGATCGTGTGTTGGGTCTATGAAAAGTGAGCTCCGCATCAAAATACGCATGGGCACGGATGGCCAGACCACCGTCAACACCGGCCATGTAGTGGAGAAAATAGCTGCTTCTGATCTGCGCAGCCGGGGACGTCGATCAGATCAGCGATAGCCTCGTCCGTCACAACATGCGCTGCATCCAATTTCAATTCTATCATCTACAACTTCCCCCTGTGAAAGGAAGCCTCTATGATCGCGAATAGCGTGATGAATGCACAGCAAAAGCAATATGTTATATGGGGTGTTGCGTTTTGACCCATTAGTTGGCCTCGTGTTCTGGGCTGCCGCCTATCGCCCAACGGCGGCAATCAGCGCGTGCGCGCTTTGCTGCAAGAGCGGAATGGCTTCGCCCGCCTCAAGAACCTGCGAACTGACGAAAGCGCCGTTGATGAACAACGCGAGCTGACCGGCAAGTTCGTTCGGGCGGTCAACACCCAGCCGTTCGGCGATCCCCTTCAGCCGATCCCTCAATTGCCGCTTGTGGGCTGCCGCGACCTTTCGCGCGGGGTGGTCGGCTTCTGGAAACTCCGCGGCGACGTTGATCTGCGGGCAACCGCGATAATTCGGCCGTCCGACCCGCTCTCCGATCCATTCCAGTTGCGCGTCCAGCTCCGCCTGCGGGTCTTTCTTGTGTTTTTCCGCAACACGGTCCCATGTACCCCAGAAATCCTGGTCCTCACGCGCGAGGAACGCGGCGACGAGATCGTCCTTCGTGCCGAAATGCCGATAGAGGCTGGTCTTGGCGACGCCTGCCTCCTCGACCACGAGGTCAACCCCCACGGCGCGCACGCCCCGCTGGTAGAAAAGTGTCGACGCGGTTTCAAGGATCCTGCCCCTCAAGTCGACAGCATCGTGGCTATTCGGGTTGGCCGCAGTTTTTGACATCACGAACCTCCAACATCGGCAGAGCCTAACAGAAGCGTGCTTGACATGCTACAGACCTGTTTGTATTTCTCAGAACAGACAGGTCTGTATCGCGGAGGAACCGATGACTGTTCAATCACCAGGAGCTTCGGAGCAGGGTCGGGCTGTCGCCGTGTTCGGCGCTGGCGGGCATACGGGGCGTTTCGTCGTCTCGGAACTGCTGCATCGGGGCATCACCCCGATAGCTGTCGCACGCAACGCAGCGAAGCTGGCGGAGTTCGGGTTTGCGGATCGCGGCATCGAGGTGCGGAGTGCTTCGGTAGAGAACCCGGACTCACTCGATGACGCATTTAGGGGCGCGGCAGCGGTTATTAACTGCGCCGGACCCTTTCTTGTCACTGCCGATGCCGTGGCTTCCGCAGCGCTTCGTGCCGGAATCCACTATCTCGATGTGACGGCCGAGCAGCCGAGTGCACAGGCGACCTTCGAGAAATTCGACAAGGCGGCGCGCGTTGCCGGGGTACTCGTCATTCCGGCAATGGGCTTTTATGGTGGCTTTGCCGATCTGCTCGTTACGACAGCCTTGGGTGACTGGGGTTTCGCCGACGAGATCAGGATAGGAATCGCACTCGACAGTTGGCATCCTACGCAAGGTACTCGAATAACGGGCGAGAAGAACACGGCCCGGCGCATGATCGTTACCAACGGAGGACTTGCGCCAGTGCTTCAGCCAGCCGCCGAGATGGACTGGGATTTCCCGGAGCCGTTTGCGCGGCAAAGCGTCGTCGAGCTCCCATTTTCAGAGATCGTTGTGATTGCGCGACATACGCGCTCGTCCGAGCTCCACACCTATCTCAATCGCACCGCCCTTCGTGACGTTCGGGATCCGGCAATGCCACCGCCGGAGCCTGCGGATAAGACGGGGCGATCGGCACAGATCTTTCTGGTCGAGGCGATCGTGCGAAACGGCGAGCGTATCCGGCGAATCGCCGCGCAGGGGCGGGACATCTACGCCTTCTCGGCACCGCTCATCTTTGAAGCCGTTCAGCGCATCCTTGACGGCCGGGCGCGGGACAGCGGAGCTCAGGCCCCGGGTGCCATTTTCGATGCCCGCGACTATCTGAACGCCTTGGTGCCGCATCATCTGTCATTCGTGGTCTCGGACGGCTAGCGCCTACCAGCAATCCCGCCTGTCTCTTCGACGTGCAAGGCCACTAGACATCATAATAGAGGACAAACTCGTATGGATGCGGGCGCATGCGTATCTCCGTGATCTCGTGCGAGCGCTTGTATTCCACATAGGTCTCGACGACGTCCCTCGTGAACACGTCTCCCGCAAGCAGGAACTTGCAGTCCGCCTGCAGCGCATCAAGAGCCTCGCCGAGCGAGGCCGGTGTCGATGGGATTGCGGCGCGTTCAATTGGCGGCAGATCGTAGAGGTTCTTGTCAATCGGATCTCCAGGATCGATGCGGCTGCGGATGCCGTCGAGGCCGGCCATGAGCATGGCGGCGAAGGCCAGATACGGATTGCAGGAGGGGTCCGGGCAGCGGAACTCGACCCGCTTGCTCCTGGGGTTGAGCGAGTACATCGGGATCCGGCACGCTGCTGAACGGTTGCGCCGCGAATAGCCGAGATTGACCGGCGCTTCGAAACCCGGCACGAGCCGCCGATAGGAGTTTACGGTTGGAGCGCAGATGGCGAGCAATGCCGGCGCGTGCTTGAGCAGCCCGCCGATATAGTAGCGCATCGCCTCGCTTGAGCCGGCATGGCCGTCGCCTGCAAAGATCGGGCGATCTTCCTGCCAGATGCTCTGGTGGACGTGCATGCCCGAGCCGTTGTCGCCAAACAGGGGCTTCGGCATAAAGGTTGCGGTCATGCCGCGGCTGCGCGCGACGTTCTTCACGACGTATTTGTAGATCATCACGCTGTCGGCCATGCGCGTCAGCGTCGCAAAGCGCATATCGATCTCGCCCTGGCCGCCGGTCGCGACCTCGTGATGGTGCGCCTCGACCTCAATGCCAACTTGCTCGAGGAGCGTCACCATTCTGGTGCGGGCGTCCTGAAGGGTGTCGGCGGGCGGGACGGGGAAGTAGCCTTCTTTCGGGCGCAGCTTGTGCCCGAGGCCGGTTCCGTCCCTAGCCTTCCAGTTCGCCTCGACGGCGTCGATCTCGTAGTAGCCGTAGTTGGTGCCCTGATCGTAATGGACCTCGTTGAAGACGAAGTGCTCGAGTTCCGGGCCGAAATAGGCTGTATCGCCGACACCGGTCGCCTTGAGATAGGTCTCGGCCTTTTGGGCGATAAAGCGGGGGTCCCGGCTATAGGGTTGGGCGCTGACAGGGTCGAGAATATTGCAGATCAGGACCAACGTGGGCGCCTCTGTGAACGGGTCCAGGAAAGCGGTGGTCGGATCCGGCACGACGAGCATGTCGCTTTCCTGTATTTCCTGGAAGCCCCGGATGGACGAGCCGTCGAAGCCGATGCCATCGGTGAGGCTTTCCGCCGTGATGGCGCCCGGCGGCACGGAGAAATGCTGCCACAGGCCGGGAAGGTCTGCGAACCGCAGATCGATCATCGCGATCTCGCCGTCCTTTATCGTCCGCAGAACGTCGTCCGGGCTGCCGTAGCTATTGTGAGACATCGCCGCCTCCCTTCCTCATATCGGTCCGTCGAAGCGAGGCCGGACCTCGACTCCGCCGCCGGCCCTTCTTCCGCCGATCGGCTGCGTATCACTCGATCAGCTCCCCGAGCGCGAGGGGCCCCGGTTGCGAGCGCTGAAATTCCCATGCAGCGCCTCCCGCGTGAGCCGCGCGAACTGTTCCTGGCTCATATGGATGAGGGTGGCGTGATCGCCGCCCTCCAGGTAAACCTCCGGTTGATCGCAGACGCTGTCCTCGATGACGACGTCCAGCCCGTAGCATTCGCCGATCGGGGGAACGGCACCGTGTGCGCAATCCGGGATCAGCTGGTCGAGCTCATGCTCCGTGGCGAGCGTCAGTTCCTCGCCGAGTGCCGCTTTGAGTTTCCTGAGCCGCACATGGCAGGAGGCCGGCAGAATCGCCAGAAGATAGCCGTCGCGTCTGCGCAGCACGACGCCTTTGGCCAGGCAGCGGGCCGCGATGTGGCAGGCGCGCGCGGTAGACATTGATGATCTGGTCGGCCTGTGCTCGACCAGATCGTACTCGACGCCCTTGCGATCGAGATATGCCTGGAGTGTCAGGGCAATGGTCACAATCCCACCCTCCCCGGGCGAGACGTTCCATCGTGAGGCCCCGTGCTTGCGTCTCACGATGCTCAACCTTCTAATATAGCACGTCGCGGGCTCTCGCGTTCCATCTGTTCAATTCCCGGCGAAGGTTCCCGGCGAAGGTTCCTGGCGCAGCGCATAGCAGCGCATACCCTGCCCGCAAGCGGACCTCGCTTTCTCCCAATGGCCGATCCGGTTAAACAATCATCGGACGACGCCTAATCGTGAAGCGCGCCATGGTGTAGAAGTCGCGTCGCTCAAGACTGGTTACCGGCTCACGAACTGAGATTTCTGCACTAGCTTGCGTTCAAAAGCAGAGGAATTTGCGTGGTCTTGCCTTGTGACAGGAAGCTTTCATTGCGAAGACGTCAACCGCAATCAGCCACGACGGAGATGGCTTAAAGGGCAGTAGTCGCGCGATCGTGATCGACCGGCATCTGTTCTCTCACGACCGTAGCGCGCTCGCGGGTAGTATATGGGTTGGTCAAAACCGCCGCCTGGAGGTTTCCCATGTGCCGCCTCGTCCGCTTCGTCACTCTCGCCGTCGCCAGCCTTATCGCACTTTCGGCTGTCGCGCAGGAACGTCAGGTTTACGACCTCCCGCGGGGTGCGCACCCTCACGACGTCGCGCCCGCGCCGAACGGAGACATTTGGTATACCGCCCAGCATCAGGGATCGCTCGGCATCCTTGATCCCGACACGGGTAAGGTTCGCCATGTTCCGCTTGGCGAAGGCTCCAGGCCGCATGGCATCATTCGGGGTCCGGATGGCGCGGCGTGGATCACCGACGGCGGCCTCAACGCTATTGTGCGTTTCGAGCCGAGCACCGAGAAGATAACGGTCTGGGCGCTTCCTGAGGAAACCGGCTACGCCAACCTCAACACCGGGGCGTTCGATGGAAGCGGCATCCTCTGGTTCACCGGGCAGAACGGGATCTATGGAAGGCTCGATCCGGCGACGGGCGACTTCCGGATCTTTCAGGCTCCGGAGGGCCGCGGACCCTACGGCATCGCCGCAACCCCAAATGGAGACGTCTATTTCGTGTCGCTGGCCGGCAGCTATCTTGCAAGGTCGACCGCAACAGCGGTGCAGCTCAGGTGATCGAGCCCCCGACCAGGAACCAGGGTGCGCGCCGCGTCTGGTCGGACAGCCAAGGACGGCTTTGGATTTCGGAATGGAACTCGGGACAGGTGTCGATGTACGATCCGCTTGCGAAGAGCTGGGATGCATGGCGTGTGCCCGGCGACGATCCACGCGTCTATGCGGTCTATGTGGATGGGCGTGACATTGTCTGGCTCTCCGATTTCGGGGCGAATGCCATCCATGCCTTCGATCCGGAGACAGAGACATTCACCACGTATCCGAATTCAACGGAAGGAGCGAATGTCCGTCAGATCAACGGCCGGGACAGAGAGGTTTGGCTACCTCAATCGGGTGCCGACCGCTTGGTGGTAATCCGCACCGACGCGGCTGGATGAGGCTCGCGATAACGGCCACGGCGTTCATACCTTCGGGGCGAGGCTTTTACGCGAATACGTCGCGCAAACGGCAACGGCGAGTGCCTCGCCACCATTGCCTTCAATTTTCGACTTCAGCTGGTTGAGAGCTGTTTGGTCACGTGCGATCAGAGCCGTGCGAGGCGCAGAGCAATGGCGCGCCGGACACCCGCCGAAGCGCCGGTGACCACCGTCGTCTTTCCGCGAAATTCAATCTGACGGCGCCAAGTCGGTGTCGGCAAGGCTAAACCGCCGGTCCTTCGAGCCCACTTCTCTCGTGCGATTTCCATAGGAACCAGCCGAGGACTGCACCGAAGAAGAATGTGTGGGCAACGAACTGCACCACCGGGCTAGTCTCTTGGAACCAGGCGAATGCGATTGGCGCGATCAAGTAGAAGTTGACGAGCCACAGAACGAGGCCAAAGAGGCTGCCGAGCCCAATAAAGGCGGCCGGCCCTCGCAGCACCGTCGCAATCTCCCCGAATATAAGTCCATAGATGATCGCCAGTGAAATATGGACGACAACGCCGGCGACACTTGCTGTCAGGAGCGAATAGCCGGGATCGAGAGCTTCCGGCCCGAGGGCGATGGCGCCGATCATGCGCAGGGGCATGAAGAATGCGTCCGTCCCCATCGTAAGCGCGCTCGCCGTCATTTCGAACGCCGCAAAAACGAGGCCAGCGACAACGCCCGCAATGGCCCCCTGCTGGAGTCCCCATCTGATGTCGCGCGGCGTTACCGGCGTGTGTATGTAGTCACGATAAGCCATGGCTGCTCCTCCGTGTTACGGGACGAATTTTCCATAAGAAGACAATTCCATGGCGGGTTGGCGGTTCCCGGCCCTCGTACGATTCACGGGGATTTGATTGAAGTATAATGTTTCTCACGTGTAGCGGGCGCTACATGCTGAGCGTGAGCAGCCAAACAGCATGCCTGATGAATTCGCCCGACCACAGCCTGGTCCGCCTGCGGGTACGGCCGGAAACGATCTATGTGAGCAAAGGCAGAATCGTCCTAGCGACCGGACGCGACCGATTTATCGACAACGGTTCCGATCAAGGCCTGTTTGTGCATCAGAAACGGCTGCTTTCCCGGTACCGGTATTTGATCAACGACCGTCCGCCGTACCCTGTCTCGGTTTCCAACGTGGCTCAGCACTCTCGGCTCGGCTACTACATCGCTCCGGCCCCGAAAGTGGCCAGGCGGCGCCCGACGATTTCGGATGTTGCGCAGGAATCTATAGAGCTCCGTCTGTCACGCTATGTCGGCGAGGGCCTGCATGAAGATGTCGACCTGGCGAACTTCACGCGGGAAGAAGCCCAGTTTATGCGTGAGATCGATCTCGACGCCGATTTCGCCGATCAAATCCTGGAATTCTTCGCATTCCACCCGCGGCGGCTGCACGCTGAATGCGTTTAAAAGCACCGGCGGAGATGGTCTCCTCTACTGAATCGCAGCTAACTGACATTCCACGGAAGACGCGCGCATGGATAGCATGTTCCAATCTGACTGAGTGGCGATTGGAACACATACCGGTTCTCAAGAGTTGAGAGGCCGCCTGCTGTACACCTGCTTTTTGGAGGATGTGTGATGAGAACTATCCGTAAGAACTCTCTCCTGGCCGGCCTCGCCGTAGTTGCTGTAATGGCTGCGAGCCCCGTTTCGGCCGAGACATTGAAATTCAAGGCTGACCTGAAAGGATCGAGTGAAGTGCCGCCGAACGACAGCGCCGGCCAGGGAACGGGTGACATTACCTTGGACACTGCCACCAAAAAGCTGACGTGGACAGTGACTTCCAGCGGTCTGTCCGGGGAAGCCACGGCCGCGCATTTCCATGGCCCAGCGGCGCCGGGCGAAAATGCCGGGCCGGTGGTCGACATCTCCAAGGTCATAGCTTCCGGATCTGCCGAAATCACCGACCAGCACCTGGCGGATTTGCAGTCCGGAAAGTGGTATCTCAACATTCACACGCAAAAGTTCCCCGACGGAGAGATCCGCGGGCAGGTGGAAAAAGCACAATAGAGAACGCCGTCCGCTTTTGATGCTAGGGCGCGCCAACTGACACGGCGCGCCCAGTCTACCTCCGAGTCGCTCCGTGGTGGGCCTAGGAAGAGGTCAACTGCAAAATGTCCGCTGCTCCGTGAGCAACAGCGTCATCTATTTTTTGCGGGTTCGCGTCTTCGGCCGGCCAAGTGAAGGGTATTCTATTTAGCCATTGAAATATATTCCACGTTTCCATCTGCGCGTTAGTCGCAGGGACGGTATTACGATCGTATTCGCACGGGGACGGCCGCATTGCGAAGTGGATCTGAACGTTTGTCTGTTCATCAAGCGGGCCTCGCACAGATTGAGAAGATGCGAATTCAAGAGGTCGTTGCCGTCGTCGCCGTGCAGCAAGTCGTCGCCGACGCCGCCGCTAAGCTTGTCGATGCCGATCCCGCCGTTAACCAGATCGTTGCCACCGCCGGCTGAGACAATATCGTCGCCATCCAAGGCGTTGATGATGTCGTCAAGCGCCATTCCGGGTTCTTGCCGTTGGTTCCGTTGATGATGGCCATAAATATCCCCTCTCGACGTCCCACGGGCGAGCTTAGGACGCCGGTTTCTCATCCTGATTTGTTGCGTGGACCATCGCTATCAACGAGAGTTTTGAAATTATGTCGTTGGTCTTGCCATTCAGCTTAGCTTTTCAGTGATGCTTTTGTTTTTTAACTCAAGTGAGATCAGCGGCTATCGGAGTGCCCAGATCAAAATCTCGTCAGCTGCGAGCACGAGATCTCAACGCGACATGTCTTCATCCCCTACGCACTACAACCAAAAGTGTGTATTGGCTCACAGCCAGGTTGCAGTTAAGGATTAGGGGCGCCGCCTAAACGGGCTTAAGCCCCGTGTAGCCTTTTTTCGTCGTCTATGGCTCGATCGATCGCCTCGATGCTCATCTGAAATTCAATCACGCCCTTTGCAGTTGCCACGATCTCCCCTGGCTCATTATTACTGGCAACCGCGCGTCGACGATCGACCAATTCCTGACGCAATTTCAACAAGTTATCGATGTGTTCCTTGCTTCTCGCCACGTCATCTCTCCTACCACACCTTATACGGCATAGATTGGCATCTCACGAGCAGTAGGCAACAAAAAAGGCCGGGTTAACTCGACCCTTTGCCGTCGCCTCATTCCGTTGCCACTTTATGTCGACCGCGAGAGACGACACTGCTCCCGGCAAACGACGGTCCCGACGTCCAAAAAGGGCTTGCATTTTACCGAGCGATTAGACGACAGCCTCGGTGGTGGTAAAGGAGACCTTTGCCACCGCCGCTTCGATGCCACGGCCAGCGCCAATCTTTTGGCACCTAAACTATTTTGTCCATGAAAGTCTCTCTCTTCCAAACAGCCGTCAGCCGCTCGGGGACTATAAGAGATACTAGGCGACGAGTGGTCACCGTCGATGACGATCTCTTGCCGGATTGCCTCAAAGTGACAATTTTTTTCGCACCAATCGTTACTTTAGAGCCGTTACCGCCTACATCGCCTTGCCGTCGGCGCCGAAGACGTGACAGCGGGCGGGATCGAAGTAGACGGAGAGATTGGCGCCGCGCTCCACCTTCTGCTGGCCTTCGAGCGCTATGGTCAGCTGCTGGCTATCGGGCGTGATGCCGTAGAGCATGGTCTCGCCGCCGAGATTCTCCACGAGCTCGACATTGACGGCAGCAAGCGCGATGCCGCTGTCGCGGGCCGAAAGATGTTCGGGGCGAACGCCGAAGGTGACCTCCTGTCCTTGCGTTGCCCCCTTCAGGCGTCGCGGCAGGCGGATCGTGCCGCCGCAGACTTCGATAGCGGTTTCGTTTTCCGAAACGCCGCCGATCCGCGCCTTGAGGAAGTTCATCTTCGGGCTGCCGATGAAGCCGGCGACGAAGCGATTGACGGGGTTGTTGTAGAGATCGAGCGGTGCGCCGACCTGCTCGACGCGGCCGGAGTTCAGGACGACGATCTTGTCGGCCATGGTCATCGCTTCCACCTGGTCGTGGGTCACGTAGATCATCGTATTGCCGAGATCGCGGTGCAGCCGTGAGATCTCGACGCGCATCTGGACACGGAGTTCCGCATCGAGGTTGGAGAGCGGCTCGTCGAAGAGGAAGATGCGCGGCTCCCGGACAATCGCCCGGCCGATCGCGACGCGCTGGCGCTGTCCCCCGGAAAGCGCCTTTGGCTTGCGGTCGAGGAGCTTTTCGATCTGCAGGATTTCGGCGGCGCGGCGGACCTTCGGCTCGATCTCGGCCTTCTTGTATCCCGCCGTCTCGAGGCCGAAGGCGAGGTTCTTGTAGACCGACATGTGCGGATAAAGCGCGTAGGACTGGAACACCATGGCGATGCCGCGCCGGGCAGGCGCCACCTCGTTCATCCGGTCATTGTCGAGCATGAGCGTGCCGCCGGTAATCTCCTCGAGCCCGGCGATCATCCTGAGCAAGGTGGATTTGCCGCAGCCGGACGGACCGACGAAGACGGCGAACTCGCCGGGATCGATGGTGAGGTCAATGCCGTGGATTACGTCGAGGGCGCCATAGCGCTTCTCGACCTTCTGAAGAACGACGCTGGTTGCCATGTGCATATCCTCCCTACGGCCTTCGCCGCCTAGATCACGATGATATTGGATCGACCCAAAGTCATAAGCGTGATCGATTCTGATAAGTTAGAGCGGCACGTTTCCTCATCGCGCTATCTCGTATTGGCGCGCCAATCGGCGTATTTCGGGCTTTCCGGCCCGATTGGAAGCGATATTTCCCGCCCCGTATCCGCCGACTGATAGATCGCCGTCACCAGTTCCAGTGCCCGCCGCGCGTCCTTCGTCGTCACCGGCAGCGGGGCCGCGCCGTTCAAGTGGGCGTGGAAATGGGCCATCTGGGTCGTGAAGCGCGGCGAAACCGGCTGCCAATTGCCAATGACCTCGCCAATCTGCGCCTGGACCGCCTCGTTGGCTGCGATGATCTTCCAGGGGTCTTTGCCTGGCGTGTAGGGTTCGTGGCTGCTTTCGAAGGTGACATTCTCGAAATGCAACCGAAGGCGGCTGATCTGCTCCTGCGAGCCGAGCGTGCAGGAGAGCGACACGAAGGCGCCATTCTGCATGAGCAGGCTGGCGGAGGCGCAGTCCTCGACCTCGATATCGTTAACCCGTGTCGCGACGCGGCCGAACACCTTTGCAACGGGACCGAGGAGATGCAGCAGCATGTCGTGCAGGTGGAGGGCGTGGGTGACCAGCACGCCGCCAAGCTCGGTCGCCCATTTGCCGCGCCAGGGGACGGAATAATACTCCGGCTTGCGCAGCCAGAAGGTCTCGACCGATCCGACATAGGGCTTGCCGGCAATGCCAGCCTCGATGATCCGCTTCGCCTTTTCGATGCCGTCGCCGTAGCGATACTGAAAGATCGGCATCAAGACGCCCTTGGCGCTTTTCTCGGCTTCGATGATCTTGTCGACGCTGGCGAGCGAACCGGTCAGCGGCTTTTCGCAGATCACGTGCTTGCCGGCGGCAAGGGCCGCGATCACCTGCTCGAGGTGAATGCCGGGCGGTGTGCAGATGTCGATGATGTCGATGCTTTCGTCGGCAAGCACTTCGTCCAAGGAGGTCGTGCGCTGCTCGATGCCGAATTCGTCGCCGAACTCGTTCAGCCGCTGTTCGTTGAGATCGCAGATGGTCTTGACGCGGAATTTGTCCGGATGCGGCAGGTAGCCCTCGATCATGTGCAACCGTCCGATGCCGCAGCCTATGATGGCGACTGTCTTTACGCTCATGTCAGTTTTTTTCCCGGTTCTGTTCGGCGATCGCCTGAGCGCGAAGCGCCAGTTCCATGGCCTTGAAGCAGCGCTCCTGCGGCATGGCGGTTTCGGTTCTGTCGCGGATGTCGTCGAGGAGCTGCCGGCCGAAGGGCAGTTCGACGGCCGAGCAATCGATGTGCTCGACGCCGTTGCGCTCGGCGAGGAAGAGGTGGTTGCCCCCACCGCGGCCGGCAAGATCGACGGTCTTTCGCACCTCGATTGTACCGATCGTGCCGACGATGAAGAGCCGGCCGTCGCCCCAGGTCGGCATGCCGTCCGGGGTCAGCCAGTTCACATGGATCGTGCCGGTGGCTTGGGCCGTCGAAAGGTGGATGTTGCCGGTATCCTGCAGCTCCGGCCTGTCCGGCACGCTTCTGTTGTCGACGCTCGCCGAAATAATGATCGCGTCGCTGGCACCGGTGAAGAACAGGAACTGCTCGCATTGATGCGAAGCGATGTCGACGAGGATGCCGCCGTAATCGGAGCGGCGGAAGAACCAGTCGGGGCGGGTCTCCTTACGCAGCCGATGCGGCCCTAGGCCGACAAGGTGCACGACCTCGCCGATCGCGCCGGCGGCGACGAGCTCGCCCGCCTTGACCGTCGCAGGGCTTTCGAAATGCTCCGAATAGAGGATCGAGAAGATTCGTCCGGTCTCGGCCTGGATCCGGCGGACTTTCGCGAGCTGGTCGAGGCTCGTCATTCCCGGCTTGTCGACGAGCACGTCCTTGCCGTGCTGCATGGCGCGGATCGCCAGTTCCGCCCGCTCGGCTGAGACCGCGGCCGAGGTGATCAAGCCGACGCTCTCGTCCTCGAGGATTTGCTCGAGCGTCGCGATGCGCGGCACATCCTTGTAGACGCCCGCAAACTCCGCGGCGAGCGCATCGTCCGGCTCGTGGAAGCCGACGAGGCGGGCGCCTGCCCGGATGAGGCAATTCACCTGGCCGTAGATGTGATTGTGGTTGAGGCCGACGGCGGCGAAACGCAAATCGGTCATGATGATCTTTGAACTCCGTCGGTCAGCGTTTCATGCCGGTGGTGGCGATGCCTTCGATCAGCAGGCGCTGGAAGAACAGGAAGAAGAAGAACACCGGCACGAGTGACAGCGTCGACATGGCGAAGAGGCCGCCCCAGTCGGAGGTGCTGCTCGAGTCGACGAAGGTTCTGAGCCCGAGTTGGATCGTGTAGGTGTTCATGTCGTTGAGGTAGATCAGCGGCCCGAAGAAATCGTCCCAGGTCCAGATGAAGGAGAAGATTGCGGCCGTCGCCAGAACGGGCAGCGAAAGCGGCAGCATGATCTTCCAGTAGATGCGCCAGGGGCCGCAGCCGTCCATCATCGCCGCCTCGTCGAGCTCGCGCGGAATGCCGCGGAAGAACTGCACCATCAGGAAGATGAAGAAGGCGTCGCTCGCCAGGAATTTCGGCACGACCAGCGGCAGGATGGTGTTCACCCAGCCGAGATCGAGAAAGAGGACGTATTGCGGGATCAGCGTGACGTGATAGGGGATCATCATGGTCCCGAGCATCATCGCGAACCAGAAGTTGCGGCCGGCGAAGCGAAGCCGCGCAAAGGCGTAAGCCGCGAGCGAGCAGGCGGTGACATTGCCGATCACCGTCAGGCCCGCGATGACGAGCGAGTTCCAGGAGAACCGCCCGAAGCTGACGTCGAGCCCGAACCAGCCGCGCACATAGGAGGAAAGATCCACCGACGAAGGCCATAGCGTCGTCGAGGAGAAGATCTCGTCCTCCGGCCGGACCGATGCCGAGACCATCCACAGGAGCGGATAGAGCATGGCGAAGGAGGCGGCGATCAGTGCCGCATGGATGAAAACGGAACCGAAGGGGCTGCGGCGACTGGCCATCGGCGGAGGCGGTGCGGTGATCGAGCTCATGGTCGCATCAGTCATCGTAGTGCACCCAGTAACGAGAGGTCAGGAACGAGAAGGCCGTGAACAGCCCGATGATCAGCACGAGAATCCAGGCGAGCGCCGAGGCATAGCCCATGCGGAAGTTCCCGAAGGCTTCCTGATAGAGATAGAGCGTGTAGAACAGCGTCGAGTTGATCGGCCCGCCGGTGCCGCCGGAGATGATGAAGGCGGGGGTGAAGGCCTTGAAGGCCTCGATCGTCTGCACCACCGCATTGAAGAAGATGACCGGGGTCAGCAGCGGCAGGGTGATCTTGTAGAACTGCCGGAACTTGGATGCCCCGTCGAGGCTCGCCGCCTCGTACATGTCGGTCGGGATCTGGCGAAGGCCGGCGAGGAAGATGATCATCGGCGAACCGAACTGCCAGACGCTCAGGACGACCAGCGTCCAGATCGAATAGTCCGGATGCGAGATCCAGCTCGGGCCCTCGATGCCGATTTGGGCGAGCAGGCTGTTGATCAGGCCGTCGCCGGCAAAGAGCTGCCGCCAGAGCACGGCGATCGCCACGCTGCCGCCGAGCAGCGACGGCAGGTAGAAGATGGCGCGATAGATGGTGAGGCCCTTGACGCCGCGATCGAGAAGGATGGCGACGAGTAGCGCGAAGGCGAGCTTGAAGGGGACCGACAACACAACATAGAGAAACGTCACCTTGAGCGAGGCGGCAAATTTCGGATCGGCCGTCGCGATGCGGACGTAATTGGCTGCCCCGACCCACTCCGGAGAGCGGATCAGGTCGAAGCTGGTGAAGGACAGATAGAGCGAGGCGACGGCAGGTCCGAGCGTCAGCCCGAAGAAGCCGACGAGCCACGGCAACAGGAACATGTAGCCGGCGCCGTGTTTCGTCCAGATGGCGGCTAAGCGGCCCTGGGCGGCGGGGCGCGTCTTGGCGCCCGCACCGACAGCTATGGCGGAATCCTGCACGGCAGCCATACCTCTAGCCTCGCGACAGAATCTGAGAGACCTCGCTCACCAGCGTTTCGCCGCCCTGCTTCGCGTCGAGCTGGCCGAAAGCCA
The DNA here is from genome assembly GCA_001704765.1 of Sinorhizobium shofinae. Classification (GTDB taxonomy): domain Bacteria; phylum Pseudomonadota; class Alphaproteobacteria; order Rhizobiales; family Rhizobiaceae; genus Sinorhizobium; species Sinorhizobium shofinae. Next base: position 22,602 of record MBFK01000187.1, read on the forward strand.
CCTGTTCCGCGACAGTGCGCAGCGCAAGCTCAGCCTCGCCGGCACCAGAGGGCGGGGGCGGCGGCAGGTCGCCGGCGAGCGGGCCAAGACCGGAGACGTAGTCGAGTGCGGCGCGGCCGAGCTCGTCGAGCGTCGGTGCCAGTGCCTCGCGCACGGCCTTCGATTCCGGCACACCGCGCTCGACGCCGAGGATTTCGGCGGCCTTGGGGTCCGTGACGAAGAAGTTGACGTATTTGGCACCGAGCTCCGGATCATTCGTCTGTGCCGAGACCGAGAAGAACATTGACGGCTTGCGGTAGTGGCCGCCCTTGGCATCCTTGCCGACCAGCGGATGGGTCCTGAGCGCCAGCTTGTCCTTGTTGATGCCCTGATAGGCGACCAGCTGGTTGGAGTGGGCGTAGGATGTTGCCGCCTTTCCGAGTGACAACGGGCTCGTCTCGACATTGAATTGGTCGAGCGCCTGGATATCCGGCGGCACGCACGCCTTGGCCTCGCGCATCCCTGACCACATGGTGAACCATTCGGCCGCGTCGTTCGCGTCGTAGGCGATCTTGCCTTCGGCGGTGAAAAGCGCCTTGCCGCGCTGACGAAGCCAGTTTTCGAGAAGCGGCTCGACGCCGCTACCGTCCGCCAGGCCGTAGAAACCCTTGCGCTTGCCGGCCTTGGTGATCTCGGCGCCAATCCGGGCCATATCCTCCCAGGTGGTCGAGGGTGTCGGCAGCTCGATGCCGGCTTCCTCGAAGGCCGCCACATTGACCATCATCGTTGCCGAATTCGCGCCGAGGCTGATGCCGTAGAGCTTGCCGTCGACGCTGCCGCCCTCGATCTGCACCTGGTCGAAATCCTCGACCTTCAGCACGGAGCCGAGATAATCGTTGAGGGGTGCAAGTGCGCCGCGCCGCGCATATTCGACGATGTAGCGATAGTCCATCTGGATGATGTCCGGCGCGTTGCGGCCGGCGACCTGGGTCGCAAGGCGCGGCCAGTAATCGCTCCAGCCGAGGAACTCGCCGTTGATCGCGACCCCGGGATTTTCCGATTGAAAGAGCTGGTTGACCTTGTTGGTGCGGTCGGCGCGGGCCTGGGAGCCCCACCAGAGCAGCCGTAGTCGCGCTTCCTGGGAAAGCGCGCTCGATGCCAGCACGGAATATGAAAGAAGTGCCGCCCCACCGGCGAGCACGTTGCGTCTGGTCATGCGCATTGTCATCTGTTCCTCCTCCCTTCGGAACGCCTCCACAACGTTCCGTGATGTAGTCCTCTTGCAACAAATAACTATTTGGTTACAAATTATGGACAAGCAATGGGCCTGTCAAGCAGTTGTGTGCGAAGGTGTCATTATCTTGTAAGATTTTTTTACAAATTCGCATCGATTGCCGGTGTTGGCAAGTGGTGCCGGAGGTGGCGGAATGGACAAGGTGCAGGCGGACGCGAAGGCTAGGAGAGCGGGCAATGGAGGACGGGCGGAACGGGCCGCGCAGCGCGACCCGGAGCGCACGCGTGCCTCGATCCTTGCCGCCGCGACGGTCGAGTTCGCGGAGAACGGCATCGGCGGAGCGCGGGTCGATGCGATCGCCGAGCGGGCCGGCACCAACAAGCGGATGCTCTACCACTATTTCGGCGATAAGGAGCAACTCTACCTTGCCGTTCTCGAGGAGGCCTATATCGGCATTCGAACGGCTGAAAAATCTCTTAATCTCAGTGATTTGGCGCCTGAACAGGGGGTGGCGGAACTGGCCATGTTTACGTGGAAGTACTTCCTCGAGCACCCGGAGTTCCTAAGCCTCCTCGGCACCGAGAACCTGCATCGGGCCCGTTGGCTGCGCCAGTCGACACGGCTCAAGGAACTGCATTCGCATTTCATCGACAAGCTCGCGGATCTGCTCGATCGCGGCAAGGCGAAGGGCCTGTTCCGCGTCGATGTCGACCCGTTGAACGTCTATCTGACGATCGCCGCACTCGGCTATTTCTACCTCTCCAACCAGCACACGCTGACGACGATTTTCGGTCGCGACCTCATGGAAGAGGCCAGTCTCGAGGCCTGGAAGCGTCACATCGTCCAGGTCACTTTGGCCTCCATTCGCCGCTGAATCGCTGACATGTCGTTTTTAATGTTGACAAGTTGGATTCTTCTCTGTCACAAAGTAACCGTTTAGTTACTGGCTTGGGAGGGCTGATCCACTCCCGCAAGGCTCGTCAGGGAGGAGATCGCATGCCACGTTTGGGGATCATTTTGCACGGCGTCACAGGCCGGATGGGCTACAACCAACACCTGGTGCGCTCGATATTGGCCATTCGCGACCAGGGCGGGATCACGCTCAGATCCGGCGAACGGCTGGAAATCGATCCGATCATCGTCGGGCGCAGCCGCGAAAAAATGGAGCAACTGGCGAAGCGCCACAATATTGCTCGCTGGTCGACCGACCTCGACGCCGCCCTTGCGGATCCCCAGGATCAGATCTTCTTCGATGCCGGCACGACGCTGATGCGCGCCGATCTGATCGGCAGGGCCTTGGATGCCGGCAAGCATGTCTATTGCGAGAAGCCGATCTCCGATGATCTGATGACCGCCGTCAAGCTGGCCCGAAAGGCGCGCGCCTCGGGACTGAAGCACGGCGTGGTGCAGGACAAATTGTTCCTGCCCGGCCTGCGCAAGCTGGCGCTGCTCAAGGATTCCGGCTTCTTCGGAAAGATCCTCTCGGTGCGCGGCGAGTTCGGCTATTGGGTTTTCGAAGGCGATTGGGGCGTTCCCGCCCAGCGTCCGTCGTGGAACTACCGCAAGCAGGACGGCGGCGGCATCATTCTCGATATGCTTTGCCACTGGCGCTACGTGCTCGACAATCTCTTCGGCGAAGTTCGTGCCGTCTCCTGCCTTGGCGCCACCCATATACCGACGCGCGTCGATGAGCAGGGCCGGACCTATGCTTGCGACACGGACGATGCGGCCTATGGGACCTTCGAACTCGAAGGCGGCGTGATCGCGCAGGTCAATTCCTCCTGGGCGGTCAGGGTGCGCCGCGACGATCTCGTTACCTTCCAGGTCGACGGGACGCATGGCTCGGCCGTTGCGGGGCTGACGAAATGCTGGACCCAGCACCGTGTCAACACGCCGAAGCCGGTCTGGAATCCAGACCAGCCGCAAACGATCGATTTCTTCAAGACCTGGGACGAGGTGCCTGACACGCAGGTCTTCGACAACGGCTTCAAGGCGCAATGGGAAATGTTTCTGCGCCATGTCGCCGAGGACGCTCCCTGGCCCTACGGGCTCGAGGCCGGTGCCAAGGGTGTGCAGCTCGCCGAGCTGGGGCTGCAGTCCTGGGCCGAGCGTCGTTGGCTCGATGTTCCCGCACTGGAGTTCTGAGCCATGGCGAGCATCGATCTTCCCCTCGAAGGCAGGCTTGCCCGCTACGAGCTCACCGGCCGGCCGGTTCCTTTCAAGAAGCGCGAGGCGGCGGCCTTCCCGCGGGTCGCTTTTGCAGCGGCGCATGTGGTCGCCGATCCTCTCGCCGACAACGATCCGTGGCTGACGCCGGCGATCGACTGGGAGCGAACGCTCGCCTTTCGCCACCGCCTATGGGATCTCGGCCTCGGGGTTGCCGAAGCGATGGACACCGCTCAGCGCGGCATGGGGCTTGGCTGGCCGGAGGCCCGTGAACTCATCCGCCGGGCGCTTGCCGAAGCGCGCAACCGCCCCGGCGCGCTGATAGCCTGCGGCGCCGGCACCGACCATCTGGCGCCCGGCCCGGACGTGTCGATCGATGACATCTTGAAAGCCTATGAGAGCCAGATCGAAGTGATCGAAGCCGAGAACGGGCGGATCATCCTGATGGCGAGCCGGGCGCTTGCCGCGGCCGCCAGGCGTCCAGGCGACTATATCCGCGTCTATGACCGGATTCTTTCCCAGGTGAAGGAGCCGGTGATTATCCATTGGCTCGGCGAGATGTTCGATCCGGCGCTCGAAGGCTATTGGGGCAATGCCGACCACATGGAGGCGATGAAGACCTGCCTGGCAGTCATCAAGGCGCATGCCGCGAAGGTCGACGGCATCAAGATCTCGCTCCTTTCGAAGGAGAAGGAGATCGTCATGCGCCGGCAATTGCCGAAGGGTGTGCGCATGTATACGGGCGACGACTTCAACTATGCCGAACTCATCGCCGGCGACGAAGAAGGCCATTCGGACGCGCTTCTCGGTATTTTTGATGCGATTGCCCCTGTGGCTTCGGCCGCGCTGGAGGCGCTGGGCGAGGGGCGGAACGGCGCGTTCTTCGAATTGCTCGAGCCGACGGTGCCCCTGTCGCGCCATATCTTCAAGGCGCCGACGCGCTTCTACAAGACGGGCGTCGTCTTCCTCGCCTATCTCAATGGATTGCAGGATCATTTCACGATGATCGGCGGTCAGCAAAGCGCCCGTTCTCTTGCACATCTTGCCGAACTCTTCCGCCTGGCGGACAGAGCCGGTGCTCTTGCCGATCCGGAGCTCGCCACGGCCCGGATGCGGCGTGTGCTTGCAGTCCATGGCGTCGCGTGAGGCGCGGCCATGACGGAAGCCCCTCGCGTCAAGCTCATTGAAGCGGAGTTTTTCGAGCGGCCGGTTGATTTCCGCTTTCCCTTCCGCTTCGGCGCGGCGCGCGTCGAAAGTGCGCCGCAGGCCTTCGTCCGGGTCCGGATCGTCGATGAACGAGGCCGCTCTGCCACCGGCTGGTCGGGCGAGATGATGATGCCGAAATGGTTCGACAAGAACCCGGCGCTGTCGCCCGGGGACAATGTCGAGCAACTCCGTACGTCGCTTCGCCTGGCGATCGAAGGGTTGCAATCGCTTAAGACGAACACGGCTTTCGGCATGCACGCCGCCGCGGAAGCGGATCATCATCGGAGAGCGGCTAGACAGGAACTGCCGGCGCTTGTCGCCTCCTACGGGCTGGCCCTTGTCGACCGCGCCATTATTGACGCCCTTTGCCGGATGAACGGCGTTGGTGCGGTGGAGGCGGTCACCGGAAATCTGCTCGGGATCACCGATGCCGCCGCGCCCGATCTTGCCGGCTTCGATCTTACCCGCTTCCTTTCAGGCATGGCCCCCTCGTCGAAGCTTGCCGTCCGCCACACGATTGGCCTTGCGGACGCCTTGAGTGCGTCCGAACTGGATCCGAGGCAACGGCTTGAGGATGGGCTACCGCAGACCCTGGACGAGGTGATCGCCGCCTATGGCCACCGCTATTTCAAGATCAAGGTTTCCGGCCGCCCCGCCGAAGATGCCGAACGCCTGGTTGCGATCGCCGCGGTGCTCGATCGCATTGTCGAAGGCTATCGGGTGACGCTCGACGGCAACGAGCAGTTCGAAAGCGGCGAGGTCGTCGCCGACCTTCTCGATCGGATCGAGAAAGAGCCCCGCCTGAAAAGATTGCGGGCGTCCGTTCTGTTCTTCGAGCAGCCGATCGCGCGTGCGGAAGCGCTGTCGCAATCGGTCGCGGCGATCGCCAAGCGCCTGCCGCTCGAGATCGACGAGTCCGACGGCGACGTCGGATCCTTCCTGCGGGCCCGCGAGCTCGGCTATGCCGGCATCTCGTCGAAGTCCTGCAAGGGCTTCTATCGGTCGCTGATCAATCGTGCCCGTGTCGAGAAATGGAACGGCGAGGCCGGAAATGCCCGCTATTTCATGTCGGCCGAGGACCTGACGACGCAGGCCGGCCTCGGCCTTCAGCAGGATCTCGTGCTGGCAGCGCTGGTCGGCGCCGGACATATCGAGCGCAACGGCCATCACTATGTCGACGGCATGGCCCGGGCGCCGATGGCGGAGCAGGCCGCCTACCTAGCCGCCCATGGCGATCTTTACGAGAACGCCGCCGGTCGTGCGCGTCTCGCCATCCGGAACGGCGAAATCACCTTTGCATCCGTCTTGCGGGCGACTGGCCTCGGCTGCGTGATTGAGCCGGACTGGACGTCGATGGCGGGCTGACAAAACCGGGAGGAGAACATCATGCAGGTCGAGGGTCTTTCCATCAATCTGGCGACGATCCGCGAGCAATGCGGCTTTGCCGAAGCCGTGGATGTCTGCCTGAAGCACGGCATCACGGCGATCGCGCCCTGGCGCGACCAGGTGGCGGCGATCGGCCTCGACGAGGCCGCGCGTATCGTCCGTTCCAACGGGCTGAGGCTTACCGGCCTCTGCCGCGGCGGCTTCTTTCCGGCGGCGGACGCTGTAGGGCGCGACAAGGCGCTCGACGACAACAGGCGTGCGATCGACGAAGCCGCGGCGCTCGGCGCCGACTGCCTAGTCCTCGTCGTCGGCGGTCTGCCCGGCGGCTCCAGGGACATCGACCGGGCGCGCCGGATGGTCGAGGAAGGGATTGCCGCCGTTCTGCCGCATGCGCGCGCAGCCGGTGTGCCGCTGGCGATCGAGCCGCTCCATCCGATGTATGCGGCCGACCGGGCCTGCGTGAACACGCTCGGCCAGGCGCTCGATATGTGTGAAACGCTGGGCCCGGGCGTGGGTGTCGCCATCGACGTCTATCATGTCTGGTGGGATCCCAATCTCGCCAACCAGATCGCCCGAGCCGGACGCATGAAGGCGATCCTCGCGCATCACATCTGCGATTGGCTGGTCCCGACAAGGGATATGCTGACCGACCGCGGCATGGTGGGCGATGGCGTCATCGACCTCAAGGGAATCCGCGGCCTGATCGAGGCGGCGGGTTTTCTTGGAGCCCAGGAGGTCGAGATCTTCTCGGCCGAGAATTGGTGGAAACGCCCGGCCGCGGAGGTGATCGCCACCTGCGTTGAGCGCTATCGAAGCTGCTGCTGAAAAGCCAACTCGGATATATTTCTTACAAGCAAAGGGTCGCTTTGCACGTATCATGGTTGACTTTCGCGAAGATCGGCCGCTAGCATGTATTCTAAATTTACATGTTACTCTTCTTGCCGCCGGTCGCGCGGCGCGACTCCAGACAGGATTGCGTGAGAGATGATGGATGACAAACGTCGTTTTGCGCTGGTCGGTACCGGCAACCGTGGCACCACCATGTGGGGCAAGGACCTTCTCGCCGGTTGGCGTGGCTTCGTCGATCTCGTCGCCATAGCCGATACCAACCCGTTGCGTGCGGAGCGTGCGCGCACGATGATCGCCAGCAATGCGCCGATCTATGGCGATGTCGACACGATGCTGGCCGAAGCGCGGCCGGATCTGGTGATCGTCTGCACCCCGGACGACACCCATGACGATATCGTCGTGCGGGCGCTCGAATCCGGCGCCAACGTCATCACCGAGAAGCCGATGGCGACGACGGTCGAGAAGATCCGCCGCATTCTCGATGCGGAGAAGCGCACCGGGCGGCGGGTGGACGTGTCCTTCAACTACCGCTTCGCGCCGACGGCGGCGCGCATCAAGGAACTGCTCAACGCCGGCGAAATCGGCCGCGTGACCTCGGTCGACTTTCACTGGTATCTCGACACCCACCACGGGGCGGACTATTTCCGCCGTTGGCACGCGTATACGGATCGCTCGGGCAGCCTCTTCGTCCACAAGGCGACGCATCATTTCGACCTTCTGAACTGGTATCTCGACAGCGAGCCGGACACGGTCAGCGCCTTTGCCGACCTGCAGATGTACGGGCGCAAGGGGCCGTTCCGGGGCCCACGTTGCAAGCTCTGTCCCCACAAGGGAAGCTGCGACTTCTATCTCGATCTCGGAGCCGATCCGTTCCTGGACGCGCTTTACGAACAGCCCGCGGAGATCGACGGCTATTTCCGCGACGGATGCGTCTTCCGCGAGGACATCGACATTCCCGACACGATGGTCGCGAACATCCGCTACTGGAACGACGTCCATGTCTCCTATTCGCTGAACACCTTCCAGCCGATCGAGGGTCACCACATCGCCTTCAACGGAACGAAGGGCAGGATCGAACTGCGCCAATTCGAGGACCAGCCCTGGGAGACGCCGCCGGAAGACGTCATTCTGCTCGTTCGCAACTTCCCGAAGGGCGTGCCGGCCGTCGAGCGCATCAAGGTGCCGCATTCCCCGGGCGGGCATTACGGCGGCGACGATCGCATGCGCAACATGATCTTCAAGCCCGGCATCACCGACCCGCTCGGGCAGCGGGCCGGCGCACGAGCCGGGGCGCTTTCGGTTCTGTGCGGTATCGCCGCGCTTCAAAGCGCCCGCAGCGGCACACTCGTCCGGCTTGCCGATCTGATGCCGGACCTTTTCGAGGAGCGGTCCGCTCCGCGGTTAGCGGCGCAATCCTCGGCTTCCGGTGGCCGCCGGTGATGCAGCGGGTGGCTGGGCCGCCCGTTCGGCGCATCGTAGCCGCGGAGGCCCGGCCTTCCAGATCATGTTGTTGAATTCCGCGACAATGGCGGCGCGAACAGTTGCATCTTCGTTTTGCTATTACAAAAGCGTAACTTCGGTCTGAGACTGGATTACGCTATCAGTCGGTTCGCACCTCGACACGATGAACGGAGCGCTCCGATGCCTATGAAACGAAGAACCATCATTCTCGGCGGCGGCGCGCTGCTTGCCGGAGCGGGTGCCGTCTTCGTGGTCCGCGGCAGCGGTAGCGGCGGCGCGCCCATTTCGCGCCACAGCTTCGACTGGAAGGCGTCTGACTTCCGCTCAGGCGGCACAGCAGGGATTTCCGGCGCATTGCCGGAGCCGATTTTCCGCGCTGAGCCGCAATGCACTGCGACGCTCGCCCAAACGCTCGGCCCCTGCCACACGAGCGATGTGCCGATCCGCAGCGACGTGACCGACGGCGTGGCGGGGCTGCCGACCCGCATCAGCCTTCGCCTGGTCGAGGCCGCGACCTGCAAGCCTGTCGAGGGAGCGGACGTCGAGATATGGCATGCGGACGCGCGCGGCGTCTATTCCGGAGAGGCGGCCGCTATGTGCAATGCGGACGATGCCGAGGCTAGAAGCACGAGCTTCCTGCGTGGCCGGCAGATCAGCGATGCCAATGGCATCGTCAGCTTCCTCACCGTTTATCCCGGCTGGTATCCGAGCCGCGCCGTCCATATCCACCTGCGCGTTCTTGTCGGCGACCGCGAACTGCTGGTCAGCCAGCTTCTCTTCGACGATGCGTTGAGCGATCTCGTCTATCAGGGGCATCCGGATTATCGGGGGCGGCCGGTGCGCGCGACCATGAACGGCGGCGATACCGTGTTCTCCTCGAGCGATGCGGCGCGTTTCATCTTCGATTTCGAAAAGCTCGACGTCGGTGTGCTGCAGGCAAGCTACACGGTCGGGATCGCGGCCTAACTTCAGCCGATAAGCGGAGCCGTTATCGCCCCGCCGCCGGCTGCCCCACCAGGTCCCGCCGTTTCGCCCACCGAACGACGATGGCAGCAAAGAGCGCCGTTGCAGCAAGGGCTGCGCCGACGCCGATGGCGAGGGCTTGACCGATGCCCCATTCCTGCATGATGCGGGCGAAGGCATAGGGCGCCAGGGCCGAGGAGAACTGCCGCGCCGCGGTCACCCAGCCGAGCCGGCTTCCATAACCTCTGCGCCCGAACAGTTCGAGCGGCAGTGTGCCGCCAACAATGCTGGCGAGGCCGGAGCCGAGGCCGAACAGGACCGCAAAGAGCACCACGCCGGGAAGCCAGGGGCCGGTCGCAAGTAGCAGCGCCAGAGCGAGAGCCAGCAATCCGGCGGCGATGAGCGCGAGCGTCGCCTGTGATAGCTGCCCACCGAAGACCATGTTGAGCAACCGGCTCGCGACCTGGGCGGGACCAAAGAGGGTCGAAGCGGCAAGACCTGCCGAGCCGAGGCCGAGGGCGGCCACCAGCGGCACCATGTGCGTCAGGATCGAAGCGAGCACGAGGCCCGCGATCGCGAAGGCCGCCAACATCAGAAGGAACAATCCGCTCCGCGGCAGGCCGACCATCGGGTGCTCGTCTTCCGACGAGAAAAGAGGTTCGGCTCGACGCGGAGTGAGCGCGACGCGATAGTGTATCGGCAGGCAGACGAAGAGGTTCAAAGCGGCGAAGCTCAGATAGATCGCACGCCAGTCGTAATGCTCGTTGAGTATTCCGGTCAGCGGCCAGAAGAGCGTCGAGGCGAAGCCGGCGATCAGCGTCAGGTGTGTGATGCCGCGCGAGGCGCTCCGCCCGCCGATCTGAACGATCGCGGCGAAGGCCGTGCCGTAGAGGACGAAGGCCGAGGCCACTTCCATCGCCACCAGGGAAAGGCCGAACAGAACCGCATTGGCGGAGAATGCGGCCGGTCTGATCTGGTCGCTCGGCGTGACCCAGATCATCGGCTACGGCACTCTTTACTACTCCTTCGCGATTGTCGCGCCGGCGATGGCGCGGGATTTTTCCCTGCCACGCGACCAGGTGTTCGGCCTCCTGTCGCTGTCCTTGCTGATTGGCGGTTTGATCGCCCCAAAGGCCGGCGACTGGCCGACCGCTTCGGCGCCGGCCGGCTAATGGCCGCAGGGTCGCTTGCCGCCGGGCTTGCCCTCGCGGCGGCTCGGCGCTTGTTGTTTGCTCATTCGGCGGCTTCCCTTTGCTTCGCCGGTGCCGGCGTGCCGCATCCGCATCCGGCCTTTCCCTCGGATTTCGCGGCCGCATCGGCAGCGCAGCAGGCGTCGATTTCGGCGGGGGCTGGGCCGCCGCAGCAGCCGGTCGACGCGGATGCGTCGGCAAGCGCCAGCGTTGCGCTGCAGACCCCGGTCGCGGGAAGCACCAATTCTACCTTGCGGGCGCCGACAGGATCTCCCGCAAGCTCGGCGACCACCGAGCGCACCTGCTCGTAGCCGGTCGCCATCAGGAAGGTCGGCGCACGTCCATAGGATTTCGAGCCGACGATGTAGAAGTCGGGCTCCGGATGCGATAATTGCTCGACTCCGTGCGGGGGAACCGTGCCGCAGGAATGGATGTTCGGATCGATCATCGGGGCCAGCCGGCGCGGCGACCCGACGGCAGCGTCGACATCAATGCGCAACTCGCTCAGCATCGTGAGGTCCGGGCGGAATCCAGTGGCGACGACGATGCGGTCAAAGCGGAAGCTTTGTCGTTTCCCGTTAGCCTGCGCGCTCACGTGCAGAGCGTCGTCCTCCGTGGCGATCGACCCGACCGAAAATGGCGCCAGCAATCTTAGATGGCCGCCGTCTATCGCATCCTTCGCAGCAACACCCAGCGCGCCGCGTGCCGGCAACTGATCGTTGAGGCCGCCGCCGAAGAGCCGTTCAAGCCTGTTGCCCCGCAGTGCCCAGGTGATCGAGGTGTCCGGGTGCATCTTCTTGAGTTCAAGCAGCGAGAGCACCACGTTGATTGCCGAGTGGCCGCTTCCGACGACCAGCACCCGCTTGTCGGCATAGAGGTGCCGGTCGCGCCCCGCCACGTCGGGAATACCGTAAGTGATCCGCTCAGCCGCGGCCTTTTCGCCGGCGACCGGCAAACCGTCGACGCCGATCGGGTTGGGGCCGAACCAAGTCCCGGAGGCATCCAGTACGGCGCGTGCCGCGAGCTTCTTCTCTCCGCCGCTGACATCGGTGTAGCGCACGACGAAAGGGACTTCTCCGCGCCCGTCATTCCCCATCTTGTCGAGACCAGACCGGGTGATCGCTTCGACTCTCGCGTTGTACTTGATGTGGCGCGCCACGCGCGGGAGGCGGGCGAGCGGCACCAGATATTGCGAGAGGATCTCCGATCCGGTCGGCAGGAGGTCGGGGTCCGGCGCGCTCCAACCGCTTTCCTTGAGCAACTCCCGAGCGGCTCTGTCGACAATGTATTGCCAAGGCGAGAAGACGCGGACGTGGGCCCAGTTCGAGATCGCCGTGCCAGGCCCGCTGCCCGCTTCGAACACGATCGGCTGCAATCCGCGTCCGATAAGGTGGGCGGCGGCGGCAAGCCCGACGGGGCCGGCGCCGATCACAGCCACGGGCAGGTCAGGATGTTGGTTCATCGCACGTTTCCTTCGATTATTCTAGGAGATTCGAAATTAGAGGATAAAAAAGGGGCTTATGCTTCGGTGTTCTCCGGGTTCTCAGCGCACGCGCCATCGGCACAGCATTCGTCGGCGAGATAGCCGATCAAGGATGCCATCGCCCCATAATCGGCGCGGCAGATGAGCGTCGTGCCGTTTCGTTCCTGCGTCACGAGGCCGGCGTCGATGAGCTTCCGGCAGTGGTGCGACAGCGTGCTTGCCGGAATGCCTAGCTTTTGCTGCAGGCCGCCCACCGGCAAGCCGCCGGTGCCCGCGCGGACCAGGGCCCGGTAGAGACGCAACCGAGTGGGATTGCCGAGGGATTCGAGCTGGGATGCGGCTAATTCGAGTTTCATGGAAATATTGATAGCGGCCCGCTCGGCATCCGGTCAAGCAATATTTCGATGTTTCTCGAAATAGCAGAGCCAAGCGCTTCGTCAGGCACGGCGCGTGACCCGGCTTGACAATGTCCATATGTCCACTTCACCGCGGCCGGCAACAATTTTGAATTGGCGATCGACGTCGCGATTGCTGCCTTCGGCCTTGCCTCGCCCGTGGCTTTCGCGGCGGTCATCGGGCCGCTCGTCGAGGTGCCGTTGCTGATCCTGCTCGTCCAGCTCGCACTCCGGCTGGGCCGGCATTACTTCGCCAAACGGCCCCCGCGGCCGCGGCTGCCGAAGCATGACCGGGTGAGCGGCCGGTTTTCGGCCGGATAGCTCGAGTTGTAAGTATTTTCTGCACGGCCACTTAAAGCCTCGCGGATACCGTGTTCCCCGTCAGGTCGAAAGGGAGTTCGAGCCGTGAAAGCGCAAGGGAATATTTCGTCCGGGTCATTCGGCAGCCGCGGGAAGGTGGTGCGTTGTGCGGTTGCGGTGCTCCTGGCAGTCGCGCTCACGGGATGCTCAACCACCACGGACCGGAGCGTCAAGACCGCTTCGCTGATCAAGCAGGTCGGCTATGCGGTGCCGGGCAAGAAGCCCGCCACGAACAAGCAGATCGCCGTCACCCAGCGGGCGGTCAAACTGGTGCGCACCACCTATCTCGGCCGTGCCCCCTATATCTGCACCCCGAGCGGGTTCGGAAGGACGTCCAACTGCTTCCTGCGATAAGGGCGGAGTTGCGCGCCGAGGCCGGGGCTCATCTGCGGAGCCGGATTGTACGTCGGCCCTGGGAATGCGCAACTCCTACGGCGAGGGTTACTCGCCGATCCTGGTCTGGATCGCGCCCAGCCGGGCGCTCACATAGTTGCCGCGACGCAGCTTGGCGAATTCGTCATTCGCCCGCGTCCGCCTATGCTTGAAAACGTACCACTCTCCGTCCGGCTCGCGCTTCTGGTAGATGACGTTGCCCCGCTTGCGGTGGCTGAAGCAGGTGGTCGCCGGAGCCGAGCCGTCCTTGGCGTGCCAATCGGCCTTGAAGCAGAGTTTCCCGGGGTCGGTGATGAACCACCGGCCGACGCCGTAGGAGGGCTTGCCGTTCTCCTTCGACCAGGCGGTGAAGCGGCGCTGCTGAACGGAAAAATAGCCGGCGCCTTCCTTCCAGATCCAGGACTTCTGCCCATAGAGCGCGTGGATTTCGCCAGCGGTCAGAGGCGTGGTCTTCGCGGTGCCCGGACGCGCCGCGGCGGTCGATGCGGCGACCCCGATGCCGCCGGCGAAGGCGGCCGCCAGGAGCAATAGGCGGAATGTCGACATCTTATGGCTTCCTTCTAAAATCAACTTTCAATCAATTGGTTGGTTCCTGAACGACGCGCCAGTCCGGCCTGCCATAGCCGTCCGGCCAGTCATAGATCTCACGATCGTTGAAGTAGACGACAGCGGTGAGCGCCGGGAACTCGGCGTGCCGTTTCGCTACGCTTTCGGCCCAGCTCCGCACATAAGAGGCGTCGCCTTCATAGCCAAGTTCGGCGACAATGATCGGCTTGCCGTAGTTCTTGACGCGCTCATAGCCCGGTATCAGTCGCTCGACGAAAGTCTGGTCGCGACCGACTTTGTCCCGATCGTATCTCTGAAGACCAAAGACCGAGAGGCCGATGATATCGACGACGTCGTCACCGGGATAAAAGGCGTCGAGCCCCTCGTTCCCTTTTGGCGACCACATGAACTTGGCGGATTTCAGATGCGCCCGGCACACCTTCACCATCCGCCTAAAGGCCGCGGCGAAATCCTTGCCCTGCCAGTGCGCCCAGGAGAACTGGTTGTCCGTCTCGTCCATTTCCTGGCCCCAGCGGATGATGACCGGGCTCTTGAGGGTGGCCGCTGTCGAACAGACCGCGGCCATGTTCTGGTCCCGCTTGCCGCCGAGGATGCTTTTAAGCAGCCCTTGCGACGACAGGCGCCATTTGGGCGACCAGGACCAGGGCTCGATCGTGATCATCAGCGAGCGTCCGCGGGCGTGGGCGTATTCGTCGGCGATGTTCAGTGTGGTGAGATCGACGTCTTCCCAGGGCAGGAAGAGATGCTCGATCTTGGAAGCCGACGGTTCCGCGAAGTCGCCATGCGGATCGTAGGCTCCGAAGTCGATCGATTCCTTGGTGAGGATCGGCCGCTTTTGCACTGTTTCAGCCGTGTTTCCGGCAAGGCCGCCGGGCATGCTCGCCGCCAGCACGGCGCCTGAAAACATGAGGCCGGCCACTGCGAAGGCGATTGTCTTTGATGTCTTGTCCATCCTGTGTCTCCGAATGCGGCCGCGGCACGCGTTTTCAATTCGGTTCGACTTGCCTTGGGTTGAACCGGGGTGCGGTTGTGGGATTCGTCCTTTCATCATCTGTCCCCTCAGTGCGGCCCGTCGGACGGAAGAAAGATCCATCGCGGCCGGAACACGGTCTTGCGCGATGTCGTGCCGCCCGCCCCGGCCACCGAGTAGCGCTCCTCGAAGAGGCGCAGATGGTCCGATCCCCAGGAGAGCGCTTCGAGGCTGTCCCTGCCGTGCTCGGCGGTGGCGATCCCTGGCAAGGTGATGAGCGACAGCAGCCCGGCCGCCATAGCCGGACGATAGAAGCGGGGTGCCGCGGCAATCCTGTTTTCCCGTCCGTGCCGGAGAACGATGACGATCAGGAGCAGGCAATAGATCGCGGCGTTCATGATCGCGAAGAGGTAGAGGCCCTTGGCCCCGCCGACATCGTCGATAAAAAGGACCGGAAGTACGGCCGCCAGTGCGAGGCCGGCATAGGGCACGAGGACACGCAAGGGCAACGGGTCCACTTCCGACGTCCCCTTGGGGGTGACGCGGAAATCCACGAAGGATCCGCTGAGCCAGTCGCGGACTGCAGCCAAGGTCCCGGCCAGCGCCCAGGGCCAGCGGGCAAAGAGGAAGAGCATGCATTCCCAACTCAGAATTTTCGCGTCGTACGGCCGAAAAGTCCCGGTTGCCCGCCAGCGATAGGCCATCAGGATCAGAACGATCGAAAGCGGTGCGAAATGCGCCAGGAAATCGGGGTAGGTGACGGCGACGAGGCTTTCGCGTCGGGCAAGCGCAACGACCGGCATCGCGAACATCAGCGCCATGAAGAGCGCAAAAAGCGGATACCAGAGCTGCGAGAACACGAACTGAAACTTGAGGCGGAGCGGCAGCCGGCCGACGAGGCGGGGGGAGTACTGCAGGAGCAGCATGACCAGGCTGCGCGACCACTGGAATTCCTGGGTCACCAGGTCGCCGAAGGTGCGCGGCCCGTCGCCATGGGCGATGGCCTCGAGGGCATGCACGCCCCGCCAGCCGGCCGCATTCATCATCAAGGTCGTCGAATGGTCTTCCGCGAGCTCGGGACCGAGACCGCCGATCTCCTTCAGAGCTGACGTGCGCACAGCGTAATGCGAACCGATGCAAAGCGGCGCCAGACCGCCATTGTAGCCGGCCTGGAGCGAGCCGTGCATGGTCGCCTCGGCATAGAGCCTGCCGCGCGCCGCCCAGCTCGCGGCGGCGTTCCTGTCGCAGATGCTTGGCGCCGAAACGTAGCCCACCTTCGTGTCGGCGAAGGGACGCAGAATCTGGAACAGGTAGCCGGGCTCCGGAACATGGTCGGCGTCGAGCTGGGCGACGAAGTCGTAGCGCTCGTAGCCGTAGTGATCGTAGAAGAAGGCGAGGTTGCCTTCCTTGCAGCGCGTGCGCCGCGGCCAGCTGGTGCGGTGATAGTCGGCGCGCCCCTTGCGGCTCGAAACGAAGACGCCATGCCTCCGGCACCAGTCGAGCGTTTCGGGGGAGGGGTCCTCGTCGGCAAGCCAGGTGTCGTGCGGCACCTCCTGGGCAAGCATTGCCTTCAAGGTCTCGGCCACGACTGCAAAGGGTTCGGACGGCGCCTTGGTGACGACCATCGCGACACGGCTCGCAGCCGGCAGGCGCAAGGGACCGTTCGGCTTCCTGGCGTGATAGAAGACGGCGATGAAATAGCCGGGCAGGAGGGTGATCCAGGCAAGGACCGCCGTCACGGTCAGGCTTCCGAAGAGGTCCTTGTGGTGGCGTGGCTCCAGCCACCAGGCCCAGAAATAGGTGAGCGCCGCGAGCCAGATGGCCGCCCCGAAAAGATACTCGGCCCGGCGATATCCGGTCAGCAGCGGCACGAGCAGCGGCTCATCGGCTGAGTCCCCAAAGCCATTGCCGTTCCTGATCAAGGGCCGGATCACAGGCGCGCCTCCAGTCCGAAGAAGGGGGCGGCGGTGCGCACGATGGTGTCGAGGTCGGAATATTGGGGCGTGAAGCCCAGCACCTCGCGGGCAAGCTTCGCGTCGGCGTAGAGGATCGGCGGGTCGCCGGCCCGACGGGGGCGGATCGCCACCGGGACATCGCGTCCGGTGACCTCGCCGATCGCACTCAGCACCTCCCGGACCGAGAAGCCGCGACCGGATCCCAGGTTGAGCGCGAGGTTCTTACCGCCCCCGGCAAGATGCCGGTACGCGAGCACGTGCGCCCGCGCGAGGTCGGCGACGTGAATGTAGTCGCGCACGCAGGTCCCGTCGGCGGTGTCGTAATCATCGCCGAAGACCTCGAGCTTGCCGATCCGGCCCGCTGCCGCCATGAGCGCGCGCGGAATGAGATGCGTCTCCGGGTCGTGCCATTCGCCAAGGTCGCCTTCCGGATCGGCTCCGCAGGCGTTGAAATAGCGCAGCGCCACATAGGAGACTCCGAAGGCACCGGCGTAGTCGGACAGCATGTGTTCGGCAATCAGCTTCGTTCTGCCATAAGGGTTGATCGGTTCTTGCGGCGTCGCCTCGTCGATCGGCAGCACGGCAGGCACACCATAGGTGGCGCAGCTCGACGAAAAGATCACTTTTCCAAGCCCCGTCCGCCTGCAGGCGTCGAGTAGCGACAACGTCCCGCAGACATTGTTGTGGTAGTATTTCGCGGGGTCCGCGACGGACTCGCCGACATAGGCCGACGCGGCGAAATGGATCACGGCGTCCGGCGCATGGCGCTCGATGACCTCGGTGAGATGGGCCGAGTCAAGAATATCTCCCTCGATGAACGGCCCCCAGCGTACCGACGAGCGGTTGCCGGTCGTCAGATTGTCATAGGTAACGGGCTCAAAACCCTCCAAACGAAGAAGCTTTGCGGTATGGCTGCCGATATAGCCGGCGCCGCCGGTGACGAGGATGCGTGGCGTGTCCATCAGGCGACCTCCATGAGTTCCCTGTCCGACTGAGTGAGAAGCGCGTCGAAATGGCCGATCGTCTGCGCAAGGCCGGCCGAAAGATCGACCCTGGGGCGCCAGCCGAGTTCCCGTTCGGCAAGCGAGATGTCAGGGCGGCGCTGACGCGGGTCGTCGACCGGCAGGGGTCTGTAGACGATCTTCGATCGCGAGCCGGTGAGTTCGATCACCTGTTCGGCGAGTTCTCCGATCGTGAATTCCGCCGGATTGCCGAGATTGATCGGCCCGGTGAGCGATGCCGGCGAGGCCATCACGCGAATGATGCCGTCAATCAGATCATCGACGAAACAGAAGGAGCGAGTCTGCGAACCATTGCCATAGATCGTGATGTCTTCGCCCTTGAGCGCCTGGACGATGAAGTTCGAGACGACGCGGCCGTCGTCCGGGCGCATCCGTGGACCATAGGTGTTGAAGATGCGGACCACCTTGATCTCGACCTGACGGGCCCTGTGGAAATCGAAGAGCAGGGTTTCCGCGCAACGCTTGCCTTCGTCGTAGCAGGAGCGCGGGCCGAAGGTGTTGACGTTGCCCCAGTAGCTCTCCACCTGCGGGTGGATCTGCGGATCACCGTAGATCTCCGACGTCGAGGCCTGGAAGATGCGCGCTCCGTAGCGTGCCGCAAGCTCAAGCATGTTGAGCGTGCCGAGCACACAGGTCTTCGTTGTATGGATGGGATCGGCCTGATAATGCGGCGGCGATGCCGGGCAGGCAAGATTGTAGATTTCGTCGACGTCGAGGTCGATCGGTTCGACGACATCGTGGACGATCAGACGGAAGCCGTCGAAGCGCTTCAGATGCTCCACATTCTGGCGCATCCCGGTTGAGAAATTATCGGCGCAGATAACCTGATGTCCTGCCTCGAGAAGCAGTTCGCAAAGATGTGACCCCAGGAAACCTGCGCCGCCAGTTACCAGAATCCGCTTCTGGATTTCCAGTCTCTGCAATACACTATCTTCATAGATTAATTTTTCTAAATTTCCGCTGAGTACATTTTTCAAATTTGTCATAAATATCCCCAATAAAACTTGAAGTTATCAATTCAATATGTATCTCAGGCGGCATTATAATTACGTGATAAAAATTATATACACTCGAGATATGTTCAACACCGCTACTCAATACTTGGTGTTGACTATGAGTGTATGATTACAGTTGTCAGGGGCGATTGTCATTATCGTGCGATCCAGATAGTTATCGCACCGTGCATTTCTACTCAAAATGGCGTAGAACTAGAGCTAAGTGCTGAGTGGGCTCTTTACGACGCCATACACCGATGCGGCGGTGTAGGTAGCCGCGCCCAGAACGCGTAGTCGCCTGCATTCGAGGGCGGGAGAGTTTGTATGGGTGATCGTCCTACAGGGCCTGAGTCGGAGGAGGATCCGGCCGGGGCGCCTGCAACGCAGCCGGAACGCCGCCGTTGGCCGCGTGAGGCCCCGGTCCAAGCCGCCCCGCGCTCGGTTGCGCTGCCGGCGCTGACGCCTATGCATTTTTCGACGCGCGATCTTCAACCGGCAGAGCAGTTTCAGGCCTGGCGAGCGCACATGGCGCCTCTGGTCGAGGTCAGATTGCCTGACAGCATTCCGCTCGAGGATGGGTTTGTCGCGGAGCAGACCGCTTGGCATTTCGGCAATCTGCTCATCGTTCAACAGCGCGCGCCGGGCCACAGCTACCTGCGCCCGCAGGCGATGCTACGCGCCAGCCCGATCGATCATTGGTATGTGGAACTGCTTCATAGCGGCATGAGCTGGACGGAAGTCGATCGCCGCGTCGTTGAGAACGGGCCAGGCAGGCTGGTGTTTCGCTCGCTCGGCTATCCCTTTCGCGGACGGACGACGGCGACGGACGCCATTCTTCTCTTCATGCCCTACGAGCTTTTCGCCGACGATGCCGCCGTGCTGGGCGGATCCAACAATGCGGTGTTGTCGGGCAACCTGGCCGATCTGCTGATCAACTACATCAACGGCATCGAGCCGAGCCTCGACCGCCTGACGGCGGAGGAGATACCGCGGATCGTCCACACAGTGCGCGACATGGTTGTCGCTTGCGTCGCCTCGTCGGCGAGACCGGATGCGGCCGGGCCCCAGACGAACAAGGGAATGATGGAGCGGGCGCATCGGTATATCCATCTCAACTTGCACTCGGCCGACCTGACGCCGGATGCTATTGGCCGCGCGATCGGCATCTCGCGCACCCGGCTTTACCAACTGTTCGAATCGAGTGGCGGTGTTCTCAACTATATCCGCAGGCGCCGGCTCCAGCAGGCGTATGCGGCGCTCAGCGATCCGGCGGACAGCCGGCCGATCGCCGAGATCGCCGAGGCCGCCGGTTTCGACGTCGCCGCCAATTTCACCCGTGCCTTCAGTAACGAATTCGGGGTGAGCCCCCGGGAAATCAGAAAGGCCGCGGCGGCGGCGGCGGAGCGCCCCGTGGCGCGGTTCGCTCAGACCGGGCGGCATCGTGGATCAACGATCGGAGACTGGCTCAAGGCGCTCGGCAAGTGACGGATGAACGCAGCGCCGAGGCTGTGAGCTTAAGCTGGCCTGACGGCGTGCGACGCTATTTGCGCGGCGAAATTTCAGCCGAGCCTGAGGTCGATGCCCGGGTGCAACTTTTTGAGGTTTGGCAGCGACTTGGACTGCCAGTGAAACTCCGAACTTCCGCGCACGGTGAACTGGACGTTCGGCCTCTTGCGGGCCTCGATCGTCAGCTTGGCGAGCAGGTTGATGCCGGACGAATTGAGAAACTGCAAACTGGTGACGTCGATCGTAACGCGGTCCGGCTCGGCTTCAAGAATGCTCATCACCAAGGAATATATCGGCGCATAGGCCTCCGTGCTCGGCAGGCGCATGGTCCCATCGAAATAGATGTCCTTGCCCTCCGACCAAACGCGATACTCTTCTTCCTTGATTTCCATATTTTTCGCTGCCCATCAATTCGAGGGATCGGGGACTGTAATCGACGCATAGGTCTCCAGCGGGATCCGGCTCTCCTGTTCGCCGGATCCAAAAACCCAAGCGAAATGAGCGCCATAATCGCTCATCAGTGTCAGAAGGCCAAGTCCCGAGCCGCTGGGGCTCGCGCTCGATGCATTCTCTTCGATCCGTTTTATCAGAAGGTCACCCGGATCCCCCGTGGTGATCTCGGAAAGCAGATGCTGGAAACGCTGCGCCGTTTCCTGGTCGACGTAATTGGAGACCTTTGCCCGGAAGGCATTGGGCGCGACCGAGGCCTCGACGACGATTTCGCCCGAGGCTCGGAACTTCACCGCATTTTCGATGAGCTCGTTTGTCAGATAGCCAACGTTGTGCCGAACCTCCTTGTAGAGATTGCGGGATGTGCGATAGCGCAAGGCTACGAACTCGGCGACGAAATCCGAGGTCATCGCGCAGTGCTTCCAGCTCAAGTCGAGCGGGCCTTCGAACAGGCGAAGCGTGGTCACGTTATCGCCCGTACCGATGGCGAGGTCTGCCATTCCATATAAGGTCGTCATCCGCTTACCTGTGTCTCATCACTACGACTGTTATATCATCGTGGATCTTCTGTGTGCCGATATGCGCCATCAGATCCTCGATAATTCCCGCTTTGACGTCCTCGGCGCTGCGGCCGTGGCGACGACGAGCGCTTTCGCAAAGCCTTTCGATTCCGAACAGCTCTCCGTTCAGGCCCTCCGCC
Organism: Sinorhizobium shofinae; assembly: GCA_001704765.1. Taxonomy (GTDB): domain Bacteria; phylum Pseudomonadota; class Alphaproteobacteria; order Rhizobiales; family Rhizobiaceae; genus Sinorhizobium; species Sinorhizobium shofinae. The sequence goes on from MBFK01000187.1 coordinate 43,832, forward strand.
TCGGTCACGCCATCGGTGTGGAGAACGATCATGTCGCCCTGGGCAAAGGCGATCTCCAGCGTCGCCACGAAAGGCGAGATATCGGGCTCCAAGCCGATCGGCAGGCCGAGGTCGAGCGTATCGATCCGCTCGACGCTGCCGGCACCCCGCACCACGATCAGTTCCTCATGCTGGCCCGAAAGCATCAGGCGGTTTCCGTCATAGTCCAGGAAGGCAAGGGAGAGATGTTTGTTCGTGTTGGTTCTGACGATATTCTTGTAGATGGCGCGATTTACCCGGTTGAGGAACTGCGACGGATCCATGTCGCCCGCCTCCTGCAGCGCCCGCGCGACCGATTGAACCATCAGCATCAGCACGCCGCTTTCAAGGCCGTGACCGGTCACGTCGCCGATGCCGATCTTCAGCCGGTCTCCGTCCCTCAGCACGTCATAATAGTCGCCACCGACTTCGTCGGCGGGCCGCATGTAGGCGGCAATCTCGACGTCGGAAATTTCCTCGAGTTCACCCGCCTTCGGCAGGACCATCATCTGGATGCGACGGGCGACCGCCAGTTCGGCGCCGAGGCGCAAGTTCTCGCTGCGCAATTGCTCGTTCAGCGCCGAGATCTGCAGATTTGCCTCTTCGATTTCCTTTGTCCGGTCTTCGACGAGCTGCTCCAGGTTCTCGGTGTGATAGCTGATCTGCTCGGCCATTCGGTTGAAGGCGGCGCCCGCTTCGCCCACCTCGTCGCGCGTCGGAATATCGACCCGGACGGAATAGTCCTTGGTCTGGATGCGCCGGGCCGCGTCGGCGAGCGCGGTGATACCGCCGGTGATCCGCTTCGATATGGCAAACACCGCCGAGGTTACAAAGAGCAGCGACACGAGCAGCGCCAGGACCTGGTAGATCAAGATCCTGTTCGTAGCCTCCGTGATGCCAGCCTGCGCGGCGAAGAGCGAGGCGTAGATTTCACGTTCCGGCACGACGATGCCAAGCAACATGGATTCACGACGAACGGGGCCGGATACCCACAGGTTCGACGGCTGCAGCTGTTTCACGACGACGAGATAGGGCACCTTCTCGCCGTTTTCGTCGAGCAGGATATGCTGCAACAGCCCGTCCTGGTCCAAGGGCAATTTGGCGATCGCCGCTTGGGCGCTGTTGCGCAGCGAGCGATCGAGGCCCGTCACCCCCTGGCTGCTGGTGTCGCTCGACGACTGAAGGCCGATCACCTTTTCGCCGACCGGGTTGATGGCCACGACATTGCCGTCCGACATGGTGAGGAAACCGAAACCAGTGTCGGCGACCCGGACGCTCTCGACAATCTCGGCCAGTTGGTCGAGCGTGATATCGGCGCCGGCGGCACCCGCCACCCGCTTGCGGTCATAGGACCACAAGGGCTGGAAGAAGCTGACGATCAATTTGCCTGTAATCGCATCCGTATAGGGCGCCGTCTGGGTGATGTCGCTGTTGACTGGACGAGACGCGGGGTTGTTGGCCCATTGCTCCCACGAATCGTAAAGCCCCGGGAAGAAAAATGGCCAGAAATCCGACTGATTGTGGCCCGGATAGAGCCGGTCGAAGGTCTGGGCCTGGTCGGTATAGGGGGCCGTCCTGAAAATCGGCCGCTCCTTAGGACCGATATAGTACATCTGCAGCTTCGACTGCCCGTTGGCCAGAAGGCTCGGAGCAACCAGATCGAGGACCGCGCTGTTCTCGATTTCCGTCTGGACCTCGGGCAAGGGGAGGTGCTTGGCATCGAGCAGATATCCCCAGACGCTGACGACCGACAAGGGGCCGGGGCGGTTCTGGGCCCATCCGCCTTTCTCGTCATAGGTGACGGTCACGGCGCCGGGGGCGCCCCGTGACATGGCTTCGCCGATCTGCGACTCTCTCACGGGGCGGTCGATCTGCCCCTGGAGCACGCCCGCAAGCGTGCCGACGTCGGAGTGAACCTGGTTGAGAAGCAGGTTGACGCGGGCGGCCGTCGTTTCCGCATAGGAACGGATATAGTCCTGGTTCGCCCTCTCCAGACCCTGGCCGACCTCTGCCGTGGCATCGCGGGACAGGCGCTGCACGTTGAAGAGTGCAAGGCCCCCGGTAACGAGCAGGTCGAAAAGCACCGCCCCGCCGACCACGAGGATGAACTTGGCGCGGAACGAACGCAAACCGAAGCGGGTGATCTTTTGATCGAACGGGTTCATAGCGGCTTGCGCCCAGATGCTGCCCAGATCGGCCAGCCAGCGTAGCCCTTGGGGTGGAGGGCCGCGAAGATATGGTCGCGGAAACCCTGGCGGAAGCGTTCGATGAATTCCGGAGGATCGCCGCGCTTTACGGCCATTTCGCCGGCATAGACATTCTCCCAGGCGGTGATGACATCGGCGAAGTCCTGCGGTTCCCCGTCGAGATTGGTGACCATGAAGGATTCGACGAGGATGTCGTCGAATCCGGCATCGGCGAGATAGCGGCGGCTCTTCGGCCCGAGTTCCACGTCCATCTCGAAATGGCTGAACAGCTTGGCAACTTCGTTATAGGTCCATTGAATGCTTTGCGCTCGAGGTTCGCCGAGGCAGTGCGAATTCTTCTCGTTCGTTATGTACACGCGTCCGCCTGGCTTGCAGATCCGGTACAGCTCTTTCAGAAGCAGGTCCGGCTGGTTGAAGATCTGCAGCGAATGGCGGCAGGTCACCAAGTCGAACTGATTGTCCTCGAGCAGCATCTCGGACGCGTCGCCGTAGGTGTATTCGATATCCGAAATGCCGAAATTCGTCGCTACGTCGCGGGCATAGGCAAGGCTCGCCCTCGAGTGGTCGAGCGCCACGATGCGTGCCGGCTGGAACTCCTTGCGCACCAGCACGGCGAAGTCGCCGATGCCGCAGCAAATGTCGGCCATGACTATACCCGGGCGCATGCCGTGACGCGGCAGGATCGTGCGCTCGTGGCGCCACGTCATCTTGGTTTGCGTGCGCAGGATCGGAATGAAGCTGGTGTCTTCGACGAAGCTCTGGCCGGGATAGAATTTCGAATCGTAGACCTCGACCGTGATCTGCGGTTCGATGTTACCGAGGTGCCGGAACATCCGCTCGGTCCAGCCGACGACGCTCGACGTGACGACGACGAAGCGGATATCCGAGCGCGTGCGGCAGGCGTCCAGGACCACGCGGGAAAAGGCATGGAAGGCCGTATTGTTCATCTGCGCGAGGCGCTTCACATTGATGTAGAGGACGCCGCGCGCCTCTTCGATCGCGTTCCTGAACGTCGAAATGCTGTGAGAAATCTCGTCGACGGAGCGCGGCCGGATGACGCCGGCAAAGGCGAACTCCTGGCTGTTGGCGTCGAATTCTGCCTGGAAAGGCGCTGAAAGGATTGCCGTACTCAACTCACAATTCCTTCGAGGGGGAGATCCACGATGATCGTTATCGACGGCTCATCCTCTTCCAGACGAATCTCGGCGTCGAAGTTGATCGCCAGGTCCAGGAGAATGACCTCCCGACTTGGTGCGAGATCTGTTGAAATAGCGTCCAGATAACGTGCGTATGCGTCGTCCTTGCGGGTTCTCGCGACCGCTTCGCGGAAGAACCGTCGCTGGCGGGGCGGGCACGGGAAGGAGAGCTTCACGCGTTCCATCGGACCTTGCCGATAGACGGCGCAGCCGATGCGGCCCTCCGGCGAGCCGCCGCGAAACGACACCTCCAGGAGCTCGTTGAGCGCAGAGGAGAAAAAGTTCGAGTGTCGCACCGGATCCGTCCGGTTGTGACTGATCATCCGCGCCATGTATGTCGACAACTGATCGCAATGGTGCCAATCGGACAGAAAGGTCCCCATCTCCATCTCAAACTGGAGCAGGGGTTCGAACTTCGTTTCCGCTGGCTGCCTTTGCGCTGCGTTCATGCTGCTTTCTCCGACTGCATGAGCGAATCCTGATTCGCTCACTCCCATGACTATATCCGACCGGCTGCCATGGCCAGAACTCTCTAGCCGCATCGAGCCCCGTCAGGTCCTGAGAGCCCCCGCCATGGGCACGGCCGCCGACTTGCGCAGGAATTTGCCGATCGCTTCCGCGGGGATCGGGAAGCCCAGGAAGTAGCCCTGCAGTCGGTCGCAGCCCTCCTTCTGAAGCCAGGCGGCCTGCCCTTCCGTCTCCACGCCCTCGGCGGTGACGTCCATGCCAAGGCCGTGGGAGAGGGCGATTATCGACCGCACGATCGTCTGGCTCTTCTCGTCATGCTCAAGATCCTTGATGAAATACTGGTCGATCTTGATCGTGTCGAACGGGAAGTTCTTCAGGTAGCTCAGCGAGGAATAGTAAGTGCCGAAATCATCGAGAGAAATCTGAACGCCGAGCAAGTTCAAGGTGTTGAGCGTATCGAGATTGTTAATGGTGCGCTCGAGCAGCACAGACTCGGTGATTTCCAGTTCGAGGCGGTCGGCGGGGATGCCGGTCAGATCGAGGATCTGGGCGACGCGATCGGTGAGGCCATCGTGCAGGAATTCCGCCGGCGACAGGTTGACCGCGACAGTGAAATGAGACGGCCAGGTTATCGCGGCCCGGCAGGCCTGCTCGAGCATCCACTGGCCGATCTCGCTCATGAGACCGTCGGCTTCGGCCATGGGAATGAACACGCTTGGCGGGATGATGCCGACCAGCGGATGGCGCCACCGCAACAGCGCTTCGAAGCCGACGACCGAGGCGCGCGGCTTCACGAAGGGCTGGTATTCGATGAAGAACTGCCCCTCCTGAAGGGCGGTGCGCAGGCTGCGACGCAGCATTTCGCGCTGCTCGAGCACGATCAGCATTGAACGGGTGAATGTCCTTGCCCGACCGCGGCCATCCTTCTTCGCCGCATAGAGCGCTATGTCGGCGGCTTTCATCAACTGTTCGATTTCGTTTCCGTCTGCCGGGGCGATGGCGATGCCAACGCTCGCTCCGACAAACAGGCTGATGCCGTCGACGGTGAACGGCTCCTTGAAAGCGTTGACGATCGCCTCTGCAAGCCGCTCCGCCTCCCTCGGCTGGTCGATCTTCCACTGAATGACGGCGAATTCGTCGCCGGCCAGCCGATAGGCAAACTCACGCTCCTTGAGCACGCCCCTGATCCGTTCCGCCGCCATTTTGAGAACGCTGTCGCCGGCGCCGTGCCCGAGCGTGTCGTTGATCGGTTTGAAGTCGTCGAGATCGATCTGCATGAGCGCTAGCTTCGCGCCGCTCGGCACCGGCAGGGCGGCCCGCAGCTGATCGCTGAACTGCCGCCGGTTCGGCAGTCCGGTCAAGACGTCATGGGTCGCCTGGTGAAGCAGGAGTGCTCGATCGCTCTCGCTCTGCGTGGAGGTCTCGCGGCAGGTGGAGTCGCTTTCCGCTTCCGCGACCGCGATGCCACGCTCGGTGCGAAAGACAACCAGGGTGCGGTGGACGCGCCCTCTTGCGTCGGTGATCTCGATGCTGCGCGGAATGCCGCTCGCCACGACGAAGTCGACGGCGGCCTTGGGCCTTGGAGCCAATAGTTCGGGGTAGACATGCCACAGGGTTGCCTCGACCAGGGAGTCGACCGCATAGGCTTTCCTGAGTTTCGTCGAGCAATCGACGAGGTGGTAGCTCTCGTCGTAATAGGAGACGAGTTCGTCGGTATGAGCGAGAAAGTCGCTCTCGGCGGAGGCAGACTTCGTCGCATCCGTGTCAGGCATGCTGGCCTCCATTCCCTTTCCACTGCGCTCGCTTGAATGGTGCCGCTCTAAATAGCCGGCGACAGTATCGCTTTGACCCAACTCAATGTTGTCGTTCGATTCAACCCTTCGTTCAGAAATTATCGCGACCATTTTCCTGGTCAATGCCGCGTGATCGACGAGTAACCGTTTTCTGAGGGCGCCACCCCCGACGGCATTGCTCGAAAAACGCTCGGTTTTGCCGGGTCAAAAACTGGCTTTTTTCGTGTTGTCACTCCTCAAACCTGCAATTTTAAGGGTTGTTCAACGCTAAATGCCGATAAATGCTGACACGTGGCAGCATGGTTGCATCGTGCTGGCGAGTTTACGCCGAAGTCAATGAATGGGGTGGAAACTGGTTGTGTCGGCATTGGGAAACATCGTCTGGATCTGCGCAGAGCTGCCAAGGCAGTGATTAGGAACGACTAAGGTGATCCTGAACCATCGTATTACGCGTATCTCGGTCGGCATTGTGCTCTGGCGCTCGCAATTGCCGTCCTGCTGCCCGGCTTGACCGGCTATACCAGCCTGGATGGAACCGTCAACGCGCGCTTTGCGATCATCAATGCGCCGATCGATGGCGAGATTGCCAGGCCGCCGCCAAGGATTGGCACGCCGGTGGCGGAGGGCGAAACGCTCGCGATCATTCGTAACGAGCGCGTGAACCGCGCCATTCTTGCGTCGCTTCGCGCCGAACATGGCACCGCGATCGAGCGCGTTGCGGCGCTGCAACGGGAGCGGGACGAGCTCGCCCTGCTGCGCGACGAGCTCGCCCAACGGATGGGCGTCTTCCAGAGCGCGACCATTGCCAGCCTCGAGCGGGAGCTGCAGATACTCCAGAAGCGCGTTGAGGTGTCGCGCGCCCAGGACGTGGTGGCGAAGGTTGATATCGACCGTCGGCAGGAGCTTGAGTCGAAGGGAATTTTCACGCGCAAGATGGTGGAAGCGGCAGAGGCCGCCGGCGCCGCAACGGGCGGCGAGGTCCAGATCAGCAACCTGACCGTCGACCTGCTGCAGCAACGCCTCGATGCCGTGCGACAGGGCATTTTCGTCATGGGCGACGGTCAGAATGATGTGCCCTATTCCCGGCAGCGCCAGGACGAGGTGATCGTTCGCATCAACGATCTCAACACCCGCATCGCCGAGAACGAGACGCGGGCAAGCCAGACCGAACGGCAGATGACCGAGGAGGAGAAGCGTGTTCGCAGCCTCGAATCGGCAACGGTTCCTTCCCCGTTCAGCGGCGTCGTCTGGAACAGGAACATTGTCAGCGGTTCCAACGTCGTTTTGAACAACGAGATGATGCGCATCCTCGACTGCCGCGAACTGTTCGTCGATATTCTCGTTCCGGAGGTCGACTACGACGAGATCTATCCCGGCCGCGAGGCGGAGGTCCGGCTGTTCGGTCGCGGAGAGGTCTTCAAGGGCCGCGTCCAAGCGGTCAAGGGCAGTTCCGCGGTTGCCGAGAAGGATTCGCTTGCCGCCAACGAGCCGGAAACCGAGGAGCGCAATGCGCGGATCCGCGTTGCGCTGACGCCATCGGCGCTCAACACCGACTTCGCCAATTTCTGTCAGGTGGGACGAACGGCGCAGGTGCGCTTCTCGAAACGCAATATCCGTCTGACGCAGTGGTTTGAAAGCCTGTGGTTCAATCTCTTCTAGCGCTGGCGCCGACCTTGCTGGTCATCGCCTTCTTCCTGCTCGGGCCATCCAATTGGTCGCGTCGTCAAAGCTGGGCGCGGGCGATCACCTGTGCTTTCGTCGCGGCCGTGGCGCTGCGCTACATGATCTGGCGCTTCACCGAGACCGTTCTCCCCTATCCGAATGACGGCGCCAATTTCTATTGGGTCTGGTTCGTGTTCATCGTCGAGCTCCTCGGCTTTTCCGAGGTCGTGCTGTTCCTGATCCTGATGAGCCGCTATATCAACCGTAGCGCCGAGGCGGACCAGCTCGCACGTGCCTTCTTCGCGCGACGGGAAAGTGAGCTGCCGAGCGTCGACGTTTTCATACCGACCTACAACGAACCTCTCGACGTGCTGGAACGGACGATCGTCGGGGCGCTGGCGCTCGATTATCCGAAAGACAAGCTTACGGTCTATGTGCTCGACGACGGGCGGCGCGACTGGCTCAAGACCTTCTGCGAGGGGCGGGGCGCGATCCATGTAACGCGAAGCGACAACGCCCATGCCAAAGCCGGCAACATGAACAATGGCTTGCGTGTCAGCTCCGGCGACTTCATCGCGGTTTTCGACGCGGACTTCGTGCCCTATCGCAACTTCCTCAAGCGGACCTTGCCGTTCTTCCTGGACGAGACCATCGGCATCGTGCAGACGCCGCAGCATTTCTTCAATGTCGATCCGGTACAATCCAATCTTGGTCTCGAGAATATCTGGCCGGATGAACAGCGCCTGTTCTTCGACGAGATCGCGCCGAGCCGTGATGGCTGGGACGTGAGTTTCTGCTGCGGCTCCTGCTCGATCGCGCGCCGCACGGCGGTCGATACGATCGGCGGCTTCCCGACCGAGTCAATCACCGAAGACCTCTTGACGACGCTTTCGATGCTCAACAAGGGCTACAAGACCCGCTACCTGAACGAACGGCTGTCGATGGGCCTGGCGGCCGAGAACCTGACCGGCTATTTCGTGCAGCGCGAACGCTGGTGCCAGGGCGGAATCCAGACGCTCTACCTGCATAACGGTCCCTTGCGCGGGCCGGGCCTCTCCGTTTTCCAGCGGATCATGTTCCTGCCGATGTCCTGGCTGGTGCAATATCTGGTCCGCTTTGCCGTGCTCTTCGTGCCGATCGCCTATCTCTGGTTCGGAGCCCTGCCGCTCTACTTCACCGACGTCGCCGACTACGTTTCGAACCAGGTGCCACTGCTGACCGCCTATTTCCTGCTGATGCTCTGGTTGGCTCCGACACGTTACCTGCCCCTGGTCTCCACCGCTGTCGGCACTTTCGCGACCTTTCGCATGCTGCCGACGGTGCTTTCGAGCCTCGTGCGACCGTTCGGCAAACCCTTCAAGGTGACCCCCAAGGGCAGCGGCAACGAGGAAAACCTCTTCGATGCCTATACCTTTACCTGGATCGCGGCTTTCATCGTCGTCACGGCGGCGGGGCTGCTGATCAACATCGTCCCGGAGACCGCGCACATCCAGGGGTCGTTCTCGACGATCGCGGCGCTTTGGTCGGCTATCAATATCGTCGTGCTCGTCATCGCCTCGCTGATCTGCTTCGAGAAGCCGCGCCGCCTCCTCCAGGCCTTCAAGCTCGACGAAACCGCGGAGGTCGACGGCAGCGCGGGGCGCCTGGTGAGCCTTTCGCTCGATAAGGCAGTGGTGGCGGTTCCGACTGAAACACGGTTCAAGTCGACCCGCGTCACGTTGAATCTCGAGGGCTTTGCGCCGCTTCAAACAGAGCTCAAGCAGGTGACCCAGCGGCGCGGTGACATCAGCCGTTCCGGGGACACGCGGCGCTATTACCTGCATCTCCATTTCGACTTGCGCGGTTTCGAGCGCGACAAGATGATCATCAAGCTCTATACCGGCAACTATTCCCAGGACGTTCCAGATATCGACAAGGTGGCGGTCTCCGTGAACCTGTTGCTGCGCGCCTTCGGGCGGACCCGCACCGCCTAGGTCGGGCCTGTGCCATCGCTCTGCCGTCGCTTGTCCAGTTGCAGTGAAAGTTGCACGCCGTGCTTGAGCGTGGGCAGGGAAAGTCCCAGCTGAATACGTCCGAATATTTGCCGCCGCCGCTCTTGACCACGCTCTCGCTGCTGGCGGGCCGCGGCGACCGCCGCCAGTGCACGCTCGATGACTTGCTCCGCATGGGTCATGGAGGCCTCCCAAATGTTCATGGTCTGTTCTCATTTGCAAATGGGCGTGTCAACCGGCTCGGAGGGGATTTGCCGAACCCTGCACCGACGTTATCGCGCGATAGAAGGGGGCCGCCGGGCTTCATGTCGGCGCTGCTCGCAGGGAACAGGACGCTGATCCAATTGAACGCCAAGGCTTTTAGGCTTGCGGATCGCCGTGCTGGTATGGTTTGAGACTGTGCATAGGCTGCCCCTGCAGCGCCGTGCGTCGGTTCGGGCCGCATTAAGGTCGCTGCAGCATTTTGAATTGATGCATGGTTCCTTAAGTCGGCTCCGATAGGGAATCATGCAGCAGGCAGGACGGTGGACGGGTCCGGATCGTGGAGCGAAAAACCAATCTCAAGGACGTTGCGCGTGAGGCGGGGGTCTCGCTCAGCACAGCGTCGCATGCCCTGAACGGAACCGCGCCGCTGACCGTCGAGGTGCGCGAGCGGGTCCTCGAATCCGCACGCCGGCTCGGTTACCTCGAAAGCCGGCGGAAAAAGGCGACGATCGCGACCGTGCGCGTCGTTCTGCTCGCCTTGACGAGCGACGCCGCGCCGCAGAGTGACCTCAACATGGTGAGCTGGACGATCCTCAATGGCCTGCGGCGCGAATGCGAGAGGCGAGGGATCCGCATCGTCCCCTTCGTCAGCGCCAGCACCCGCATCGATCCCGCCGAGGTGCGCGAGGCGGCGGAGGACGAGAACGTCGATGGCATCCTCATCCTGAACGACGACAGGCCGGAACTCATCCGGGCGCTTTCCACGCTCGACAAGTCGATGGTCATCCTCAACGGTGAGGATCCCTCGATGCTGGTCGATACCGTGACGGTCGAAAACCGTTTCGGAGCGCGGCTCGGTACCGAGCATTTGCTCTCGCTCGGCCACCGCCGGATCCTGCACCTGACATGGCAGGGGCGCACGACGATCCGGCGGCGTTACGACGGCTATGTCGATGCCCATCTGGTTGCCGGCCTGCCGGCGCCGGAGAACATGGTCGTGGTCGCGGAAAGCTACGAGCCGCGTCATGGCGAGCAGGTGATCCGCGCCCTCTTGAAAGCGGACGGCAAGCTCAGGGGCGCCACGGCGATCTTCTGTGCTGCCGACAATCTGGCGCTCGGTTGCCTGGAGGCGCTCGCCGATGCCGGCATCCGCGTGCCGGAGGATGTTTCGGTGCTCGGTTTCGACGACATCGTGCCGGGCGAGTTCAGCGCGCCGCCACTCAGCACCATCCAGATGCCGGCCGACCGTCTGGGCGCCGCCGCTCTCTCGCTGCTCGAGCAACGCTTGATCGCCAACGATCCGCTGCGCCCGGCGCATCGCCTCGAGCTCGGTTGCCGTCTGATCCTGAGGGGCAGCATCGCGCCGCCCCGGCGCTCCTGATCCGGGACATCCTCACTCGGCAAGCCTTCACTTCATGCCCGTCCCGGCAATGCCGGTCGTGATGTAGCGCTGCAGGAAGAGGAATACCAGCGTCACCGGGATGAGGCTCAGGAAGGTCATCGCCAGGATGTAGTGCCATTGCACCGAGAACTCGCCCTGGAAGGCATTGAGTCCGACCTGAAGCGTGAAGTTCTCGCGGCTGCTGAGCACGATCAAGGGCCAGAGGAAGTCGTTCCACCGCCAGAGCACGGAGAAGATCGCCAGAACGGCGAGCGCCGGGGCGGTCAGTGGCAAGACGATGCGCCAGAAGATGCGGAACTCGCTTGCCGCATCGACCCGCGCCGCTTCGATCAACTCGTCCGGAATGGTAAGCATGTATTGCCGCAGCAGGAACACGCCGGTCGGCGAGGCGACCGTCGGGATGATGACCCCCCAGAGATTGTCGACAAGGCCGACGCCGACGATGACGAGATAGGCCGGCACCATCACCACCGTGAGCGGGATCATCAGCGTCGAGATGATCAGCACAAAGATCGCCTTGTCGCCGCGGAAGCGATATTTCGACAGGGCGAAGGCCGCGAGCGCGTTGACGATCAGGGTCAGGAGCGTGGCGACGAAGGTGACAAAGACCGAATTCTTGAGGAAGGTCAGGAAGCTGAAGCGGGTTAGAGGATCCGTGTAGTTCTCCGTCGCGACCGTCAGTCGCTGGACCGGTGAAATGCTCTTGGTGTCGACACTGACGGGCTTGCCGGGCTTGTCCGGATCGACCATCTGGGCCTTGAGCCCGATGCGGCGGACCATTGCCATTTCCCGGGTCTCGCCATCGACCGTCATGTTCCAGAGGCTCAAGGGCTTGTCGAAACCCTGAACCTGCACCTGCACCGCCGCGCGTGGCAGGAGTGTCGGCGGAAAGCGGGTGATCTCCGCCTCCGGCTTCAGCGAGGACATGCCGGCCCACAGGACTGGCACGAGCACGGCGAGCGTCCCGCCGATCAGCCATAGCCAGGAGAGGATGTCGGTGATGTCGATCCGGCCGGCGCGCCGGGTGCGGGTGAAAAAGCCGATGGCACTGACATTGCCGGACATGATCAGGACTCCGCCTTCTTGCCCAGGCGCAGCTGCACCAGGGTGAGCACCAGAAGCACCAGTCCCATGAGGACGGAGGCGGCCGAGGCGAGCCCGAACAGTCTGAGGTCGCCGGCAAAGGCCATCTGGTAGATGTATTGGACGAGGAATGTATTCGCCGTGCCAGGGCCGCCGCCATTGGTCAGCACCCAGGCCTCGTCGAAGATCTGCACCGAGCGGATCATCAAGAGGATCAACACGACGAGCAGGTTCGGCCCGAGAAGGGGCAGGGTGATGCGGAACAGGGTGCGCGACGGCGTGGCGGCGTCGATCGCCGCTGCTTCATAGAGGTCCTTGGGGATCGCCTGGAGGCCGGCGAGCAGGATCAGCGTGTAGAAGCCCATGTGGAACCAGACTGAGACGACGACCACGAAGAAGCGCGACCAGCCGACGTCGAGGAGGAAGATTTCCGGCGGCACGCCGAGCATCTGCAGAAAGACATTGAGAAGCCCGTTGCGGTCCAGGAACCATTTCCAGATCAGGCCGATGACCACGGGCGACAGCAGAACCGGATAGAAGAACATCGCCCGGAAGAAGCCGCGCGCGGCGATCGCCCGGTTGAGGATCAGCGCCGTGACGAGGGCGACGAGAAGGGTGGCGGCGACATTGAAGCCTACGAACCAGAGCGTGTTCCAGATCGCCGTCCAGAAGAGCGATTCCTCGCAGCTTCCCGGCACCAGGTAGCTGTCGCAGGTCAGCAGCTTGCGGAAATTTTCGAGGCCAACGAAGGGGCGATGCGAGATCAGGAGCTCGGTGCCGCCGGTGAAGGCATAGCCGATGGCGATCGCGATCGGCAGGAAGGTGAAGATGCCGAAGAGCACCAGGTTCGGCGCGAGGAAGAGATAGGGCATCCGCCCCTTGCCGATCAGCCGCTCGACGGCGTTGATCGGCGCTTCGAAGAGCGCCATGACGAGGTCGAGTGCGCGGTCCGCGAGTCCTGTCGCCCGAGCCATGGTCAGGCCCTCCCGCGCCCGGCGCGGGCAAGCGCGAGCTCGCTTGCCGGATCGAAGACATGTAGGCGGCCTTCGAGTGGCACGATCTTCAGAACGGCACCTTGCGGCGGAGCGAAATGGCCGGCCTGATGAACGATGATCTGCTCCGACTGTCCCTGAAGGTTTCCGTAGACGTAGGTCTCGGTCCCGAGGCTCTCGTGATACCGGACCTCGAAAGGCAAGCCTTCACCGTCGGAAAGGGCGAAATGCGCGGGCCGGACGCCGGCAAGGATCTCCTGTCCTGCGGTGACGGTGGCGGGAACGATGTGGCTGCGCAGCAATGTGCCGTAACCGACGTCCACCAGAGCGCTGCGAGCGTCGCCGATCACGATCCTGCCTTTCAGGATGTTCATGCGCGGCGAGCCGAGGAAGCCCGCGACGAAGAGATTGCGCGGATGATCGAAGAGCTCGAGCGGCGTTCCCACCTGCTCGATGCGGCCTGCCCGGAGCACGACGATCTTGTCGGCCATGGTCATCGCCTCGACCTGGTCGTGGGTGACATAGATCATCGTCGTCTGCATCTCGCGATGCAGCTTGGTGATCTCGGCGCGCGTCTGGACGCGAAGGGCCGCGTCGAGATTGGAGAGCGGCTCGTCGAAGAGGAAGATGTCCGGGTCACGCACGATGGCCCGGCCGATCGCCACGCGCTGGCGCTGCCCGCCGGAAAGCTGTTTAGGCCTGCGGTCGAGATAGGGCTCGATTGCCAGCATGCGGGCGGCCTCGGTGATCCGCGCGTCGATCTCTGCCCGCTTGAATTTCAGGTTCTCGAGACCGAAGGCGAGGTTCTTGCGGACGCTCATGTGCGGATAGAGGGCGTAGGACTGGAAGACCATGGCGATCTTTCGCTCGGCGGGCGAAAACGCGCTGACATCCCGTCCGGCGATGGCGATCGATCCGGAGGTGACGTCCTCGAGACCGGCGATAATGCGCAAGAGGGTCGACTTGCCGCAGCCCGAAGGGCCGACGAAAACGACGAATTCGCCATTGTCGATCTGAAGGTTCACATCGTGCAGGACGGCAACCGCGCCGAACGACTTGTTGAGATTGGTAAGCTTGAGATCTCCCATCGCCTGCTCCCGGTAGATCACGATGGTTTGGGTCGGTTCGACCGAAAATCATCGGCGTGATCGAGTCTAAGAAGTTAGAGCGGGATGCGGGCGGAAACCGCACGCACTTCTCCCATCCCGCTCGGTCAATTCGTCTCTTCGACGATATCCTTTACGTTCCAGCCTTCCGGCAAACGCGCCGGACGTTTGACTGCCACGTCCTGCGCGATCAGCCCCTCGACGCCTTTCAGAAAGATGGCGGGCACGCCGCCCGGGTAGTCGAGAAGGCCGACGATCCTGCCGTCTGTGCCGCGCGTCCAGGCGTTGGCACGTCCTGCCGCATCGGCGCTTGGAGCGATGTCCGCAAAGGTCGGCCTCAGATCGTAGCGAAGGCCGGTGCCGAGCGGCCCGGGCTCCTGACCGATCGTGATTGCGCGAAGCACGACATTTCGGATCCCGGCTTCGGAGGTGGAGACGAGGTTGATCGCGCCCTCCATGCGGCCGCTGATCTCTTCCACCAGAAGGTTCTCGACGGTACCCGCCCTGCGCTCCGGGCGCCGGTCGACCACCGTTACGGTCAACGCTTCGCCGGAGCCCCAGAAACCGTCGAGGGTTTCATGGCAATCGACCTCGATCCGCGAGAAACGGATATTTTTCATCTGGCCGCCGTCGCGCGAGAACAGGCCAAGCCCGCGATTGGACTCTCTGACCTTGCAATCCTCGAAGACGACGTTGCGGAAATCGCCGTGGGATTCCGTCCCCAGTTTGAGCGCGCAGCTCAGGCTCGCGACGGCGCAGCGGCGCACCGTCACGTCCTCGCAGGAGCCGATCGCCTTGCCGTCCGGTCCCATACTTGTCTTCAGGCAGATGCCGTCATCGGCGGTGGAAATGGCGCAATCCTCGATCAGCACGCGACGGCAGGCGTCGAGAACCATCCCGTCGGTGTTCGGCAGCCGCCGGTCGTTTGCAATTGTGACGTCGCGGATGACGACATCCTCGCAATCGGCAAGATGCAGCGTCCACATCGGCGAGCCCGTCACGTGAAACCCGTCCAGGCCGATTTTCCGGCACCCCTCGAAGACGACCACCCGAGGCCGGAACTCCGCCGGGACGAAGGTCCCGACGTCCGGGTCGTCGCCGGTGATGAAATGCTCGCCGCCCGCCTCGATCTTGCCCGGGCCGGTGATCCGCACATTTTCGGCGTTCCTAGCGACGATCATGCCCCTGTTGGACTTTTCGGCGATGACGCTGACGGTCGTATCCCGATAGGCCGCGTAATCCGGAATGGGGCGAAGCAGGGCGTCCTCGGCGAGATGCAATTCGACACCGCTCCTGAGGACAAGCCCGGCCGCCACATGCTCGCCCGCCAGAAGCGACACGCGGCCGCCGCCACGAGCGGCGGCACGGTCGATCGCCGATTGGACGTCGGCGGTCGCGTCGCGGCCGGTCGCACCTATGCTGAACTCGTGCAGCGTCGTCACGACTTGGCATCCACCTTGAGGAGCACGTCGATCAGCAGCAGCATGGTCAGCGCCTGGCCGTAGGGGGTCGGCAGGTTCGGGATCCGCCGGTAGAAGTCGAGGTCGTGGCCCATTGGCGTTCCGTCTGAAACGCCCTGGACGACACCTTCCGCGTCGATCTGCCCGAGCACCGCCATCAGGGCCCGATCGGCGTGAACACGGTCTTCCTGTCTCAGGATGCCGGCTTCGATGCCGCGCAGGATGCCGTAGGCGATACCCGCGGTGGCGGAAGTCTCCAGAGGCGATGTCGGGTCGTTGACGAGCGTGTGAAACATGCCGTCATCGCGCTGATGACGCTTCAGCGCACGGACCTGACTGGCGAGCACATTGGAGAGGAAACGCTTGTCGCTGGGGTTGAGCGAGGGCACGAGCTCGAAAAGCTCGGGGATCGCGACGGTGATCCAGGCATTGCCCCGTGCCCAGAAAGCCTTGGCGAAGTTGTGGCGGCCGTTGAATGTCCAGCCGTGATACCAGAGGCCGGTGGCAGGGTCGGAGAGATACCGCGTGTGGATCATGAATTGGTAGACCGCCTCGTCGATCCAGTCGCGGCGATCGCAGATCACGCCGGCGCGGGCGAGGAACAGGCAGGCCATGAACAGCGTGTCGTCCCAGAGCTCGCCGTCGTTCAACCGCTCCTTGACCACGTGCTGGAAGCCGCCGTCCTCGGTCTTGGGCAGGCTATTGACGAGCCAGTCGGCCCAGTCCTCGACGAGTGCCCGGAAATCGGGGCGGTCGACATGCTCGGTCAGGATGACAAGCGGCAGCATCGGCGCGGAGCTGTTGATCTGGCGCGGCGGCAGGCCGCGGTCGATCTGCCAGGCATACCAGGCGACGAGATCGCCGATTGCCTTGCTATCACCGGTGGCGATCGCGCGGCGCAGGAAGCCATAGAGACCGACGCCGACCTCCCAATCCCATTCGTCGAACTGGATGCCGCCGGCATGATCCGTGCCGACGAGACCTTCCTTGATACCCTTGAGGCGGCTGAAGGCGGCCGCGACCTTGTCGATCTTGGTCTTGAGCGTCGATCGCTCGATGCTGATCTGGTTCATCTGCATGGTCCACTCATGAATAGAAGAGACGGTCCGACCGATCGGCGGGACCGGCGCTGTCGAAGGTGATTTCGGGCTTCGGCTGCCCGTGGTTGAAGGCCAGCGGCTCTCCGCCGAGCGTGAAGGCACCGTCATAGGCGAGCCGCAATGCCGACCGATCCGGAGGCGTGACCGAGAGCGCGCGTCGATCGGGGTCGAAGGTCACGACGGTTGAGCGAATCTTCTCGCGGAAACGCTGGAAATCGCTGTCGCTGCCGCAGCCGACCGCGCCGAGCCAGCCGCAGAGGCGTCCCTCGGAGCGGACCTCCCGTCCGGCGGTGGCACCCTTTGTGACCATCGTGATGCCGTTGGTGGCGTGAAGGGCGGCGAAGCCGGCGCCCGATCGGACGATCAGCCAATTATCCTCGACCAGGATCTCGTCGAGACCGTCACGACCGAGATAGGCGTGCGTCCAGCCGTTGCGATGGTCTTGGGTGTCGAAGATCATCAGCGCTAGGTCCCGATGCTGGGCGACACGCGGAAGGACGCCGCTGCCCGCCCAATAGGAGGGCCGCTGGGTGCCCCACGGATCGTCCTCGCCCGCGTGGTTCACCCAAAGCCGCGCCATCGGATGGCCCGCAAGGCGGATGTCCATGACGTGCTGCTGGTGCCCCTTCTGGCCGGTCTTGTGGTCGACGACGGTCGAAAGCTGTGCCGCCTCGTTCTTGAAGAGAACGAGCTTGCCGGCATCCAGCCCCTGCGCGTAGCGGGCCTCGATGGCACGACCGGGTTCCAGCCGCGCGAGCCGAGTAAGATGGGCCGGCGGGACATAGTCCGAGCAGCAGAACATCGGCAGCGAGGCAACGCCCCCGTTAAGCCATCCTTCGCCGAAGGCGACCTCGGAAAAAGGGGCGAGCTCGGTCAACGGCCCGGCTCGCAGCTCCTTGTCGTAGGCACGCCCCTGGGAGCCGGCCGGCACGCCGGCAAGCGTATGCAGCGCGATCATTTCGAAGATCAGGTCGAGCTGGTGGCGGGCGCGGCCCGCGAGCGCGGGCTCCGCCCAATGTTCGAGCGCGAGGAGGCCGATGAAGTCGATCGGGTAATAGGCGGCCGAGTTCCATTCCGCCAACCCATGCGCTTCGACGCTGTCGAACCATCGGTGAAGGCGCGCTTTGGCGAGTGCTGCCTGCTCGCGTCCGCTCCGCCCCGAAGCCTCGAAGACCGCGTCTGGCAGGAACTCGCCGGCCAGCAACTGGCTCGTATGGAAGCACAGCACATGGTTCTCGCTCCAGAACCACATGACGTCGTTGCCGGGCTCGTCCACCCAGTAGCGGTAGCCGAGGACCGATGCCCGGATCTTCTCGACGGTCTCCGGACCAAGGCGCTCGCCATAGGCGCGGACGAGCCAGAGCAGCGGCACCAGGACGAAGTCGGAACAATCCTCGCGCTGGTCGATCGATCGCAGCGTCGTCGAGATGATGCGGTCGATCGTTGTCCTGTCGTCGCTGCCGGCGGCGACCATGGCGAGGGCCTGGCCGACGCGTTCTGCGCCGTGACGGGCACTGAAATCGCGGGCGGTTAGCTTTCGCTCGGCGACGGCGGCGGCCGTCGTGCCCGGCGAAAGCCGGCTGAGGAAGGCCGCGTCGATGACCCGGGTCACGGTGCCCACGCCGGATCCGATCGTCAGCCGCACGCCGTGATAGCCGTCGGGGATGCCAAGCGTTTCGGGGACGGAAAGCCGAGTCTCGGCTGCGCCGAGCGTCGCTGCGGCCCGGGCGAGAACGGCCCGGTCGTGGCCATGGCTATAGACCTCGACAGAAAGCGGAAGGTCGCTTCCGGGCGGGGCGTCGAAGACGAGTTCGAGCGCCGACCTGACGAAGACGTCGCGGCTCGGTCGGACGTCGCGTACGAGTGCGGCAAGGCGGCCGACCTCATCGCTGTCGAGGGGGACCGGCAGGACGACCGTCAGCGGCGCCTCATCCAGAAGCTCGAGTTCGAAGAACCAGATCGTGTCCCTTTCGGCGAGGTCCTCCGTGTGCAGCAGGATGTCATTGTCGCCGGGTTGAAGCTCGAGCGTCACGTCGGAGGTGCTCTCGACATTGCGGCGGAAGGGCTCGAAGCGCACCTGCTCCACGCCGTTCACCCAGATGCGCACGCCGCCGCAGGTCCGGAGCCTGAGGCGAAGTCTGCGCGGGGCATCGGTTCGGAAGGTGCCTTTCAGCCATCGGCGGATATGGGTCGGCACATGCCAGAAGCCGGTGAACTCGACGCGACGGTTGGACCCCGGCAGGTTCAGATGCGCAGTCGGCCAGTCGCTTTCCGGTTCGATCGCGCGGGCGACCATCTCGGCCCAGAAGGCTTTTCGGCAGGGCAGGTCGCCCACATCGACGAAGCCGTTGATGAAGCGGTAGTTGACGCGGTCTTCCGCGGGCGCCGCGGTGCCGGGGAAGCCGGAGCTGATCAGATCGGACACGATCCAGGCGGTGATCGTCTCGCCCTTCGAGACCTCATAGGTCGGATCAAGAGACACTGCCTCAATCGGGGAATTGCCCATCATAGACCGCCTCCCATCGATCGTATGAAAATATTTTCATTATGGCGAAGCGGCACCTAAAACACGTCGCCGCGAAGTTTCCGCAAAACAAACAGCTTGACGTTTGTACTGTCAAGTCGCAAAAAGGTGAAAATCGAATTTGGGAGAGGAGCTCCGGTTCGGTTTATGAAAATGTTTTCATAAGGGAGGATGAGCATGTCGAAGCTCTTTTCGGGCGTCAGCGCACTTGTTTTCGCCGGCTTCGTCGGCGTGGCCTCGGCTCAGGCCGAAACCAAGACGATCACATTCCTGTTTACGGATGATGACCAGGGCTATGTCCAGCGCATGGCCGAGCTCAGCAAGGAATTCGAGACCACCCATCCGGACGTGAAAGTCAATTTCGTTTCGTCCGGCTATGACGCCGTCGCCAAGCAGTTGCCGGTGCAGCTTGCGGTCGGCGAGGGCCCCGATCTCGCCAAGATCACCGATTGGCAGCTCGCGCCCTATTATCTGGATATGCGCCCCTACATGAAGGATCCGGAAGCTTACGCCAAGCTCCACGGCGCAAGCCTCGAGCAGCTGCGTTTGCCCGGGATCAACGAGCCGAATTCCATCAACGGCTATGTGGCGTCGCAGACGCTCAACCTCCCCTTCGTCAACAAGACGCTGTTCGAGCAGGCCGGCGAGCCCCTGCCCGGGCCGAAGGCGACGCTGACGGAAATCGTCGAAGCCTCGGCGCGGGTCGCGAAGGCAACGGGCGTGCAGGTTCCGTTCACTATGGACCGCTCGGGCCACCGCTTTTCGGGTGCGGCCTTCTCCTACGGTTCGACCTATGTGAAAAACGGCAAGTTCAGCTTCCCGGACGATGCGGCCAAGAAATACATCGCCGATCTTCACGCCTGGACCCAGGACGGCAGCTTCCCCAAGGAGATGTGGGGCGCGGCCGGCGGATCGCAGTACAAGAACATGGGTGACGAGTTCGTCAACGGCAATGTGGTGACCTATCTTGCCGGCAATTGGATGGTCAACCCGTTCCAGACGAAGATCGGTGACGCCTTCGATTGGACGGCGATCAACGCGCCCTGCGGCGAGGCCGGATGCTACGCAATGCCCGGTGCCACGGCGATCGTCGGCTTCAAGCGGACCAAGCATCCCGAGGCGGTGGCCGAGTTCATCGAGTTCCTCGGCTCCGAGAAGGTCCAGCGGGAGATCGCGGAAAACTACGTTATCCTGACCGGCGCCGAGATCAAGGACCCGCAGTACAAGCTTTCGAGCGAGAACGCCAAATCCGCCATGGCGGTGTTCCTCGACAACAAGAAGAACGTGCCGCAGGCTGCGCGTGACTTCGAGCGCCAGAAGGGCGGATCGGCGCTGTACCAGCAGATCGTGCAGCGCATGAGCCAGCTGATCGTCGGCGAATTGTCGCTCGAGGAAACCTACAAGGTCCTGGAGGATGACGTGCGCAAGATCAACGAGGCGCGCGCCACCCAGTAAGCGGGGCTCGTTCTCGGCCCGTGGCCTGAAGTCTTGGACGACGCACCCGATCGACGGTGCGTCGTCGCTTCGCGTCCAAGCAAGTGAAAAGGAAAGCCATGCAGTCGTCTATAACTGTTCGCCATGCGGTTCACTACACGCAGTCGGAGGCAATGACCGGGAGTGCGTTGCGGCAGAACTTCCTGATCGAAGAGCTGTTCTCGCCCGGCGGCGCGAACGCTGTCTACACGCACTATGATCGGCTGCTCATCATTGGGGTGATGCCGGATCGAGACGCGATCACCTTCGGCGAGGACATGGCCCGCGTCGTGGGAGGCGAATTCCTTCTGGAACGACGCGAACTGGGGCTGATCAACATCGGCGGTGCGGGGGTCGTCCGGGCGGATGACGCCGTCTTCGAAGTCGGCTTCCAGGACGCGCTCTATCTCGGCATGGGGACAAGGAACGTCTCCTTCGAGAGCGCCGATCCTTCGGCGCCTGCGAAGTTCTACATCAACAGCGCGCCCGCGCATGCCGCCTTTCCAGCCCGGCATATCCGCAAGACGGAAGCGATCGAGCTACACCTCGGCGACGGGCAGACCTCGAACAAGCGGACGCTTTACCAATATATCCATCCCGATGTCGTGCCGAGCTGCCAGTTGCTGATGGGCATGACGCGTCTCGAGCCGGGCAGTGTGTGGAACACGATGCCGGCGCATACGCATGATCGTCGTATGGAGGCCTATCTGTACTTCGAAGTGCCGAAGGACGCTTTCGTGGTCCACCTCATGGGGCGGCCGGAAGCGACGGGTCATCTGATCGTCAGAAACGAACAGGCGGTCATCTCGCCGCCCTGGTCGGTCCATTGCGGCGCCGGGACCGCATCCTATGCGTTCATCTGGAGCATGGCTGGCGACAACAAATCCTTCAAGGACATGGATTTCGTGCCGATGGGGGATATCCGATGACGGCCGCCGCCAGCCTTTTCGACCTCTCCGGAAAGCGTGCGCTGGTCACCGGTGCGCGCACCGGCTTGGGGCAGGGCCTGGCACTGGCACTTGCTTCCGCCGGCGCCGACATCATCGGGCTGGGGTCGCAGGAAATGCCCGCGACGCGCCGCGCAGTCGAGGCGCTCGGGCGGCAGTTCGAAGAGGTCATCTACGATCTGCGCAACCCGCGCGACATTGCGGATATGTTTGCCCGTCTCGTCGAAAACGGCGCAACCGTCGACATCCTGATCAACAATGCCGGTCAGATTCGCCGGTCCGACTTCACCGATTTCACGGAAGAGGATTGGGACGACGTCCTGACCATCAACTTGAAGAGTCCCTTCGTGCTCTCTCAAGTGGTCGTCCGGCATATGCTTGAACGGGGCATCAAGGGACGGATCGTCAACATCGCCTCGCTGCTATCCTTCCAGGGCGGGATCCGCGTCGCATCCTATACGGCCTCCAAACATGGCGTGGCCGGGCTCACCAAGCTCATGGCCAACGAACTGGCCGCCAAGGGGATCACGGTCAATGCGATCGCGCCGGGCTATATGGCGACCGACAATACCGAAGCGCTGCGCAATGATCCGGATCGCTTTCGGGCGATTCTCGAACGCATTCCCTGCGGCCGGTGGGGCGAGCCGAGCGACCTCTTCACTGCGGTTCTGTTCTTTGCTTCCCCTGCGAGCGGCTATGTCACCGGGCAGGTCCTCGCCGTCGACGGCGGATGGCTGGCGCGGTAGCGCTTCGATTGGTTCGTGCTGAATTGGCCTGCCCCCTAAAGGAGGGGGACAGGCTCCCCAATCCGCACCGCTCTTCAATTTGATATTTTCTGTAGATATAATCTGCTTCGCGGTCATACTGCCATCGGCGCGGACAGGGCGTTCGTGCGCCGGAAATGGTGACAACCCATCAGGAGGCGTTCTTGCTCTACGATGTCGCTGTTGTCGGTTCGGGATTCTCGGCGATCGCCGCCACGATCCACCTTCTCCGTCTGCTGCCGCCCTCCGCCTCGATAGCGGTTGTCGGCGACGATCCCGGCTTCGGCAGGGGAACCGCCTATCGAACGGAGTTCTATGTTCATCGGCTGAACGTTCCTGCCGGCCGCATGAGCGTTTTTCCCGAGGAGCCGGATGATTTCGTCCGATGGCTCGAACGGCACGAGCGACAGGCGACAGCGGACGGCTTCGCATCGCGCGGAGACTATGGTCTCTATCTGCGCGACCGGCTCGCCGCGCAGCTGCGCGATGACGATCGACCCGCCCGCTTCGATTTCATCAAGGCAAAGGCGACGAATTGCGTCCAATGCGGCGACACGGGGCTCGTCTTTCATCTCAACAATGGCGCCGAGCTGAGGGCGCGCAACGTCGTGCTCTGTCTCGGCGTCGGCAATGCCGACCTGCCGCTCGATCGCAGGAAAATCGGCGCGGGCGTAGAAAAGCGGATCGTGCGCAACCCCTGGCGGCTGAGCTGGCTTTCGAAGGTTGGTAGGGGCGAAAGGATCTGCATTTTCGGCTCGGGATTGACGATGATCGATCAGGTGCTCGCCCTGCGGGTTCATGGCCATCGCGGCCCCATCCGTGTCCTGTCGCGCCGGGGCCTTTTACCGCGTGCGCATGCGCCGGCCGGCGAGCGCTCGCCGCCTCTCGAACCTAAGCTTGCGCAATCGCGCGACATCAGTGACTTGCTTGCCGGATTTCGCCGGCAGGTTCGCCGCGACGCGGACTGGCGTGGCCTGATGGATGGCCTGCGGCCGATGACGCAAAGGCTTTGGCAGGACCTGACGGAAGAACAGCGCGCCCGGTTCCTGCGCCACGGGCTTGCCTGGTGGAACGTGCATCGTCACCGGATCGCCCCGGAGGTGGCCTCGCGCTTCGATGCCTTGCGAAAAGATGGCATCGTCACCGTTCACGCCGGCTTTCTGCAGGCGATCGAGGCGGGCGCGCGCGGCGCGTCGGTCAGCTACAGGGAGAGACAGAGCGGCCGGCACCTTTCCTTCAATGCGGATTGGATCGTCAATTGCACCGGCATGGAGCGCGCCGGTGTCGCGCATTCGCCGCTGCTGCAGCAAATGCAGCGGCAGGGGTTGATTACCCAGGACGCGCTCGGTCTCGGTCTTTCCGTCGACGCGGGCTCGCGCGTCCTCGGTGGAAACCGGGAGCCGCAGCCCGGACTCTATGCCGTCGGCGCTTTGACGGCCGGCCAGTTCTGGGAGATCACGGCAGTGCCGGACATTCGGGTGCAGGCGCAAGCCGTCGCCGGCGCGATCGCCTCGAGTTTGCGGGTCTAGTAGCGCGTTGCGATGCGCCCCCATTGCTTGAGCTTGGCGAAGAAGCCTTCGATGCCCAAGCGGTTGGCGACCTTGTCGTAGCTATGCTGGTATTTCCGATGGCTACTCGGGGGATGACCGGTTCGCCCCCGTGGTTGAGGATGATGTGGTGTAATCGATCGGCATCGTAGGCGCGATCGGCGATGACCATACAAGCGCGTGCGACATCTTTCCTTTGAAGGCTTCACATGCGAGGCTTGGATTGCGCCATGGCCGCTGGCGGCGTGCAGGAAAAACGTTCAGAATCTTTTTTGTATAGAAGACTTAATTTTTATTGCGGCCAGCGGCACGCTAGCTTTCCACCAGTCCGACCGCGCCTCGAGCGGCGGTGCAATAGCGGGAGTGCGGCATGCGAAAACTCGAGCCTTTGCCGGTTGTGGCGATCATCGGAGGCGGCTTCAGCGGCGCCGCCGTCGCGCTGCATCTGGCACGCAATCTGGGCGCGGGGGGACAGGCACGTATCGTCGTCTTCGAACCGCGCGCAAGGCTCGGTGCCGGCCTTGCCTATGACACGGCGGAGCCCGCCCATCGCATCAATGTCCCCGCCTTCAAAATGAGTCTTTATCCGGACGAGCCGGAAAGCTTTGCAGACTATATAGTCCGGGCTGATACGGTCGCCACGGATCCGGGCGCCTATACCGCCGAGGGTATAGCCTATCCGCGGCGATCGGTGTTCGGCGAGTATGTCGCGGCCGAGCTCGCCCCTTGTCTTGCGGGCGGGGCGATCGAGCACCGGCGCAAGCGGGTGCTCCAGGTCGGCCGACCCGCAGGCCAATGGACTATTCTTGCAGAGGATGGGGAAGCGCTCGCCGCCGATATTGTCGTGCTTGCGGTCAGCCATCCGGCGCCCTCGCTGCCGAAGGCTTTGCGCCCGCTTTCGTCCTCTCCAAAACTGATCGCCGATTCGACGAGGGCCGATGCGCTGGACGGCATCGCGCCGACAGATCGGGTTCTGGTCGTCGGCAATGGTCTGACAGCGGCGGACGTGGTTGCCGCGCTCACGCAAAGAGGCCACCGCGGGCCTGTCATTTCCATATCGCGGCGCGGCTTGCGGTCCCGCGGCCACCCGGCGGTCGCACAAGACCCGTTTGGCGACTTCGTTTCCGAACCGATCGGCCGCGCATCCGAGCTTCTTCGCCGCATTCGCCGGACGCTGCGGATCGCCATGCAACAGGGGTTGAGCTGGCATCCCGTTATTGATGCGGTGCGGGCCCAGGGCCAGCAGATCTGGCAGGCCTTGCCGGTCATCGAAGGCCGCCGCATCGCCCGCCTGGCGCGCGCCTATTGGGACGTGCATCGTTTCCGCATAGCGCCGCAGGTCGAAGATGTGCTGGACCAGGCCGTCGAAAACGGCCGACTTGAAATTCTCGCCGCCTCCATTGCATCGGCGTCGAGCGAAGGCGGGGAGATCACGGTTGACCTCAGGCAACGGGGCCTCGACGCACCGCGCCGCATCGCCGTGGACGCAATCGTGGTGACCACGGGCCCGGCTCATGGTGAAATTCTGAAGTCCCAGCCTTTCCTGGGGGCGCTCGAGAAAGAGGGCGTGCTCAGCCCTTGCGAAACCGGCCTTGGGATCGCCTGCGATCTTCACGCCCGCGCCGTTGGCGCCGACGGGCGGGTGGAACCGAGCCTCTTCATCGCCGGGCCGCTGGCGCGCGGCACCTTCGGCGAATTGATGGGGCTGCCCCAGGTGACCGAACATGCGGTTTTTGTGGCCCGCGAAATCGAGGCGCTGCTTGTGCGCGGCGAAGCGAACCGGCTTCACCCCGCCGCCGGCTGAGTGTGCAAAGGCAGAGGCGCGACGCAATTCGCGACGGCCGCAGTCAATGCAGGATGAAATTCAAGTGCTGTCAGCGGTCGCGGCCCTGCACGTGCATCCCGAGAAGCCGCGGCCAACGCTGACATCGGCCGCGTCAATTCCGATGATCCTGCGAGGATATTATTTCCGCTTCAAGACAGCGGCTTGAATTGTAATTCCCGGAATGCTCAGACCACTTCCGCAATTAAATTTGGTTTCGCCATTGCATATCTCAATGCAGCGGCTATATATAGCCCGTCGAACATTGCTTGAGACCTTTGCCTACGCGCCAAAGCGCTTCGTCAGATTTCCTCTCAAATATCGATCAAGCCGGGCAAATACTCGCCCGTAATCTCCACCGATTGAAAGGAAATCGTTATGAGCTCAGGCACCGTAAAGTGGTTCAACAGCACCAAGGGCTTCGGTTTCATCCAGCCCGACGACGGCACGACGGACGTGTTCGTCCATATTTCCGCGGTTGAACGCGCCGGATTGCGCTCGCTCGTCGAGGGCCAGAAGGTCACCTACGACCTCGTCCGCGACAACAAGTCCGGCAAGAGCTCGGCAGACAATCTGCGAGCCGCCTAATTTGTCATTCGCCTCCGCTGACCACGGATGTACTGGCAGGGAGCGTTTGAATGACAGAGCGTCGTTGCGCGTCTGAAAGGACGCGCGGCGCTCAAGAGGAGGTCGGGGTAACGCCCGGCCTTTTTTGCTTGTGCCACCTGCATGCGGCACGCACGAAGGAGATGGCGATGAGCCGGAACACCTACAGCGTTGGCGATACGGTCGTCCTGAGGGCCGACCTTATGCGGACGTTGGCCGCCGACAGGTCCTGCCGCATCGTCGGCATCCTGCCCGCAGCCGAGCACGGAGAAGCGCAGTATCGCGTCCGGTTCGGAACCGAGACCTTCGAACGACGCATCTTCGAACACGATATCGATCCTGCGGAAACCGCCTTGCCGGTCAGTGAACGCGGTCCAGCGGCAACGGTCAGCGGCACGCCTTGGCTTAAGCCCTTGAGTATCAGGACGGCCAAGTGAAATGGCTGCCCTCAGCGCCCACGCGCCCTACAAGCCCCGCAAAGCTGCTGAGCACTTTGAATTCCGCCGCCATCGGTTCTGATCGAAGAAAACATGTAGCAATCTCATCAACACGGAAAGGATATACTTTGCAGGTACTCGTCAGAGACAATAATGTCGACCAAGCTCTCCGCGTTCTCAAGAAGAAGATGCAACGCGAAGGCGTCTTCCGCGAAATGAAGATGCGCAGCGCCTACGAAAAGCCATCTGAAAAACGTGCCCGCGAAAAGGCCGAGGCCGTTCGCCGCACGCGCAAGCTTGCGCGCAAGAAACTGCAGCGCGAAGGCCTCCTGCCCTCGCCGAAGAAAGTGGCTCGCACGCGCTGATCGCTTCTCATGATCAGAATGTGGGCTACGGACGAAAAGCGCTCATGTTTTTCCTCGTCCCGCGCAAAGCTGTTCCGTCCTTCGCTTGAAGGGCGGGAAGCGCTCTGGCGCTCTACGTTTCGCCACGTCAAAGAATCCATTGTGCCGCGCGCCTGTGGAGGTGCGCGAAGGTCGTCTTAAGGGTCTAGCCGCTCACGGTGCCGGAGGGGCACGGCCGGAAACGCGCTCAAGGTCGCTGCGTATTTTCATTCGGCTGTCTGGTGTAAAGCACAGGTTCTTCGCACAAGCCGTGGAGCAAAGCTAGACAAGCGACTGCTTACTATGATCGCTCAGATGAGCGTCACCACGCGTACATGCCCACGCCGCTCGAGGACGTCGATGACGACGCGTGTGCCGGAGCGGTTTGCGGCAACGTCGACGGAGCCGGAGCCGATCTGCAGGTTCTTAATCTCGAGCTCCTCGATGAAATCAGGCAGGTAGGGCGTGTCGAAGGTAATCTGCATCTGCTTCGTATAGAATTCAATTCCCAGGCAGGACTGGATCAGCGACAGGGGCGCTGCGGCCGCCCATGCCTGTGGGATGCAGGCGACCGGGTAGAAGGTCGGGCCCTGGGCGCGCTTGCGCGGAAAACCGCAGAAGAGCTCCGGCAGGCGGCGCAGGTCGATATAGGTCGAAGCGGCAAACAGGCCCTCGAATATCCGGGCCGCCTGCCGACGGTAGCCGTAGCGCGCCAGGCCAAGCGCGATCAATGCGTTGTCGTGCGGCCACACCGAGCCATTGTGGTAACTCATCGGATTGTAGCGGCTTTCGGTGACCGGCACGGTGCGTATCCCCCAGCCCGAAAACGAGGCGCCGGACATTAGCGTTTTTGCGACCACTTCGGCCCGCTCTGGTATGGCCAGCCCGGTGAGCAGGGCATGGCCGGCATTGGAGGAGCGGACCCGGCAGGGCTGCTTGTCGCGGTCAAGCGCGAGCACATAGGTGCCGAGCTCCTGATCGAAGAAGACAGAGTCGAAGCGATGCCGCAAATCGTCGGCGCGGCGGGTGAACTCTATGGCCCGATCCTCGTGACCCAGAACCCGCAGCATCCTCGAGGCCGCCTCCCAGGCGCCGTAGACATAGGCCTGTACCTCCACGATCGCGATCGGGCCTCTGGCAAGCGTGCCGTCCGCGTGGAAGACGGAGTCATGGCTGTCCTTCCAACCCTGATTGATAAGGCCTTCCTCGGTCCGTCGGCCGTACTCGACGAAGCCATCGCCGTCGCGATCGCCATGGTCATCGATCCACTTCAGCGCGGCCTCGATGTTCGGCCAGATCGTCCGGATCGTCGCAATGTCGCCCGTGCGCTGGAGGTACTGCCCCGCCAGCATCACGAAAAGGGGGGTCGAATCGACGCTTCCGTAATAGCGGCGGAACGGCACTTCCCGTAATTCGGCCATTTCACCGAAGCGAACCTCGTGCAGGATCTTGCCTGGCTCGGCATCCGACAAGGGGTCGAAATCGGTCGCCTGGTTGGCGGCCAGGTGCGCGAGAACGCCGCGGGCGATCTCCGGATCGAGCCACAGGGTTTCGATGGCCGTGATGATCGCGTCGCGGCCGAAAGCCGTACTGAACCAGGGGATCCCCGCATAGGGATAGGGACCCTCGTTGGTGTCGGTAATGAGCATGTAGAGGTCGGATATGCTGCGGCGAGCGACCTCGTTGAAGACTTCGTTCGAACTGATGATTGACGCTGCCCGTCCTGAAGATGCGCGTAGAGCACGCCGCGCATCCCTCAGCGCAAAGAAGAACGACCTGTGGCCGATCGGAATCGCGGGCTCACGCTGGCAGTTGATCTCAAAAAACAGCGTTCGGCTTTGGCCGGGTGCGAGCCCGATCTCGTAAACGGCTTCGGCTGCGGACAGATGCGAGGGCGGCGGATCGAAACCGAGGCGGGTCGTCCGCTTCTGACCGTCGAGCCCAGTATAGGAGAGATGAACCTCGTTTCGCTTGGTCGTCGGCGGATGCACCTGGCCGCGCTGCTTGCGCTGCTTGCCGCGGACCTCGAACAAATCCGCAAAGTCGGCCGCAAAGGCCAGCCTGATTTCTATTCGCTGCGGCTTTTCATGGAAGCTGCGCACCAGAAGCCGTTCGTAACAGGTGCCGTTCCAGAGAAAACGAGATCGCCTGAGATGGATCGAATCATGGGCGAGGGCGAGTGCGCCGCTGTCGTCCAGGAAGTCGGGATTGGTCAGATCACAGGTCAGCGTCGCGTTGTCGTCTCTGAGTGTCGAGGAGAGAAGCAATGGCCGAGCGCCATTGATAGTCACGGCAAGATGGGAGAGGTGGCGGGTATCGCGATGAAACAATCCCTCGGGACTGTTGGGTCCCGAATAGGCATCGCCGTTGTGATCGAAAACGGCGAAGGTATCGCCGTGCTTCAGGGTGTTCGGGCGCCGTTCCTGGAGGGATGTGGCTGCCGAAACCGAATATTCAGGTGGCTCGGGGGCCGAAGAGTCGACGATCGCAGAAGACATGGCGCTTCCCTTGCAAGACTTGCGCATTACCTTGGGTCGTTTGCAAACTTCCCGGAGAGACCGACAGAACTCGAGGCCGGCTCTGCCAGCCTTACAGTAAGCCTGGTTCGCGGCTGCAGGCGACGCGCTCGACCCACCTTGAAAGCGCACATTGCCGGGCGGATGTCGCAGATTCCATTCGCCATTTTCTCCTCCATGGCAGGGCTGCTCCGCTCCGCCCGAGCGGCCAGATTCTGAGGAGTACGCGCCGGATATCGCCGGGCGCCCGCGAATGTCTGTTAACAACAGCCTCCAGATTTTGTTCCGGGCCGACGGGGAAATTAGCCAGCCCCAGGAGTACGAAATTTCAAGACATCTCCTTCGCCGGAAAATGGCCAGTGCGCAGCAGCCACACAGGTGGCGCCGGCTCGTCCTTTCCTTGCGCCTCGCGTGGCCTCAAATGGAACAAGGCCGCAAGTGGCTGGTTTGAATGACATAAACAGTCGCGTTCCGCGACGGAAGGAGCCAAGATGAACAATGAGACAAGTGGCCGCCGCCCCGGTGACCAACCCGGTTGGCCTTCAACGACACCGGAAAGTGCCGGCAGTCAGCCTGGCGCGGAAGCGAGCGAAGGCGAGGCCGCCACGGAGCGTTCCCTTCAGCAAGTCGTACGTGAGGATCTGAATGAACTCCGGCAATTCGCCGATGAGCAGACGGAGCAAGCCAAGGACGCTGTCAGCCGCGTCGCTGAAGACGAGAAGAACCTGGCAGCACGCCAACTGAGTGGCGTCGCAACGGCCCTCGAGAAAGTCGGCGGTGAACTCGAACAGTCGGATCAACAGGCCCTTGGCAGGTATGCCAAACAGATGGGCAGCTCGCTTCAGGGTTTTGCGCGCGATATCGAGGGGCGCAATTTCGGCGAAATTGCCGGGATGGCTGAAGACTTCGGCCGAAAGCAACCGCTCGCCTTTCTCGGCATGGCGGCGATCGCCGGATTGGCTGCCAGTCGCTTCCTGACCGCCTCGGCGCATCGCCGCAACAGGCGGGCCGTTTCGCAACCGTACTCGCCGTCGCCATCGGGAAGTGCCCGACCCAGTGAAAGCGGGTGGAATTTTGAAGAGGATCGGCGCAATGGTTAACCATCGGGACGACCGCCCCCTGTCGGAACTCATGACCGGTCTGGTGGCGGATTTATCTGGGCTGTTCCGCAAGGAAATAGATCTGGCCAAGGCCGAGGCGTCCGAGAATTTGAACCGGGCGATAGGCAGCCTGGAGACGCTTCTTGTCGGCTTGATCTTCGCAATCGGTGCGATTGGCGTGCTGTTGAGCGCCGCCGTCCAGGGACTGGGCGCCTTTCTCGTCGCACAGGGCATGACCGAACCAAATGCCGACGCCTTGTCGGCTGTCATCATAGGCGTCGTCGTCGCGTTCCTCGCCTGGGCGATGATCTCGCGCAGCCTCTCGTCGTTGCGAGGCAGCAGTCTCAAGTTCGATAAAACGGCAACCTCCCTGCAGCGCGACCTCGACGTTGTGAAGGAGAGAGTGCAATGAACGATTTTTCCCACACGCACTCGGCTGCCGAACTGCAGCGAGAGATCGAGGCCGATCGCCAACGGATCGAAGAAAAGCTCCACGCCATCCAGGAGCGCATGTCGCCAGGCCAACTGATGGACGAGGTGCTCGAATATGCCAAGACGAGTGGCGGCGCCGAATATCTGAGCAATCTCGGCGTGGCACTCAAGGCAAATCCCATCCCCGTTGCGCTGATCGGGGTAAGCCTCGCTTGGCTGCTCGCCAATCCGGGCTCCCGCGCGCCACGGTTCAAAGGCCTGAGCGATGAGCCGGACGACTATCCGCTGGCAAACGTCACAGGATCGATAAGGCGAAGCGGTCCGGTCGAGGAGAGCTTCGGCGAGCGGTACAGCCACTTCACGGATGAAAGCGGCAACCGCTTCAGGGCGATGACGGATGCCGCCGGGCGCCGCGCTGGCCACTTCGTCGATCAGAGCGGCAAGGTCTATCGCGGCTTTGCCGACGCGGCCGGCAAGCAGATCGAAGATATACGGGACGAGACGGGTGCCTTGTTCGACGAGGCCTCCGGTTGGGCGTCCAGAACATGGCGGCAGGTGAGTGCCTCGGCGAGCCGCATGTCCGACTCCATTGCGGAAACCGGCAGGTCTGTCGCCGGCAGCATGCGGTCCGCCGGCCGATCGCTGGAAGATGAGGGCGCGCGTCTGAATGCGGCGATCCTCCAGCATTTCCGTGATCAGCCGCTGGTCGGCGGCGCGCTTGCCTTTGCCGTGGGCGCGGCGATCGGAGCCGCGCTGCCCCATACCGAGACCGAGGACGAAGCCATGGGCGAGGCGGCGGACGAGGTGCGCAGCAGCCTCACGGACAAGGCGAATGCAGCGGTTGGCGAAGCAATCGGGACTGCGCAGGAGGTGTTGGACAAGGCGGGTAATGCCGCAATTGAAGCGCACGACGCCGCCAGGGATCGGCTACGCGAACCTTATAGGCAATGACGCACTGCCCATTATCGAGATGGCGGGCACGCCTGTAGCATTCCATGGGTGCCCGCGCGAAGCGCCGCGCCGCCGCCTTACTCGACGAGCGACACCGTCCTGCCGACCAGGATCTCGTCCGTCGGTGAAGCGCAGGTCTCCATCGTCGAATTGCCCGTGAAGGTGATCTCGTTCGCGACGATCTGGGTGCAGCCGCCCGGGGCCGTAGAGTTTCCGGTAAATTCGATGCGGCCGGTCGGAATGTAGAGATTGCCTTCCAGGGTTGATTCCAGATTGCCCGTCACCTGATGAACCACATCCGCATCGCGGCGACTTCCGAAGAAGAGCAGGCCGGCATAGGGTCCGCTCGTCGGCGCGGTTAGATCGATATCGCCATTACCGAGCAGCTTCGCGGTCGCGGAATTCGTGAAATAGAAGGTGACGCCCGCGCCTGAGAGTTTCGCTCCCGCGGTCACAGTAAAATCGCCTCCGTCGATGATGTAGAGGCCAGGCTTCAGCGTGATCGTTCCCTTGATGTCCAGCCCGCCGCAGAACCTCATTGCGGGGAGCCCGTTTAGCAGGTGGTCGAGCACGTAGGTTGAGTTGGAGACATCGTCTAGCGTCCGGCAAGGAAGCAACTGGACGTGCAATCTGTCCGGCTCGGCGACGGATGCAAAAGGGTCCGGCGTCGGCGGGACGCGTTCGACGGGCTCGCTGCAGCCGGTCATTGTCAGGCCGGTCGTCGTCACCGCTTCGCCGACCGTATAGACGCAATCCGTCGACATGACCGCGCTGCCGTTCTTCATCAGAAAGGCATCGGCGGCGCTCGAATTGGAGACCACGCTGCAGCCCGACAATTGCACCTGGGTCGAGCCGGTTACGGTCACCGCACCCGATGCCGAGCCCGACAACGCCAGCACGCAAGCCTTCGAGCCGCCCTTGACCTCCGCAACCGCACGGGCCGAGATCGTGACGGGCTCGCCGACGAAAACGGAGGAAAACAGGCGCGGATGCGTCTCCGTCAGCTCGACCGTGACCTTGCTCGATCCTGCGCTCGGCCCGGGCTTTGTGCTGACGGTCATGGTGCCGGGCGAATAGCCGGACGCGCTCGCGATCCTCAGCGCCGTGGTCTCGAGGGCCGGTTGCTGGTCGCCCGCCCGATGGCGAATGGCTGCGGCATGAGCTGAAACGTCCGCCGCATGCTGCAGCTTACGCTGCTCCATATACCAATAACCGCTTTCCGCCCCCAGCCCCATGGCGCCAACCAGCACGGGAAATACGATCGCCGCAATAACGGCGACCGCGCCGCCATCGTCCTTCAGTATGCGGCCTGGAAGACGACGCAGGCGCTGCGACGGCTTTTCCACCTCGATCACGTTGTTCCCTTTGCTCATTCGAATGTCCCGGGTCCTGATGTTCAGGCCGGAGATATATCCCGGGGTTGGGGTGCTTGCGATTCGGCCGGTTGGCCTAGTCCGGCACAGGACCCTCGATCCGTTCGCTTAGGCCATCAGGTCGAATGGCGATTGGGTGCTGCAGGCGGCATATTTCGCGGCACATGAAACGGGCCACCGGGGCCCTCGCAGAAGGCACCTCTACGATGATCTCCACAACCGCAGCTTGGCTCGCATTTTTTCTCTTTGCCGGAACGATGACCTATGCCGGTATCAAGGACGTGGCGACGATGACGATCTCGAACCGCCTCGTCGGCTCTTTGCTGGTCGCCTTCGCGTTGCTTGCGCCGCTTGCCGGCGTGGATCTTTCCACGATCTGGTCGAGCATCCTCGTTGCCTCGGCCGTGCTCGCCTGCACCTTCACGTTCTTCGCCCTCGGCTGGATCGGCGGCGGCGATGCAAAGCTGCTCCCCGTGGCGGTGCTCTGGCTTGGTCCAGACCTCGCCCTTCACTTCGTCGCCTACGCTTCGGTGCTCGGTGCGGTTCTGACGCTGGCGCTGCTGCAGTTTCGCAGGGTGCCGCTGCCGGTCGTCCTCAAGAAAAATGCCTGGTCGAGCCGGTTGCACGAGCCGCAGACGGGCATTCCTTACGGTGCGGCGATGGCGCCTGCGGCGCTCCTGCTGCTGCCGGAAAGCCATTGGATCTCCGCCCTTCTGTGAAGACATCAAAGTCCCGTTACAAACAGGTCCTGCCATGATCCGCTTGGTCATTCTCCTCCTCGCACTTGCCTCCGGCGGAGCCGCCTCCTGGCTGGCGCTCGGCTTCACCGATCCGCCGACCGTCGAGGCCGCCGAAGTTCAACAATCTCCCTCCCAGGAGGTGCTCGTCGCCGCTGCAGAGCTGGCGCGCGGCACGACGCTTGAGGAGTCCCACCTGCGCTGGCAGCCGTGGGAGGGCGAGATTCCTCCTGTGTTCATCAGCCGCAGTGCGCGGCCGGACGCGATCACGACGCTCAAGGGCATGCTCGCTCAAAACAGTTTCGTCGAAGGAGAACCGATCCGCGAGGACAAGCTTGCCCAGCGCGGCGCCGGTTTCCTGTCCAGCATGCTGCCTTCAGGGAAACGGGCGATCGCGGTTCGCGTGACGGCGGAAAGCACGGCCGGCGGCTTCATCCTGCCAAACGACCATGTCGACGTGATCCACACCATCGCTCGCGCGGATTCCTCGGGAAAGGACGGTAAGGTGGTTAGCCGCGCGATCCTCTCCAACATACGGGTGCTCGCGGTCGATCAGACCATTTCCGAAGGTGCCGATGGTACCTCCGTCGTCGGCAAGACCGCGACGCTCGAGGCAGACCCCGAGCAGATCGCCATCATCGCCGCGGCCGAAGCCTCCGGCACCGTGTCGCTTGCGCTGCGCGCGGTCACCGACAACCTGGAAGCACCGGTTGTCGAGACGGAAGGAAACCGACCAGGGGTCGTGCGCATTGTTAGTGGCGGGCGGCTATCGATGGTCGAGGTCCCGTCCCGCTCCGGTGGCAGCTGATTAATTTTCACGGAATGTCGGACAGATGAAACAGCTCGCAAAAAAAACCCAGGACACTATTCAGGCACCGGATGCTCCGCCGCTGTTGCCAGTCCCCAAAGTGGACATCGCCGTCTTTTGCCGCTCTGAGACGTTGATCGAGACGATCCGTGCGGCGGCGATCGACCGCCGGATGGCGCGCGCCACGGTGACAATCAAGGAAGGCGGGATAAAGGATGCGACGGCGCTCTACGGCGGCGTCACCTCCCCGAACCTTGTCGTCGTGGAAAATGACGACAGGGAGGCCGATCTCATGAGAGCGCTAGAGGCCCTGGCGATGGAATGCGTCACCGGCACCAAGGTCATCGTCGTCGGCCGCTCCAACGACGTAGGCCTCTATAAGAGGCTCCTGGACGCTGGGGTCAGCGATTACCTGGTTATGCCGCTTGACCCTATCGATTTCATAGCGGCGGTGCACCGTTGTTTCCGGGGCTCCGCAGAGGATAAGCTCGGGCGCATCGTCGCCTTCATCGGCGCCAAGGGCGGAACGGGATCTTCGACGCTCGCCCATAACGTGGCCTACGCGATGTCGAAGCGGGTGGATGCCGATGTGCTGGTGGCCGACCTCGACCTCCAGTTCGGCACTCTCGGACTGGACTTCGATGTTGAAGCGGTCCAGGGGTTGACGGACGTTCTCAGCAGCCCCGACCGTCTGGACGATGTGCTCCTGCGGCGCCTGGCGGTGCCCTACACGGAGCACCTGCACCTGCTTCCGACGACCACCGACCTCAACAGGTTCTTCTATCTGAAGGAGGAACATGTCGATCATCTCCTGGATGTCGCCCGGTCCAGCTCCTGGCACATCGTGGTCGATCTGCCGCACATCTGGATGCAGTGGACGCGAAAGATCCTCCTTGAGGCCGATGAGATCGTTATCACGGCAACGCCGGATTTGGCCTCGATGCGCAATGTGAAGAACCTGGTCGACCTTTTGAAGAAGGCGCGTCCGAACGATCCGCTGCCCAGACTGGTGCTGAACAGGATGGACACCCCGAAGCTTGCCGAGATCAAGTCGAAGGATTTCATCGCCGCGGTAGGACTGGAGGAAAGCCTATCCATTCCCTTCAATCCGCAACTGTTCGGCAAAGCGGCCAATAACGGCCAATTGGTCATCGAGTCGGCACCCGAGTCGAAGGCCGGGCAAGCCATCGCGTCGCTTGCCTGGCGGGTCGGCGGCACGAGGCAGAGACCCACGCGGAAGAAAGGCCTCCCAGGGGTGGTGCAGAGATTCTTGCAACGTCACAAGGCGGCCTCGGCGCTTCGAAGGAAGGCGAGCGAGCTGAAGAAGTCCGAGACCGGCGTTTCGGCCGTGGAATTTGCGTTGTTTGCGCCGGTGTTGGCCCTTGGCCTCGTCGCCATGGCCGATGTTGCACTGGCGCTGCACGAGCGGATGACGATCGACCACGTGCTTCGCGCCGGAGCGCAAGCCGCCATGGCCGATCCAGGGGCGACGCAGGTCGACAAGGTGCTGCAGTCGACGCTTTCGCAAAGCGCCGTGCCGGCAAATGTCACGTTGGCGCCGGTGAAGCGTTACTGCGCCTGCCCGGAAAACGCCGATGTCAAACCGGAGGCGGCGCCTCAGTGCGAGACGACACCCTGCGCGAATGCGGCGCAGCAGCTCGTATTCTATCGGCTCGAAGCGGCCAAGAACTATCAGCCGATGTCCCTGCCGGAAGTGCTTTCGCCCTTCCAGCTCAACTCCTCGATGCAAGTGCAAGTCCGATGAAGATGCCGGTCCGCACCCTTCATCGCGCCTGGCGCAGCCAGTCGGGCGCGACGGCGGTCGAATTTGCGCTCGTCTGTCTACCTCTGTTCCTTTTGGTCCTAGGGGTTATCGAGTTCGGCCGCGCCTTTTACGTGCGCAACGACCTGTCCTATGCGGCGGACGTTGCGGCTCGGCAGGTGCTTATCGGGAAGATCGCCCGCGATGCGCCCGACAGCGAGGCGCAGACGAAGCTGGCGAGTGCCGTTCGCGACAATTTCGACGGCGGCGATCCGGGTCTCTTGGAAATTGCCGTCACCAAGCAAACCGTGGACGGGATCGATTTTCGCGTGCTGTCGATCCGCTATCCGTTTGCGTTTTTCCTCCCCGGGCTGGCGGAGGCACCCTTCAGCCTCGCACTTTCGCGGCGTATCCCGATCGGATGAGCGATCGGTCGAGTTCGGGTCATGGTTCGCCCGCATTCCCTTCGTTGATCGGCGAAGCGGGGTTGTTCGGCAGAGGAGGGGTCGACGTATCATCGCCGGATTGAACCGGGTCGCAGTGCTCCGTGCAGCTGTAGGTCGATCGTCCGCTGCCGCCGTGCACGGTGACCAAGCGACCGCCCGCGGCAACCACATCGAGGATGATGTTGGCGACCTCGGCACCGCCAGCGTCCATGACGATAAGGTTCGTCGATCCTGGCGTCTTCCCGGTCAGAATGACGGTCTTGTCGTCGCTGAGCGTCGCCTGGGCGATGGCAGGGTTGCCGATGATGAGCGTGCTTGCCGGCCGGGCGAGGATCAGCGGTCTTGCAAAATCGACAATGACCCTGACGATGCCCTCGGTCTGGCGGGTGGGCTCCAGTGCCGTGTCCGGCGGGCGATCCTCCGCCGCCTGCGCCGCGCCAAGGGCGACAAAGGCCGTCAAGGCGAGAGCGAGCCATCCGGCCCCTTTATGCCCTGGAACCACGCGCATTTTTCGCTCCCGGTCTCTGTGAACGGACGACGAGCCATCCGGTCGAATAAGGCTGGCAAAAGCAAGAGGATAGTGCGGCCGGACGATTGGACTAGGCCAACAGGCCGATCCTATCCGGAAGAGGTATCGGCCATCAGGCTGAATGGATCAAAAGGGTTAATAAAGTCTATATCAAGGCCACACAGCAAGCGGGAAACGAAAGAAACCCCGGCCCGACCTGTGATGCCGAACTTGGCGTCGGCGCAACCCCAACCCAGTGAAGGATCGTCTCATGAAAAATCTTCTCGTCCGCTTCGTCCGCAACGAATCTGGTGCCACGGCCATCGAATACGGCCTGATTGCCGGGCTCATCGCTGTTGCTATCATCACGGCGGTGACCACCGTTGGCACCGACGTCGGCGCTACTTTCACCAAGATCTCGGACAAGCTCTAACGGCGACCTAGGTCACAGCGTCGATCGCCAAGCGAAGCGGAAGGCATGATCGCCTTCCGCTATCGCATCTAATAAGCAGACACTCCCTCAACGACAAGTAGAGCGACAACGATGTTCGGCAGAAAATCCATTCCGGATCAAAAGGTCATAGAAACGGAAGTTCAGCAGGCGGCGCGCGAACAGCAGTCCGCCATGCCGCGCGAAGTGCCGAAGCCTGCCGAAGTCCCGTCCGCCGCCAAAGCGGAAAAGGCCGACCAATATTACAGCCTGAAGAAGGAGATCTTCAGCGCGCTGATCGCCACCATCGACGTGGCAGCGCTGTCGAGCATGGACAGAGATCAGGCGCGCCAGGAAATCGGCGCGATCGTCAACGACATCGTCGCCGCCAAGAAGACCGGCATTTCCATGGTCGAGCAGAACGAGCTGCTCCGCGATATCTGCAACGACATCCTCGGCTACGGCCCCCTTGAGCCTCTGCTCGCACGCGATGACATCGCCGACATCATGGTGAATGGCGCCGACCAGGTGTTCATCGAGGTCGGCGGCCGGGTGCAGCGGACGGGTGTTCGTTTCCGCGACAACGAGCAGCTCCTCAACATATGCCAGCGCATCGTCAGCCAGGTGGGCCGGCGGGTCGATGAAGCAAGCCCGATCTGCGACGCGCGTCTCGCCGACGGCTCGCGTGTCAACGTCATCGCGCCGCCGCTCGCCATCGACGGACCGAGCCTGACGATCCGCAAGTTCAAGAAGGAGAAGCTGAACCTCGACCAGCTGGTGCGGTTCGGCTCGATCTCGCCCGAGGGCGCCGAGATCCTCAAGATCATCGGCCGCGTCCGCTGCAACGTGCTCATTTCGGGTGGTACGGGCTCCGGTAAGACGACGCTCCTGAATTGCCTTACCGGTTATATCGACGACGGCGAGCGCATCATCACCTGCGAGGATGCGGCCGAGCTTCAATTGCAGCAGCCCCATGTGGTGCGGCTCGAGACCCGCCCGCCGAACATCGAAGGGCAGGGTGAGATCACCATGAGGAGCCTCGTCAAGAACTGCCTGCGCATGCGGCCGGAGCGGATCATCGTTGGCGAAGTGCGCGGGTCGGAGGCCTTCGACCTCTTGCAGGCGATGAACACTGGCCATGACGGTTCGATGGGAACGCTCCACGCCAACTCTCCGCGCGAGGCGATCTCGCGCGTCGAGGCGATGATCACCATGGGGGGGCATTCGCTGCCGGGCAAGGCAATCCGGGAAATGCTGGTTTCATCGGTGGACGTGATCGTCCAGGCGGCGCGCCTGCGCGACGGCTCCCGCCGCATTACCCACATCACCGAAGTGCTCGGCATGGAGGGCGACGTGGTCACGACGCAGGATCTCTTCGTTTACGACATTCTCGGCGAGGATGGAAAAGGCAACATCATCGGACGGCACCGTTCCACCGGCATCGGCCGCCCGGCCTTCTGGGATCGCGCCCGCTATTATGGCGAGGAAGCGCGCCTGGCTGCGGCCCTCGACGCCGCCGAGATCAAGGCGGCCGCCTGACGGCCGCTTCACCGGACGCCCTGAGCATCTGACAAAGGCTGATGTGGACATGCTGAGTGCTTCGCTGTTTCCCGTGCTCATCTTCTTTCTGGCGTCGAGCTCCGTCGGCGGCCTGATGCTCGCTGCGTTTTATCCGCGTGCCGCGAAGGCCAGCCCCTACCGGCAGAGGTTTGAGCGGGTCGCGGGCCGCACGGAGGTCAATCGGGCGGAATCGGCCGATGAGGAGCGCCGCGACCGTCGCCGCTCAGTGGAAAAGTCGCTTCGCGAGATTGAAGAGAAGCAGAAGGCGCAGGCGCGCAAGGGCGGCAAGCCTAAGCTCGCCATCCGGCTCCGCCAGGCCGGTCTTGGCTGGTCAGTCCGGACCTATTGGCTCGCCTGCGCCGGCAGCGGCCTCGCGACCTATGTTTTGATATCGTTCCTCGGTCTCGGCGCCTTTACCACACTAGGCTTTGCCATAGCGGGCGGCCTGCTCCTGCCGCACCTCCATGTGAACACGAAGCGCAACATGCGGCTCAAGCGGTTCACCGCCGAGTTTCCGAATGCGGTCGATGTGATTGTGCGAGGGCTCAAGGCGGGCCTGCCGATGCCGGATTGCCTGAGAGTGATCGCAGCCGAAGCGCAGGAGCCGGTCAAAGGCGAATTCGTCACCATCGCTCAGGACCAGACGCTGGGACTGCCGGTCGACGAGGCCGTCGAACGCATGTGCGAGCGCATACCTTTGCCCGAGGCCAAGTTCTTCGCCATCGTCATCACCATTCAAAGCCGCACCGGCGGCAGCCTCTCGGAGGCGCTCGGAAACCTTTCCAAGGTACTGCGCGAGCGGAAGAAGATGAAGGCCAAGATCAAGGCCATGAGCGCCGAGGCAAAGTCCTCCGCCGGCATCATCGGAGCCTTGCCCTTCTTCGTCGCCGGCGCCGTCTACCTGACCAGCCCCGATTACATGTCGCTGCTGTTCACGACGCTCGCCGGAAAGATGGTGCTTGCCGGCTCGGCCCTGTGGATGGGCATCGGCACCTTCCTCATGCGCAAAATGATCAACTTCGATTTCTGAGATATGACATGACCCTTGGCGCCCACATCCCCGATCCGGACCAGCTTGCCGCGATGTTGGCTGGCATCGCCGCCTTTTGTGCCGTCGTGGCGGTTTCCTGGCCGTATATTTTCCGCGATACGCTCGCAGAGCGGATGCGCAAGGTGGAGAGTGAGCGCGAGCGCATCAGGCAGCGCGAACGCACTCGCCTGAATGCCGAAAAGAGCAAGGTGTCCCTGCGCGCGGAGCCCAAGCGCTTCTTCCAGGCGATCGTCGATCGTTTCAACCTTGCCAAACAGGCGGAGGATGGCGACATCCTCCGCAAGCTGAGCATGGCCGGCTACCGCGGCTACGCTCCGGTGACGACCTTTCTTGCCTTCAGACTGATAGCGCCCTTTGTGCTCTTTGCCGCTTGCCTCATCTATATGCTGCTCATCCTTCGGCCCGAGGCGCCGCTGCTTGCGGTCATTGCGTTGGCCGGGGCCATGGGCTCGCTCGGATATTTCGCTCCGGCGATATTCATCCGGAACAGGATCACCAAGCGCCAGCAGGCGATCCGCCGATCCTGGCCGGAGGCGCTGGACCTTCTATTGATCACCGTCGAGTCCGGCATGGGCATCGAAAGCGCCTTTCGGAAAGTGGGCGAGGAGATCGGTGCACAGTCGCCCGAGGTGGCCGAGGAGGTCCTTCTGACGACGGCGGAGCTTTCCTATCTGCAGGACCGGCGGCAGGCCTTCGAAAACCTGGGGCGAAGGACCGGCGTGGAGGGTGTCCGCGCCGTCGTGACCAGCCTCATCCAGGCCGAGAAATATGGAACGCCGCTTGGTCAGGCGCTGCGGGTGATGGCGCAGGAGAACCGCGATATGCGCATGAGCGAGGCGGAGAAGAAAGCGGCCGGACTTCCACCGAAGCTGACCGTGCCGATGATCGTTTTCTTTCTGCCGATTCTCTTCGCGGTGATCATCACCCCAGCGGCCATTCAGATTTCCGGGATTCAATAGGCGGGGCAGGGTGGTTGCGGCGCCGCGCTATGACGCGCGGCGCCGCAAAGTGAAGCGCAGCTCCGCTACGGGCCGTTCTCACCGCCTTCGGCGAGGGCGACGATTTTGCCGCCGATGCTTTCCAGCGGCAGCACGAAATCGACAAGACCCGCACCGATTGCCGATTTCGGCATCCCGAAAACCACTGAACTCTCCTCGTCCTGGGCGATCGCCTTGCCGCCCGCTTCGCGGAGTGAGCGAAGCCCCTCGGTCCCGTCATTGCCCATGCCGGTCAAGATGACGGCGAGCGCCTCGCCCTTGAAGGCGCGGGCGATCGAGCCGAAAAGATAGGAGCCCGAGGGCTTGAAGCCCTCGACGGGAGCATCGTTTACGACGCGGATTCGTGATCGGCCTGAGACGCCAAGCTGAAGGCCGTCCGGAGCAAGGTAAACGGTCCCGGCCCTCAAGCGCTCGCCATCTGTCGCGACCTTGACTTTCAGCGGCACGCTCGCATCGAGGGAAGCGGCGACGCCGTCGATGAAGCCGCTCGACATATGCTGTACGATCAGGATCGGGGCGGGAAATTTGCTCGACACATTCATCAATATCGATCGGATTGCGGCGGGGCCGCCCGTGGAGGCCGCAATGCCGACAATGCCGATCGGCGCATGGGCCGCGGCTGCAGGGCCCTGATCGTTCCGGCGGTCGTCTGACGTCTTCTTGCGCCATTGCCTGACCACCTTCACATGGGCCATGGCCTTGATCGTCGACAGGAATTTCTCCGTCGCGGCTTTCTCGAGGCGGCCATCGACCGGCGGCGGCGCCGGAATGACCGCAAGAGCACCGGCTTCGAGGGCTCGAGCCGCGGCGGCTCCGAGCTCCTCGTCATTTTCACGCGACACCATGACAATCGGCGCCGGCGCTGAAATCATGATTTCCCTGACCGCTTCGGCGCTGTCGTGATCACCAAGCCGCAGCTCCATCGTCACGATATCGGGCGACAGTTGCCGCGCCATCGCGACCGCCTCGCCAGTGCTTCTTGCCACGCCCAAGAGTTCCGCCGCCGAATCGCGGCGAACCGCCTTCTCGACGAGTTCCTGAAGATCGAGCCTGGAGGCGGCCAGGAGAATGCGAACCATCCCTACCTCAGACGACCGACCTGGCTCACCGTTTCGAGAAACTGATGTGCATCGAACTGGTTCTTGGTGACGTAAGCATTGGCTCCTGCTTCCAGGCCGCGAAGCTTGTCCTCCGCCGCGTCCCGTCCGGTGACGAGGATGATGGGCAGGCCAGCCAGCCGGTCGCAACGCCTGATCGCCTGTGTCAATTCGAACCCGTCCATTGCGGGCATATCGACATCGGCCACAACGATATCGACCTCGTGATGGCGTAGGTGCTGCAATGCCTCTTGACCGTCGGACGCCATGGCAACGCCATAGCCCGCCGCTTCGAGGATGAGCCTGACCAGCGTACGAATATACTTCGAGTCGTCGACGACGAGAACCTTGCGGCGCTTCGACTTTCCAAACTGACCGGCATCAGGGAAGGGTGCCGTATATGTCGCCGGCGCTACTGTAGTCAGAAGGGACGCATTGAGAAGCAACGCGATGCGACCGTCTTGCAGCACCATTCCGCCGCAATAGCGTCGGATTTTCGCCAGACGGGGCCCGAGCGAACGTGCAAGCAGTTCCCGTTCTCCGGCGACCTCATCCACAAGAACGGCAGCTTGCCTGCCTCCGGTTCCTACAATTACCGCGGGGCGGGCGTCCTGGGATACGCGCTCGCCAGCCGGTCGCAACCCCAGCCAGTAGGCAAGATCGACCAGGGGAAACGTGCCGGCCTCGGTCGTCACGACCGGCCTTTCCTGTTCGAGGCCGATGTCCTCGGCGGCGACCCTTATGACGCGCTCGACGGAAGAGGTGTCGATCGTGAGCACATGCCCGCCAACATGGATCTCCAAGGCGCGCACCGTGGCGAGCGTGAGCGGCAAGGTCAGGGTGAAAGCAGCCCCGCCTCCCGGAACTTGCGCGACATTCGACGTACCGCGCATGTCCTCGACCGCCCTTCTGACGATATCAAGCCCGATTCCGCGACCGGATAGCCTGTTGACCGAGGCCGACGTGGAAATGCCAGGCTCGAAAACGCGCTGTAGAAGCTCTCCCTCGTCTTGCGATGCAATCGAACCCGTCTGGCCCACGAGCTTGCGCAGCGATTCCGTGTCCAGGCCGCGGCCATCATCCTGCACCACCACTTGCACCCGATCGCCCGAGACGGAAGCGGAGACGACAATCCGCCCCTTTTCAAGCTTGCCCGCCAATCGCCGTTCCTCGGGCGACTGGATGCCGTGCGCGACGGCATTGCGAACGAGGTGGCGAAGCGAATCCTGCAGTCCGGCGAGAATTGAGCGATCGATCTCGATTTCACCGCCCCTAATTTCCAGCGTCGCTGATTTTCCCGAGTGCGCCGCCATGTCCCTGACGATGCGCTCCAGCCCCTTGCAGGCTGCGGCGAAGGGCTGTGTGCGCACGCGGCGCACCTCGTGGTCAAGCGCGGAGACGGCGCTATGCATCAGTCGTCCATCGTTGCGGAGCGAGGCAGCA
This sequence comes from Sinorhizobium shofinae, assembly GCA_001704765.1. Classification (GTDB taxonomy): domain Bacteria; phylum Pseudomonadota; class Alphaproteobacteria; order Rhizobiales; family Rhizobiaceae; genus Sinorhizobium; species Sinorhizobium shofinae. The sequence continues at coordinate 88,229 of MBFK01000187.1, forward strand.
AGCTCGCGCAGCCCGCTTTCGATGCCAGCGGCCTCGGTCTCGGAATAGGAGCCCAACGTCCGCAACCTCCTTGCCTGCTCTCTGATGTGCGAGGCCTGTTCGGCATGCCGTCGCACGACCGCATTGAAAGCGAGCAATTCGCCGCTCCTGTGGAGAAGAGCGTCGAGCCGATCGGCCGACACACGCATCGAACCGTCCAGATCGGTCGAACGAACCGGGACCTGATGCTCGGAGGGCGGTGGTGGTCCCGGTGGAACGCTGCCGTGATCCACGCCTGGAACGACCGCAGCCTTCAATTCGAGAACGACGCTCTCGGCCTTGGCTGCCGAGAGCATCTCGCCGCCTGCCAGCAGCCGGCCCGCCTCCGTAATCGCATCCGCCGCGCGAAGAAGCACGTCGAGCTTCGTACGACCGAGCGCCAATCGTTCCTTCGAGGCGTGCGTGAGCACTTCCTCCATCCAGTGGCAAATGCTTTCGATGCCGCGCACCTGAACGAGACCGGCGGCACCTTTGAGACTATGTGCCATCCTGAGAAGCTGATCCTGCAGACGACGTTTCTCTTCGGCGTCGTCGGCCTCCTCGATTCCGATCAGCATGCGCTCAATGTCAAAGGCGCGTTCCTGCACCTCTTGCGTGAAGATTTCTAGGAGCTGGCGGTCAAGTTCTTCAGTTTTCATCATCTTCCGTTGCCATGATCAGCGAGCATGTCCCTCAGCCTGGATCCGAGCTCGTTCAAGTCCTTTGCGGCTTCTTCCGCCTGGCGAATGGCCGACAGGTTCTGGCTGCTCGCCTGCTGGATATAGTGCATTGCATCGTGTATCTGCTTCATGCCGGCTTTCTGCTGGCCGGCGGATGCGGCGATCTGTGCGACGGATCTGGCGGAATCCCCGATGATGGCCTCGAGCTGCCGGATCGTTTCGCCTGCTTCCTTTACCGTTTCGAGAGCTCGACCGACGCTCTTCGTTCCCTCTTCGGCACCAACCACTGCGGCATTCGTCGACTTCTGGATTTCCATAAGGATTCGACGAACTCTGGTGGTGGCGGTTTTCGACTGGTCTGCAAGGGTCCTGATCTCGCTGGCGACCACATTGAAGCCCCGACCGTGTTCGCCCGCGCGCGATGCTTCGATCGCCGCGTTGAGTGCCAGCAGATTGGTCTGGTCGGCGATCTCCGCGACGACCGAGACGATCTCTCCGATTTCAAGACTGTTTTCCGCGAGCGAGAGAATATCCCCGGCAATCGTCTCCGTCCGCGCGTTGACGGCGTTCATCGTCGTGACAGTGTCGTCGAGTGCCTTGCGCCCCTCGCCGCTGACCTTCACGGCGGTTTCATAAGAAGCGGCGACCTGCTGGGCGCGCTGCGCCGCCTGTTCCGACGTCTGCAGCACGTCATCGACGCTCGTTACCGTTTCCTCGACGGCGGAGGACTGGTCGCGCATGCCTTCGACCTGTTGCGTGGTTCCGGCCAAGATCTCCGCTGCGGATGACGAAAGATGCTGCGCCGTCTCCGAGATCGCGGCTAGCAGTTCCTCCAGCCGCTCGCGGTCGGCACGCTCGTTTTCGATCATGCCTGCGAGTTTCGCGGTCATGCCGTTGATGGACGCGCCGAGAACCGCCAGTTCGTCATTACCCGTGACAATGGCCCTCTGGTCCAGATTTCCGGCACTCACCCCCTTCGCAACGTCCACGAGGATACGCGCCCGGCGGGCGTAGTGGCGGACGACCCTCAGCACGAGGAACAGCAAGACGATGGCCAGCGCGGATAAGCCCAGCTGCAGCATCTGCGACCGGTAGAGCCTTGTCGCGGCCGTGTCCTCGATTCTGTCGATCTTTTCGTTGATGCGGGCTGCGTAGGTACGGATGTTCCGGTCGAGTTCCTCAAGTACAGCTTGGCTGGGCGGAGTCTGGCTTATCGTCCGTTCAAGAGCCGGTTTCACCTGTTGCTGCCAGAGTTGGCGCAGCTGCTCCAGCTGGGCAAGGGCTTCGGGGTCGGTCTCGGCCGCAAGCCCCAGGGTCTCGTCCCCGCCGGCCAGCCGGGCGAGCATCCGCTCGTTGCGCTGCATCAGGTCGCGGAGCTCAGATATGGCTGCAGGCCAATTCGGGTCGTTCGGCCCCGGCAGGCGTCCGGCCCTGTAGAGCATCTGGTAGAAGATGCGTTCCTTGCTGAGCGACGAAGCTGCCGCAAGGTCGGCACGGACTCGCTCCAAAGCGAAAAAGCTTGATCCGACGAGCAAGGCCGATGCCGCAACGAAAAGCAGCATTGCAAAACCCAGCATGCCGTGGAGGCTCCTCGTGCGCCGGAAGTTCATGATTGCTCATCCCCTGCGATCTCGTCGGCAAGCTGCTCACTCTCCAGGAAAAACCGGCGATCGCTAAGGAGAAGAGCGCCTTCCAGGATAACGGTCCCGTCACTCATGGGAATGCAAGCCCAATCGGGATCTTTCTCACTCCCAGTCGAGGGACTTTCCGGGGCGGAGAGCTTGCTGATTTCCGGTATTTCGTCCGTCACGACCAGGAATTCCGCCTGCGTCTCTCCACAGACGATTGCCCAATCGCCATCCGGCGAGGCAACGCCGGGAAGGTGAAGCAGGCTTCGCAGATCAAATACGGGAAGCAATTGACCGCGCAGGTCACAAATGCCGCGCACATAGGTCGGCATGCCCGGAAGCGGAGTGACGCGCGCCATCGAGACGATCTCGCAAACGTAAAGGACGTCGAGTGCAAAGCGGCGGCCCGAGAGTGCGAAGGATACAAAACGTGCCGAGCCTTCGTGATCCTCTCCGGTCTCCAGATCCGAACGGATCAACGAGAAGCGCTGCCCTTCGGATTCATCGCGCCGCGCGCCTGAATCGAGAAGCGCTTCCGTCTGTTCGATGGCCACGGCGATCCTTCGTTTCACGTCGGCCCAGTCGATGGTTCGACGGATCGTTCGGTTAACAGCGGTCATCGGCAGGACCTTCCTGGGAGGATATGGGTCGTCGATAAACGACGCCCGCGGATGTGATCGACGTTTCGAAGGGCGCGTGCTTCCAGAGAGGTGGATCGGTTGGAGCGGTCATCAGCCAGCCATCCTCGACGAGGCACGCAAATAGCTGCCGGGCGATCCGGCGGACGGCGGCAGCATCGAGATAGACGAGGACGTTGCGGCACAGGATCAGGTCGAAATCAGCAAGACCACTTTGGGGCGCAGGAAGGGCGTCGGCTCCAAGGGCGACTTTTGTCAACCTGACCCGCCGCGCCAGATCAGGCCTCAGCCGATACCGACTCCCGCTTTGGAGGAAGTAGCGATGCCTCCAGCATTCGTTGGTGTTCCTCAGAGACCATTCGCCGTATTCGGCCGACGCGGCATCGATGAGCGCCTTGCGCGATATGTCGGACGCAGCGATTTCAACGATATTCGATAGACCCTCCTCTTCGCAGAGTATTGCGAGCGAATAGGGCTCTTCGCCGCTCGCGCAGCCAAGGCTCCAGATCCGGATGGGCGAGCCCATCGGCCGACTTCGGCGTAACTCTGGAAGAATTGTGTCCCTGACCAGGTCGAACTGGGCCGGACCGCGGAAAAAATGGGTCTCACCGACGGTCACCTCATCGATGAGTTCCTCTTTGAGATCTTCGTCCGCATCGATTAGATCGAGAAGAGAGCTGACATGGTTCAGGCCTCGGCTGGCCATGAGGCGACGGATCGCCGAAACGGCAGCCTGTTTGCGCGACGCTGCAACGCTCATCCCGATCTTGTCGGCGATTCTTGCGACGAGAGAGCCGGCCTCCGAGAGGACAGCGCCGGAGATATTTTCGACGCCCTCGTCCCGCCCGGACCGGTTTGCCGTGAGCGCGACTCTTGAAGACCTGACTTTCGCTGGGGCGCGGCGCATTGTCGTTCCACATCATTTTCGTTGATATCGTAACTACGTCCTCGCAGGCATTCGGGCTATTCGTCCGGATGGCTAGAAAGCGGCCTAGCCGACCGGCCTATCGGGTTCATCTTTGCGCGATCGGCAACAGACGGGCACCGGCGGCCGCCGCCTCCTGCCGGTTCCTCACCCTGAGGCTGCGGAACAGGGCCGCCATATGTATCTTGACGGTTCCTTCGCCGAGGCGAAGCTTGCGGGCGATTTCCTTGTTCGATAGACCCTCGACTAGGAGCAGCAGAACCTCGCGTTGCCTCGGCGTCAGGAATTCGATCGTTCGCCGGGAAGGTTCTTGGCTATGCCCAGGCGTTGCAGGCGGCGGTTCCGGTTCAGCCGAATAGGGCGTACGGCCGGCGAGTGAAGGCGGGACATAGATGGCGCCGTTCAATATGACGCGCAGCGCGGCGGCGAGTTCCGAGGCGCCGAGGCTCTTCGGCACATAGCCGTGGATTCCCGCCGCCAGCGAGGCGAGAATGTCATTCCGGCGTGATGAAGCGGAAACCACAGCCACTTTCACGTCCGGGTGAACCTCGCGCACTGCACCGAGGCTCGCGGCACTCTCCATGCCCGGCATGGTGAGGTCGAACAGGGCTAATGAGACATCGTCGCGGTCCGCGAGGCGCTCGATCGCCTCATCGAGAGATCCCGTCTCTACCACATCGGAAAAGCCGAGCTTGGTCTTCAGGATGGCTGCGAGCGCGATCCTGAAGAATTCGTCGTCATCCGCGACAAGTGCGACGCCAAACGCATTCATCGATGCTCCCCCAAGTTCAGGTGGACCGGATGCTCCGCGTCAACGGAACGAGCCGGTCCTCCGATGAAGGTCACAAATGTCCTGCAACTAACGATCGTTCCCGTCTGCCTGTTCCCACTGTTCAGTGTATATGGTTAACACTTTGTGCGATTTCCTTCGCCAATCGTCCCAAAAATGGAAAATGATCCCAATCCTGGCGCCTCCAGCCGAAATCGCCTTCATTCGAGTTCTTTGGTGATCAGTTTCGAGATCTCCGACGCGGGAAGCGGTTGCGCAAAGAGATAGCCCTGCGCCTCGTCAAAGCCTTCCCGGTTAACGGCGTTCAGCTGGTCCTCCGTTTCGACCCCCTCCACAGTCGTTGTGATCCCGAGGCTGTGGCCGAGGCCTGCGACCGCCTTGACGACGGCAAGCGATTCCTTTCCGCTTGGCAGATCGCGAATGAAAGCGCGATCGACCTTTATCTTGTCGAACGGGAAGCTTCGCAGATAGCCGAGCGACGAGTAGCCCGTTCCAAAATCGTCCATGGCAATCTTGACGCCCAGACTGCGCAGTTCCTGGAGAAGCTCGAGATTGTGCTCGCTTTCGTCGAGCAATACCGACTCGGTGATCTCGAGCTGCAGGCGGGCGGGATCAATGCCTGACGAGGCGAGGGCGGCGGCGACGACCCCGACCAATCTCTTGCTCTTGAATTGGACCGGTGAAAGATTGACGGCAATGCTGACATCGCTCGGCCAACCGGCTGCCTCGCGACAGGCTTCCTTTAAGACCCATTCGCCGATTGGCACGATCAATCCGGTCTCTTCGGCAGTTGGAACGAAAACGTCCGGCGAAACCATGCCGCGATCTGGGTGGCGCCAGCGCACCAGAGCCTCGCAACCGCTCACCTTCTTGGATTGAATGCTAATTAGCGGCTGATAGTAAAGCTCCAGCTCGCCACGATCGAGCGCATCGCGCAGCGCGAGCTTCATCTGCTGATGAGCCTGCAACTGCGCACCCATCGCAGGCTCGAAATGCCGATAGGTTCCGCGCCCGGCGGCCTTGGCCCTGTAGAGCGCGATGTCGGCGGCTTTTATGAGTTCTTCGGCCGAGGTCCCATCGCCTGGCGCAAAGGCAATGCCCACGCTCGCGCCAATCACAACGGTGACATTGTCGATCGCGAAAGGCTCAGTCAGCGTCTCCACGATACGATGAGCCAGAGCGGAGGGCGCCTGTGCGCCTTCTGGCAAAGGCCGTATGATGGCGAACTCGTCGCCTCCGAGACGCGCGACCGTGTCGGTCTGGCTGACCACGTGACTGAGACGTGCAGCGACCTGACGCAAGAGAGCGTCTCCTGTAGGGTGGCCGAACGTATCATTGACCACCTTGAAGCCATCGAGGTCCAGACAGAGTACGGCTATTCTTGCTTTGCCGAGAACGCGATCCAGAGCCTGATCGAAGCGTTCCCGGAAGAAAAGCCGGTTCGGCAGGCCCGTCAACATGTCGTGCCGGGCCATGTGGGCGATCTGCTTTTGGGCGAGCAATCGGTCCTCCTCGGCCCGCCGGCGCTCGGTTATGTCGCGGAAGAAAACCGAAAGACCGTCCTCAGTCGGGGAGGCATTCACCTCGACCCAAATGTCGAGCGACGCGATATAATCTTCGAAGGAGGCGGGGCTACGCTCCTTCATCGCCTTGCGGCATTTTTTTGCAAAGAGGCCCCTCTGTTCACGCGGGAACAGCTGCCACAATGCCGCGCCCATCGCGTCCTCGCGAAGTCGGAGAAGGCGCTTGGCATTCTCATTGAGGTAGCGCACCTTCCAGAAATGGTCGACGAGCATGACGCTGTCCATAGTGCTTTCAAGCACGGCGGAGAGCCGCTCGGCAGCCGCCTCGGCCTCGTAGCGGGCCTCTTGCACTTCTTCATTCGCTCGTTTCGCCTCCGTAATGTCGCGCCAGATCGAGAGCATTCGGAATGGTTCGCCGCGGGCGTTCAGGATTGGCGCAGCGATGACATCCATCCATCGCTCTGTGTTCTGAACGTCCCTGACGGTGAGTTCGAAACGCGCGCTGCGCCCCTGGCGCACACTTTCGAATGCGGTGTCGACCTTGGGGGCGTCCGACGCCTTGCCGATCGAACTCCACGTGTGTGCCCGGACGCCGGCTTGCTCCGATATGCCGAAGATTTCGCGTCCCGCCCTGTTCATCATCAGCGGCCGACCCTCGAAATCGAGCACGCGCACGCAGTCGACGCTGCTGTCGAAAATGCTCTTGATGAAGGCTTGAGACTCCTGTTGAGCGATCTCTGCGGCGCGCCTTTCGCTTATATCGAGCGCCGAACCGACATAGCCTAGTTTCCGTCCATAAAGACGCGTATTTTTCTGCGTTTACAATTACTTGTCCTTGGTGCAAGGGTCCTTGAGGGGCGCTG
>MBFK01000030.1 GCA_001704765.1 Sinorhizobium shofinae
CACGCTGTTCTACAAGGACGGCACGATGATGCTGCTCGGCGATGCCAAGAAGGTCACCGAGGAGATCGTCAAGGCGATCAATCATTAAGGTAAGACCAACTGTGGCAATTCACGACCGGCTGGGATCCTCGGCCGGTCGTTTCGTTAAGGGCGCGCCTTGTGACGCTTTGTGCGTGTAACGACAACTGGCTCGTGCAAGTGGGCAATCCGGGCCCGCCGGAGTGGCGCGGGGGCGAGCGCCGAACTATTCGGCCAATCGATCAACCGAAGGAGCATGCGTCGGGTACGGCCTGCGGTAGATCAAGCGGATGATACTCCGGCCCACCGTTAAATGGTGTTTCGGAAAGATCTGGAAGCTAACTTTCGCGAGCGATCCCGGAGAGCTTCCCGAGATACGCTTGGGGGAACAAGTGGTCGAAAACGCCGAAATGCGAAAACCCCCCAACCGATCCCCGGCGGGAGGTTTCCTCTAATTGAATTCGACGTCCTTTCGAACTGGAGTTAGATCGTAACCGCGTAGTAGGTGAAGCCGCCGTCGCCCAATGCTACGCCCGATATCGCTTCGTTGATGTTCTCGAGCGGCCAGGCCATAGGCTCCATGACGGAAAGGTCGACGACCTTGCTCTCGACCATCGCAGCGATTTCCATGCCCTCGGCTGCGGTGAACCAAACGGAGCCGATCAGTTCCATCTGCTCATCCATCCACCATTTCACGTCGACGGGCAGATCGCCGGCCGTGCCGCCGATATTGACGATGCGACCACCTCTACGCACGCCCTTCATGGCGTCGAGCATCGATTCGAGCGGCGCCTTGGCACCAAGCGTATCGAGCATCAGATCTGCGCCGATGCCGGTCGTTCTGGCCATGACGAACTCAGCACTCGATCCTGATCGGTTCGAGAAGGTTTCGATCCGGTCTGGCGCAAGCGCCTTCAGCCGAGCAAGCAACTCGTCACCACGCGCGACCGCATAGATTTTGCCGACCCCCATCGCGAGCGCGAAGAGAGTGGCGCCGACGCCGAGCGTCCCTGTTGCGCCGTTGATGATCAGCGAGCGTCCCGTCAGTGGGCCGCACTTTTTCAAGGCTGCGTAGGAGGTGCCGAGATAGCCCATCCGTGAACCTTGCACGAAGGACATGTTGTCCGGAATCTTGATGACTTGGGCCTGCGGCGCCAGCATGTATTCGCCGAACCCTCCATAGGGATAGCGTTCAAACATCTCCAGGCTCTTCGGGTTGTAGCCAAAGTAGCCGCCGAGCGTCCAATACTCGCAGGCCTGCGGGCGACCAGACGAGCATGCGTGGCAGGCGCCGCAGAAGCGGCCCGGATTGACATAGACCCGGTCGCCGGGTCGGAGCGCCACGACCTGCTCGCCGACCTGATGGACGATGCCCGAAGGATCGAGGCCATGGATTGCGGGGCGCGGCGGCAATGGCATCTGCGGGTACCAGGTCTCCCAGTTCGCGAGCACATTGGCGAGGTTCGGGACCATGCCGCAGGCCTTTACCGCGACAACGACATCGCTGCCGGTGGCCACGGGTCTCGCCACCTCATCTATTCTCATCGGTTCTCCGACCGCGTGCAGCCGCGCGGCGCGCATTGTCAGCGTCATGAATTCCTCCCTGTTCATCAATGGCGATGACATACTAACAGGTTTTTGAATACCATGCGGTATCCAAAAGAGCAAGGGGCCTAGCTCATCATTGACACGGCAGTCGTATTGAGATACTAAACGGTATCTGAAGTCTATTTGGTATGTAACTGCGTGCCTGAGTCCCGGATCCGCGGGCTCAAGCACCGGCATAAGGGCCCGGCGGAGGAGCGGTGCCGCATTCGGCACCAGCTGTCGGGCGATCTTCGTGGGAGGACAGAAATGGCAGATGACGCGTCAGCACTGACGGGCGAGAACCTTTATAGAGACCCTTACCCGGTCTATGCGCGGCTGCGCAGGGAAGCTCCCGTGGCCCTGTTCGAGGGCACCAACGAGTATTTCGTTACCCGTTACGACGATTGCCGCACAGTTGGTGCGACCGACAGGGTCTTCGGACCGTCAGGCGCTGCGGACCGACCCGAGGCACGCGTCATGGGCATGCCGAACGTCCTGACCATGTCGGGCGAAGAGCATGCCTGCCTGCGCGAAGGCATCGACCTCAATCTGACCCAGGAGCGGGTGCGCGCCTATGTCGAGCGACTCACGCGGCCGGTGGTGCAGCGGTTCCTCGACGAGATCAAGCCGAGGGGCGAAGCCAACCTCACGACGGAACTCTTCGAACCGATCTCGGTGCGCTGCATTGGCGACGTGATCGGGCTGACTGAGACCTCGAACGACAATCTCGTGGAGTGGTTTCACGCCATGGCCCTCGGCTTGCAGAACGTCTCCAACGATCAGGTGGTCTGGGACCGGCTCGACAACGCACTCGAGGACATCGATAACCAGCTCGGCGCACTATACGACGCGGCATTGTCGAAGCCGAACAACACGCTGATGAGCCATGTCATGCATGGCGGCATGCCCGAGGGAAAGGTGCGCAGCCTGGAAGAAATATCGCCGACCATGCGCGTCATCATCCTGGGCGGCCTGCAGGAGCCGGGGCATGCGGCCGCAAATGCTTGTGCCGGCCTGCTTTCCAATCCCGAGCAAGCCAAAGTCATGGCGGAGGACCCATCCGCACATGCTCTGCGGGCCTTTGATGAGGGACTGCGCTGGATAGCGCCGATCGGAGTGACGCCCCGCGTGGCGCTTGAGGATTTCGAGATCGCCGGCACGACCATTCCAGCAGGGTCGTCGGTTGCCATCGTCATGGGGTCTGCCAACCGCGACGACGCGCGCTTCGAAAATCCGGACCAGTTCGACATGTTCCGCAAGAAGAAGCAGCACGTATCCTTTGGCTTCCGGCCGCATTTCTGCTCCGGCCATTTCCTGTCGCGCGCCATGGGCGAGATCGCCCTTCAGGAATCCTTCCGGCAATTGCCGAACCTGCGCCTCGACCCCGAGCAGGAGATCAAGGCCAAGGGCTGGCGCTTCCGCGGCGTGAACGTGCTTCCGGCGAAGTGGGACGCGTGATGACCCTGATCATCGATTGCCACGGCCACTTCACCACCGAGCCGCAGAAACATCACGATTTCCGCAAGGCGCAGGTGGCTTTCGCGGAAGGAAAGGCGAGCGAACAGCCGGTCTATCCGGGCATTTCCGACGAGGAGCTGTCCGGGATCATCGAGGCGAACCAACTGCGGCTGCAGAAGGAGCGCGGCTCGGATCTGACGATCATAAGTCCCCGGGCCTCGGGGATGGGCCACCATATTGAAAACGTGGCGATCGCCAACGAATGGGCGCGCATCTCGAACGACAACATAAGACGCATCGTCGACATGTTCCCGGAGAATTTCGCCGGTGTCTGCCAATTGCCGCAAACGGTCAATGGGGATCTGACGTCAGTGATTGCCGAGCTGGAGCATTGCGTCGACCAAGGCTTCGTCGGCTGCAACCTCAATCCGGACCCGTCGGGGGGAAAGTGGAGCGCGCCGCCGGTCTATTACGAATGGTGGGATCCGCTCTGGGAGGCCATGATTGCGCTCGACGTTCCGGCGATGATCCATGTTTCGGGCTCGTGCGAGCGCTGTCTACACACGACCGGCGCGCATTACATCAACGCCGACACGGCCGTGTTCATGCAGTTGATCCAGGGCGACCTGTTCGAGCGGCACCCGAAGCTGCGCCTGATCATCCCACATGGCGGGGGTGCTGCACCGTATCACTGGGGGCGCTACCGGGGTTTGTCTATCATGCTCGAAAGGCCGCCGCTTACCGAGCACCTCATGAACAATGTCTTCTTCGACACCTGCGTCTACCACCAGGCCGGCATCGATACGCTGTTTCGCGTGGTGGACAAGAAGAACATCCTGTTCGGCTCCGAATTGCTCGGCGCCGTCAAGGCCGTGGACTTGGAAACCGGGCACAGCTTCGACGACACCAAGCGCTATATTGACGCGCTCGATCTCAGCGCCGAGGACAGGCACGCGATCTTCGAGGGCAATGCGCGGCGCGTCTATCCCTTGCTCGATAAACGGCTCAAGGCGCAAGGCCGGTAATCTCGGCGACAATTGGAGGAATACTCATGACGACCACAGTCAAACTGGCGGGCGGTGCTCAGGGTTTCAACTGGCTGCCGGTCTTCGTTGCCGAAGAGCAGGGCCTGTTCGCGAAACATGGTCTGAAGATCGAATATCTGCGCATGGGCAGCGTCGACAAGGCGACAGCGGCCGTTCTGGAGGGCGTAGCGGATCTGGCGATTACCCCGCCGGAAGGGGCCGTTTCGAACTACATCAATGGCGGCGAATTGCGTGTTGTTGGGTCAAACTCGAACCGCCTTCCCATGTCGATCGTGGCGCATCCGTCGATCACCTCTATCGCCGGACTTAGGGGCAAGAAGGTCGGCACCTCGTCGCTTACGGAAGGCACGGCGATCTATACGCAGCTGCTGCTTGGCCGTGAAGGGTTGAAGTACCCGGGCGACTATGAGTTCGCGCTTGCCGGCGTGCATACAAAGCGTTGGGAGGCCCTCCTGGCGGGAGACATCGACTGTGCCCCACAGCCGGCGCCCTGGAACTTCATCGCTGAAGCCGCGGGATACAATCTGATCGGCGAGGTCAATGATGCGATCCCGGAAATCGTATTTGCCGCCCTCATCGCCAATAAAAGCTGGGTTGATGCGAATGGTGAAACAGTGGGGAAGCTCTTGAAGGCGCTCGCCGAGGCCCATGCGATCACCAACGATCCGGCGAAGGAGGAGGTCACCCTGCCGATTTTCCAGCGCATCACCGTGCCGGATGACGCGGATCTCGCGCTACGGGGTTTGCGCTACATGCGCGACATGGGCATGTGGCCGCAAGGCCTTTCCGTTCCCGAGAAGGCGTTCGACACCACCATCGATCTGATGATCCGCGCAGGCTTGCTGGAGGAGGGAAAGCGTGCATCCGCCGCTGGGGTCTTCGATCGCCTCTACCTTCAAGATGCGCTTGCGTGACGTGCAGGGGGGGCGTGCCGTTTCGGGCGAGAGTGCGAGGCAGGCCGTTCAGCATCCTATAAACGCGGTGACACCCTTCGGTAACAAAGATAGTGTTCACGTGACACTTGTAAGGCCGTTTGCTCGTCAAAAGCTCCCTGGAGAGCGGAAGGCAACGACTTGCCAGTCGAGCGGCTAGACGGCTTTCTCCGATGACATCTTTGCTGAGAGGCTGGTCGCCGGAGATTTTCGCAAAACCATTTAGGCGGGTCACCATGCGTTTGACGGACGTCTGCGATTGGGTCTATTTGAGTTTCAAGCCGATGGGCGTCGATCTTCAGCGATGATTGTTTCGGGGAGGACCACCGAAGCCACGCAAAGCCACCATGCCACTTACGACGTGAGCAATTTCAGAAGAAGCTCATGCTTGCATTTTTTGCAATGCCGCATCGTCTCTTCAAGCGCCGTTCGCCCGGCGTAGAAGGAAAGAGGCAGAATACCGAACTTCGTCCCCTTACGATGCCGTATCGTCCGTCGTGGCCCCAGGCTTCGCCTACGGGGCGAACTCGCCGGCGTTCATGCCAGACGAGCCGAAACACCACATGAGACGCAGTTTTCCCACTCGGCCGGCACAATCGAGTCAGGGTTCAACATGCTCATCGGCGAGACCGCTTTTGGGCTCTGGCGGGCGATGGCGCGAATTGCGGCAAGATCGGCTCCCTCAGCCGGCACAGACAGCATACGCCCGGATTATGATGAAACCCACTGAGGCAATCGAGCCGCCACCCGCCCTTTGATGGAAGCCTCCACGCAATCGGCAAGACTACCGAGACGCACCGCGCGACCGGACAGGCCGGGCCCATAGTGAGCATACTTCCCCGAGTTCGTCATCACGGCCCGGGTGCGGGTGGGAAAAACAGGCTCGGAGATTGAACACCAGCAAAGATCCGGCAGGACTTGTACACCAGCATCGCGAAGTCGCGAGAGTGTTCCATCCTGGTGCGCATCGTCGATCACCTGTTGTCCGGCGGTCACGATGACCGCAACATCTGGACGTCGGCGTCGGCCTTCGAGCGCGGTTGTCAGAGCATCGGCTAGAGCCCTGCATTCGTCGATCGAGGCGTGCGGGCTGCCAATCGCCACCAACTCGATTTCCTCTGGCCCGCCGTTGAGAAGACGCCATGCCTCTTCCATCTCAGCAAGAGAAATGCGCGCAGTGTCTGCGCCAATCGCACTTGGCAAATCTGCTTCCGGCGTAACGCACTCGATGTGCAGCATTGGAACGGCCGAAGTCGTTCCAAATGCCGCGCAAAGCGCCTTCAAATCATCGCGTGAGGGCTTTCCGTTTTCCAGGCCCCGAAGCAGCGGGATGCGGTCGGGTGCCTTTTTTCCGGCCAGATAACCAATCAACGGCCAGAAAGCATCATCGACCATCTCCGGCATCTCGACTTCGATAACGCGTTGGGGCCGCCGGTTTTCTTCGAGATAGACTCCGGATTCCGGTGCGCGACCGGTCAGGGCGATGCAAAGGTCCAGGAAATCCGGGTGCTTTGTGGTCCTCGCGCCAAGAACAGAGTTGGCGAATATAACGGCGTTGGATTCCGCCCAAGCAATCGTCTCGCCGTTCTTCGGCGCACTTTCGAGCAAATAAGGCGAACAGGTGAATGTCGGTTTGCATCCCATGCGGACATAGGCGTCGGCAAGACGAGCGGCCGGCGCCCCAAAGGCGTTCGGCACCCCTTGCGCCTTCCAATTGGCGTGATCAACAGAAATAGCGTTCATTGTCGTGGGAACCCGCACACGCGCGCCCATATCCGCAATCTTTTCGGCGAAGGTCAGATTGGCAGGGCTCGCGTAGATACAACCGTCGATGTGCCCCTGAGTTACGTCGACCAGACGCGTTGCACCTTGCTGAGCGGCCATCGCACAGATGATACGCATGGCCAGCCGAGCGGCAGGACCTTCAGAACCCGCGAGCATTGCGAGATCAAATGAAGTAAGGTCCAGCGCGCCGATCGCGGGAGGCGCGAGAGGTATGTGCTGAGAGCCGGCCCTGAAGGCCTCGCCGGTAATTGCCGCCGATCCGCACTCTGGCAACGCTTCAAATACCTCCGCGGACACCCGAATTACTGGTAGTGGCTTGCCGAACATTTCAGCAGCAACCAATGCACCCAGGGTAAGCACGTCTTCTGCCTCGGAGAAGACAAGCGCCGCCGGTCCGCGCCCGGTAAGGATCATATCAAGCAGAACGCCCGAACCCGTGCAGGAACCGCGGCTTGATCGCATCATCAGGATGGAGCCTGTAAGACCGGTCCTGTGGAGCGGATGGTGCACGTCGATGACGCAACCTGTTGCGGGATCAACGCCGCCCCAAAAACTCAAGGCTTCATGCGTCTTAATGACAGGACCTTGAGCGGCTCCAGACAGAATCGCGCGTGCGGCCGGTGCAGTGGTCATTGAGAACCTCATTTCATATCCGTTCTGAGAAAGTTCCTCTCAGCGGTCGACTGATCGACCTTTCTGCCTCCAAGGAGAACGCGTCCCGACCAAAATAGCCGCCCGTGTCGCAACGATGCAAACCACGACCAGCCCAGTCGATGGAGGCGGTGCTCGGCTGAGGCGCGACACGCAGCTTAGAAGATATATCCAGCCTCGCGCCTTGTGCTTCTGCACTGCGCCAGGCACCGGTGATGTTCTCGGCCGCATAGCAGCGGTCGGCGATGCCGAGGCGATCGCCTGCCGCAGGATGTCGTTCTCATCGACACAAGCGATGGCGTGCTCGCGAGCCTCCACCAATAACGTTCTATAGAGACCACCGCGGGCAAGACCCCATTGCCGCAATCTCAACCACCATTTGGAAACCTGCTCTGGAAGGCGGGCGTCACGTTCCCGGCCAAGCAGAGGGCATGCACCCGCCGCTTGGCCGGTTGATCCAACCGGCAGGGGTATATATTCAATACGTCGAACAAAGGGGTTTTCGATGACCAATTCCGATTCAATTTCTGTGCCTGAACGAAAGCGAGGGTCCGGTGTAAAGGTGGTTTACGATCTCCTGCGCGACGAGATTCTTGACTTGAAACTCGCCCCCGGGAGCCTGATCGACGAGGTGCAACTTGCCGAGCGCTTCAAAATGTCTCGCACGCCGATCCGCGAAGCGCTGGTGCGACTTGCCAGCGAAGGGCTTATTGAGACGTTGCCCAACCGATCGACCATGGTGTCGAACATCGACTTTCTCAATCTCAACACCTTCTTTGATGCGCTGGTTTTGATGTACCGCGCAACGACACGGCTCGCGGCACAGCATCACCGACCGGAAGACCTTGCCATCATCCGTGGCTTCCATGAAGACTATGCTGAGGCAGTTAAGGCGCGGGACACACTGGCAATGATTGCCACCAATGCTGCCTTTCATGCTGCGATCGCCGAGGCCGGCCGCAATCCCTATTTTACAAGCCTCTTTCGGCGTTTGCTCGACGAGGGGCGACGGATACTCAGCCTATATTACAAATCTTACGAGGACCAGTTCCCGCAACGCTTCGTGGACGAACACGCGGAAATCATCGCCGCGATCGAAGCTCGCGACATTGAAGCCGCGGATCGCCTCAGCAAAGCTCATGCAGAGCTAATCGTGTCACAAGTCTTGAAGCTCTTCAGCCGTAAGGACCAGTTCGACATCGCCTTGTGACGTCCTGCATTTTTCTTGTCGACATATAAAATACAAGCTGATATAAGCTCCCCCAAAAGGGAGCCCGCGCATCATGCTGGCCTCCTGCCACCCCATGGCCCGAAAAGGAGGCTGACGTGAAAGCTAAGATTTTCTCCGGTGTCATTCCGGCCCTGATGACACCCTGCAAGGAAGACCGCACCCCTGACTTCGACGCGCTCGTGCGCAAGGGCCAGGAACTCATTGCCGCCGGCATGTCCGCCGTCGTCTATTGCGGCTCGATGGGTGACTGGCCGCTGCTGACCGACGCGCAGCGCATGGAAGGCGTGGAGCGCCTGGTCAAGGCGGGCATCCAGGTCATCGTCGGCACCGGCGCCGTCAACACCGCCTCCGCCGTCGCTCATGCCGCCCATGCCCAGAAGGTCGGGGCGCAGGGTCTGATGGTCATCCCGCGCGTTCTATCGCGCGGTTCGGTGATCTCCGCTCAGAAGGCGCATTTCAAGGCCATCCTGTCGGCCGCGCCCGATCTGCCGGCCGTCATTTACAACAGCCCCTATTACGGCTTCGCCACCCGCGCCGACCTCTTCTTCGCGCTAAGGGCCGAGCATCCGAACCTGATCGGCTTCAAGGAGTTCGGCGGCCCCGCAGACATGCGCTATGCGGCCGAGAACATCACCAGCCGCGACGATGACGTGACGCTGATGATCGGTGTCGATACCGCCGTCTTTCACGGCTTCGTCAACTGCGGTGCGACGGGCGCGATCACCGGCATAGGCAACGTCCTGCCGAAGGAAGTCATTCACCTTTGCAACCTCTCGCAGGCTGCGGCCGCTGGCGACGCCGACGCCCGTCAGCGCGCGCTGGAGCTGGAGGCCGCCCTCGGCGTGCTCTCCTCTTTCGACGAAGGTCCGGACCTCGTCCTCTACTTCAAGCATATGATGGTTCTGAAGGGGGACAAGGAATACACCCTGCACTTCAACGAAACCGATGTGCTGAGCGACAGTCAGCGCGGCTATGTCGAGGCCCAGCTCAAGCTCTTCAGCACCTGGTATGCCGAGTGGAGCAAGCTGCCCGGCGCAGTGCAGAAGTACGCCGCCTAGGCCATATGAACTAGGTCTTTGTTGCCACGGCGTTTGTGAACTGCCCTTCAGGGATTGGGGGAGGGGGCAGGTGAGAACGCCGTGGCAAACCAGACGCTATGGCATTTCATGCCCTAGCGGCGCGTCAAGGCCGTTCGGCGGCCTCATGCGATCCGTTCTGAAGGCCTCGGCACGCCGTATTTGTCCTCTGATCCCAGGGGCCGGTAAAGATCCCGAAAGGGAACAGCCATTCTTCTTTGGCGGCGGATCGCCTTCTCGGCCCGACCGGAGTCGATGAATGGACCTCTGCGGTGCTGCATTTTCCGGGCGGGGTAATCGCCGAACTTTCTTGCGCAGTATCATTGGAACTGGACAACGTATTGAGGATCTTCGGAACGCGAGGCCGGAGCGACGACCCGACGCCAGAAGCCCCTGCCGGCGAAGACTCCCGCCTATGTTCTTCGTGTCTCCCGACCCAACCTGAGGGAAGGGCTTAAGTTCATTCAAGCCTCGCGCCGGCCGTACACTAGAATACGACGGATGTCCGGTTGAAAAGCGTAATCCTGGAAGCGGCAAGGCATATCCAAAAGTTCCAGCTGCTATCCGGGGGAGGATCGCGGCAGCGGAGCGAACATCGCCAAGGGCCTGAGTTATTGTTAATGCGCTGGTTTGGGGCGAAGGCCGAAAAGGCGGTTGATCTGCCTCAAACTTGAGCCCGCCTTATTTTCCCCTCCGCGGGCCCTCTTGGATATTCGATTGGAACAGATTGCACAGGCAATTGCGAAGCCGCTCGTCCCTGTCAGGGCTGTTTCCAAACAATCGCGGAAGTCTCAACAGTTGTACATCGCTAAGGGATGCGGGCTTTGAGTTTGCAGAGGTCTGTCTCCTTTTTGGGCGAAATGCATCCGCTGCTGCCTTGAAAAAATCGGTAACGTTGTCGCGCGTTCCCTGAACACGCCAAGCAATCGGTCATTGAAGGCGCTATTGACGCCACAATCAGGGCTGGCTATAGCGGGCCATAATCTTGAGTCATAGACTCAAGATATAAATACGATGCAAAAGAGCGAGCGCGAGGCCAGACCCGCATGGAATATTGCCTTCTCTCCCCAGCACAATTGATCCCAACAGAAGAGGTGAATCTCGACAGCGTCGATGAACTGCAGGCCAAAATCCTGCAAGCGCGTTCATGGACCGCGCCAATAACAGCAGAGAAAGATGCCTTGTTCGTAATGGACGGTCATCACCGGTTGACGGTTGCGCATCGCCTCAGGCTCAGCGCGGTGCCAGTGGTGCTTCTCGACTACGATTCTGTGCGGGTTGAGAGTTGGCGCCCTGGTGAGACGATCACTCCTGCGGAAATCTTCGAGATGGCGCGCAGCGGCCGCAAGTTTCCCTACAAGACGACCCGGCACATTTTTACCCATGGCTTGCCGATATGCGATGTGCCGCTTGAGCTTTTGTGCAAGCCCGCTTCTTCAGAAATGGCGCCTGCATGTGCCGCGGGGGCGCTGTCATGACGCTGCATTGCCACAAGATCGGCTCTGGCCTGCCACCGATTTTGCGATCGGCGACTGCGGACCTTCTCACCCGACACGGTCCTCTTCTTCTCGACTGGGTTGCCCGTTTCGGTTCACCGCTCAATCTGGCCTGGCCGGACGCGTTGCAGGAGAATTTAGCCGCCTTGAAGGGCGTGCTGACGGAGGGCCGCGTCGAGCATGCGATCTATTATGGAGTGAAGGTCAACAAATCGCGCGGGCTCATGCAGGCAGCGCTCAGCGCAGGCGCTGGGCTCGACGTCTCCAGTCTTTATGAACTTCGCGACGCAAGGCGGCTTGGGGCCGATGGTGCCAGGCTGGTGGCCACCGGGCCGGCGAAGACGCGCGCTTTTCATCAAGAGCTGATCGATTGCAGGGCATTAATATCGGTGGACTCGCCGGAAGAACTGGAAGATCTCATCGCCTTATTGCCGGCGGATGCCGGTCCGCAGCCAATCCTGTTGCGCCTGCAGCCGCGAGACCAAAAAAAGAGCCGCTTCGGCATGCCCGCCGACGCCATCATCTATTGCCTCGCTCGCCTTGCCGCTGAAAGCGGGCTGCGCTTCGACGGGCTGCATTTCCATCTCAGTGGCTATCGCTGGGAGACCCGCTTGGCAGCGCTGAACGAGGCAGCCGACCTCATTGCCGAAGCCAGGCGAATGGGGTGTACCCCACGGATGATCGATATTGGCGGCGGCCTGCCCATACAATATGTCGATCAGGTCAAATATCGGGCGCATCTCTCGGCGCAGACGCCCGAGGACTACCGCACGGGGAAAATACCGGACTCCTTTTATCCGTATGGCGGCGCTCTTTCGGCAGCCGACTGGTTAAGCGAACTTTTGCAAGCAAAAATGAGCAAGGGCTGCAGCGTCGCCAGCTATCTTATGCATGAGGGCCTCACCTTGGCGATGGAACCCGGGCGCGCCCTTGCAGATCAGGCGGCCATAAGCGTCTTCCGGATTTTGCGGGTGAAGGCGCTCGGTCCGGACACACACGTCATTTTCGTCGAAGGCAGCAGCTTCAGCGCCTGCGAAACCTGGTTCGCCTCTGAATTCCTGATCGACCCGATTCTCGTGCCGGCCACGAGACCGGCTGCTGCATCGCCGCCGATCCGCGCCTATCTGGCCGGCCATAGCTGCCTGGACGAGGACGTTCTCAGCAACAGATGGCTGACCTTCCCGACCCCGCCGCGCGCCGGTGACCTTCTGGTCTACGCCAACACCGGCGGCTACCAGATGGATCTCCTTGAAAACGAGTTCCATCGCCATCCCATGCCCGCCCGCCTCTGCGTCATTGAAGACGCGGAAGGGCGGCTCACTCTCGTTCCCGACACAATTGGAGAGGTTTAGATGCTGCATACGACCGTAACGCAACTGATCGGCCAGACGCCGCTCATGTCGATCGACGTACCGGACCGCAATGCCACCTTGGTGCTCAAGATCGAGAAGAACAATCCGGGCGGCTCGATGAAGGATCGCATGGCGCGCAGCATGGTGGTTGCGGCGCTTCAGGACGGGCGCCTCGCCCCGGGCGGCACGATCGTTGAATCTTCTTCCGGAAACACCGGCACCGGGTTGGCGCTGGCGGCGCTGGAATTCGGGCTGCGTTTCATTGCCGTGGTCGATCACCATGCGGCGCCCGACAAGATCCGCATGATGCGGGCGCTCGGCGCCGAGATCCGCTACGTCGAAGGCGATTTTCGCGAGGACGAAGTCGCCGTGGTCGAGCGGCAAAAGCTGGCCGCGCAGCTCGGCGCGCAGCTTCCAGGGGCGCTGTTCATGAACCAGTCCGATAATCCCGCCAATCCGGAAGGCTACGCCGGTCTGGTCGACGAGTTGTTAGGCCAGCTTCCGAACGGCATTAATGCATTTGTCGGCTGCGTCGGGACCGGCGGCTCCATGACCGGGATCTCCCAACGGCTCAAGCGCCACAACCCGGCGGTGCGCACGATCGCAGTTGAGCCGGCCGGATCGATCGTCTTCGGCAAGCCGGGGCATCCCTACTACCAATCAGGCACGGGCACGCCGGCAGGCGACGAAGTCGGCAAAGTGCTGGACTACGGCTGCATCGACGAGGGCGTCCAGGTGACAGACACCCAAGCCTTTGAGACGGCGCGCTACATCGCGCGGCGAAGGGACTGCTCGTCGGTGGTTCAACGGGTGGCACTATCTACAAGGCGCTGGAGTTTATCGCCGCTGGTAAGCTGACCGGCACGGTCGTGACTACGGTTGCGGATGGCGGAGAGAAATATCTGGGTTCGATTTTCGACGACGAATGGATGGCGAAGCGCCGCCTGCTTGATCCGGCGATCGCGACCCAGTTGGATAGTTGGCTGCTTGGAAAGGCGTCCGCAGCATGAAGGTGACCATTTGTGGTGCAGGCCGCACCGGCCATCTGAACACGGTCCTTTTCAAGCAGAACCCAGGTATTGAGGTTTCCGTTTTGACCACCTCCACCGCGGTCGCGGAGCGATGGGCAGGTGGCGACGATCTTTGGCAAGCAGAGACGCGAGACGATCGCATCTTGAGCGCCAGGCCCGACTACGTCGGAACCGATCCTGGCAAGGCACTCGAGAACGCCGACATCGTCATCATAACGCAGCCAGCTCAGGCGAGACCGGTACTCTTGCGCCGCATAGCACCCCATTTGCCGCGGGATAGAAGCGTGTATGTCGGAGCAATCCCCGGCTTTTGCGGCTACGATTGGCTCGCGGCAAAGGCCCTCTCAGGGTACGATAATGTGGTGCTCTGGGGCATGAAAGACGTTCCCCATATCGCCTTTGACCTGGTCGCAGGTGAGCGCGTGCTTATGGGGGGTGCCAAGGCAGAACTCTTTGTTGCCCTTCATCGCCGCGAAAGCGCTGCGAGCGGCGCCGCACTCGTGGTGATGTTGAATCGCCTCTATGAGGCACCCGTCACCCTGTTGCGGGACTATCTCGAAATCACGCTGACGCCGGGTAATGCGCTGATGCATCCTGCCGTACTCTATGCGCTCATCGGCCCCGGCGCCCCTTGGGAAAACACACCTTTTGACGCCCCCCTATGCTGGTGGAGCGACTGCCCGCAAGCAGGCGCCGAGCTCTTGGAAGCTTGCGATGCGGAAAACCAGGCGATCCGTCGGGCGAGCGAGGCGCGTCTCGGCATCGATCTGAGTTCCGTGAAGCCGCTGCAGCAGGAACTGATCGAGGCCTATGGCAGCCAGATCGAGGATCACCGGACCATGTATACGCTTCTTCGCACAAATAGCGCCTATGCGGGCATTCGGGCCCCCCTCGTTCCCAACCCGCATGGGCCTGGACTCGTCATCGATCGCGAAAGTCGCGCCTTCCACGAGGATATCGCTTTCGGACAGGCGCTGCTTGTCACAATGGCAGAACGGCTCGACGTGGCGGTACCGGCCATCGCCAAGACCTATCAGTGGGCGCGCGACTATCACGGCGGATTGGCCGAGGGCGCACCGGACTATGTGCCGACTGATTGGCCGGAGGCTGCGTAATGGACGAGAGAATTTCTTCCGCACCAGATTACATTCCGGGGGATGATACAGAGCATCTGGCGAACGCAGCAAGCAACGCCATCAACCGTCTGGTCCGCTGCCTCTTCGCCGAGCGTCTGTTAGATCCGAATGCATTGCTGTGGGCGCGCGACGCCCGTCAGGCCTGGTTGCCCCTTTGGCCGTCGCGCCGCGTGCTGCATTTTACCGACTTACGCCCAGCGCCTGCCGGAACATTGCAAAATCGCGGACAGATCGAAGTGCTGGACGGAACCGGGGCTCGACAGTGGATTGATGATCCCGCTGGCCTAATGAGGGAGGTTGCTCCGTCTCTCGCGATGACTCCTGCCCCCGACGGACTGAAGCTTTTGCTGCGCGACGTGGACAACAGCATGCGCAATGACATTCTCGCGCGGCGCCACCGGGAACGCTGGAGCGCCGAGCTGCGCCGAAAGATAGCCGAAGCGGATGCGCCAGGGTTCCTAACCTATCTCGAAAGGACCCTACCGGCGCATCTGGCTGCGATGACCCTCGAGCAATGGGGCGCGCTCGAAGGGCATCCCTTCTACCCGACATGGAAGGCCAAGCCCGGCTTGGCGCCGGAGGACGTCGCGTCACTGTCGCCCGAGTTCGGCGCGCGGGTGCGCCTGCGCATTGCCGCGCTGCGCAGCGACTGGGCGTACGTCGAGAAGATGCCGCATGTCGGCAGCTATTCGGAATGGTTCTCTGAGAATTTCCCGGATCTCTGGCGCGACTGGGCGGAGGGCTTGGAGGCGCGGGGCAAGCCGCCCGAGGAGTGGCTGCCACTGCCTGTTCACGCCTGGCATCTTCAGAATTTCGTGCGCCGCGAATTCGCGCCCGAGATTGAGGCCGGCGTTTTCGATCCGGACGGCCCGGAGATCGTGACGCTGCCGTCCATGTCGTTCCGCACGATGCTGCCGGAGACCGAGGCGCCGAGACCCTTCATCAAGTTGCCGGTCGCGATCTGGATGACGAGCGAGCAGCGCACGCTGCAGGCGAAGTCGATCCATATGGGGCCGCGCCTCAGCACGCTGATCGCCGATATTCTGTCGAAGGAGGATGATCTCAGAAGCGAGCTGGAGATCTTCACCGAAGAGCTGGGCGCAATTCTGCATCATCCGGACACGGGCGACGAGCATCCCGGTCGCTTCATGTCGGTGGTCTATCGCAATACCGATGCTTTGGTACGCGGCGACGGCATGCTGCCCGTGACTGTCGCGGCGCTGCTGACGGCTAGCCCATTGGACGGCCGCCCGCTCATTTGCGAGCTCATCGCCAGAAATGGCGACGAGAGCGAAGCGGCCGTCGCGGCGTTCTTCCGTGCTTATGCGCGCACGGTCGCCCGACCGGCGTTGGCCATGTATCTTCTCTATGGAATTGCTTTCGAGGCACATCAGCAGAACAGTACTGTTCTCTTCGACGATCGCGGCCGGCCGCGGAAACTGCTGATCCGCGACTTCGGCGACGGTCGCAGTTTCGCACCGCTCTTCAAGGAGCGCGGTTACGAGCTGAAGCCGTTCAGCCGCAACGGGATTCTGCCGACCACGTTCGACGACGATATCAGCCTCGTGCGCTCCTTCGTCATCGATGCCTGCTTTGTCTGCCACCTTCATGAGATCGCGCTTTGCCTTACCGAGCAATACGCGCTGGCAGGCGACAGCCTATGGCGCATCCTACGGGAGGAGACCGAAGAGGCGTTCGAGACGTTGCGGCCGCGCATGCTGTCGGATGCGTTCTGGCTCGCGGAGCGCGAAGCTTTTCTTGAGCAGCCTTGGCCGACGCGATCGGTCCTGCGCATGCATCTCGAACGCTATCGCGATTACCGGATCGAACATCAGTTGCCCAATCCGCTGGCAGGCGCGCAATGACCAGTACAGTCGCCGTCCTGCGCGGCTTCGGACCCGTCTTTGCGCTGCTTTTCGGCCTGCAATTCATTTCCATGGGCGCCATGGAAATGAGCGGCCCTTTCTGGCCGATCCAGATCAAGGCGTTGAGCCCTTCCGACAGCGTCTTCGGCCTCGCGGGAATCGGCGTCTATGTCTGCCCCATGCTCGGTGTGTCGCTGACGAGCGCCTTTTGGGGGCGCATGGGCGACCGCTACGGCAATCGCCTGATGATGGTCCGGGCCTTGGCTGGCCTGGCGATCACGCAACTGCTCGTCGCCTTCGCCGAGGATGTCTGGACCATTCTGGCGCTGCGCTTTCTGCAGGGGGCCTGCGCCGGCTATATCGCTCCGGCCCAGGCCTATGGCGTTGAGGTCACCGGCGGGCGCGATAGAGCCGGCCTGTTTGCCTGGCTTCAGGTGGCGACCAATGTCGGCTCCCTCGGTGGCGCTTTCCTCGGAGGCCTCATCCTCGATGCCTTGCCGTTCGCGGCCGTCAACCTCACCGCTGGCGTGATCTGCGCGCTCTGCGCCGCTGTCGCCTGGGCGAGCCTGCCGGTTCCGCCAGAAGGAGCAGGCGGCGCGGGACCGGACAAGGCGACACCGGTGTCTCGCGCACCTTCGACCGGCATATCCGTGCCTGGGCTTCTGGCGTTGATGGGATTGCTACTTGCCAGCAGGATGGTCCTGCAGGTGCC
Source organism: Sinorhizobium shofinae (assembly GCA_001704765.1). Lineage (GTDB taxonomy): Bacteria > Pseudomonadota > Alphaproteobacteria > Rhizobiales > Rhizobiaceae > Sinorhizobium > Sinorhizobium shofinae. The sequence goes on from MBFK01000030.1 coordinate 17,377, forward strand.
GTTTTCCCTCTACATGTCGGAGGTCTACGGCGCTCAGCATTGGATTACGGGGTTAAGCTACGGCCTTTTGGCGCTTGGTTTTGTCGTCGGCGCGCCGGTATGGGCACGGATCTTCGAAGGGCGTGCACCGTCCTTTGTGCTTGGATGGAGCGTGCTGATCGCGGCCGGCTGCATCGCGGTCAGCGGCCTTGCCGGCGCGACCCGTGCCATAGGGCTTTTCGCTGCGCTCTATTTTGCCTGGGGCGCGCTCCTCGGAGGAACGACGCCGGTTCTCCTGTCGCTTGTTTCGGCAGCCACGCGAGGCGATCGGCAGGGGTCGGTCCTGGGGCTCGCGCAGACCTGCCAACAGGGTGCTTCGGTCGTCGGGATCATTGCCGGCGTTGTCTCCACGCAACGCTTCGGTCTCGACGTTGCATTTCCGCTCGTTGCAACCCTTTACGGCCTATCATTTCTTGTGGCGCTCGGTCTATGGACCAAATCGCGCCAATCATCCGACAAAGGAGAATTATCGTGAGGAGGAAACCTTGGGTGTTGCGTGCCATGATCGCGGCTCTTGTCTTGATGGCACTAGGCCCGGCGATGGCAATCGCCGGCGAACAGGCGGTAGCCACGCAAGCACCGATTACCGTCACCGACATCACCGGTCGTGAAGTGACGGTGAATGCGCCGGTCAAGCGCATGCTTCTCGGAGAGGGGCGGCAGCTCTATCTCATCGCGTCGCTCGAGCCGGAAGACCCATTGGCCCGCGTCGTCGCATGGCGCAACGATCTGATCGCGGCCGACCCGGCCACCTATGCCCAGTATCTCGAAGCCTTTCCCAAGCTGGCGAAGCTGCCGGCCTTTCCGGGTCAGGAGAATGGACTGATCGAAATCGAATCGACCATCGTCCAGAGGCCCGATGTGGTCCTGCTCAATCTCGAAGCCATGCGCGCCAACGAGGACGCCAAATATATCGAGAAGCTGGCGGAGCTGAAGATTCCGGTCCTCTATATCGACTTCCGGCACTATCCGCTGAAGAACACGGAGCCGACGATCCGGCTGCTCGGCAAAATCATGGGGCGCGCGGCGCGCGCGGAAGAAATCGTCGAATTCCGCCATCAGGCCATGGCTCGCGTGACCGACGTCATAGCCCGGACGAAACTGGAGCGTCCCAGAGTCTTCATCGAGCGGATCGGCGGCTATGCCGACGATTGCTGCCTTTCCTTCGGCGCGGAAAACTTTGGAAAATATGTAGAGCTTGCCGGCGGCCACAACATCGGCAGCGACATCCTCCCCACGACCTTCGGGCAGCTCAACCCGGAGCAGGTGATCGCTGCCAATCCCGAGCATGTTGTCGTCACCAGCGCCGATTGGGAGGCCTATGTGCCCGGCGGCCATTGGATCCCGCTCGGCCCCGGCGCCGACCCGAAGGTGACCCGGCAGAAACTCGATTGGTTCACTAGCCGCGGCGCCTACACCGACATCGCAGCCCAGAAGACGCGGAATTTCCACGGCATCTGGCACCAGTTCTACAACAGCCCCTATGAGTTCTTTGCCGTCCAGCAACTGGCGAAATGGTTCCATCCGGACCTGTTTGCCGATCTCGATCCGGACGCGACATTTGCCGAATATAATCGCCGTTTCCTGCCGATCGCGTATCGGCCAGGCTATGCCGTCAGCCTTGCCGACGGCACGGACTGACGGTCCACGGCAAGGCACGGCCGTTGTCGAGTTCATTCTCGAAACGGCAATGAAGCAGGCGGCAAATTGGCAGCCGGACTAAGAGGCTTTCAGCGGGCGAGGTTCTCATATCGGAGAGCCTCGCCTTTGCTTTGTGTAACGAGGAGGCGAGCAGAGGCGTAGGTTGCTCGCCCGTATCCGCAGTCTCTGATCGGAATTGATTACGTCGTGAACGTAGATCTGTTCACCCGACCAACAAACGGGCGAAGCGCCGGCCTCTTGCCGGCGCCTCCTTAAGCATCACCAGGGCGGTGTCGTCTCATCGGTGACGTCACTCACCCCGACATCAGAAATCGGTCGTCATCGAGACCTTCACGGTCAGCGGCGCACCCTGCGAAATCGTGCCGAAGCTCGCGACGCCGGACCAGTAATCGAGGTCGAAGACATTCTCGACTTCAGCTCGGAAGGTGACGGGTTTTTCGTTGATCTCGGTGCGGTATCTGGCGCCTAGGTCAAGCCGCGTCCATGAGGGGATTTCCTGGGTGTTGGCCGTATTTACAAATTGCTCATCGGTGTGGATGACATTGCCGGCCAGCGTCAGGCCAGGCATGAAGGGCGTATCCCACTCGGCGCCGACATTCACCTGCAGCGACGGCACGCCGATTGGCGTGTTGCCGCGGGTTGCGGCGCTGTTCGTTTTCGTGAGTTCGCCGTGGATGAAGGTCACGCCGCCAAGCACCCGGACCTCGGGCGTCACTTCGCCGAAGATGTTGAGCTCGACGCCGCGATTGCGCTGTTCGCCGCCTTCGACGAAGACGAGGTCGCTGCCGCGGGTCTCAAGCTGACCGAAGGGCTTTTCGATCTGGAATGCGCTGACGGTCACCGCCACACGGCCCAGATCGACCTTCGTGCCGATCTCGTACTGTCTGGACCGGTAGGGAGCGAGTGTTTCGCCTGCATTGATCGCCGTCGTCGGGGCGCTGTCGCCGACGCTCAGACCTTCGACGTAATTCGCGTAAAGCGCGACATTCTCCCACGGTTTCACGACGATACCTGCCAGCGGCGTAAACGCGTCCTCATCAGAAGAGGTGGTTACGGCACCGGTGACCGGGCTGTAATTTTCGGTGTCGATGCGCTGCCAGCGTCCGCCCAGCGTCAACTGCACGCGCTCGTCGAGCATCGACATCGTGTCGGAAAGCGCGACGCCGTAGAACGTGTTATCTGAGACCCTCGGCACGTGGGTCGGTTGCGGCACGTCCTGCTCGGGGCGAGGCAGCGGATCAAAGAGATTGGTAAGTTGGGCGGTTCCCGAGTTCGAGCCGCGGGCGAGGCTCTGCTGAAGACCACTGACCTGGAAAGTGACCGTATGTTCGACCGCGGCCGTGTCGAAGGTGGCGCGCACGCCTGTCTCGGCCGTGAGCCGGTCGACATCGAAAACGAAATTCTGCGGCGTAATGCTGACGTCGGCGGCAGAGTTGAGAATGACCGGCGTTCCAAAGAGGCGCTCGACGCGCGAGTTGCCGCCGCCGACTGCGCCGAACACTGTCACATTGTCGCTCAGGTCATATTCGACCCGCCCCAGCCACGAAAGATCCTCGCTTTTCGACCATTCCCATGGCTCCTGGACGTTGGATCGCCCATCCGGCGCCTCTGGAATTTCTATGCCGGCAACCGGAAAGAATGGACGTTGCGGAGCGTCGAAGTCTTCCCGCTGGCCGATGACGTCCAGCGTCGCCCTGAACCCTTCGCCTTCATAGTCGAGCGCCAGGGCGCCGACTGCCACCTCGCGCGACTGGTTGTCAATCGGCGTGTCGCCGCCGTGGAAGCTGCCGTTGAAGCGCACGCCGAACTGGCGCTCCTCACCGAATCGGCGGCTGAGATCCAGGTGGCCGCCGCCGTAGAGATCCGAAGCGTAGTCGGTCGTGATCCGCGTCAGTTCGACATCGGAAGCGCGCTTCGGCACGATGTTGATGGTGCCACCGACGCTGCTGTTCGGCGAAATGCCGTAAAGAAGCGCGGTCGGGCCCTTGAGCACCTCCACACGCTCTGCATAGTCCGTGAACAGGCGGTAAGTCGGAGCGACACCGAAGACGCCGTCGAAGGCGACTTCGCCGAAGTTCCCCTCATTGAGCGGGAAGCCCCTGATATAAAAGGAATCCAGCATGCCCCCGGATGCATGGGTGCTTCTGACCGACGGATCGTTGGCCAAAACGTCGGCCACTGTCTGCGCGCCCTGATTTTCGATGGTGTCCGCCGTGTAGCTGGTGATGTTGAACGGCGCGTCCATGAAGTCGCGGTTGCCGAGCAAACCGACGCGACCGCCGCGCGCCACCTGTCCTCCGGCATAGTCGTCCGGCTCAGTGCCGATCGTCCCAGTCGAGGCGCCCTCGTTCACCTCGAGACGCTCCAGCTCTGTCGCATCTTGAGCCAGTGCCGCGCGGCTTACCGTCGCCAACAAAACAGCCAGCAGTCCAACACGCAGTTCCATATAGAGCCCCCTGTAACACATTGACCAAGAACATTTGGTTGCCCCAGCAAGGAGCTGACTGTCGTTGGTTCGAAGGGGGTGCTAAATAACTTGAATATAATTGTCAAGATATGCGCGAGAGGCGGGGTTGAAACCGGCTCTAAGCTGAATTTCTTGCTTGGACGCCACTTGGCATTGAAGTTCCCCATCGATAGAGCCAGGTTCAACTAAAGCCCTATCGGACCATGGGTTGTGGAGGCGCTTCTGGACATGCTGGGGGTCGCCTACGCTCCTTCGTCTGCTCATCATCGTGACCGCGATGATGTCGCATACGTCGCTTCTTAACCCGTCGCTCCGAGCCGCGTCATGGCCGACGTTTCCATCGACTGGCCCGGCGCCGTGAATACGTTGCCAACCGTACGCGAGGGACGTCGGGAGGCTCGTTCAGGTGCCAGACCTGACTGCCGAGATCGGCTGATCAGCACACACGCTCCATGAATGGGTGAAGAAGGCTGAAGTAGACAGCGGTTCGCGGCCTGGCATTCCGAACGTCTGCCTATTTTGCAATGGCGGAGCCCGACCTCCGGTCCAGGTGATGATTTCCTTCGTCGATGAGCACCGTTCGGTGTTCGGGGTCGAACCGATCTGCAGACTGCTGCCGGTTGCCCCGTCAACCTACTACGACAAAGTCGCCAAACGGCTGGACGTGGACCGCCTGTCGGGCGCGTCCAGAACGATATCACCCTGAAGATCGAGGTACGTCTCGTCTTCGAGGAGACCTTCCGGGTCTATGACGTGCGCAAAGTCTGGCGACAATTGAAGCGGGAAGGCTTAGACAGTTGCCCGCTGCACTGTCGCTCGGCTCGTGAGGTCCATGGGTCTTCAAGCTATTGTCAGGGGCAAGCCAATCCGCACGACGTTCCCGGACAAAACTGCGCCCAGCCCATTGGATCGGGTGAGCCGCCAGTTCAAGGTTCGCGCGCCGAAGAGGCTCTGGGCGAGCGATTTCACCTATGACGCCAGCTTGACCAAAAGGGTACGTTATCGTGCCAACGACAATGAGGAAGAGCGAGGCGCCCATTGATGCCTCGTCTATCGGGGCAGAAAGCGACAACTTTTTTCATTCGAGGCCGGAAAGAGAAACTCATTTCTTATATTCTTCTATTTTGATGGATTTAATAGATTTATTACCCGGCGGAAATCTGGAACAGATCTATGTCCTACCTCCTCAGCCTTCTCGACAAGAGCCCTATTGACGAAGGCAAGACGGCCAGCGAGGCGCTTCAGGCCACTGCCGGCCTCGCCGCCAAGGCAGAGGAATGGGGCTATCACCGTTTCTGGGTTGCCGAACACCACAACATGCCTGGCCTCGCGAGTTCGGCGCCGGAGACGCTGATTGCCTATTTGCTGGCCAGGACGTCAATGATCCGCGTCGGTTCGGGCGGCGTCATGCTGCAGCATTATAGCGCCTACAAGGTGGCCGAGACTTTCAACCTTCTTGCGTCGCTGGCGCCAGGGCGCGTCGATCTCGGCGTCGGCAAGGCGCCGGGCGGCTTTCCGCTGTCGACGCGGGCGCTACAGGCAGCGACAGATCCCGAACGGCGACAGACTTTTGACGAGCAGCTCGGCGATCTCAATCATTATCTTGCGCCAGGCGAGATTCGAGAGGGAGGCCTCTACGCAACGCCCCTGCCGCCGACTGCGCCCGAGCGCTTCCTGCTCGGGGCTGGCGTTGAAAGTGCGAGGCTCGCTGCCGAAAAAGGCTGGAAGCTCGTCTTCGCCGGTCATCTGAACGGCGATCCGGAAAACCTGGAGAACACGTTCAAGGCATATGAGCAAGCGACCGGCGGCGACCGGCCGATCCTGGCGCTCGCGGCCTTCGCTGCAGAAAGCGAGGAGCGGGCGCGAGAGCAGGTGTCGGGCCTCAAGATCTTCAAGGTTTTCCTTCCCAACGGCCAGAGCGTCAATGTCGGCAGCGAAGAACAGGCCGCCGAATTCGCACGCCAGGCCGGCATTGCCGAATACCGCATCGAGGAAAAGACGCCGAGCGTGGTTCACGGCACCGCGCGGCAGGTGCGCAGCGAACTCGATGAACTCCACCGGCGCCATGGCGTCGCGGAGTTCATCATCGATACCCCCGCCGTCAGCGCCTCCGAGCGGCTCGCCTCGGTCGAGCTCATTGCGAGAGAGCGACTCTCCCTTGTCGCCTGACCATCCGCAAAAGGATCTTTGCCATGACAAGCAAGAACGTGACTTTCGGCATCATGCTGCAGGGGCCGGGCGGCCACATGAATGCCTGGAAACATCCGAGCGGGCCGGCTGACGCGAGCGTCAATTTCGCCTTCTTCGTAGAGACTGCCCGCAAGGCGGAAGCCGCCGGCATCGCCTTCGCCTTCGTCGCCGATGGGCTCTACATCAACGAACAGTCGATCCCGCATTTCCTCAACCGCTTCGAGCCGATCTCGATCCTGTCGGCGCTGGCCGCGTCCACCTCGAAGATCGGCCTCGTCGGCACCGTTTCGACATCCTACAGCGACCCGTTCACCATTGCCCGGCAGTTCGCCTCGCTCGATCTCATCAGCGGCGGCCGCGCCGGTTGGAACGCGGTGACCTCTCCGCTCGAGGGCTCGGGTCGAAATTATGGCCGGCAGCATCCTGAGCATGAGCTACGCTACGAGATCGCTGACGAATATCTGGATGCAATTAAGGGGCTCTGGGACTCCTGGGACGACGATGCTTTCATCCGCGACCGCGAGGCGGGCGTCTACGTCAACCAGACGAAGATGCATCGGCTGAACCACAAGGGACGCTTCTTTGAGGTCGAAGGACCATTGAACATCGGCCGATCAAAACAGGGGCAGCCGGTCGTTTTCCAGGCGGGCGCCTCCGACTCGGGCGTTAGGCTCGCCGGCAGGCACGCTGATGCCGTGTTCACCAATGGCGGGTCGATTGAAGACGCCAAGACCTTCTATAAACAGGTCAAGCAGAGTGCCATCGCGCAGGGGCGCCGCGCCGCCGAGATCCGCATCTTTCCGGGCATCGCCCCGATCGTTGGCGCCACCGCCGAGGAGGCCGAAGCCAAATACCAGGCGATCCGCGGCCTCGTCACGATCGAGGAGGCGCTGCTCTATCTCGGTCGCTTTTTCGACCACCATGATTTCAGCGCCTATCCGCTCGACGAGCCGTTTCCAGACATCGGTGATATCGGCAAGAACAGTTTCCGCGCCACCACGGATCGGATCAAGAAGGCGGCGCGCGAAACGGGGGCGACGCTTCGCGAAATCGCGCTCGATGTTGCGACGCCGAGAACCGCCTTCATCGGCACTGCCGAACACATCGCCGACGAGATCATCCGCTGGGTCGATCAGGAAGCAGCCGATGGCTTCATTCTCGGATTCCCCGTCATCGCCGAGGGCTTGGAGGACTTCGTTGCCCATGTGCTGCCGAGCCTCGAAAGGCGCGGCTATTTCGAACGTGCATTGAGGGGCGCGACGCTGCGCGATCATCTCGGGCTGCCCTATCGGGAGAGCCGCTATGCGAGCGCCCCGCAGGAAACCCCACAAAAGGCCCGCGCCTGACGGTTGGGAGGTGTGACGAATGAACGCCATCACCAAAAACGCGCAATTCATCGACGACGTCGAGCAAGGCATCGCCGGTTACATCGACGAGATGATCGAGTTGCGCCATGATCTCCACCGATATCCGGAACTCGCGTTCAAGGAAGTTCGTACCAGCGGCGTCATCGCCGGGCTGCTCAGCGGTTGGGGATACGAGGTTGCGACAGGTATTGCCGGCACCGGTGTTGTCGCCACGCTAAAGCGCGGGGAGGGCACCCGGCGCATCGCTATCCGGGCGGATATGGATGCGCTGCCCATCAACGAGACGACCAACCTCTCCTATGCGAGCCGGAATCCGGGCGTCATGCATGCCTGCGGTCACGATGGCCACACCGCGATTCTGCTGACCGCGGCACGCTATCTCGCCGAGAGCGGTCATTTCTCCGGGACGTTGAGGCTGATTTTTCAGCCGGCGGAAGAGATAGGAGCCGGAGCCCGGAAGATGCTGTCGGAGGGACTGTTCGAGCGCTTCCCTGTCGACGCGGTCTACGGCCTGCACAATTGGCCAGGCGTCGCGGTGGGGCAGTTCGGTTTCGTTGCGGGACCGGCAATGGCCTCGGTCGATCAGGCGATCATTCGAATTGTCGGCAAGGGTGGTCACGGCGCTGAGCCCCACAATGCCGTCGATCCGGTGGTCGCGGCAGCCTCGTTCATCGTGGCGCTGCAGAGCGTGGTTTCGCGCAATGTTGATCCGCGAGAGATGGTCGTCGTTACCGTCGGGTCAATTCATGGCGGATCGGCCTCGAATGTGATCCCCGAAAACGTCGAGATCAAGCTGACGGTCAGGACCTACAGCGAGGCAATCCGCCAGCAATTGAAGGAACGGATCCCAGCGCTTGCCCGGGCACAGGCAGAAAGCTTCGGGGCGAGGGCCGACGTCGACTACCGACTCGGCTTCCCGGCCGTCGTCAATCATGAAGAAGAAACGGCTTTCGCTCGCGGTGTCGCCGTAAGCACCTTTGGCGAAAGCCGCATCGACGATGAGTTCAAGCCGCGCACTGCAAGCGAGGATTTTGCTTTCTTTCTCGCGAAGCAGCCGGGCACATACCTCTTTGTCGGTAACGGTGAGAGCGCGGCTCTCCACAGCCCCCATTACAACTTCGACGACGCGATCATAGCCCCCGCCGCGCGTTATTGGGTCCGGCTCGTCGAAGTCTTCCTGCGAAACGACAATTGGATTGAAGAACGGCATGAGTGACACGTTTCTCTATACGTCGCCACTCGATCCGCGCGCCAAGCCGCTGATCGATGAACTCATCTTCGAATATGACAGTCGCTACGGCACTTATTTCAGCGAGGAAGGGGCGGCGGCTGAGCTCAACCGCTATCCGCCGGAGGCCTTCGCTCCGCCGCAGGGCAATTTTCTGCTGTTGATCCGGAGTGGTGAAACAATCGGCGGCGGCGCCTTCAAGCACTATGACGAGCGCATCGCCGAATTCAAGCGCGTCTGGACACGGTCAGACCTGCGTCGCCAAGGGCTGGCGCGCAAGGTGTTGCTCGAACTCGAGGCACAGGCGGCCCGCCAGGGCTATTCACGGATCTATCTGACGACCGGCTTCCGGCAGCCGGAGGCGGTCGGGCTTTACCTTTCCAACGGCTATACCGCTCTCTTCGATGTCGAAGCCGATCCGGAAATCTACAAGACGCTGGCCTTCGAGAAGGACATCTCGCATCTCGCCGCCTCGGCTGCGCTGTTGGGTGGTGGGCTGCCACTAGAGCCACTTGCGGTAAGCCATCTCTGACATACCCGCCTCGCGCGGGTGGCATTTAAGCGCGGCATGATCCCCTCAATCCGAAAGGATCCAACATGGCACTTCTGACCGATTTTGCCGCAGGCGCCGAAGTCAACCGAGCAAGCGCAACCGATCACACCTACGCGCACTACCGCATCGTGCCAGCGCGCCATCCGGGTCGCACGTTCGGTACGGCCTTCGCGGCTCTAGTGATAGCGGCCGTGCTCTATTCCGTGCTCACCAACCCGCGTTGGGGCTGGCCGGTCTTTGCCGAATGGTTCTTTGCCGAACCGGTCCTTGCCGGCCTCGGGCGGACGTTGCTTCTGACTGCGCTTGCGAGTGTTTCAGGGTCGCTACTTGGAACAGCGCTGGCACTCGCCAGGGTCTCAAGGTCGCCGCTGCTTGCCAGTCTCTCCTTTGGCTATATCTGGCTCTTACGCTCCATTCCGCTGATCGTGCTCCTGCTGGTGCTCAACAACCTCGGCTATCTCTACGAGACGATCAGCCTTGGTGTGCCCTTCACCAACACAGTATTCCTGAACTATCCGACGACGCAGCTCCTGACGCCGTTCGCAGCCGCGTTCCTCGGGCTGACGCTCAATCAATCGGCTTTCTTCGCCGAGATCGTCCGCGGCGGCATTCTCTCTGTCGACCAGGGCCAGCATGAAGCGGCCGCCGCACTCGGCCTGCCGCGCAGGCGACAGGCCTTGCGCATCGTCCTGCCGCAGGCCATGCGCTCGATCCTGCCGACCGGCTTCAACGAGATCATCGGCCTCGCAAAGAGCACTTCGATGGTCTACGTGCTTGCGCTTCCGGAACTCTTCTATACGGTCCAGGTCATCTATCGCCGCAATCTTGAAGTCATTCCGCTGCTGATGGTGGCGACCGTCTGGTACCTCGTGATCATGACCGGGCTGTCGATCGCTCAGCACTATATCGAGCGCTATTTCTCCAAGGGTGCGGTTCGCAACCCTGTGCCGCTGCCGTTCCAGGCCTTTTTCCAGCACTTCCGTCGTCCGCTCCCCGTCGTCGCGCAGGCGGCCGCAGCCGCGAGCAAGTCCGGTTTTCGCGACGCCCAGGTTTTCCGCTCCGGCGGCGCCGTGCACGTCAATGCCATCTCGAAGAGCTTCGGTTCGCTGAAGGTGCTCGACAATGTCGAACTCACTCTGCCCGCCGGTAGCGTTACGGCGATCCTCGGCCCCTCAGGCTCCGGCAAATCCACATTGCTCAGAACGATCAATCACCTCGAGCGGGTCGACGACGGTTTCATTTCGATCGACAGCGAGCTCGTCGGCTACCGCCAGAAGGGCGATACGCTCTACGAGCTGAAGGAAAAGGACATCCTGAAGAGCCGCGCCGATATCGCCATGGTGTTTCAGAACTTCAATCTGTTCCCACACCTGACTGTTCTTGAAAACCTGATCGAGGCGCCGATCCACGTCCGTGGCCTTGCCCGCGACGAAGCCATCCGTCTGGCGCAGGAACTGCTTGCCCGCGTGGGGTTGAGCGACAAGATCAACGCCTATCCACGCCAGCTATCGGGCGGCCAGCAGCAACGCGTCGCGATCGCGCGGGCCCTGGCGCTGCGCCCAAAGGTCCTGCTCTTCGACGAGCCGACCTCTGCGCTCGATCCCGAACTTGTCGGCGAAGTGCTCGACGTGATCAAGGAACTGGCCCGAACCGGCACCACCCTGATGATCGTCACGCACGAAATCGGCTTTGCCCGCGAGGTCGCCGACACCGTGGTCTTCATGGAGGCCGGCCGCGTACTCGAGGCTGGGCCACCCGACCGGATTTTCCGCGACGCGCAGCATCCGCGCATCCGCGAATTCCTCGCAAAAGTTCTCTGATTTTCCCGCCCGCCGTCGGCAACGGTCCCGGAATGATCCAATATACAACCATAAGGCGAAACAGGAGTTACCACATGAAAACCTTCGGTGCTGTAAGAATGCTTCTCGCTGGAGCGGTCGCGGCTGCGACCCTTGGCCTCGGCTCGGCATGGGCAGAGGAGAAGTTCGACCTAAGCCCTGACACCTCGAACCGCGTTCGCGCCGAGAGGAACGAGGCGGCGATCAAGGCGATCGCGCCGGACTACAAGTTCGTATCTCCAGGCAAGTTCACGGTTGCCGTCAGTCCGTGGGATCCGCCGATCGCGACCTATGCAACGGATTCGAAGACGGTGGTGGGTGCTGATCCGGACCTTGCCTCGCTTCTTGCCGATTCTCTTGGGCTCGAACTCGAGCTCGTACCGGTCGCCTGGGCGGACTGGCCGCTTGGCGTCAGTTCCGGCAAATACGACGCGGTGATCAGCAACGTCACGGTCACCGAGGAGCGTAAGGAGAAATTCGATTTCTCGACCTACCGCAAGGACGTTCTGGGCTTTTTCGTCAAGGCCGACAGCCCGATCGCCTCGATCAAGGAGCCGAAGGACGTGGCCGGGCTCAGGGTCATTACCGGTGCCGGCACCAACCAGGAGAAGATCATCCTCGAATGGGATCGGCAGAATGTTGCTGCCGGCCTGCAGCCGATCGAGGTGCAGTATTACGACGATCGCGCCGCAAGCGATCTGGCGCTGCAGTCCGGCCGGGCCGATGTCGAGTTCAACCCAAATGCGACCCGCGCCTATGCCGCCTCGATCAAGAACGACACCAAAGTGGTTGGCATCGTCAGCGGCGGCTGGCCGTTGACGGCAGAAATCGCAGTAACGACCCGCAAGGGCGCCGGCCTCGCCGACGCGGTCACCATCGCCGTCAACGATCTGATCAAGAATGGCAAATATGGCGAGGTCTTGAAGCGCTGGAGCGTCACTGACGAAGCGGTCGACGCTTCGCAAATCAATCCGCCCGGCCTGCCTAAGAGCGGCTCCTGATCAGTTACTCGTCCGACCGGTGGTATCTTCGCCGCCGGTCGCACCTCTCGCATCTTGGAGACCATTGGTATGTTTGGTATCTCGGCGACCCGCACATTCGTTACCCTGATGGCGGCGGCACTCATTCGTTTCAGCCCCGCCAGTGCAGATGAGGGCTTCGACCTGAGCCCAGAGCAACCGGGTCGCGTCCGCGCCGAAAGGAACGAGGCGGCGATCAAGGCGATCCCTGCCGATTTCAAGTTCGTCACGCCGGGCAAACTTACCGTGGCGGTCAGCCCGGGCGGGCCGCCGCTCGCGACCTACGCGACCGATGCAAGGACCGTCATTGGGGCCGATCCCGAATACGCCCAAGCCATTGCCGACAGTCTGGGTTTGAGTCTCGAACTCCAGCCTATCGCCTGGATCGACTGGCCGCTCGGCCTGACCTCGGGCAAGTACGATGCGGTGATTTCGAATGTCGGGGTGACCGAGCAACGCAAGGAGAAATTCGACTTCTCGACCTACCGGCAAGGCCTGCACGGTTTCTTCGTCAAAGCGGACAGCACCATTACTTCGATCAAGGAGCCGAAGGACGCCGCTGGCCTCAGGGTCATCGTCGGTGCGGGCACCAATCAGGAGCGTATTCTCCTGAAATGGAGCGAGGAGAACGCTGCGGCCGGACTGAAGCCCCTCGAGCTGCAGTATTATGATGACGAGGCGGCAAGCCTCCTGGCACTTAATTCCGGCCGTGCCGAGGTGATCGTCCAACCACATGCGCAGCTCGTCTTCATCGCGGCGCGCGATAAGAACATCAAGCGGGTCGGTACCTTGAGTGCGGGCTGGCCGGAGCGATCCGACGTGGCAATCACGACGCGCAAAGGGAGTGGCCTCGCCGATGCGCTCACCATCGCCACCAATGCTCTCATTGAAAAAGGCGTCTATGCCAGGATCCTCGATCGCTGGCATCTCTCCGAGGAAGCCCTGCAGAAGTCGGAAACCAATCCTCCAGGCCTGCCGAAATTCTAAAGGATGCCTGAAGATGACCGACAGCAGGCGATCGATCAGCCATATTGGCTTCCTCGGTCCGGGCAACTATCGCCATGAGGACCCCTTCGACGGGCTCGAGAAGGCCCTGTCGCTCCTGGAATATGGGGAGAAGCTCGGCTTTTCCAGCGCGTGGGTCCGACAGCGGCACCTTGAGCCGGGCATTTCTTCGGCGGCTGCCTTTCTGGCTGCGGGGACGCAGAGAACGAGCCGGATCGAGCTCGGCACAGCGGTCATTCCGATGGGCTATGAAAATCCTTATCGCCTCGCCGAGGACCTCGGCACGGTCGACGTCCTGTCGCGCGGGCGTCTCAATGTCGGTCTGAGCGCCGGCCGACCGCCGCATCTGGATCTGATCGCTCCTCTGGCCTTCGATGGCGACTGGTCAGGCTATGACTTCTCTCATGCCCGGGTGCTTCGCTTTGTCGATAATCTGCGCAGCAATCCGCTCGGCTCTGGGGATACGCTGATCTCAACCCCCTTCGGCCCCAAGCGCCCCCGTCTTGAGCCCTGTGCCAAGGGCCTCGTCGGGCGCCTCTGGTATGGCGGAGGCTCGCTTCGATCGGCTGCCTGGGCGGGAGCGAACGGTTTCAATCTGTTGATCGGCAATGTCAGCACCGGCGAAGAAACTGATGACTTCTTCATCGCACAGGCACGCCAGCTCGAGACCTACCGTTCCTCCGGCGGCGGCTTGAAGCGCGTGGCGCTCGGCCGGGTCATCGTTCCGTTCGATAGCGCCGACGGCGCGACGCGGCGGCGCTATCGCGATTATGCGGCCGGACGGTACGAGCGCACGCTCTCGCCCCAGGGCGAACGCCGAACCTTATGCGCCCGCGATCTCGTCGGCCCTTCCGAGGAAATTCTGGAACGGCTGTTTGCCGATCCAATCTTGCCGCACGTCAGTGAGTTGCGCCTCGAACTGCCTTACGTGTTCGAGGAGGAGGAATATCGACAGATCCTTGAGGACTTCGTCGGCCGGATCGCGCCTGAACTCGGCTGGGTGGGACTGCCTATCGGCGAGATCGGGAGAAACGAGGATAACCGCGCTTCTCATGAGACATTTAGCGGAGATAAGCCATGAGCATGTTGCGTCAGTATGAGCGCCTGAATGCGATCCGCGAGGTGTTGCAATCGAAGTTAGAGCTTTACGAGGCGAGGGATTGTTTCGGCTTCGACGACTTCGATGATGGAACCGCCTCCGAGCTCAAGGACCGCATTGCCGAGCTTTCCGACGAGCTTTCAGGCTTGAAGGGGCGGCGTGGCCGAGACGGGATCCGCTGAGCGGCCCCCCAACCAGCCTAAGCTCCATCCGCAGTCCCTGATGCCTGGTTAGAACATTCGTCCAGGCGAGTACATTCTAGGGTTAGGACAAAATCCGCGAAAACTCCGGCAAATAGAATGCTATTCCTATAGATTTTATAGATTGCTGTTAGCCTGTCTTAGAGGTTAGCCAAGGAGCGCGGAGATGACCAGTAAGGGACGCCAGTTGAGGCTCGGAGCATTTCTTTATCCGACCGGCCACCACATTGCCGCATGGCGCCACCCGCAGGCACAGGCCGACGCCGGGTCGAATTTCGCGCATTATGTCGCACTCGCGCAGATTGCCGAGGCGGCGAAATTCGATCTCATCTTCATGGCAGATGGCGTCGGAACACGCGGTACCGACACCGAGGCGCTCAGCCGCACGGCGCTGCGCTACGTGGCCCAATTCGAACCGATTACCCTGCTTTCAGCGCTCGCCGCCGTCACCAAGGATATCGGTTTCGTCGCAACCGCTTCGACCTCGTATAACGAACCCTATCATATTGCCCGAAAATTCGCCTCGCTCGACCATATCAGTGGCGGTCGGGCCGGCTGGAATCTCGTGACCTCCTCGAGCGAGCATGAAGCGCATAATTTCGGTCGTGACGAGCATTACGCCCATACGGAACGGTACGAGCGCGCGGAAGAGTTCGCCGATGTGGTGCGGGGGCTCTGGGACACCTGGGAAGAAGATGCGTTCCCGCGCGACAAGGAAAGCGGGATCTACTTCGATCCCGACAAGCAGCACCTCCTCAACCACAAGGGCAAGCATTTCAAGGTGCGTGGGCCCCTCAATGTCGCGCGCTCGCCGCAGGGACACCCGGTCCTGGTTCAGGCCGGTTCTTCCGAACCCGGCAAGGAACTCGCGGCGCGCACGGCGGAAGTCGTCTTCACCGCCCATCAGACGGTGGAAGACGCCCGTGCATTCTATGCCGACGTCAAGAGCCGACTAGCAAAATACGGAAGGGATAAGGACGATCTGAAGATCATGCCGGGCATCTTCCCCGTTGTTGGGCGAACCGAGGAAGAAGCGCAGGCGAAGTTCCACCAGATCCAGGACCTGATCCATCCGGTCGTCGGTCTTTCGATGCTGACCGGAATGGCGGGCTCGGTCGATCTCTCGAAATATCCGCTCGACGGACCTGTTCCGGAACTCCCCGAGACGAACAGCAGCAAGAGCCGGCAGAAGCTTCTGCTCGATCTTGCGCGTCGTGAAAACCTGACGATCCGACAACTTTACCTGCGCATCGCGGGTGCGCGCGGCCACTACCAGATCGTTGGAACGCCCACGCAAATCGCCGACGTGATGGAAGAGTGGTTCACCACCGGCGCTGCCGATGGCTTCAACGTCATGCCGCCTCATCTGCCGGTCGGGCTCCACGACTTTGTCGAACATGTGCTGCCCGAGCTCCGCAGGCGGGGGCTCTTTCGCTCGGAATACGAGGGCAGGACGCTTCGGGAGAACCTTGGGCTCAAGCAACCCCGGCACCCGGCGACGCTCCGCGTCGCGGCAGAATAAATTGGAGCCGAGGAGACCCGCCATGTGCAATCCAGCCCATTTTCAGATTCGCAAGGTGACGCGCGAGTTCAACGTCAATGGCGAGAAACTGACGGCGCTCGACGCTGTCAGTCTCGACATCGCCGAAGGCGAATTCGTGACGATCGTCGGCGCTAGCGGTTGCGGGAAGTCGACGCTACTGCGTCTCGGCGCCGGGCTCGACACCACATATTCCGGCCGCATCTCGCATGAGGGGAAGGTCGTGACCGGCCCCAGTCTCGATCGGGGCATGGTGTTTCAGGAGCCGCGGCTGTTCCCGTGGCTGACCGTGGAGCGGAACGTCGCGCTCGGCCTTGAGAACTCGAAATTTACGAAGAGCGAGAAGAAGCGACTAGTCGAAGAGCACCTGGAGCTCGTCGGCCTTGCCGGTTTCGCCAGAGCCTATCCGCACCAGCTTTCGGGCGGCATGGCGCAACGCGCCGGGATTGCCCGGGGTCTCGTCAATCGCCCGAACGTGCTTTTCCTCGACGAACCGTTCGGCGCGCTGGATGCAATAACTAAAGCCCGGCTACAGGACGAGCTCAACGATATCTGGGCGCGTGAGCGCATCACCATGGTCCTCGTTACCCACGACGTCGAGGAGGCCGTCTATCTCGGCGACCGCGTCGTGGTCATGTCGCCAAGGCCGGGGCGGATTCGCGACATTGTAGCGGTGGATCTCCCTCGTCCGCGCGAACGCACCTCGGCCGCACTCGCCAGGGTCCGGACCCGCGTTCTGGAAAGTTTGAACTCGACCGAAAGCAAACCGAGTGTCGGGCCGCGGCTGGTCGAAGGCGAGCGAGGCAGCAAGAGCGGACCCCTTCGCCCAGCCGTCGCGCTCGCAAACTGAATTCCCGCCAAAGATGGAGTGGACAATGAAACTGATTTCCCTGGGTCGATTTGCAGCAGGCGCTGCACTGGCGCTCGGCCTTCTGGCGACTGGCGCACGGGCCGAAGAGCCGCTCGTCATTCATGTCGGCTATGCCGCGATCGGCGTCGACAACCGGCCCTACGCCGAAGGCACGTCGGCGGCGACGGCGCGGGCCGGCGAATATCTCGAGAAGGAGTTTGCCAACGACGCGAACATCAAGGTCGAATGGACCTTCTTCAAGGGCGCCGGGCCGGCGGTGAACGAGGCCTTTGCCAATGACCAGCTCGATTTCGCCTACCAGGGCGATTTGCCGTCGCTGATCGGCCGCGCAAGTGGGCTGAAGACCAAGTACCTGCTTGCGAGCGGCGCACGCAAGCCGCTCTATCTCGCTGTCGCCAAGGATTCCGGCATTGCCAAGATCGAAGACCTGAAAGGCCGAAAGGTTGCTTTCCAGCGCGGCACGAACGGACATCTCGCCGCCATCAAGGTCCTGGAGGCGCATGGGCTTAAGGAACGGGACGTTCAGGTCATCAACCTTGACAGTGCCGGCACGGTTGCCGCGTTGACCAGCAAGGATATCGATGCTGCCTTCGGCGATACGCAACTGATCAACCTGGCAGCCAAGGGTGCAGCAGATGTCATCTACACGACCAAGGGCGACGATCCGCGCTTCGGCCGCAATGCCGGCATCGTCGGTCGGGAGGCCTTCATCGAGGCCCATCCGGAAATCACGCAGCGCGTTGTCGATGCCTTCGTGAAAGCGGCTGAGTGGTCTTCGGACGAGCCGAACCGCGCCGCGCTCTTCGAGCTCTGGCACAAATCCGGCACGCCGATTCCGATCATCGAAGAGTATTTCAGCAACGACAAGCTTGCCTATCGCAACTCGCCGCTCATCGATGAGCTGCTTGTTTCCCAGTACAAGGAGCAGGCGGAAAAGAGCAAGGAATATGGCCTGATCCGTCGCAGCGTGGACCTCGAAGGTTGGTTCGAGCCGAAATATCTCAACTATGCGCTTCAGCGGCTCAACCTCAAGTCCTTCTGGCAGCCCTACGGCGCAGATGGCAAGCCGGTTAACTCCTGATCGGTGGCGGTCGAGCGAGTGTCGGTGTTTCTTGAAAGTACCGGACCTGTCGGCAAGGTAGCCTCCTTCAAATGGAGGAGGCGCCTGGCGGTGGGTCTGACGGGCGCGCTCCTTCCGGGAGCCCTGCTCGTCCTTTGGTGGATTGCCTCCGACAAGGGCTTCCTTGCCGAGCAGATCCTGCCGCCGCCCGCCTATGTCTACGAGACGGCGCGCGACATGATCGCAAGCGGCGAGCTCTTCCATCATGCAGGCGTCAGCCTGCGCCGCGTTGTCGTAGGATTTGCATTCGGGGCGGCCGCGGGCCTAAGCCTCGGCGTTGCGATGGGACTTTCCCGGCGCGCCGAAGACTATCTCAAGCCGCTTTTTCTGGCTTTCGCGCAGATTCCGACGCTTGGCTGGATTCCGCTCCTGATGCTCCTCGTCGGCATCGACGAGGCGCTGAAGTTCATTGTCATCGCCAAGGGCGCCTTTGTGCCGATGGTCGTCAACACCTTTGCCGGCATTCGCGGCGTGTCGCCGAAACTGATCGAAGTCGGGCGCGCGCTGAAGTTCAGCGACTGGCAGACCTTGCGGCTGATCGTACTGCCCGGGGCGGTACCGTCGATCTTTACCGGCATCCGCTATGGCCTTACGCATTCCTGGACGTCCCTTGTCGGCGTCGAGCTGCTCGCCTCGTCGGAAGGTCTTGGTTACCTGCTCGTCTGGGGTCGCCAGATGTTCTGGCTCGATATGGTCATCGTCGCGATTATCGTCATCGGTCTCGTTGGCTTCGCCATGGACAAGAGCCTCGACCGTACCGAAGTGCTGATTCAACGCTGGAAGCGAGAGGAGCTCGCAGCATGACCGCGACGACCGCGTCTGCCCGCCTCGTGCGCTTTCGCAGAGGCGTCACGCTCCCGATCGTGCTCTTGATCGCCTGGGAGATTTCAAGCCGCACGGGACTTGTCGATCCGCGTTTCCTGCCGTCGCTCGACGAGGTGGCGCTTACAGCCAAACGCGAGCTTTTCGACAACGATCTCATAGGAGAACTCGGCTATAGCCTGATGCGGAATATCGCGGGGTTCCTGATCGGCTCTGTCGCCGGCGTCGCCTTTGCCACGCTGCTAGCACTGTCGCGAATCGCCGACCGACTGATCACGCCGACCTTCAACGGCTTGAAACAGATTTCGCTGCTCGCCTGGATACCGTTGATCTCGGTCTGGTTCGGCTTCGGCGAGCAGGCGAAGGTGGTGTTCGTCGCACTCGCGGCCTTCATTCCGATCGTTCTCAACACTTATGAAGGCATGCGAAACGTGCCTGCCGACCTGATCGAGGTGGGCGGCGCGCTGCGCTTCAGCTGGCGACAAAGAATCCTGCGCATTTTCCTGCCCTCGGCCTTGCCCTCGATCGCAACGGGCGTGCATTTGGGGCTGATCTATTCCTGGCTGGCGACCGTCGGAGCGGAATATTTCCTGGCGGTCGGCCCTGGAGTAGGCGGTCTCATCATTGCCGGGAGGGAGCGCTTTGACATGGCGCTCGTCATGCTCGGCGTTATGATCCTCGGCCTTGTCGGCTTCTTCCTCAATCGCCTCGCCTATGCGCTGGAAAGCCATCTCTTGCGTTGGCGTCCTCAGCTAGGGTGAGTCACTGCGTCGCGGTCTCGTCACATCGACGATGAACGGAACGCACAGTCTCGCCCTGCGTTAACAATGGACACTCAGACGATGATGGGACGAAAACGACATGGATGATTTCAGAACCCTCGAGCGCCTGCGCCGGGCTCGCGAAAATCTTGATCTGAGGTTGAGCGTCATCGAGTGCTTTCAGTGGGACGGAGAAGACGACTCGGCCGACGAACTTCGCCGGATGATCGACGAAATCTCTGAGGACATAACAAGACTCGAAACGAAGACGCGCAGAGTGATGTGGTGAATCGCGGTCGACTGATCGGCTCGGAGGGCGTTGCGGCCGCGACTAGGATTGCCTTGACTGTTGATCCTGCGACGGCGGCCTGATCGAGGATCGTCCGGATCATATGGCTCTGCGGTGCGTGCGACCGGGCGGTGATTGCGTCGCGGTGATGCCGCTCCAGATGAAAGTCCCGGCTAAGCCCGCGATTCCCGGCAAGCTCAAGTTCCCGGTCGGTAACGGCGACGGCATTTTCAATCACCACATGGCGCACTGTCATTCCGTCCTGGCCGACAGGGCGACCGGCATCGACATCTTCGCCGAGAGTGCGCAGCAGGTGAGCGTTGGTGGCGATCTGCACCTCGATATCGCCAAGGCCCTCGCGATGCGGGGAACAGTGGCAAGCGGCGCGGAAAGGCTTGCCGGCCGATGGGTGGAAAGGTGATCGAAAAGGCGGGTGCGGGCGGAAATGGCAACGCCCTGATAGACTGCGGCAAGCAAGGCGAAGAACTGCGTTGCGCTAATCTCATCGCGGCGCAAGGGTTCGTTTGCCTCGGCAATGAGCTTTTCAGAAGCAAACTTGCCACGCCAGACGCGCTTGCGAGCGCGCCGTATTGAGATCGCCGTCTCTTTCATCGAATCATCAAGGCGATACAATCATCCATGGCTGTTCTCTCCGATAGTTGCCAGGGCCTGTGCGAACCGTGAGCCCGTATGTCCATCTTATCGGGGGACAGCCACCTCTTGCCATTGTCGAGACTGCTTAGGGCGACTTGCTCCCGCAATTACCCCATGTCGCATAATGTATCCACTGGAACAGCATGCCTTAATCGGCGGGTCCGCGGTTCGCATCTCGTGAAATTTTGCGTAGCCTGCTCCACGTTGTGCTATCGCTCGAAGGGTTCACCGAGCGAGGCGATGCCGTTCAGCTTCAGCAGGCGGCGGTCTGCCGAAATGACACCGAGCACGATGATCGTGACGAGATAGGGCAGGCTCGCAAGCACTTGTGACGGAACGTCCAGTCCGGTCGCCTGGGCTGCGAGGCCCATCAGGGATACGGCGCCGAAGAGGCATGCCCCCAGGAAGATCCGGCCAGTCAGCCACGTCCCGAAGACGACAAGTGCGATTGCGATCCAGCCACGTCCGGCGATCATCCCGTCAGCCCAAAGCGGTGTGTAAACCACCGCCGCGTAGGCGCCGGCAAAGCCTGCCATCGTCCCGCCAAATGCGACGGCGGCGAAGCGGACGGTGATGACCGAATAGCCAATGGCGTGGGCGGCTTTGGGGTTCTCGCCGATGGCCCGGACGACGAGACCGATCTTCGTATAGGCAAACATCGCCCATATGGCGAAGGTTGCGGCAAGGGAAAGCCATACGACGACGTCCTGGATGAAAAGGCCGCCAACTACCGGGATTTCCGAAAGCCATGGAAGGGCAAGCTTTCGAAGCCCCTTGACCGTGAGGCTCTCATAGGTCTTGCCGAAAAGCGCCGAGAGACCTTGGCCGAGGATGCCTATGGCAAGGCCTGTCGCCACCTGGTTCGCCCGAAATCCGAGCGCGATGACGGCAAAAATAAGGGAAAGGACGGCGCTGCCGAGGCCGGCGGCGACGAAACCCAGAAGATGTCCCCCTCCATGATGGACGATGATGAAGGCGAGCACCGCACCAAACGCCATCAAGCCCTCCACGCCGAGGTTGAGAACCCCGGCTCGCTCGACTACCAGCTCGCCGAGGGCCGCCAGCAGAAACGGCGTCGCAGCCGCGAGCATGCCGGCAAGAATGAACTCGATGGCGTTCATGGCTGACTCCGGTAGGCTGCACGGCGCCATTCGAGACGGTACCGCACGAAGGCGACGGCGACGAGGTAGGCGAGAAGGAGGCTGCCCTGGAAGACGCGGACTGCGGCGATCGGCAGGTTTGCCGATACCATGGCATTGTCCCCCCCGATATAGAGGACCGCCATGCACAGCGCCGAGACAATGATGCCGATCGGATGCAGGCCGCCGAGATAGGCGACGATAATGGCCGCATAGCCATAACCGGTCGAAATCGAGCGCTGCAACTGGCCGAGGGGACCGGCGACCTCGGCTGCGCCAGCGAGGCCGGCGGCGCATCCGCCGATGAGAAGGGAAAGCCAGATCGCCCATCCTTCGTTGAAGCCGGCGTAGCTGGCGGCACGCGGAGCGAGGCCTCCGACCTGGAGCTTGTAGCCGATGAAGCTCTTCTGCATGAAGATCCATGCCGCGATCGATAAGGCGATTGTTAGGAGCAGCGAGACGTTGACGCGCGTCCCGGAGATCAGGATCGGCACCATCGCGTCATACTGGAACATCACGGACTGGGGGAAGTTGAAGCCGTTTGGGTCCTTCCAGGGGCCGAGGAGCAGGTAATTGAGGAACTGCGCGGCAACGAGGCTCAGCATCAGGGAAACGAGGATCTCGTTCGCATTGAGCCTGACGCGCCAGAAGGCGGTAAGCGAAGCCCATAGGGCGCCACCGAGAGTGCCAAGGAGCAGCATCACCGGCCAGATCCACTGACCTGTTGCCTGCGGAAACCATACGGGGATGGCGGAGGCGAATATCGCGCCCAGAATGAACTGGCCCTCGGCACCGATGTTGAAGACCTTCGCGCGAAAGCCGATCGCAAGGCCCTGTGCGATGAGGAGGAGCGGACCTATTTTCAGCAGCACTTCCGAGAACGACGCCCAGGAGAGGAAGGGCTCGAGAAGCATGGCATAGGCGACGGCGACCGGATCGCGGCCCATCAGCACGTAGAGCTCGAGATTGACAACAGTCGCCGCGGCGAGCGCGACCGGAGGCGCAAGCAGGGTCGCGGCAAGCGAGGCGCGCTCCCGGCGGACAAGGGTTGGAAGGAAGGCCGCGGAGAAAGCGCTCATGGCAGGGCCTTTCGGTCTGCAGTTTGAGATGCAGTATGTGCTCCAATCATATATCGGCCGATCTCCTCGGGTCGCGTGGCCTGCGTGACGAGTGGCGGGCTCAGCGTGCCGTGGTGCAGCACCTGGATGGAATCGCAAAGTTCGAAAAGCTCCTCGAGCTCCTCGGAAATAACCAGGATTGCCATGCCTTCGTTGCGCAGCGTGATGAGCCGCCTGCGGATGGCGGATGCGGCTCCAATGTCGACACCCCAGGTCGGCTGCGCCACGAACAGCAGTTTCGGAGAGAGCATAGTCTCGCGGCCAACGATGAACTTCTGCAGATTGCCGCCGGAAAGCGCGCCGGCTTCTGCTTCCGGGCCGGGCGTGCGGACATCGTATTGGAGGATGCACGCGTTGGTAAACGCCGTCGCCTTCGTCTTGTTGACGAGACCGTGCCTGATAAGGTTGAGCGGATGCGCGGTCAGCAAGCTGTTCAGGACGAGCGACATTTCGGGTACGGCGCCGCGTCCATGCCGGTCTTCGGGAACGAAGGCAAATCCAAGCAGCCGACGGGCAGCCGCATCGAGCCTGCCTACGTCCTTGCCCATCATGTAGATCCGGTCGCGCTGTTCTCGCGGCAGCACTGCCTCACCGGAGATCAGCGCGGCAAGCTCGCTTTGCCCGTTGCCCGAAATCCCGGCTATTCCGAGGATTTCACCGGCACGCACCGTGAGGCTGATATCGGAGAGCGGCACGGCAAAGGGGTCGTCCGGCTGATAGTCGAGGCCGATGATCTCGAGGCGCTTTTCGCCGCCAGACTGGGGAAGTGCCGGCATCGGTTCCGGCATGTCGCGGCCGATCATCATGCGGGCAAGGTCATGCGCATCGTATTCGCGTGGGTCCACATGGCCGGTGACGCGCCCGCCGCGCAGGATGGTCGCCCTGTCGCAGATCGCTCGAATTTCCTCCAGCTTGTGGGAGATGAACAGGATGGAAACGCCACCGTCGCGCAGGCGACGCAAGGTGTCGAAGAGCTTGTCCACCGATTGCGGCGGCAGGACGGAGGTCGGTTCGTCGAGGATCAGCAGCTTCGGATTGGTCATCAGGCATCGGATGATCTCCACCCGCTGCCGCTCACCGACGGAAAGCGGATGCACATGGGCAAGCGGATCGACCTCGAGGCCGAAGTCGCGTCCGAGCGTCCGGATGCGTTGCGTGAGATCGGCTTTCCGACCGGGCACGACCAGCTGGATGTTCTCCACGACCGTCAGGGTCTCGAAGAGCGAGAAGTGCTGGAAGACCATGCCGATCCCCTTGCGCCTCGCCTCCGCAGGGGAGGCAACGCTCAAAGGCTCTCCGTCCCAGACGACCGTTCCGACGTCCGGCTGCTCGACGCCGTAGATCAGCTTCATCAGCGTCGATTTCCCCGCCCCGTTCTCTCCGAGGATCGCGTGGATTGACTGGGGGGCCACGTCCAGATCGATACCCTGGTTGGCTCTAATCTGGCCGTAGCTTTTGGAAATGCCGCGGAGCGACAGCAATGGCGCGGTCATGGCTCACTTTGGCAGAGGAGTGGCGACGCCTTTGACGTGCCAGTCCATCGCGACGATTTCGCCATCCGTGAGCGTTGCACCGGTGGCCACACCTTCGCTGCCGTCGGCCTTGGTGATCGGCCCGGTAAAGGGCGAGAAGCTGCCATCGGCGATTTTCGCCTCGATCGCCTTGATCTTGGTCATGACGTCGGCCGGGATATCCGGGTTCCAGTCGACGACCTCAACGACCGCGTCGGATACGCCGAGGAAGGCGTTGGCGCCCTTGAACGTGCCGGCGACATGGGCGTCGACCGAGGCCTTGAAGAAGGGCGACCAATCCGTCGCCACGCAGCCGAGATAGGTCTTGGACGCGTATTTTTTCATCGACGAGTTGAGATTGAACGCGTAGACGCCAGCCTCCTCGCAGGCCGAGATGACGGAAGGCGTGTCCTGCGCGTTGGAGAAGATCACGTCGCATTTCTGCGCCATGAGAGCCTTGGCGGCTTCCTGCTCCTTGGCTGGATCGAACCACGAATTCACCCATACGACCGACACCTCGACATCGGGATTCACGGCTTGCGCGCCGAGCGTGAAGGCGTTGATGGACGTGATCAGCTCCGGGATGGCGAAGGCGGAGACCGAGCCCAGCTTGCCGGTCTTGGAGAGCGCGGCGGCAGCCATGCCGAGCAGGTAGGTCCCCTGGAAATACTTGGCCGCAAAGGGCGAAAAGTTCGGCGCCACTTGGAAGCCGGAAGCGTGCAGTACGGTGACGGCCGGATTCCGGCGGGCGATCTGCAGGGCGCCGTTCTGGTAGCCGAAGGAGCCGGCGATCAGGAAGTTGTTCCCGTCGGAGACCGTCTTGTTCATGATGCGGTCGGCATCCGGACCTTCCGGGATGTTCTCGATGACGGTGACCTTCACCTTGTCGCCGTAGGCGGCCTTGACCGGCTCGAGGCCGGCGGCAAGCGCATGGCCCCAGCCGACGTCGCCGACCGGCGAGGGGATCAAGAGGGTAATTCCGAGCGGCTCGTCGGTCGCCATGGCGGCCCGGCCGCCAAGCATGCCTGTGAGGCCGGCGGCGGCAACGCCCTTCATCAGTGTTCTGCGAGTCAGATTGTTCAGCATGTCAGTTCCCCTTTTTTGAATTTTAGAATTCCACCGTCGCGAGAGCGGCCTCAGCCTCGGCGAACAGTCGCGCCTCGTCGAGCCCGACGAATTCGCCCTTTGCCCAGACGATACGGCCGTTGATCATGGTCATGTCGGTCGGCATGCCAATGCCCACCTTGGCAATTAGGCTCAGCGGATCATGCCGCGTGCCGACATAGTCCATGCGCCGCGTGTCGATCGCAAAAAGATCGGCGGCCATGCTGGGGGCAAGGCGGCCGATGTCGCGGCGGCCGAGGAGGGCCGCGCCGCCCGTCGTCGCATAGCCGAGGAAATCCGCCGGGGACGGCACAGGATGCGCGCGCGTCGATGCCGTCAGGCATTGCAGCATGTAGGCGGAGTGTACGCAGTGCATCAGGTTCGAGTTGTCGTTCGAGGCCGCACCGTCGCAGCCGAGACCCACGCGCAGACCAAAGGCCGACATCGCCGGAATATCGGTAATCTCGGCGCCGACCAGATAGACCGGCTCCGGGCAGTGAGAGACGCCGGTGCCGCTCGCGGCCATCGTCCGCAACTCGTCGTGGGTCAATTCCCAGCAATGGGCGTAGAAGGTGTCGGGGCCGGCAAATCCGAGCTCCGCGCAGTAATCGACCGTCCGCATGCCGTGCCGGGCCCCGATGACCGGGCTCTCGCCTTCGCCCACATGAGTGTGCATCTGCACGCCGCGATCGCGTGCCAGTGCGACCGACTCCACGAAGGTCTCGCGGTAGCAGTTAACCGGCTGGCAGGGCGCGACCACGACCTTGCGCATGCTGAAGGGGCTAGCATCGTGGTAGGTGTCGATCAACCGTGCGCAATCGGCGATGAACTCGTCCGTCGTTTCTAGCATGGCGTCCGGGATGGTGGACCCTTCGGATTTCGGCAGCGTGTTGCCGCCGCGACCGGCATGGAAGCGCATACCGAGGAGCTCGGCGGCCTCGAACTGGCGATCGATCAGCCGTTTGCCCGCATGTCGCGGGAAGCAGTATTGATGGTCGAAGGCCGTGGTGCAGCCATGCTTGATCATCTCGGCCATCGCCGTGACAGAGGAATGGTAGAAGCACTCCTCAGTCAGTCGCGAGAAGATCGGATAGATGCGGTCGAGCCATTCGATGACCGACAGCTTCGTCCAGTCGAGATCGGCGCGGTTGCGTACGAAACACTGGAAGAAGTGATGGTGCGTGTTGACGAGACCGGGATAGACGAACCAGCCGGTGGCGTCATGCACTATCGTCCCCGCCGGCAGCTCACGCTCATGGAGGTTTTCGCCGATCGCCTCGATCGCTGGGCCGTTCGTCAGGAGGTCGACGTTGCGGCGGACGCTCGGGTCCTTGCCCTCGTCCACGACCACGGCCGCGCAGTTCTTCAGAAGGTAGCCCGTCATCTCACGCGTCGCCCGGCTCGACATTAGGTTCGGACTTCAGCTCGTGCAGCCGGTGGATTCCGGGCATCTCGATGAAGTTCTCGAGGCCGCGGATCGCGCGGGACCAAAGCCTTATGGCGGGGTAGGGGTCGAGCGGGATGCCGCCGTCCGGCGCGAGCGCCACATAGGGGAAGCAAGCGATATCGGCAACCGTCGGCCGGTCGGAGGCGAGGAACCGCATGCCGCGCAGGCCCTGTTCGACCAGGCCCGCCTCCAGCTCGCGAAGCGCCGCGATGCCCTGCGCCTGAAGTGCGCCGATGTCGCCCGGCCGCAGGAGCATTTCGTGAAGGCGCGCGCCGCCGAGGCTGGAGGTCAGCCGGTGTGCGAAGGAAAGCCACTGCTGGATACGCGCCACTTCCTCCGGTGCGCCGCTGCCGAGCCATTCCGGCGCGGTCTTGGAGGCAAGATAGGCGAGGATGGCGGCGGATTCGGTCAGGATCAGAACTCCATCCTCCAGGATCGGGATGGAGCCCGCCGGATTGAGCGCCAAGAACTCGGGGTCGCGATGCTCGGCGCCGGGATGAAAATCCACCGGCCTGATCTCGAGCTTGACGCCGGTCAGTGCCGCCATCAGGCGCACCTTGTAGCAGCTGGGCGAAAGGACGTAGTCGTAAAGCTTCATTGCGCCACCAGCTGTGCACCATAGATATAGTTGTGGCGTTTCAGCCAGCGTCGATAGGCGACTGAGGTCAGGTCGGCCCGCGTCGGGATTTCCATCCCGGGGTCGAGCGGCAGGAGCCGGGGAATCTGGTTTTCGAGGATCGACCGGTCCTGCAGGAAGATCGTCTGCTGAAAGTGGATCAGGTCGGTCATCGGTGTGACATCGTCGAAGAGCGCCATCCACGGCCAAACGTTGCACAAATCTTCGGCGAGCGGCTGGACGAAGAGGGTGATGACATCCCATTCACCGGGGCGGGGCGGGCAGGTTTTGTAAAGGACGGAACAGGTCGGCGCCGGCACGCGGTACATGTATTCCGTCGTGATGCCGCCGCTTGCCGATTTTGCAGCCTGCGGCTGGTAGAATTTCACCTGCGTTGCCCAGACCTCATCCTTGTCCTGCCGGATTTCTACCTTGTAGTCCAGGACCTCCGTGTGCGGCTCTGCGCCCAGGATGTCGGTGTGTACAAAGGGGAAATGCGCGATGTCGAGAAAGTTCTCCACCGCGCGCAGCGGTGAGCAGCGCACGCGAACCACGCCGACATCGACAAACCGGCGGCCGGGCTGATCAGCCTCGGGAATCGCGAAAAGTTCTTTGCGTGGCTTGCCGAGAGAGGACCAGACGTGGCCATAGCGCACGCAAACGGGGAGGGTGTGCCCATCGCCGGATGTCACCTTGGCGTTGCCCTCGGCGTCAAGCGCCACATCGATCGGCTCTCCCATCAGGGCGGTCCTGTGTCCGTTCATGTCGAGCTGGCTGAAGAGACCAACCGGATACCACTCGTCGATCATTGCGTCTTGCGTCATTACGCGATCCCTTTCGTCTGAAGATCTTCAGCCAGCCGCCGCAAGGTCTCGGCGGCACGTGACGCGGCGATGCGCTCGGACGGACTGCTATTGTCGTCCACCAGAACATGGATCAGCGTCTGATCGTCCTCCTGCGGGACGAGCAATAGCCGGATCTTGCGCGAAGTCTGCGCTTGCCAGACAAGCGCGTCGGTCGCAGCCTCGACCGCCGCGACGCTGGCATGTGCCGTCAGGGAGCGCAGGGGAACGACACCTTCAAGCCGCGGGGGCTCAACTGCGGGTTCTCCGACGGCAACCCAGATGACCCCGTCGGACTCTTTGACCTGCTGCGTTGCTACGCGGATTGTTTCGGGGGGCGTAAGACCCGGATGGGCCGGAATGCGCAGGCAGTTTCCGGTCCGGGCATAACTCCACCCGTGATAGATGCAGGAAAGTGCCTCGCCGCGCACGAAGCCATGGGACAGGCGCATGCCGCGATGCGGGCACCGGTCCGCCGATGCTGCCGCGCGGCCCGACTGACTTCGCCAGAGGGCAATCGGCCCGGCTGGTGTTCGCGCCGGCATTACGGTTCCCGCTGGCAAATCCGCGGAAAGGGCGACTGGCGTCCAAGAGCCCGTCGTGTCGGACAGCATGACTAGACTTTCTGAAGAATATCAAGGCCTTGCTGATTGCAAATCCGATGTCGACACCGACGACTTGCTGCTCAGCGCCCTCACGTTTGCATGATTATTCTACATTGGCAACCATTGATTAAATAAAGGGCACAGGGTGGATCGGCGGCAAAAAGGGCCAGTCGTTGCCCTAGTCGGTTGCGCCCTCGACCGGTGTGCGGTGTATCGTTTCGACCCAGACATCGATGGGTCCGAGCGAGCATCCCATTTCCATCATGTCGATCAGATCCATGGGTCCCACGATCTCGAGTTCGATCCTGTCGGAACTGGTATGAGATATGGCCTGCGAGAGCCCGAGCTTGGCGGCATGGCGCCGGATCCAGGGAACGAAGGAGGCGGCATCAAGATCGCCAACAATCGTCATCCGCTCCCGGGACTGGCTCTGATGTCGCTCCGTCATGAAAGGACCTCACGCTCGGTATCATGGCCTACAGCATAGCGCCTGAATAAACTTGCGAAAGGGTGATCGACGAGTGCACAAGGCGCGGCAATTGCAGAGAGTGCCCCGGTCTATACGCATATCCGTGACACCCTTCATCCAAACGGGCACCATCCGGAATGTGTGCCGCTTCGGTGGGATGAGGACGGCGACCCTTTCGATAGGAAGATCTTCCAGGCGACCGTCCGCGAGAACACATCGCTCATGCCTTCGCGCTTTGGAGCCGGGCGAGATGTCCCTATAGTTCTCCCGTGCGGTACTGATCGACCAGCCACCGACAGGCGCGCAGTGTCAGCGCCATGACGGTCAGCGTTGTGCCAGCCACACCGCTCCCCGGAAAAGCGCTGGCATCGGTGACGAGGACATTCGGCGCATCCCAGAGCTGGTTGTAAGGATTGAGCACCGAGACCGTCGGGTTCTCACCCATCCGCGCGCCACCCGTCTCATGGATGGCAGCGCCCATGCACATGGTCTTGCCGAACCATTTGCGGAACATGAAGCGGCTAAAGGCATCGGCGTCGGGGAAGGCGCCCCTGCCCATCTCCTTGAGACCGGTGGGCGAGCCGATGAATTCTAGGTCGCCGCCGACTTCCGTCACTATCCTGATCAGCGTTTCCTCCTGCCGGCGCAGGAGTGCATGCTCTTCCTCATGCATCACGCAGCGGATATGCGGAACGGGAATGCTCCAGGCGTCCTTGCGGTTGGGATCGAGCGTGATGCGGTTGTCGGCATAGGGCAGCATACGGCCGAAGCCGAAGAAGGCGAGGCGCGCATCGGTGTCCTCGGCGACCGGCGCGCGGCCGATGCTGCCCTGGTAGTCGAAGTCGCCGCGGGCGGCGTCGCCCTCGCCGAAGCGGGGAATAAAGATTCCGCCCGAGGGGTTGTAGAAAGGGTCCGTCGGAGCAGATTCGTCGAGCGCCCAGCCCTTCGCCTTCGAGAAAGAGCCGAAGGCCAGACACGGAAGCTGGTCCATGAAAAAGCGACCGAGAACGCCCGAGCTGTTGCCGAGCCCGTCCGGATGTTTCGCTGACGCCGAATTCAGAAGGAGGCGCACGCTTTCGATCGGGGAGGCGCACAGCACCACGGTCGCGGCGCGGGCGGTCTCCACCTTGCCAGTGTTACGGTCGATGAATTCCGCGCCCGTAGCAAGACCCGTGCGTTCGTGCGTCGTGACGCGGCGAACGACGGCGTCATATCGGAGCGTCAGACAGCCGGTTTCCCGGGCTTCCCGCAGCGGGCGCGGCACGCGTTCGCCGTCCGGGGCGATGTACCGCCAGGAAACTACGTGCCTCTCCGGCCAGCGGCTCTCGACGGCCTGCTTGAAAACTTGCTCCGCCGGCGTGACGCTCGCGGGTCTTGCGTAGACGCCGTCCGGCAGGGTCGGAACATCGTCCTTGTTTCCGTAAAGCCCAAGATAGGATTCCACCTCATCGTAGAAAGGCGCCAGCTCGTCATAGGAGATCGGCCAGTCCTCGCCCTTGCCGGTTCGCGACCTGATCTTGAAATCCTCGTCCGTCCAGCGCAGCAGCACCCGGCCGAAACTGTGCAGGCGGCCGCCGCCCTGCCGGCCCCGGATCCAGAGGAAGGGGGCATCCTTCGGCGTCGTGTAGGGGTTCTTGCGGTCGTTGACGAAGAAGTGGCTGAAACGCTCGGTGAAAAAGGCCGCGCGCGCCTGGATCGGCTGGCCTTTGACCGTGGCTCGCGCGCGCTCCCAGATATTGATGCTACTTGCGGGCGCCTTCTTGCGGGCGGGATCGAAATCCTTCGGTCCGACGGCGGGACCGGCTTCGAGAAGCAGCACCGACAGGCCTTGCGCCGTCAGTTCTTTTACCGCGAAGGAACCCGCCGCGCCGGAGCCAATCACCAGCGCATCATAGACGATCTGAGACATGTATTTCCAAATCCTGTCCTGGTGCAATTCCTCAAAGAAGCGCGAAACGCGTCCGGAATTGCGAGAAAACAAAGGGATAGCGCGTCACAAGCGCGATCCGTCGGCGCCGAAGAGGGACGCCTTCGTAATGTCGAGCCCGGGTGCCAAGGCGTCGCCGGACTGCAGAGTGACGTCGCCCATGAGCCGGAGCGAGAGGCTTTGGCCCGCCCAGTCGAACCAGAGAACGGCATCCGAACCCATCGGCTCGACGACGGAGACGCGACTGGAAATGCTGGGCAGGCCGCCCGCCGCGCCGTCGAGCACCAGGTGTTCGGGGCGGAAGCCGAGCGTTGCCGGCCCTTCCGCCGCGGCCGCCTGGAAGGAATAGCCGGAGAGATCGACGGCAAGCCCGTTGCACAGGAAGACCGGCGAACCGTTGCTGCGGTCGATCCGACCCTCGATGAAGTTCATCGCCGGAGCGCCGATGAAGCCGGCCACGAAGAGATTGGCCGGGCGGTGATAGATTTCGGCTGGCGAGGCGAGCTGCTGGATCACGCCGTCCCGCATGATCGCGATTCGATCGGCAAGCGTCAGAGCCTCGATCTGATCATGGGTGACGTAGATCATGGTGTTGCCGAGGCTCTGGTGCAGCTTCTTGATCTCGACGCGCAATTCGTTGCGCAGCTTTGCGTCGAGGTTGGAGAGCGGCTCGTCGAACAGGAAGACATCCACTTCGCGTACCAGCGCCCGGCCGATTGCGACGCGTTGGCGCTGGCCGCCAGAAAGCTCGGCGGGACGCCGGTCGAGCAGCTTGTCAAGATGGAGGAGGGCCGCCGTGCGCGCGACACGGGCTTCGATCTCGGCCTTCGGCAGGCCGGCGACGCGCAGTCCGAAGGAGAGGTTCTTCCTGACCGACATGCGCGGATAGAGCGCGTAGGACTGGAAAACCATGCCGATGCCGCGGTCCTTCGGCTCGTCCCAGGTGACGTTCTTGCCGGAGATCCAGATCTCGCCGCCGGTGATGTCCTGAAGGCCGGCGATCGCGTTCAAAAGCGTGGACTTGCCGCAGCCGGAAGGGCCGAGCAGGACCAGGAACTCCCGGGGCGCGATGTCGATCGACATCTTCTCGATCACCGTATGGTCGCCATAGGCGATCTTCAGATCCTTGATGGAGACAGCAGATTGCATGGAAAGCGTTAACCCTTGACTGCGCCGGCGGCGATGCCACGCACGAACCAGCGGCCGGACAGGAAATAGATGGCGAGCGGGACGATGGCGGTCAGGATCGTCGCTGCCATGTTCACGTTGTAAGTGCGTTCACCCATCGTGGTGTTGACGATGTTGTTGAGCTGCACCGTCATCGGCAGGTTGTCGCGCCCGGCGAAGACGAGACCGAGCAGGAAGTCGTTCCAGATCCCGGTGAACTGGAGCATGGAGACCACGACGATCATCGGAACCGCCATGGGCAGCATGATCTCGAAAAAGATGCGCCAGAAGCCGGCGCCATCGACGCGCGCCGCCTTGCAGAGCTCTTCCGGCACGCTGACGAAATAGTTGCGGAAGAGCAGCGTCACCAGCGGCAGGCCGAAGATGACGTGGACGAGGATGATGCCGGCTAGCGAGTTGTAGAGGTCGATATTCGCCATGGCCCGGACCATCGGATAGAGGAAGATCTGGTAGGGGATCAAGCCACCGGCCATCAGCAGCCCGAACAGCACGCTCGCCCCGCGCGGCCGCCAGAGCGACAGCGCATAGCCGTTGACGGCGCCGATGAAGACCGACAGGGCAACCGAAGGAACCGTGATCGCGAAGGAATTCCAGAAGCCGGTGCGGATGCCGACGCAAACCGTTCCCATGCAGGCGCCGGACCAGGCGGTGATCCAGGCGGAGATGTCGAGCGTCTCCGGGAGGGCGAAGATGCGCCCCAGCCGGATCTCGTCCATTGTCTTCAGCGACGTGACTATCATGGCGTAGAGCGGCAGCAGGAAGAACAGAGCCGCGATCACGAGGAAGGCGTAGAGGCCGATGCGGCCCGCCGTCATGTGCGTCGGCCTGGGGCCGTTGGGATGCGTACGGGCCATCACGCGGCTCCCTTTGGTCTGTTGCGCATGTACATCGCATAGCGGAACGGGGCGACCGCGATGATCACGCTAAGGACGAGCACGGTGGCGCCCGCCGTCGCAAGCCCGAGGTTCTGGCGCCCGAACAGGTTGTCCATGATGAACTTGGCCGGCACTTCTGTCGAATTGCCGGGGCCGCCATTGGTCATGGCAACCACGATGTCGTAAGTCTTGATCACGCCCATGGCGAGCAGCATGCCGGCGGCAGCCAGCGCCGGCCCAAGCTGTGGCAGGATGATCGAGACATAGATGCGCCAGACGGGAATGCCGTCTATCCGGGCGGCCTTCCATTGCTCGGCCTCGATGCCGCGCATGCCGGCAAGCGCGATGACCATGACCAACCCCGCGCCCTGCCATATACCGGCCAGCACGAGCGCGTAGATCGCCATGTTGCGGTTGACCACCCAGTCGAGGACGAATGTCTCCCAGCCGAGCGAACGCACACTTGCCTGGATGCCGAGCGTCGGATTGAGCATCCACTGCCAGATCAGGCCCGTCACGACGAAGGACATGGCATAGGGATATAGGAAGATGGTCCTGAAAGCGTTTTCGAAGCGGATCTTGCGGTCGAGAGCGGCGGCCAGCAGAAAGCCGAGCACCAGGCAGCCGCCCACGTAGAGCACGCCGAAAATCAGGACATTGTGAAGCGAAGCCAGCCATTTGGCGGAGGAAAAGAGCTTCACATACTGGGCGAACCCGACATAGTTCGACGAGGGAAAGAGGGTCGAGTCCGTGAACGACAGGCGGATCGACCACACCATGGTGCCGATATAGACCACGATAGCGGCGAACCATGTCGGCAACAGTGCGAAGGTCGCGGAAAAGTTGCGCTTGCGTGTGGTGTGCATCGGCCAGCTCTTTGACGGACGGAAGGCAAGGGCTCGTGCCGCCGCAAGAGGCGGCGGCAATTGCAGCGCCGGGGTCAGGCCGGCGTCGCGGCCCCTATCCTACTCGAAGATCGAGAAGAAATTCTCCGCGCCAGAGACTGCGTCCTGCGAACCGCTGCTCCAGTATTCGTCGACGAAGTCATCGAGCAGGCCGACCTGCTGGGGCGTGAGCACGATTGCCTGGTCCGGCACGATGTTGCCCGCAGTCATCAGTTCGAGGCCTTTCCGAGCGCAGACGTCCAGCTTGGACTTGTCGACGTCGGAACGCATCGGAACCGAACCTTTCTTGAGCGAGAACTCGAGCTGGACCGCCGGGTCCATCACGACTTCGGCGAGCAACTTCTGGGCGTTGTCGGTCTCGGCATTGGCGGTCTTGGGGAACCAGATGGAGTCGGCGATATAGACCATGCCGGGGGATTCCGGGGTGATCATGCAGCCGTAATCCTTGCCCGCTTCCTTGCCGGCGACAGTGAATTCGCCCTTGGCCCAGTCGCCCATGAACTGCACGCCGGCCTTGCCGGTGATGACCATGGCGGTAGCGTCGTTCCAGTTGCGGCCGGCGGCGCCGTCATCAACATAGCCACGCAGCTTGCCGAGGATTTCCAGCGTCTTCTTCACGCCCTCGACGGAGGCTTCGCTCTTGTCCTTGTCGACATAGATTTTCAGGAAGCCGTCGATCCCGACCCGGGAGAGGAGGATCATATTAAAGACCTTCGTCTGCTGCCAGGGTTGGCCGCCCCAGGCGACCGGAACGATGCCGGCGGCCTTCAGCTTGTCGAGGCCGGCGAAGAATTCGTCCCAGCTCTTGGGCTCTTCCGCGATCCCCGCCTTTTCGAAGGCCTGCTTCGAATAGAAGACCCAGCTTTCGCCGTGCGCGCCGGTCGGCGCGAGATAGACTTCGCCATTGTAAGAGATGAGGTCGTAGATCGACTTCGGCAGGGCATCCGCCCACTTGCCGGCCGCAGCCACATCGGCGATGGGGTTCATCAGGCTCTGGTTGACGAAATCGGCGGCCGCCAAGCCGATGACGCCCTGCTTGGCGCCCGGCGCATCGCCCGCCACGATGCGGTTCTGGAAGGCTGCATCGGCGGCGCCGAATCCGGCGATGGAGGAGTCCTTCCACACGCCGCCGCGCTTCTCGAACTCGGTCTTGATGACGTTCAGGGCGGCTGATTCGCCTCCCGAGGTCCACGACGACATGATCTCGATCGTCGGCTTGTCCTCGGCATGGACGGGAGCAAGCGTGGCGACAAGCGCCACGCCGGCCAGAAACAGTTTCATCTTCTTGTTCATCGTTCCACCTCTTCAAAAGGGCCCTCTTGGCGGGGCCGTTGGTCGTCTTGGGATTTAAAGTCAGCGATAGATCGGCAGCAGCGCCTGCCGGACGAGCGTGAGCCCGTTGGCGATGTCGCGCACCGGATCGGGCGCGGCATCGAGCTCGAGGATCGCCCAGCCTTCGAAGCCTCGGTCGCGGAGCAGGCGGATCCAAGCTGGCCAATCAACCCGGCCGAGACCGAAGCCGCAGAAATAGGGCCGGTGGCGATCGTGGATGTGCTCGTCGATGGGCGTATCGGCGGGCATTGGCCCGATCGCATCCTTCCAGTGGGCGATGATCACCCGTTCGTGATGGCGATCGACGAGCTGGACGGGGTCTGAGCCGGCGACAATTATATGGGCCGTGTCCGGGCACATATGCACATAGGTCGGGTCGGTCAGCATCATCATGAGATCCACGTCGCGCGCGGCGGCAAAGATGGAATGGGCTTCGGTGTGCAGGGCAAGCCGGACGCCCTGGGCATAAAGGATCGCGCCGAGCCGGTTGAGGAAATCGGCGATCACCTTCGCGCGGTCGAAATCGTGGAACTTAACCGGCTGGGCGCCGAGCGTCTGACGAAGTGGCGCGCCGATCACCACGATGTCGCTGCCGCAGGCCTTGAGGAAGTGGGCATATCTTTCGGCCGTCTCGATGATTGCGCGCTGGGCTTCGGGTTGCGCGAAATCGCCGGCGGCTTCCAGTTCCGCGAAAAAACCGCTGCACAGCATGAGGCCGCGCTTGGAGAGTTCCGCCGCGAAAGCCTCGACAGAGCCGTAAGTCTTGATCGCGTCCTGCCAATTGAAGGGCGAGAAGGTTAGCTCGACGCCGGTGACGCCAGAGGCCTGCACGCCGTCCAGGATCTTGTCCCAGAAGGCGCGCGGCTGGGTGCGGGCGTAGTCCACGATCGCGTCATGGCTGTCGACGCCCCAGAAGCCGGGATGGAAGAAAGTCACGAGATCGACGCCGAAGCGGAGCCTGTCGCCAGAAGCCATAGTCAGTCCATTCCTCAGGCATGCCTTACCCGCTTGCAGAAACGTCGGTCCGCATCAAATAAGTCATGATTTTTCAACGCATTAGATTTTGGCAATCGTTTGCCATGACTAGATAATAGTCAAGCTGTTTTTTTACGCAAGCGATTTTTGGCAAACGTTTGCTATAAAGCATCGGTTGCCCTAGAATTCCAGGCGAAGCATCCGGAGGAAAGAAAGAAACGTGAGCAAAAACAAGGATGTGCCCGGGGAGGAGCAATCAGGCCCATTGATGGCAGACGTAGCGCGGCTCGCCGGCGTCGCGATTTCCACGGTCAGCCGGGCGCTCGCCAATCCCGGGCGAGTGAACGAGAAGACGCGCGCCAAGATCGACGCGGCCGCCAAGCAGCTGGGCTACACCCCGAACGCGATGGCGCGCGGCCTGAGGGTCGGCAAATCCAATATCATCATGATCATCCTGCCGGGATCGCTGCATTATGGTGCCTCCCAGATCATCCCGCAGGTGCTGCAGAGCATCAATAAATCGCTGATCCAGGGTGGCCACAACCTGATGATCGCCAACCTCGATCGCGACGAAACCTCCGAACGGCACATTCTCGATCTCGCCTTCGGTGGCACGGTTCGCGGAGCCATCATCCTGTCGTCCAAACTTCCGGAGGTCGACGGGCGGTCTCTTGCGAATGCGGGCCTGCCGATCGTCTCGATGCTGCTCGACATGAGCGATGCCGGACTACCGAGCGTCGTGACGAACGACCGCGAAGCGGTGCGTGAAGTGACGGCCGAGCTGATCCGGCTGGGGCATCGGCGGTTCCTCTATATCGCCGGCCCCGAGGGCAACTATCACGACGTGGAACGTTATGGCGGCGTTATCGAGGCTTTGGATCAAGCAGGACTCCCGGCGGAGGCGGTGTCGCGCTCTGGAGGCAATCTCGATTACCAACACGGCTTCGAAATCGGCATTCAGGCGGCAGGCGATTTCGCGCGGTTGACAGAGAAGCCGACGGCGGTAATCGCCACCAGTGATGACATGGCCATATCGTTCGTCAGTTGTGTACAGCGGACCGGCTTGAGCATTCCCAGTGATCTGTCCGTCGTCTCATTCGATGGTTCGCCGGTTTGCGAATTCTGTTCTCCACCGCTCTCGACAATCGAACAGCCCGTGGAAGAAATGGGCCAGGCGGCAGTGGCTCTCCTCCTCGACGCCATAGGGCGGACGGAAAAGGAGCTGACGACGCGCACTGTTATCCGCAGCAAGCTTATCCTGCGCGAGAGCATGGCCGCCCCGAAGAGCTGAAACTGCATATCCCGGGCCGCGCGGCCTTTGCAAGCGGACGCAACTGTGACTAACCACATGCCTCCTTGCAATACAGAGTGTCGATGGTTCGAATCCGTTCAAGGCGGTGCATCACAAATCCCGCAGATTGACCAGAACCGTTCGAGGGCGGCCGAGCCGGTGCCCTGCTGCGGATGGCGAGGACGTTCAGGCTGACCTGCGCTGCCTGTCCACGATACAGAGTTCCATCTGCTCTATCTCGCGGTCCGCGGCGCTTTCCGGCAGCCAGCCAATTCCTTTACCCGCGAGGATCAGGCGCTTGACGGCTTCAGACATCGAATTTTCGTAGGTCACCCGAAAACTAAGCCCAGTCTTTTGCAGGTCGAGCATGAGCTGAGTCTGCACTTTTCCGAGAAAACAGTCGAATGAATAAGCGACCAATATGTCCCTGTTTCTTGGCCAGGTTGCCGGGTCGATGACCGGGTTTGCTCGTCGATCTGCCTTGCTGATGAGGTAGACGAGTCGACTCTTATGATTTTCGAGGCGAACTGTCCGGTCTGCAGGACTGGCGCACGGAGCTCGTGGGAATAGCACAAGGCGATGTCGCAGCGGCCGAGCGCCAGAGATTCGACACAGTCGTAGAAGTCGTCGCATGCATGCGGGTATGAACGGTGCGTTCTTCCACCGCCGTAAGAAGATCGGGAAAGATTAGCGATCGTGTGCAGGCGCTGAAGGTGACCGCCTCGATGCCGACACGTGCCTGTTGCCGGCATTCGTCGCGGACGCGGTAGGGCTTGCATGCTGCACAGCAGCGACGAATTGCGCTTGCCATGTTTAGTAGAATGGATATTACTAAACATATTGCTCAACATGCGGGAGTGAGTTGGGCATGCGAGCAAGGGAGAATTTTTCCGAGGCCGGCAATCGGTCGGTTCTGTATCTGGGAGGAATACATGCGGAAGATGACAAAGGCCCTGATGGGCATGTCGTCGGCGCTCGTGCTGTCGACGGCTATACCGGGAATGGCGAAAGCCGATGAATTGACTCTGTGCTGGGCCGCCTGGGACCCGGCGAATGCACTGGTCGAACTCTCGAAGGATTTCACCGCAGCGAGCGGCACCGCGATGAAGTTCGAGTTCGTCCCCTGGCCAAACTTCGCCGACCGTATTCTCAATGAGCTCAATTCCGGTGGCAAACTGTGCGACCTTCTGATTGGCGACAGCCAGTGGATCGGTGGCTCTGCCGAGAACGGCTATTACGTCAAGCTCAATGATTTCTTCGACAAAGAAGGAATCAAGATGAGCGACTTCGCCGAAGCGGCCGTCAACGCCTATTCCACTTGGCCCAAAGGCACGCCGAACTATTGGGCACTGCCGGCCATGGGCGACGCGAACGGCTGGTTCTACCGCAAGGATTGGTTCGCCAAGCCGGAGTTGCAGGCCGAATTCAAGCAGAAATACGGTCGCGATCTCGGCCCCCCGCAGACCTGGGATGAGTTGAAGCAGGTCGCAGAATTTTTCACCGGCCGCGAGATCGAGGGCCAAAAGGTCTATGGAGCTGCGATCTTCACGGAACGCGCCTCTGAAGGTATCACCATGGGCGCGACCTCGGCGCTTTATCCCTACGGCTTCAAGTACGAGCAGACGGCCGGTAAGTATGACATGGACGGCGCCGTCAATTCGCCGGATGCCGTCGCGGGCCTCGAAGCCTACAAGGCGCTATACAAATGCTGCCAACCGCCCGGCTACACGGACAGCTACATGGGCGAGGGGCTTG
The DNA here is from genome assembly GCA_001704765.1 of Sinorhizobium shofinae. Taxonomy (GTDB): domain Bacteria; phylum Pseudomonadota; class Alphaproteobacteria; order Rhizobiales; family Rhizobiaceae; genus Sinorhizobium; species Sinorhizobium shofinae. The sequence continues at coordinate 57,200 of MBFK01000030.1, forward strand.
ACGCCTTCAAATCCGGCCAGGTGGCGATGGCGATGAACTGGTTCGCCTTCTTCCCGGGCCTCTACAAGGACGAGAAGGTCGGCGGCGACAAGATCGGTTTCTTCGTCAATCCCAAGCAGAAGGTGGCCGCTTCGACACTCGGAGGGCAGGGGATCTCCGTCGTAGCAAATACCGACAACCTGGACGGCGCGCTCGCCTATATCAAATGGTTTGCCCAGCCCGAAGTGCAGAAGAAGTGGTGGGCGCTCGGCGGCTACGCCGTGCACAATGCGGTCCTCACCGATCCGTCCTTCAAGGACAGCCAGCCCTTCGCGGCCGGCTTCCTCGTTGCGATGAACCAGGTGCAGGATTTCTGGCAGGAGCCGTCTTACGCCATCCTCTTGCAGGCGATGCAGAAGCGGCTGCATGACTATGTCGTGGCCGATCAGGGCACCGCCCAGGAAGCGCTCGACGCATTGGTCAAGGATTGGAAGGAAATCTTCGAGGACGAAGGCAAGCTCTAGGCTCGTCTTTAAACGGCCCGGCTTTGGCAGGCCGGGCCGTTGTCGCCGAAGCCCGATCCTTCCGTAAATTCAGGTGACGTCAGTGACCGATGCCCCTTCCACCATCGCCGAGCGATCCGCCGACATGCTTGCCCGCTCTACACCCGCGTCGATCGCGGTCAGGGTGCGCGGCCTTTCGGATCGTGTCATCGCCTGGCTATTCATTACCCCGACAATCGCCTTGCTGCTGGCGATCAACATATTTCCGCTGATCTGGGCGGTCTATCTGTCATTCACGAATTTCCGTGCGAACCGCCCCAATGCCGAAATCGAAGGCGTCGGCTTGCGCAACTACCAGCGGGTGCTGAACGACGCCGACATCTGGATCGCCATGCAAACGACGGCGCATTTCGTCTTCTGGACGATCCTGTTGCAGACGGTCATCGGCTTCGCGCTCGCCTATCTCATCGACCGCAAGTTCCGCGGTCATGCCTTCTGGACGACGGTGATCCTCATCCCGATGATGCTGTCGCCAGCGGTCGTCGGCAATTTCTGGCGCTTCCTGTACCAGCCGCAGATCGGTCTCTTCAACTATATCGTCTCCTACTTCACGGGCATTCCGCCGTCATCCTTCGAGATGCTCGGCTCGGTGACACTCGCACCCTGGGCGATCATCATCGTCGATACCTGGATGTGGACGCCTTACGTCATGCTGATCTGCCTCGCCGGCCTCAGGTCCATTCCCGACTACATCTACGAGGCGGCTGAGGTCGACCGTGCCTCCGCCTGGCGGCAGTTCTGGTCGATCACCGTGCCGATGGCTTTGCCTTTCATCATGCTGGCGGTGCTCTTCCGCGGCATCGAGAACTTCAAGATGTTCGACATGGTGATTCTCCTGACAGGCGGGGGGCCCGGCTCGACCACCGAGGTCGCGTCGATCACGCTGAAGCGCGAAGCCTTCGAAAGCTGGCTCACCGGGCGGTCCTCAGCCTTTGCGATTATCCTGTTCGTCGCGGTGTTCGGCCTCGCCAACATCTACGTCAAAGCACTCAACAAGGTGAAACAGCGATGAGTTCGGTCAACACCACCGCCCATTCCGTGGTCGAGCCGACGCCGACCGCCAAGCGCATTGCCGGCGCGATCGTCATCCTTTACGCGCTGGTGACGATGGTCCCGCTCGCCTGGATCTTTTTGACCAGCATAAAGTCTCCGCCGGACTCGATCAGCTATCCGCCGAAGATCGTCTTCACCCCGACGCTCGAGGGCTATTGCAACCTCTTCACAACGCGCACAAGGCAGACGCCGGACTATATCCAGTCCCTGCCACGGCCGACCGGCACCTGCGACGAGATCACCCGCGGCCGCAACATGGTGATCGCCGGCCGGTCGAATTACTGGCCGCGCTTCGGCAATTCGCTCCTGATCGCCTTCGGTTCGACCTTCCTCGCCGTCTCGCTCGGGACGCTTGCGGCCTATGGCTTCTCGCGGTTCCGCGTGCCGCTTGCCGACGATCTGCTGTTCTTCATCCTCTCGACCCGGATGATGCCGCCGATCGCGGTCGCGATCCCGATCTATCTCATGTATCGCCAGTTCGGCCTTTCCGACACGGCGCTTGGCATGATCCTGCTCTACACCGCCGTCAACGTCTCGCTCGCCGTCTGGCTTCTCAAGGGCTTCATCGACGAGATCCCGCGTGAGTACGAGGAGGCGGCGATGATCGACGGCTATACCCGGCTTCAGGCCTTCCGGAAGGTGGTGCTGCCGCAGGCGACGACCGGCATTGCCGCAACCGCGATCTTCTGCCTGATCTTCGCCTGGAACGAATATGCCTTCGCGGTGCTCTTGACCTCCGGCTCTGCGCAGACCGCGCCGCCGTTCATACCGACGATCATCGGGGAAGGCGGCCAGGACTGGCCGGCGGTAGCCGCGGGCACGACCATCTTCCTGGTGCCGATCCTCGTCTTCACCATCGTCCTGCGCAAGCAACTGCTGCGCGGCATCACCTTCGGAGCGGTGCGCAAATGACGAACCCGCAAGAATTGACCCGTGCATCGGGGCCAAAGCGTCCGTTCTTCCTCCGGCGTGGTCCCATGGAGAACATCGCGACAGTGCTGATCGCCAGCGGCTTCCTGATGCTGTTTCAACCGTTTCTGCTGACGCTCTATACCTATTCGCTCGCAATGCTGTTGGCTGGAACCGTCATGTTCATGGTCGTTTCGAAGTTTCCGGAGTAAGCGATGTCCGAGATAAAAATCGTAAATCTGCGCAAGCAGTTCGGCGATTTTGTCGCCGTCGAAGATTCAAGCTTCACCGTCAATGACGGTCAATTCCTGGCGCTCCTCGGTCCGTCAGGCTGCGGCAAGACAACGACGCTCAGGATGATCGCCGGGCTTGAGCTCCCGACCAGCGGCAAGATCTACCTTGACAGCGAGGACGTCACCTTCAACCGGGCGAGCGCCCGCGACATCGCCTTCGTCTTCCAGCTCTTCGCGCTCTACCCGCATATGAACGTGCGCAAGAACATCGGCTTTCCTCTCCTGTCGCAACGCGTGCCCGAGACGGAAATCCGCGCCCGCGTCGAGGAGACGGCAAAGCTGCTGAGGATCGACCATATCCTCGACCGGTCGGTTTCGGGGCTCGCCGGCGGCGACCGCCAGCGCGTCGCGCTCGGCCGCGCCATTATCCGCCGGCCGAAATGCTTTCTGATGGATGAGCCGCTCGGCACGCTGGATGCGGAATTCCGCGAGGTGATGGTCCACGAGCTGCGAGAGCTGCACAATCGCATTCATGCGACTACGGTCTATGTCACCCACGACCAGCACGAAGCCATGGCCATGGCCGACAAGATTGCGGTGATGAACCACGGCGTGATCGAGCAGTTCGGGACGCCGCAGGAGATCTACAATCGCCCGGCCTCCATGTATGTCGCGGACTTCATCGGCTCGCCGCCGATGAACTTCATGCGCTTCCATTCGGGGCTCGAAAGAGGCACGCGATCGGTCCTGCTCGACGGCATCGAGGTCCCGGTGCCGGAGGTGGCCGAGGATGTGCCGCCGGGCGAATTGGCGCTCGGCGTGCGTCCCGAACATATCCGCTTCAGCGACACATCACGTCTTAGGGGAGCCGTCTATGGCAGCGAGTATCTCGGCACGAACCAGATCGTCGCCGTGGAGACCGCCTCGGGCATCGTCAAGGCGCGCGTTTCGGCTGACCGCAGCTTCAGGCTCGGCGAGACGGTCGGGCTCGAATTCAACCCGGCGAAGCTCGCCGTCTTCGACTGTGCCTCGGGCCGGGCGATCGCGTCGACTTATGCGGAGGCCCGTCATGGCTGAGGTCGCTCTCCACGGTATCGGCAAGACCTTCGGCGACACGGTCGCCATCGACGATCTTTCGCTGACGGTCAGGGACGGTGAGTTCGTCGTCCTCCTCGGGCCGACGGGAGCCGGCAAGACGACGACGCTGCGGCTGATTGCCGGCCTCGAAAGACCGGATCGGGGGCGGGTGACAATCGCCGGGCGCGACGTCGGCGGGCAATCGCCGGCCGAGCGCGACGTCGCCTTCGTGTTCCAGCAATATTCGCTCTATCCGCATTTGAGCGTCTACGACAATCTCGCCTTTCCGCTGCGCTCTCCGGCCCGGCGGCTCGGAGCCGAGGAGATCGACCGTCGCGTGCGCGAGGTCGCTCACATGGTCCGCATCGACCACAAGCTGGAAAATCGTTCGACGCGGCTATCGGGTGGCGAGATGCAGCGGGTCGCAATCGGCCGCGCGCTCGTGCGCCGGCCGGCCATCTACCTGATGGACGAGCCGCTTTCGTCGCTCGACGCGAAGCTGCGTGCCGAGCTTCGGTTGGAACTGAAGCGGATCCAGAACGAGCTGAGCTCCACGCTGCTCTATGTCACCCATGACCAGGTCGAGGCGATGACGATGGCGGACCGCATCGGCATCCTGTCCGAAGGCCGCCTCGTGCAGATCGGCACGCCGCGGGAGATCTATGCCAACCCGGCCAACCTGCATGTCGCGGCGCGCCTCGGCCAACCGCATATCAACCTGCTTCCGGTCGATCTTCTGCCGGGCGCGGCGCCGCCTTCCGGTGCACGTACGATCGGCGCGCGCACCGAACACCTGGAGATCGCGACGGACGTTGCGGGCAATGCCGAGGTCGACTGGATCGAGCATCTCGGCGACCAGAACCACCTGCATATCCGCGTGAAGGGCTACAAGATCGTGACGCTTGCCGACCCCTATCTTTCGGTCAAGCCGGGCGATCGGATCGACCTCAAGTTCAGGCACCCTCTTTATTTCGGAACGGATGGTGAGCGGCTGCGCTGATGGCGCCGCTCGGGTTCGCGAGGATTCGAGAAGCTATTGGATGAAAACGATGAAGCACTTTTTCAACCGCAGGGAAAACATAGTCACCGAGGCACTGGACGGCCTGTTGCAGACGGCGCCGGCCGGAAGTCTGGCGCGCCTCGCCACCTATCCCGACATCAAGGTCGTCCTGCGCGGCGACTGGGACAAGGCGAAAGTTGCGATCATATCGGGCGGCGGCGCCGGCCATGAGCCGTCACATGCGGGCTTCGTCGGCCGCGGCATGCTGACCGCCGCGGTTTCGGGCGAGATCTTTGCCTCACCCAGCGTTGATGCGGTGCTGACCGCCATTCGTGCGGTCACCGGACCGAAGGGCTGTCTGCTGATCGTGAAGAATTACACCGGCGACCGCCTGAACTTCGGACTTGCCGCCGAGCGGGCGCGGGTCGAAGGCTTTCGTGTCGAGATGGTGATCGTCGCGGACGATATCGCTCTGCCGGATATCGCCCAACCGCGCGGTGTCGCCGGCACGCTCTTCGTGCACAAGATCGCCGGTCATCTGGCTGAGCAGAGCGCCGATCTCGAGACTATTGCAGCTGCGGCGGGTTCGGCCGCGCGCGACATTGTCTCGCTCGGCGTGTCGCTCTCCTCCTGCTCCATTCCCGGCCAGGTCCATGCGGAGCGGCTTGGGGTAGACGAGGGGGAACTAGGCCTTGGCATCCACGGCGAGCCGGGCGCTGAACGGATCGCCTTGCAGGAAGCGCGCGCAATCGTCGCGACCATGTCAGAGCGGCTTTCCGCGGCGCTCGCCGGTGGCGGCGACTACGCTCTGCTTATCAACAATCTCGGGGCCGTGCCGCCGCTCGAGATGGGGCTGATCGCCCATACCGTGCTCGCATCTTCGCTCGCCGAGCGGGTGAAGCTGACAATCGGTCCGGCGCCGATGATGACGGCCCTCAACATGAACGGCTTCTCGCTTTCCTTGATCCGGCTCGGCTCCGAGCGTGAGGCGGCGTTGAAATCCCCCGTCGCGCCGCATGCCTGGACACCGGCGGTCGACCGGCACGACATCGTCATTATGCCCGCTGCCGCAGCGCCTGCCGAGCAAGCCCTGCCGGCAAGCCACGATCCGGCAGCCGATCGGTTGATCGCGGCGATCTGCGACCACCTACTTTCGCTGGAGGCGGAGCTCAACCAGCTCGACGCAAGGGCCGGCGACGGAGACACCGGTTCGACCGTGGCGACGGGCTCGCGCAGCGTCCTCGCTCAAATCGAACGGTTGCCGCTCAAGGATATCGGCGCGACTCTCTCTTCGATAGGAGGCATCCTCAGCATCAGCATGGGCGGTTCGAGCGGCGTGCTCCTGTCGATCTTCTTCATGGCCGCCGCCAAGGCCTACTCCGACACGAAGGACATGGCGAGCGCTCTATTGGCGGGTCTGGAGCGGATGACCTTCTATGGTGGCGCGGCGGTTGGCGACCGCACGATGGTCGATGCCTTGGACCCCGCATTGCGAGCCCTGAAGGCCGGCGGTCTTGCCGCGGCGGCATCTGCTGCACGCGCTGGCGCCGATGCGACCCGTGCAATGACGAAGGCGAAGGCCGGCCGTGCATCCTATGTGGGAGAACGGGATCTCGACGGCGTGCCGGACCCCGGCGCGATGGCTGTGGCCGCGGTGTTCGAGGTTGCAGCGGGGCTTCGTTAGGCAAGTGCTCTAACGATGCCGGCCGATCGCGAGTATGATCGAGCGAGGGTTGGAAAAAGGTGTTGGTCGTGCTGGCAAATGCAGCGCTCATAGGCGGGTTGATCGATATCTGCCGCGAGGTGATTGCCGCCAATGCCGATCATCTGTCGGAACTCGACAGGGCCATCGGCGACGGAGACCACGGCACCAACATGCGTCGCGGCTTGGAGGCGGTCTACGCCGAGCGAAGCCGCCTCGCGTACCTTCCCCTGCCCAAGGCACTGGAGGAGATCGGCCTCACCCTCGTCATGAGCGTCGGCGGCGCGGCCGGCCCCCTCTATGGGACGCTGCTGATCGAGACCGGCCGGCAGCTGGCCGGCAGCGGAGACGTCGATTTTCCGCGCGCGCTCGAGCGTGCCATCGATGCCGTTGCCCGCCGCGGCCGGGCGAGCGCCGGCGACAAGACGCTGCTCGACGTGCTTTACCCGGTGCATGCCGAAGTGGTAAGGCGCGCGGGTCTGGCGGGGGTCGCCGAACAGGCGGAGCGGGCGGCAAGCCTGACTTTCGGCATGAAGGCGATGCGCGGACGGGCCTCGTTTCTCGGCGATCGATCGATCGGACATATCGATCCGGGCGCAAAAAGCTGCGCGCTGTTGACGGCAGCGATCTGTCGTTTCTTGGAGGAGCAAAGTCCGGCATGAACCCGAAATCTGCAAATGTCGGCATTGTCATCGTGTCGCATTCTCCGCTGGTCGCGCAGGGTGCCGCCGACATGGTGCGCCAGATGGTCGGTGACTGCGTGCCTCTCGCCTGGTCGGGCGGCAATGCTGAAGGCGGGCTCGGCACGCATGCGGCCGGCATCCTGGCAGCGATCGAGCGGGCGTGGTCGGAGGCCGGCGTCGCCGTCTTCGTCGATCTCGGCGGCGCGGAGACCAACAGCGAGATGGCGATCGAAATGCTCGGCGAACCGCGCTCCGGCAGGGTGATCATCTGTAATGCGCCATTGGTCGAGGGGGCGGTGATGGCCGCAGCCGAGGCTTCGGGCGGCGCGGCTCTCGCCCGAGTCGTAGCGACCGCGCAGGAGCTGTCACCGTGATGGAGAGCAGGCCGCGACAGGAAGCGCCGGAGGCAGGTGACGCGCATGGCCACTGCCAGACAGAGATCGAAGTGACGCACGGCTTCGGACTGCATGCCCGTCCGTCGGTCACCTTCACGCGCCTAGCGAGATCGTTTCCCTGCTCCGTCGAGATCGAGGTCAACGGCAGCAATGTGTGGCTCAACGGCAAGAGCATCGTCAAGATGATAGGAGCGAGGATTCGGAGGGGCACGATCCTGAAGATCCGCGCCCGCGGGCTTCGCGCCGCCGAAGCCATCCGTGCCCTCAAAGCGCTCGTCGAGCGCGACTTCGACGAAGAAAAGAAGCATGGCCGAAGCGCTTGAAATCGTCGGGATATGCGCCTCTCCGGGCGTGGCGATTGGGACCGTGCATCTTGCCGCCGATGTCACGGCAGAGACGTTTGCGCCGTTTTATACCGTGGCGGCGGAACGCGAAAAGCTGCGGCAGGCCGTAGGCGTGGCTGTCACGGATCTGAGCGCACTTGCAGATCGATTGGACGAGGAGAGCGCCGGTATTCTCGATTTCCAAGTCGAGATGCTGCTCGATCCTGCGCTCGTTGAAATGGCCGAGGAGAGGATCGTCGGCGGTGACGGCGCCGCGCTCGCCTGGGCGGGCGCGCTGGATCGCTATATCGCCGGCATCGAGGAGGCGCCCGACGAACAGCTCCGCGCCCGCGCGGTCGATGTCGTCGATATACGCAATCGCGTTCTCCGCGCACTGACCGGCCGCCCGGTAGAGGATTTCGCGCCCGGCTCGGTCTTCGTCGGAAAGGATCTTGAGCCGAGCCACTTCCTCGCGCATGACTGGAGCGCCGGCGGCGGCATCGTCCTGTTCGACGGCAGCGCTTCCAGCCACGTGGCGATGCTCGCTCGCAGCCGAGGGATACCGATGGTCGTGGCCACGGGTCGATTCGAAATCGGCGACGGCCTACGCGTGCTTGTCGATGCGAGCGACGCCCTGGTCGTCATCGACCCTGAAGACGCGCGCATTCGCAAGGCGAAATCCAGAATGGCTTCAGCAAGCCCAAGCGCGCCAGCGCAACCGGGAGGAACGGTCGAGACCGCCGACGGCGTCGCGATCCGCCTCTCGGCGATCATCAATGATCGGCAGGAACTCAAGGCTACCGATCCTTCCTCGTTCGCCGGCATCGGTCTCATGCGGACCGAGTTTCTGATTGCCTCACCGGCCGATGCCTTCGACGAGGAGAAGCACTACGAGGTCTGCCGGCAGGCATTGGACTGGGCCGGCAGCGCGCCCGTGATCGTGCGCATGCTGGATCTCGGCGGCGACAAGACATTGCCGGGTCTCGGAGCCAAGAAGAGCGAATCTTTCATGGGGGTGAGGGGTATCCGGCTGCTTTTGGCGCTGCCTGAACTTGCCCGTGTGCAGGCACGCGCGCTCCTGCGCGCCGCGGCTCACGGCAATCTCAGCGTTCTCTTGCCCATGGTGACAGTTCCGGACGAGCTCGATTCGATGCGGACGATATTCGAAGAGGAATTGGCCGTTCTTGTCAGGCGCGGGGTCGAGGCGCGCATGCCAGAGATTGGCATGATGGTGGAAGTCCCAGCCGCGGCGCTGATGCTCGACCGCTTTTCGCGTTCGGCGTTCTTCTCTTTCGGAACAAACGATCTCGCGCAGTATCTGATGGCGGCGGCAAGGGGCGACCAGAGCGTGGCTGGACTCTACGAAGTCGCCGCACCGGCGGTCTGCCGCCTCATCGGGCAGTCCGTGGCGCTGGCCGAGGCAATGAAGAGGCCGCTCGGCATCTGCGGCGAAATGGCGTCCGAACCCCGCCATGTCCCGGCGCTCATGGCGGCAGGCCTCCGCCACTTTTCGGTAGCGCCCAGCCGTATCGCGGACATACGATCGGCCATCGGCGGCTCGTGCTCGGATGGGCGGGCTGCGGCGGAGAAGAGATGAATGTCGCGCGAGACGGTTGAAGACGCCATCATGGCCTACAAGACGATACTGGCGCAGATTATCGACAATCGGCCTTCGGGGACCCGTCAGCGGCTCGCCGCAGCACTCGGCAAGCATCGCAGCTTCGTGACGCAGGTGACGAGCCCGGCCTATTCGACCCCCCTGCCGGCGCGTCACCTCGCCACCATCTTTCGGGTCTGCCACTTCAGCCCAAGCGAGCAGGAGCATTTCCTCCAGGCTTATCAATCGGCACACCCCGGGAAGCTGCCAGATTTCGGAAGCACGGAGAAGCTGCGCCAGCTCTCGCTGATCGTCCCCGACCTGGGCGACGAAAAAAAGAACCGCCTGTTCGACGAAGCGATCGAGGAGCTCGTCCACAACATGGCGAAACTGGTTGGGACGGTGCAATAGGACAGCTGCGGCATACCCCCTTGAAAGTCCGAGCCGATTGAGGGGACCCTGTGCCAAGTTCAGGCATTGCGGCGATGCCTGCGCCGCCTGAGGACGCGCGGCGCTGTAGGAGGGGCACGATGAAGAAGTTTATGAACAAAGCCGAGACGCTGGTCGCCGAAAGCCTCGCAGGCTTCGTTGCGGCCCACGAGCGGCTGGTGGCCTTCGGCGCCGAAGGAAAGTTCGTCCGCCGGCGAACCCTGCGCGTTGGCAAGGTCGCGCTCATTTCCGGCGGCGGCGCCGGACACGAGCCGATGCATGTCGGCTTCGTCGGAACGGGTATGCTCGATGCTGCCTGCACCGGTCACGTCTTCACATCGCCGACTCCAGACCAGGTTGTGGCGGCGATCCGCGAGACCGATGGCGGCGCCGGTTGCCTGCTTGTCGTCAAGAACTATGACGGTGACGTCATGAACTTCGAGATGGCGGCCGAGCTTGCGGCGACGGAGCACCAGATAGCCACCGTCGTCGTGCGCGACGACGTCGATCCCGGCGGGTCGAAGCGCGGCCAGGGCAGGAGAGGCGTTGCGGGAACGCTCGTGGTCGAGAAGCTGCTCGGTGCGGCGGCGGAGGCCGGCTGGCGGCTCGATGAACTGGGCGCGCTCGGTGAGAACCTGAACGGCCGCATTCGCACGATGGGGGTGTCGCTGCGCGGGGTGACCGTCCCCGACACGGAGCGGGAGACCTTCGTGCTCGCCGAAGGCGAAATGGAGATGGGGGTCGGCATTCACGGAGAGCCGGGGCGTGCTCGGGCCAGATTCGCAACGGCTGACGAAATCGTGGACACGATTCTAGAGGCAATCCTGAGCGATCTGACGCCCGAACGGGACGACAAGCTCCTTCTTTTCATCAATGGTTTCGGTGGAACGCCCGTTTCGGAACTCTACCTCGCTTACAATACCGCCCGATCGCGGTGCGAGAACCTGGGCCTCACCATCGCGCGATCGTTGGTCGGAACCTATGTCACCTCCCTGGACATGGCGGGCCTCTCAATCACCATTGCGCGTCTTGATGAACGAGAGCTTTCGTTCTGGGACGCGCCAGTAGACACGCCAACCCTGCGCTGGGGATAGCTAGTGCGGCATAACTACGTGTCGTGTCTGGTCGAGTCTGGCTTTGGGATGCTGAACCGCAATGCAATGAGCCGGCAAACCAAGGTGAATGGAGACAATGACGTGCGTCCAGCAGGACAGCAGCAAACGCTTGCTGCTGTAAGGGAGTTCACCATCTGTGCTTCTAAAGCCGCAGAATGTTTCACCTGGAACGACGCTCGCCCGACACCTTCGTTCCCGCCAACACTGCCGGGCGCCCCACCGTTTTCAGGGGCGTTCGCTCCTGTTCGGCGACGCGCCGCCTTCGGTCGGCGCAGCCTTGGACGGCGTCGAGCCCATGGCTGCGAAAACGGGAAAACGGAAGGCGAGGCCTGCGAACAAAATCGCTCGCCAGTAAGCCAGCATGGCCGCAATAGGATGCATCGGAGTCTCCCCTATACGCGTCTCAGGCGACATAGGCCAGGCCGAGCCCAGCGCCCATGACTAGCGTGCCGACGATGCGAAGCGCCGTTGTAGCGATCTTGCGATATTTGGAAAGATGGCGGCATGCGGCGATGCCGGTCGCGTGCAGGATCGCCGTGCTCGCGACGAAGCCGAGGATGTAGCCGAAGGCAGCGGCTGCCGGCCCCTCCTCGCCATGGGCGAATCCGTGAAAGAAGGCGAGCGAGGCGGTCCCTGTGATAGCTACGGTGAGCGGCATCTTCGCGTTCGCGATCAGCGTTGCGCCGAAGATGATGACGGAAGCGAGAATAGCCGTCTCGACGAGCGGCGCCTTGACTCCGGTCATCGCCGTCGCCGCGCCAGCCACCATGGCCGCGACGAAGGCGATCGGCAGTCGCCAGAGTGCCGGCCCCCCGAGTTGCACGGCGATCAGCCCAATGGCGACCATGGCAAGCAGATGATCTAGGCCGGAAAAGGGGTGGAGGAAGCCGCTTGCGATGCCGACGATATGATCAGCGCCAGTATGGGCCATGGCCGGAGTGGAGAAGGTGGCAGCGATAACGGCGAGTGCGGTCTTGAAATTCATGGGGTTGCCTTTCTGAAATGAGAATTCACTCGGTTGGTTCGATGTCGAAATGCGAGGCGTCAGTCCGGTCCTCGAGCCTGCGTGCTTCTGCGAAGGAAAGCCGGACGATCGCTTGGCCGTCGTGATAAAGGAAGTTCAAGTGTTGGCGGCGCGAGGTCATGCGGGCGGGGAGGACGTCATAGCGTACGCCCTTGCCGCCGAGGAGCGGCACTACGGAGCCCATGTCGACGTGGTCGGCGGTCTCGACCCGCAAAAGGTGCAAGATTTTCCCCGAAACGTCGCGTCCGACAAAGGGAATGCCGGCAAGCCTTATAAAGCTCGTCGGATCGGTCGCGCGCGCGAAATTTTCAACGAAGCTTGCCTCAACGAGATCGAGTTCGCGCTCCTGCGGCGGCGGCAAGTCGGCGCCTTCCGGCCGATGGGGTACCTGCCATTGTGCCGTGCCGCTTTGGCGGTTGTGACCTGGACCGGCATGCGGGTGATCGTGATGGTGTCCGCCGTGCATAATGCCCCCCTCAGAAGCTCACCGGTTTGTCGATGAGGTGCTTGTGGGAGCCGAGCTTGCCATGCGCAACCATGGATCCCAGCGCTTCCACGACGACCCGCACGCCAAACAGCGCCGTAATGTCGGAGGTGTCGTAGGGTGGGCTGACCTCCACTACTTCAAGCCCGCAGAGCCCTTCCGCAGCTACCATACCGAGGATCTTCAGCGCCTCGCGTGGCAGGAAGCCGCCGGGTTCCGGCCAGCCGGTGCCCGGCACGAAGCCGCAGTCGATGCTGTCGACATCGAAGGAGATGTAAACTGCGTCGGCGTCCTTCCAGGCGAGTTCTAGCGCGATCTCAGCGGTCTTCTCCGGTCCGAGCTTCTCGATGTCGTCGATCGTCAGCACATTTGTGCCGCGCTCCCGCGCTACCTTCACCCCATCGCGGGGCACCTGCCACCCGCCGATCCCGAGCTGCACCAGGTTCTTCGGCGAGACATTCGGCAGGTTGGTCGCCCAGAACCAGGGCGTCGTGTGCATGCGCTCGTCGAGATCCTTCTCCTGGATGTCAATATGGCGGTCGAAATGGATGATGCCGATACGTTTTGAGGTGCATTCGGCGATCCCGCGCACACAAGGAAAACCAATCGAATGGTCGCCGCCGAGCATGATCGGCAGCGCGCCGGAGGAAAAGACGTGGCTGACGCCGCGGGTGATCTGGTCGAAGCTCTTTTCGAGATTGGCCGGAATCGTGAAGACGTCGCCTGCATCGCAGAGCGTCATCTGCTCGCGCAGGTCCACGCCCATTTCGTAGTTATAGGGCGTGTAGAGTGCTGAAATGCGTCGGATGCCCTGCGGCCCGAAGCGCGTTCCCGGGCGATATGTCGTGCCGCTGTCGAAGGGGATGCCGAGGACGGCGGCGTCATACTTGCCGACGTCTCGGACATTTTCGACATAGGGCGCCTTCAGGAAAGTGTTGATGCCGGCGAAATGCGGCAGCTCGCCTCGCGCAAAGGTCGGAATCGACTTGTCGGTCAGGCTCTCCGATCCTGGTAAGCCCATATCCAGCGCCCACTTCTTTTCCCGTCCCCAGCCCTTGCCGGCAAGCTTTGCTTCCGCCTCGAGCGCCTTCCAGCCCTGGCTGTCGAGTATGTTGAAATCGGGGTGATGGCGGCGCTCGCGAAGAGGTGCCTGGGTTGGGCCGGCGTGGCAGGACCGGCGGCTTGGGGGTTCACGCATGTGAGGTGCTCCTTGTCGTTTCGTAGGCTGTTGCGCGAGATTCGATCGGCTTTGAAAAGCCGAGGACGGGGACAGGACCGTCTCGGCTCAGGTCGAGGTCGTAGATGATGCGGGCGCCGTAGCGCTCCGGAGCTTGCGGATCGGTGCGCGGCTTGTCGAAGGCGAGCAGACGCGTGCCGAGCCCGAATGCTTCCTTGAGATCGTGGGTCACCATGATCACGGTCATGCCGCGCTCGCGCCACAGCGGCTTGATCAGTGCGTGCATCTGCGCCCGCGTTCCGGGATCGAGTGCGCCGAAAGGCTCATCGAGCAGCAACACTTTAGGCTGCTTCGCGAGCGCTTGGGCGATCGCCAGACGCTGCTGCTGCCCGCCTGAAAGCGCGCTCGGAAATTTCTGCGCATGTTCGCCGAGGCCGACCGCCTCGATCAGGGCCTGTGCTTTCTCGACGGCGGCCCTCTTGCGCGACCCGAAAAGCTTGGCGGTGAGCGGACTATCGGCGAACTCGAAGGCAACCAGGACGTTCTGCAGGACGTTCAGGTGAGGGAACACGGAATAGCGCTGGAACACGACTCCCCGCTCCGGTCCGGGCTCATGCGGCAGTGCTACGCCATCGAGCGTGATGATGCCGCGCGTTGGCCGCTCCTGCCCGAGGATCATCCGGAGAAAGGTGGACTTACCGCAACCCGAGGGGCCGACGATGGAGACGAAGGCGCCGGAGGCGATCACGAGCGAGATGCTCTCGAGCACGATCTGGTCGCCATATTCCATCCAGACGTTGTGGACGCGGATAATGCTCATCAGCGGGCCTCCTGGACATAGGCCCAGGGAAAGCTGCGCCTTGCGACCCGCGCTAGCAGCCAGTCGAAAATATAGGCGAGCAGGGTGATCCAGGCGACGTAGGGTAGAATCACGTCCATCGCGAGATAGCGCCGGACAAGGAAGATGCGGTAGCCGAGGCCGCTTTCGGCAGCGATCGCTTCCGCCGAGATCAGAAAGAGAAAGGCCGGGCCAAGCGAGAGCCGCAGCGCCTCAATTAGCCGTGGCATTGCCTGCGGCAGCGCCACGCGCAGCAGCAGTTGCCAGGTCGATGCGCCGAGCGTTTGCGCCTTGATGATCTGCTCGCGCGGAATGGCGGCGACCGCCATGGCGAGATCGCGGACGAGGAAGGGCGCGATGCCGATCACGACCAGCACGACCTTGGAGAGTTCTCCAAGACCGAATGCGATGAAGAGGATCGGCAGGATCGCCATAGGCGGGATCATCGACAGGACGGCGATGAGCGGCGACAGGCCGGCGCTTGCGATCGGCAGAAGGCCGAGCGTCAGACCAAGCACGAGACCGATGGCTGCGGCTGTGCCAAGGCCGATGAACAGTCTCTGGAGGCTCGCGGCGGTGTCGGACCAGAGTGTCAGATTTCCTGACCGCCGGTCGGGCTCGGTGGCAAGCCGGCGGACGCTCTCCGCCATTTCGGTAATCGGCGGCAGCAGCTTGTCGCCTGGATTGGCGGCCCGGCGTTCGGC
This sequence comes from Sinorhizobium shofinae, assembly GCA_001704765.1. Lineage (GTDB taxonomy): Bacteria > Pseudomonadota > Alphaproteobacteria > Rhizobiales > Rhizobiaceae > Sinorhizobium > Sinorhizobium shofinae. The sequence goes on from MBFK01000030.1 coordinate 72,485, forward strand.
AGAGACGACGACATAAAGGCCGGCGATCAGCAGAAAGGGCAGGAGGACAAGCAGGATCCGCGTTCCCGATCCCGGAACGATGTTGATGGCACGTCGCATGAGCCGATTCCCATCTGAAGAGACACATCGGGCGAAGATCGACAGGGCAGTGTGGGCCGCCCTTCCTGATCGGAGCGTTAGAGCGAGCCTTCGGCGGCAATCTTCATGTAGCTGGCGTCGAAGCGCAGCTTCACATTCTCAGCCGATCCCAGAACCCGGCCGCCGGGGAAGGCGATGCCGATGGCATCCTTGTCCGCGGCGCCCTCGCCAAGAAGGCCATGGTCGAAGGAGAAGGTGCGCACGAGATCCATCGTCTTGACGAGGTCCTCGCTCTCGGTGAAGGCGACTGCCTCCTGCGGCGTCACAAATAGCTTGGTTGCCGCCAGCTGAACGTCGAAGCCGGCGAGGTCGGTGCCTGACAACTCACCCATGGCGGTCCGCGCTGCCTTGCCCTTCTCGCCCGGATCGGTCAGGACCGACATGGTCTCATACCAGATGCCAGCAAGTGCCTTGCCGAAGTCGGGATTGTCCTTGAGCACCTCGGTGTTGACCATCAATGTGTCGATGATTTCGCCAGGAATTTGCGTGGAATCGAACAGCGCCGCCGAGCCGGGTTCGGCCTTTACCTCCGCGAGCAGCGGGTTCCATGTGACGACGGTAGAGGTATCCGGCGATTTGAAGGCGGCGACCATGTCGGCATCGGACGTGTTGACGATCGTCACATCCTTTTCCGACAGGCCGGCGCCGTCGAGAGCACGCGCGAGCAGGTAGTGGGAAACCGAGAGTTCGACGAGATTGATGCTTTGGCCCCTGAGATCGGCGATCGTCTTCGCCGCCTTCGAAACGATGCCGTCATTGCCGTTCGAGAAGTCGCCGATGATCAGGATGGTTGTGTCGACGCCGCCTGCTGCGGGAATGGTCAGGCCGTCCATGTTCGTCGCCGTCACGCCGTCAAAGCCGCCTGTGGTGTACTGGTTGATCGACTCGACGTAGTCGTTGATCTGTTTGACGTTGATGATGATGCCGTATTTGTCGGCCCATTTCTTCACGATGCCGGTATCCGCCGCATAGGGCCACGGCATCCAGCCGACATAAATCGTCCATGCGATACTGAATTCCTTCTTCGGCTCCGCATAAGCCTGTCCCCCCAGAAGGAGCAAAAGGCCGATAGCCGCTGCCGAGAGGGCACGAAAACCAAATTTGTCATTTCCGAAACGCATTGCCTGTTCCCCTTGTTAATTTGGGGCTCACACCGCGCTCATGGTTCGGAAATCACAGGGCGGGATTCCCAAAGCAACGACATCGCTGCATGAGCCTCCCGGGCTTTTATCCCGCCGTGGACCCGGTGGATGTCTCCCCACCGGAGGTTTCTCTCGGTCCAGTCATGCCTTGATCAGGCATCGGAACCCTAGAAACAAGAAAAATATACTTTCTTTTGCTTGAAATATAAAGAGGGAATATTGAAGAACATTGCCTATTTACTGTTCTTTTGTGATGTCATTTTAGACATTCTGCCTTTCTAAGCGCCAAATTGCGTCGACAAAATCAACGCTCCGCATCCTCATAGATGAAAGCAAGGATGCGCAAGACCGCCCGCAGCTTGGACTGATTTGGCGGCTTTGCGCCCTGGCTCGTGGTGCCGTGGATGGCATTCTCGATGCGTGGATTTCGCCAGTCCTACTACCGTCTAGCCATTCTCGTGGCGTGCTCGAGCCGAGTTGGGCCGATATAGCCCGATCGCTGGCGCATCCGGGCAGGTGAGGGAGCCCATGGCCCATACGGAGCAGCTTGCCGGGGGCGGCCCCGGTTTCCGCCTTTCGGGCGGTTGCTCCAGCTAAACCTCCTGCGGCTGCCATGTTAACCGGTCAAGCTGCGCGCGAACGGGCTCTGGCGCTGCCGCGCCGACGCCTGGTACGGTCATCGATTTCCTGAGGTCCTTCAGTCGGCGTAAGCTGGTGTTGCACGAGGGCCGGTACCGATCTGACCCAACGTGACCTTGCAGCATGCCGTCCGATGGGCGATTGCCGGGCCGGATCACGCATCGCCTCTGCCCAATGCTCCCGCATGTCCGTCCGCAGTTGTGTGCGTCAACCACTCTTCGTTCACCAACGGAAAGCGTGCCTGAATCCAATCGATGAATGTTCGCACCTGCGGCGCTCGATATTTCTTGCTGGGATAGATAACGGAAACACGTCTTGGCGGCGGTCTGAAAGGCCTTAGAACTTCCCGCAACGTACCGTCGGCGAGGAACTGGTCGACGAGAATCCCAGGGGCCTGATTCCCGCGGCGGCATCTCGCCTGCAATATTCCGCCTCCCGTTTTCCGAATTTTGGGAGAATTTTGCTTATCAATATATACTAAATCTATAGATTAACGATTAATGCAATGGGGAAGGCTGTGACGAATGAGAATCCTGGGGCTGTCCGGCAATGTCAAACGCCCATCACGGACCGCGTCACTCGTGGGCGAGTTGGCTTCGGTAGCGGAGCGACGCCTCGGGGCTGACACGCGTGTCATCGAGCTCGTCGAAGCCGCCCCCGCGGTGTTTCGAGCGCTGAGAGCGGACCAACTGGATCACGAGGGGCGGGAAATTATCGACGCCGTCGAGACGGCTGATGTCCTCATTGTCGGTTCGCCGGTCTATCGCGCATCCTACACCGGCGCCCTGAAGCATCTCTTCGATCTCGTTGACTACCGTGCCCTGACGGGTACGCCCGTCGTGCTTGCCGCGACGGGCGGCACTGCCCTCCATGGTCTAGTGACCGAGCATCAGCTGCGTCCGCTCTTTGGATTCTTCAACGCCCTGACCGTTCCGACGTCGGTCTACGCAGTCGAATCCGATTTCACCGATTACCGGCTGACCAATCCGGCAGTGCTCGAGCGCGTTCAGCGCGCCATAGCCGAATTGGCGGGCGTGCTGCCCGATGGCGTGCGGAAAGCCCCGCTTCGCACCGGTGGAAGCCGACCGGTCCTGCCTGTCACCAAAACCTGAACAAGTTTCAAGAGGAGATTCAAATGTCGCATACAAAAAGAGAACCGGTGAAATTCGCCTATTGGGTCCCGAACGTTTCGGGCGGGTTGGTCATTTCCAATATCGAACAGCGGACAAGCTGGACGATCGACTATAACCGGAAACTGGCGCAGATCGCCGAGGCGAGCGGCTTCGAATACGCCTTGAGCCAGATCCGCTTTACCGCCGGCTACGGTGCCGAATTTCAGCACGAGTCGGTCTCCTTCAGCCATGCGCTGCTTGAATCGACCAAGACACTGAAGGTGATCGCGGCGATCCTCCCGGGCCCGTGGAATCCGGCGCTTGCCGCCAAGCAGATCGCCACGATCAACCACCTCACCAACGGCCGTGTCGCCGTCAACGTCGTCAGTGGCTGGTTCCGCGGCGAGTTCGCGGCAATCGGCGAGCATTGGCTCGATCACGACGAGCGCTACCGCCGATCGGAGGAGTTCATTCGGGCGATGCGCGGCATCTGGACCGAGGATAATTTTGCCTTCCGCGGCGATTTCTACCGCTTCAACAACTATTCCTTGAAGCCGAAGCCGCTCGACCCGCAGCCGGAAATCTTCCAGGGCGGCTCCTCGCGCGCCGCGCGCGACATGGCGGCGCGCGTCTCTGACTGGTACTTCACCAACGGCAACACGCCGGACCAGATCGCCAAGCAGGTCAACGACATCCGCACCAAGGCCAAGGAGAACAACCACTTCGTCCGTATCGGCGTCAATGGCTTTGCGATCGTCCGCGAGACGGAAGAAGAGGCGAAGGCCGTTCTTGCCGAGATCATCGAGAAGGCCAATCCGGAGGCAGTCAACGCCTTCGGCCATGAGGTCAAGAACGCCGGCAAGGCCTCGCCGGAAGGCGAGGGCAACTGGGCGAAATCCTCTTTCGAAGATCTGGTTCAATACAATGACGGCTTCCGGTCCAATCTGATCGGTACGCCGCGGCAGGTGGCCGAGCGGATCATCGACCTCAAGCGCGCCGGTGCCGACCTAATCCTGCTCGGCTTCCTGCATTTCCAGGAAGAGGTCGAATATTTCGGCAAGCACGTCATTCCGCTCGTCCGGGAACTGGAAGCGGCCGAAGCGGTCCAGTCGGTCGCCGCCGAATAACCCATCCGAAGACGGCGGGCCGCAATGCCGGCCCGCACTGACAAGAGAAGAACGGGGTCTCCGCGGCCCCCGCGGGAACCCCGTGTGCCCATGGCAGCCATGCCGTGGCTACTGAGAGGGAAGGACATGCACGCAATGACTTATGCGCTCGAAGGGCTCGGTACGTCGCCATTTCCGCCGGACGTCCAGGAGCATTGCCTTGATCTCGATGGAAAAGCAGCACCTTCGGCCCGGGGGAGCGGTGGCTCCAATATCCAGCTCGAGCTCGAAGGCATCAGCCTTTCCTTTGGTGGCGTTACCGCACTTAACAATGTCGATCTTGCCGTGCGGCGCGGCGAAATCCGCGCGATCATCGGCCCGAACGGGGCCGGCAAGAGCTCGCTCATCAATGTGATCAGCGGCGTCTATCGGCCGGATCGCGGCCGGGTGCAGATCGGCGGCAATAGCTATGCCCAGGTGCCGACCGACAAGCTTGCGCGTCTCGGCATCGCCCGGACCTTCCAGAACCTCGCGCTCTTCAAGGGCTTGAGTGTTCTCGACAATGTCGTTGCGGGCAGGGCCTATACGGTGCGCTCGACCTTTCTCGGCCAGATAGCGAGGGTCGGCGTCGCTCGCGGTGAAGAGGTGGACGCCCATGATCGCACCCAGCGCATCCTCGCCTTCCTCCATCTCGAAAACGTGGCCGACAGGCTCGCCGGCACCTTGCCCTACGGGCTGCAGAAGCGAGTGGAACTCGCCCGCGCTCTAGTCGCGGAGCCGGATGTCCTGCTTCTCGACGAACCGATGGCTGGCATGACCGCCACCGAGAAGAACGAAATGGCCGGGTTCGTGCGGGCGACCCGCGAGACCTACGGCACAACTGTCGTCCTCATCGAGCACGATATCGGCGTCGTCATGGAGCTTTCAGACCGGATCGCGGTGCTCGACTACGGCCGCAAGATCGCCGATGGCACGCCGGAAGAGGTGCGGGCCGACCAGCGCGTCATCGATGCCTATCTCGGCGTCGTGCCTGAGAATGAAGACGGAGCAGGGATCTGATGTCGGACTTCGATTGGCTTTTCTTCACCGAAGTGCTCGTCGGCGGGCTGCTTTCGGGAGTCATGTACTCGCTTGTCGCGATCGGCTTCGTGCTGATCTACAAGACTTCGGGCGTGTTGAATTTTGCGCAAGGGGCGCAACTGCTCTTCGCCGCGCTCACCTTCGTCAGCCTGGTGGAGCGGGACCTGCACTTCGTGCCGGCGCTCGCCATCACCTTCGCGCTGATGGTCATCATCGGCATCGCCATCGAACGCGCCATCCTGAGGCCGCTCACAAACAAGCCGCCGATCACGCTCTTCATGGCGACGCTCGGTCTTTCCTATGTCATCGAAGGGGCCGCGCAACTCCTCTGGGGAACGCAGGTGCACGCTCTTGACCTTGGCATCGAGGACATTCCCTTCGACGTCGGCGGCGTCTTCATCAGCCAGTTCGACATCTTCGCCGCGGCAGTTGCGACTGGGATGGTGGCGCTCCTGTCGATCTTCTTTCGCTACACCCGCGTCGGCCTCGCCTTCCGTGCGGTTGCGGACGACCAGTTCGCGGCGCTTGCCGTTGGGCTGCGGCTTCCCTGGATCTGGGCGACCGTTTGGGCGACCGCCGGCCTCGTGGCGCTGGTGGCCGGCCTCCTCTGGGGCGCGCGTCTCGGCGTACAGTTTTCGCTGTCGTTGGTCGTTCTCAAGGCTTTGCCGGTCCTCGTTCTTGGCGGCTTCGATTCGGTTGCCGGAGCGATTATCGGCGGCCTGCTGATCGGTGCGGCCGAGAAGCTCGCCGAGGTCTATCTCGGAGAGTATTTCGGTGGCGGCATCGAAGGCTGGTTCGCCTATGTCGTGGCACTCGCCTTCCTGCTCGTGCGTCCCTCAGGCCTGTTCGGCCAAAAGCTCGTGGAAAGGGTCTGATCATGGTCTCCATAGCAAGCGACCTTCCTGTATCGTCGACGCATCCGCGGTGGCTGATCCGGGCGGCGCTCCTCGCAATCGCCTATCTCGTCATCCCCTTCGTCGGCACGAGTTACCTGTTCGAAGCGATTCTGCTGCCGTTCCTGGCGTTGAGTCTTGCCGGCGTCGGCTTAAATCTGCTTACCGGCTATGCCGGACAGGTGTCGCTCGGCAGCGCCGCCTTCATGGCGGTCGGCGCCTTCGCTGCCTATAACTTCAACCTGCGCGTCGAGGGCCTGCCGCTTGTCGCAAGCATCGTGCTCGCCGGCTTTTCGGCGGCCGCCATCGGGATCGTCTTCGGCCTGCCGAGCCTCAGACTGAAGGGCTTCTATCTCGCCGTCTCGACGCTTGCCGCCCAGTTCTTCGTGCAATGGGCGCTGACGAAATTCGGCTGGTTTTCCAACAATTCCGCCTCGGGCGTCATCGATGCGCCGCCGCTTGCGATCGCCGGCATCGGTTTCGAAAGCGCAGCCGGCCGCTATCTCTTCGCCCTGACTATCGTGACGGTGCTCACCTTCTTGACGCTAAGGTTGGTCGCTTCGCAGACGGGGCGCAACTTCATCGCCGTGCGCGACAACGAAACGGCAGCGCGCATCATCGGCGTGCCGGTGTTGAGGACCAAGCTCCTGGCCTTCGCCATCTCGTCCTTCATCATAGGCATTGCCGGTGTGCTCTGGGCCTTCGCTTATCTTCGCACCGTCGAGCCGGCGGGTTTCAATCTCGACCGCTCCTTCCAGGTGCTGTTCATCATCATCATCGGCGGGCTTGCCTCCATTCGCGGCGCCTTCTTCGGTGCGGCATTGATCGTCGTCTTCCCGCTCGCGCTGTCGCGGCTCGGGGCCTTCTTCCTCGGCGACATCTTCGATTCCGGCGTGCTCGACATGAGCCAGCGCATCGTGCTCGGCGGCCTGATCATCCTCTTTCTCGTTCTTGAACCGGACGGCCTCGTCGCTCTCTGGGGCAGAAGCGTGAGACGCCTCGGTTCCGTTTTCGGACGGAGTTGACGAGGACCTGGAGCGACAGCTCCCAAAAGCAAGAAATCCTCTTTCCATCAAACAAGGTCCGGTGATCGCACCGGCCAATACCCGGAGTGTGTCCAGAAATGACAATGCTTAGCAAATTCAAGATCGCCGCATTAGCCGCCGGTGTCGCCCTCACGATCGCCCTGCCGGCAGCCCATGCCGACGAACAGTATTTCCCGCTGCAGAGCTACCGCGTCGGCCCCTATGCGGCCGGCGGCACCGGCTTCTTCGGCGGCTTCATCGACTATCTCAATCTGGTCAACACCCGCGACGGCGGCGTCAACGGCGTCAAGCTCACCTGGTCGGAAGCCGAGACGCAGTACGAGGTCGAACGCGGCGTCGAGGCCTATGAGCGGCTGAAGAGCAATCCGAACGTCGCCGCCTGGAACCCCCTCTCCGTCGGCATCGCCTATGCCATGATCGACCGGATCACCGCGGACAAGGTGCCGCTGATCACCATCAATCACGGCCGCACCGATTCAACCGACGGCCGCGTCTTCCCCTATGTCTTCCCGCTGCTTCTCAATCCCTATAGCGAGACCTCCGGTATCGTGAACTATATCGCCTCCAAGGAAGGTGGACTTGAAAGCCTCAAGGGTAAGAAGATCGTGGTGCTCTATCACGGCTCGCCCTACGGCAAGGAGACGATCCCGATCTACGAGCTGCTTGCCGAGAAATACGGCTTCGAGCTGCAACAGATCGAGGTGCCGCATCCGGGCAACGAGCAGCAGTCGCAATGGCTCACGATCCGCCGCGCAAAGCCCGATTACGTCGTGCTGCGCGGCTGGGGCGTGATGAATCCGGTGGCGCTGAAGACCGCGGCCAAGACCGGCTTCCCGGTCGATCACATCATCGGCAATGTCTGGTCGAACTCGGAAGAAGACGTCATCCCGGCCGGCGATGCCGCCAAGGGCTATACCGCCATCACCACCCAGGCTTCCGGCACCGAATATCCGGTGGTCAAGGAGATCGTCTCGACCCTCTACGACAAGGGCCAGGGCAATCTCGAGGACAAGAACCGCATCGGCTCCGTTTACCACAATCTCGGAATCGTCAACGGCATCCTCAACGTCGAGGCGATCCGCATCGCCCAGGAGAAGTTCGGCAAGCGGACGCTGACCGGTGACGAGGTGCGCTGGGGCTTCGAACATCTGCAGCTCGATCCTGCGCGCGTCGAGGCGCTCGGCGCCAAGAACCTGTTCCACTCGATCAACGTCACCTGGGACAACCACGAGGGCAACGGCTACGTTACCTTCCAGCAGTGGGACGGCAAGAAGTGGAACGTCGTTTCCGACTGGATTGCGCCGGACTGGGCGCTGCTGCGCCCGATCATCGAAAAATCCTCTGGGGCCTATGCCGCGGAAAAAGGAATCAAGTTGCGAACGGCCGAAGATGCGGAGGCCGCGACCAACTGATGGTGTCGGGTCGGGCATGGCCGCGGGGGACCGTGCCATGTGCCATGCCCGGCTCGATCTCCGACTCGCTAGAGGAGAATGACATGGCTGCTGCGGAAATCCTGCTTGCCATCGAAGGCGTCAAGGCAACCTACAATCACGCGATCAGGGCGCTCGACGGCGTCGGCTTCACATTGAAGCGCGGCGAGATCGTCGCCCTCCTCGGCGCCAACGGCGCCGGCAAGACGACGACGCTGAAGGCCGTGTCCAACCTTCTGCCGGCCGAACGTGGGCAGATCGTCGCCGGAAGCATCCGTTTCGGCGAGCTCGATGTGGCCACGGCCGCTCCCGCGGCACTCGTGCGGGCCGGGCTGGTGCAGGTTCTCGAAGGCCGCCATTGCTTCCGCAGCCTGACGGTCGAGGAGAATCTCGTCTCCGGCGGGCTCGGACGCAGCGCAAGGCGGGCTGAAATCGCGGCCGACCTCGAGAAGGTCTACGCCTGGTTCCCGCGCCTCAAGGAAAAGCGCCGCGTTGCGTCGGGCCTCACTTCCGGCGGCGAGCAGCAGATGACGGCGATCGGCCGGGCGCTGATGTCGCGGCCGCGCCTTCTCGTTCTCGACGAGCCGTCCATGGGGCTCGCACCGCTAGTGGTTCAGGACATTTTTCGCACCTTGCGTCGGCTCAATCGGGAGGAGGGGCTCTCCATTCTCGTCGCCGAACAGAACTCGGCCGTGGCGCTTACCTATGCCGACAAGGCCGTCATCCTCGAAAACGGCATCAGTGTGTTGTCCGGCGATGCCCGTGACCTGAGGGGCCGCGACGACGTTAAGGCCTTCTATCTCGGACAAAAGCCGGGTGCTGCCGTTCTCGCCGCCTATTGACCTATCCATCGAAAGGAGAAATTCAAATGACCATTTCCAACATTAGAACACGCGACGCCGCCCGTGGCGTTCCGGCGGTGCCGCGGCCGAGCGAGCCGGCGCATGTCATCAAGAGCGATGCCGAGGCGATCGAAGTGGCGAAGAAGCTCGCCGCCGAATTTGCCCCCGGTTCGGCCGCACGCGACCGCGAACGCATCTGGCCGATCCAGGAACTTGATGCCTTCTCGCAGAGCGGGCTCTGGTCGATCAATGTACCGAAGAAGTTCGGCGGCCCCGAAGTCTCCTATGCGACGCTCGCCAAGGTGATTGAAATTATTTCCGCCGCCGACTCCTCGATCGGGCAGATCGCCCAGAACCATCTCGGTGTTGTTGCGGCGATCCGCACCGTCTCCGACGAGGAACAGCAGAAGCTGCTCTTTGCGGAAGTGCTGCGCGGCACCCGCTTCGGCAACGCCTTCTCGGAATTCGGCTCGAAGCGCGCCGTCGATTTCGAGACGAAGTTCGTCGATTCCGGCGATCACGTCATCGTCAACGGTCGCAAGTTCTATTCCTCCGGCGCGCTGCTTGCCCATCTGGTGCCGATCGTCGCGCTCGACGACCAGGGCCGTGCCTGGTACGCGATTGCCGAACGCGATGCGCCGGGCCTCACGGTCGTCGACGACTGGTCTTCCTTCGGCCAGCGCACGACACTCTCCGGCACGGTCATCCTCGACAATGTCAAGGTGCCGAAGACACACCTTGTACCCGGCTATAAGGGCTACGAGGTGCCGACGGCGGACGGCGCGATCTTCCAGATCATCCAAGTAGCTGTGGATACCGGTATCGCCCAGGCCGCGATCGACGAGACCGTCGCCTTCGTCCGGACGAAGAGCCGTGCCTGGGTGGACAGCGGTCTCGAAAACGCCTGGGACGATCCATACACCATCCAGGCCGTCGGCGACCTGACGCTGCGCCTCCACGCGGCGCAAGCTCTGCTCGAAAAGGCCGGATATGCGATCGACCGTGCGGTTGCAAATCCGACGGCTGAAACCGTGGCGGAAGCCCAGATCGTAACGGCGGAGGCGAAGATCCTCTCGACGGAAATCGCGATCGCTGCCACCAATAAGCTGTTTGAGTTGGCTGGAACTCGCTCGACGCTCGCCGAGCACAATCTGGACCGGCATTGGCGTAACGCCCGCACCCACACGCTGCATGATCCGGTGCGCTGGAAATATGCCATTCTCGGCAAATATTTCCTGAACGGCGAGAATCCGCCGCTCCACGCCTGGAGCTAAGCCTCGGACGCGCGGGGGCATCCGGGGCACAGGCTTCGGATGCCTCAAGAGATGGCACCACGACCCAATCGCGACCGTTTATCCGCTTGAACCAACACCCATGGGTGTTGCGCTGTAGGTCTTGTGAGACTTAGCTCCCTGAGAATTCTGCCTTCATGCGATTCATGTGCGGCACTACCGAGCCGTCGAGACCGAAGTGATCGCGCAGCGTCGATCCGTCGTATTCGGTGCGGAAGAGCCCGCGCTCTTGCAAAATGGCAACCAAAAATAATGGAGTACACGCCCGTGCTCATCCCTTGCGGTCATCGCCTTCGGTACTTAGCGCGCTCAGCAAAGCCTTGATCGCGGTCATGCTGGTGACGATGACGAGAAAAGAACAGATTTGGCCTGTTGCGGTGAGGCTGGGGCGCCACATGAAGACTGTGAGCCAGCATGTGAACACGACCGAATCCAGAAAATGCCGTTCGAAAAAGGCTACTGTCCAAGGTTTGCGGGATGCGTCGGAAATGAAGATGGCGTCGAGACCGCGATTGGCGAGAAACAGCAGGGGGACCGAAGTTGTTTTCATGGCTATCAATCCCCCCGGATCGCCGATCAGGAAAAGGCCTGCTGCATTGGCAGCCATGAACAGCATCACAAAGGCATACTGCCCAGGGATGCTTTGCCAGAAAGCCGAGCGATCGTCGTTCATCGTGAATCCCAATCGTTGATCGAAAGGTCTGGTATGAGCACCAGCAGCGGTAACGCAATATCAGCGTGATCGCTCCGGTTGCAGCTTAACCCAAAATCGATCTTTTTTATAGAGATGATCTGTTGCGATTGGGGTGTTACTATTCTCGGGGATCCTGGTAGGCCCGCCGGCCGAAGAAGGCGAAACGAGTCACCGCCGATAAGGAGGCGCCTTTGCTCTACGATGTCGCGGTTGTCGGTTCGGGATTTTCTGCGATCGCAGTGACGATCCATCTTGTTTGCTCGCCGCCGCCTTCCGCTTCAATGGCCGTCGTCGGAGATGATCCAGGGTTCGGGAGGGGAACCGCCTACCGGACGGAGTTCTATATCCATCGACTGAATGTCCCTGCGGGACGCATGAGCGTTTTTTTGCGAGGAGCCGGAGGATCTCGTCCGCTGGCTTGAGCAGCACACGAGACAGGTTTCAGCGGATGGCTTTGGGAAATCACCGCGGTTCCCGATATCCGCGTGCAGGCGACAAACGTCGTAAGCGCGATCATTTCGAGGCTGGGGCACGGCATTCGAGGCTAGCTGCTCGGAGCAAGATTCGCCCCTGCGGCGGCTTCACATGCCCGGAGGAAAGACGGCATGCTGCACGAGGCAGGCACGCCGTCCAAACGCCTCAGGCTGCATCGATCGCCTGAGCAAGATCGGCAATAAGATCATCGGGATGCTCGATTCCGATCGACAGGCGGACATAGCCGGGCGTTACGCCGGTGGCGAGCTGATCATCGGCGGAGAGCTGCGAGTGGGTGGTGGTCGACGGATGGATCGCGAGAGACCGGGCGTCGCCGATATTAGCGATATGATAGAAGAGCTGCAGCGCGTCGATGAAGCGCCGGCCCGCCTCGCGGCCGCCCTTGAGCTCGAAGCCGACCAGTGCGCCGTAGAAGCCGGGTTTCAGATATCGTGCTGCTGGTTCTCCGGCCACGCCGGTCTGGAATTTCGGGAAGACAACATTCGAAACCTTCGGGTGGGATTTCAGGAATTCGGCCACCTTGATTGCGTTGTCGTTGTGCTGGCGCAACCGCAGGGGCAGTGTCTCCAGACCCTGGATGAGCTGGAAGGCGTTCTGCGGGCTAATCGCGGCGCCGATGTCGCGCAGCAGCACTGCTCTGGCGCGCAGGATGTAGGGGTGAAAAGCGATTGCTTCCGCCTTCTCGATCCAGGTCTTGCCCTGATAGCTCGGATCCGGCTCGTTGATGTTCGGCTGTCGAACCTTGAGCTCCGCCCAGGGGAAGTTGCCGCCATCGATGATGGCGCCGCCGATCGAGGTTCCGTGACCGCCGATATACTTCGTCGCCGAATAGACGACGACGGCAGCGCCATGGTCGAGCGGCCGGATAATCAGCGGGGCTGCCGTGTTGTCGACAATCAGGGGAATGCCGAAGCGTCGACCAATGGTTGCGACTTCGCCGATCGGGAAGACTTCGAGCTTCGGGTTCGGAAGGGATTCGGCGTAGTAGGCGCGGGTCCGGTCGTCGGTGGCACGGGCAAATGCTTCCGGATCGTTGGCATCGACGAAGCGGGTCTCGACGCCGAAACTCTTCAGCGTGGCGGCGAAGAGCGCCCAGTGCCGCCATAAAGGCCGGCGGCGCTGACGATGTTGTCGCCGGTGCGGGCAACATTCAGGATGGCGAAGGCCGAGGCGGCCTGCCCCGAGGACAGCGCAAGCGCGGCAGCGCCGCCTTCCAGTTCGGCGAGCCGCTGTTCGAAGGCGTCCTGGGTGGGGTTCGATACACGGGTGTAGAGGTGGCCGGCCGCTTCCAGGGCGAAGAGCTTGTCGGCGCCCTGCGTCCCGGGAAGCTGATATGATGTCGTCTGGTAGATAGGCACTGCGACAGCGCCCGTCGTCGGATCGAAACGGAAGCTTCCACCGTGGAGCGCCTGTGTTTCCGGATGGCGGCTCTTGTAGGTCGATGCGCCCGGCGCCGGTTGCGATATTGCGGAGTCGACGATGGTCTCGGTCGATTGCTGGATGGTCATTGCTTCCTCCGTAAAAGGGTTGATTTATCGAAAGCGCGGGTGTGCGCCGGATTGGATCAGCGCGACGATGAGGAGAGCGGCGGCGGCCCAGAACATTTCGGGCGCATACCAACGGATCTCGAGGATGTGCGAGTTGGTGCAAAGCGCCTGCGCAAGCCGACAGAGGTCGGTATCGGCGGCAAGGCACACCGCCGCCTGCGCAGGGCTGATATAGCCGGTGGCGACGACATTGCCGAAAACGAGCCACCACCAGCCGAGGCTTGAGACCAGCAGGATGGCGGCAAGCCCAATTGTGGCGACCGTCAACCTGGTGTTAGACATCGTCCGCCACTCCAAGACGTTGCAGAAGCGTCTGGCGCAGGTGAACGAGATCGGCATCGTCCCGCCGGCGCGGATGCGGCTTGTCGACCGCAAGTTCGGCGACGATCCGCGCCGGACGGTCGGAAAACACGATGACACGGTCGGCAAGCAGCAAGGCTTCCTCGACATCGTGGGTGACCAGAAGAGCGGTGAAGCCGGCAGCGCGCCAGAGCCGGGTAAGTTCCTGCTGCATGCTGAGACGAGTAAGCGAATCGAGCCTCCCAAAGGGCTCGTCGAGGAGCAGGAGCTTCGGATCGTTCACCAGCGCCCGGGCGATCGCGACGCGCTGCGCCATGCCGCCGGAAAGCTGGTGGGGATAGGCGTCAGCGAAGGCTTCGAGTTTGACGAGCTTCAACACCTCGTCGATGCGGTGTGCCTGCTCCTTCAGGACGCCCCTGGCGTCGAGTCCGGCGGCGATGTTCTTCCTCACCGTCAGCCAGGGGAAGAGGCTTGCTTCCTGAAAGACCAGGATGCGGTCCGGATCCGGCTTTTCGATGGTTCTTCCGTCTTCTTTGAGCGCGCCGGTACTCGGTTTCTCGAGACCGGCAGCAAGTCGCAGCAATGTGGATTTGCCGCAGCCCGAAGGTCCGAGCAGCGCGACGAATTCGCCGGCTTCGACGGTAATCAAGATATTGTCGAGCACTTGGAGGCGACGATCGGCGAGATCGTAGCCATGGCTGACGTTGTCGATCGTCAGTGTCAGATTGCGGGAGAAGTCCTGATCGAAGGCGAGTGCCATCAGATGATCCCTTTCTGCCAGCCGAGGAGGCGATCACGCAGGATGAAGAGCAGGCGGACCAGACCTGCGCAGATCAGGGCCATGATGATCAGCGCCGCGTAGACATTCGCATAGGCGGAATAGGCGGTGTTGAACTGCAGATACCAGCCGAGGCCGAACTTGGCGCCGAGCATCTCCGCGACGACGAGCACGGCGAAGGAGTAGTAGAGCCCCATGAACAGGCCGACGAACACGTTCGGCAAAGAGGCTGGAATGGCCACCTTGAAGATGAGGTAACGATTGTCGGCGCCGAGCGTGCGGGCCACGTCGTAGTAAGTACGATTGACCTGACCGACGCCGGCGGCCGTCAGAATCGCGACCGGGATTCCCGAAGCGAGGGCGACGAGGAAGATCGAAGCATGGAAGGTGCTCGGGAAGATGAAGAAAGTGCAGGGGATCCACGCGCTCGCGGGAACCGGGCCGATCAGCTTCAGGACCGGCATGCCCCAATAGGCGAAGCGCTTGGACCAGCCCAGGGCCACGCCGGCGACGAAGCCGACCGCCACACCGGAAAAGAAGCCGAGCACCCAGAGACGCGCAGTGTAGGTGACACAGATGAGAAGACGTTCCCAATCGGTGATATAGACGTGGAGCAGGCCCTGCGGCGGAGAGAAGAACGGCTTGGGCAGCCAGCCGAGCTTGGCGGTCACGATTTCCCAGGTGGCGAACCATAGACCGATCGCAATGAACCAGGGCCCGTAGTGCGCGAGCGTCTTCGTGCGCTCGCCGAGGCGCGGAACAGCGACCGAAAGAACGAGAAAGAGGAGCGCGCCGACACCGATTACGGTGGCGAACAGATTGGTCGCTCCCCAGGAGATCACATCCGGCAAGGCATAGGTGATTGTCGCAGCGCCGCCCCACGAGGCGGCGGCAAGCAGGCCGTCGCGCCAGAGGATCGTGTTCCGGAGCGAGTTCGCTCCGGAAACTGCACCGAAATTGCTGTGAACGGCGTCGCTCATCATCGGCTCACGCGAAGATGTCGATCGTGATGCGATTGGCGATTTCCTCCGGATTGGTGGAGGCATCGGCCACGCCGGTGAGCTTCAGATCCTCGTAGCCGATCTTTACTTCCTTCACCAAGTCCTTGCCGAACCAGTGGTCGTGGTAGGTGAAGGAGGCAAGCACTTCCGTCAGATCCTCGAGCGGCAGGCCCGGCTTCAGCGTGTCGAAATACCACTTGGCCACCTCGTCCGGATGCTCAGCGGTATATTGATGGATCTCGAGATTGGCGGCCGCGACGCGCTTGATCGCGTCCTTGTTGGCTTCGTAATAGTCGCCATTGACGCCGAGCACGCAGCACACGCGATCCTGGAATGCGCCGGTCTGGGTGTCGGCGATCTTCACGAAGCCATGCTTCTTCTCGTAGGAATAGGCCCAGGGATCCATATGCGCCACCGCATCGGCCTCGCCCTTGAGCACGCCTTCGGCGACGAGATCGAAGGGAAAGACCTTCCAGGTGACGTCGTTGTTCGGATCGAGCCCGGCCTTGGCGAGCGCCACCGAGAAGGCAACGCGCGACGGCGACATCACGTCGAAGGTGCCGATCGTCTTGCCCTTGAGATCGGTGAGCGTCTTGATGCCGGAGTCGGGCTTGACGAGCACCCGTTGGCAGCCGCCATGCGAGCCGGCGAAGAGCCTGACGTCGAAGCCCTGCTCGATCGGCTTCAGCCAGTCGTAGAGGAGGCCTGGCCCAGCCTCGGCCTTGCGGGTCGCAAGCGCCTGGATGAGGGTCTGGCCGCTGGCGCCCTGGTAGAAGAGCTCGGCGTCCAAGCCGTGCTTTGCATAGACGCCCTTCGCAAGGCCGAAGCCGACCGGAGAATGGCAGGCCGCCACTTCGGTCCATTCGAGCTTGATCGGGATGAGATTGCCGGCAATAGCATAGTTCGTGGTCCGCCCGGCGAAAGCGCCGACCGCGCCCGCCGCCGCCGCGCCCGCGATGCCGGCTGTCCTGAGCAGAGTGCGGCGTGATATTCCGTTTGCGGATGAATTCTGTTGCGACGTTGCGTTTGTCATGTCGTGATCCCCGATACATGTTCTGGGAGAGAATAAGCCATGCTTCTAATTTCTATAGATTTTATAGATTAAAGTTGCTCGGCTCGGAGAATATTCTTTCTCTTCTCCGGGAGGGCGAGAGAGGCTTTGCCCTTCGCCGCGGGCGGCGAAGGGCACCCGTCAATAGGCGGAACCGGCTGCCTTGCCGACCAATTGTTCCGGGCTCAGTAGATCTGCGTGATGCGCCCGCGCCACATCCGGATGGGAGCGGAGCCGACTCTTCAGATGGTTCTGCCCGACCTCGCGGAAGATCGGGTTGAGCGGATCGACCGTCACGCCGCGCTCTGCACGTTTCAACTCCTCCGGCAGCTCGATGACCGGAATCGTCGCGTCATAGTAGGCCCCAGGAAGAAAGCGACCGAGAAGCGTTCGGTACCGGCGCGCGGCGCGACGACGCCGTGGACGTCGGCGCGGACGAAGCCGTTGGTCGCAAGTTCCAGGAGTTCGCCGCTATTGATGACGAAGGTGCCCGGGACGGGCTGCGCGTCGATCCAAGTGCCGTCTTCGCGTTGAACCCGCAGCCCGGAAACCGTGTCCTGCAGCAGGACAGTGACGAAGCCGCCATCCTTGTGGGCGCCGACGCCCTGGTCGGTCTCGGCTACATCGCGACCGGGATAGCGGATGATCTTCAAGAGTTGTGAGGGTTGCGGCTCATAGATCTGAGCGAAAGCGTCATCCGGCTGGCCGAGGGCGGCGGCGATCGCTTTCAGCAAGTCGATGCCGATCCGCGTTACCTCCGCCTGGTAGGCGAGCAGCAGGGGCTTGAGTTCTGGCAGGGCGTCCGGCCATTGGTTGGGACCGAGCAGGCGCTTCCACGGCGGCGTATCGGGACCTATCTCGACGGCAGTGCCTTCCGTGTTGACATCGAGCTGCTCGCGCCAGTCCTGCAGGCCGCGCCTGCGCTCGTAGCCGGCGCGGTTATAGCCGCGGAAATGCGGCGACTTCACCATCTCGATCTTCAGCTTCTCTTCGAGAGGCAAGGCGAAAAAGCGCTTCGCCGTTGCAAGGACATCGGCGATGAGCTTCGGATCGACGCCGTGACCCGTCAGGTAGAAGAAACCATGGTCGTGCAATGTCTGGCGGAGCTCGCCGACAAAGCGGGCGCGCTCCTGCGCTCCGGCGTGGAAGCGGGATATGTCGATAAACGGCAAATGTGTCGGCAGCGGATGGATGCTCATGTTGCTCTCCTGATATGGCCGCAGCTGGCGTACGCAGCGGCTCTTGCTGTTGTGGCAACTCCGAAGAGTCTATAATCTACAAATATAGTAGACAAAGTATGTTCGTGCCACGGAGGGTCCCGCACGGGAAAAGCTTTTGCGGCTCTTCGCGGGGAATTCGTCATCGCCACAGGCGCCTCGCGATGAGACACCGCGCCGCCGCGGCCCCGACGGGCTTTCCTCGAACGAGCCGAAGCGAAGAAAAAACTTCCGCTCTTAAATACATTAAAATGATAGATTTACTGTATGCGGGCTGCTGAACTGCGATGCTGAAGGCGAACGCCATCTCGGCCGAACCGGACGGAGCCTCCCGATGAGCAAGACCATTCGCTTCAACGCCTTCGACATGAACTGCGTGGGCCATCAGTCGCCGGGGCTTTGGGCGCATCCGCGGGACCGGTCCTACAAATACAAGGATCTCGACTATTGGCAGGATCTGGCACGTACGCTGGAACGGGGCGTCTTCGACGGCATCTTCATCGCCGACGTGATCGGCTACTATGACGTCTACAAGGGCAACAACTATCACGCAATCCATCAGGCGGCGCAGATTCCGGTCAATGATCCGCTGCAATTGGCGGCTCCGATCGCCCTTGCGACCGAGCATCTTGGCATCGGCATCACAGCGTCGATCTCCTTCGAGCATCCCTACACCTTCGCGAGACGCCTCTCGACAGCGGACCACCACACGAAGGGACGCGTTGGCTGGAACATAGTCACCTCCTATCTCGAAAGCGGCGCGAAGAACGTCGGGCAGGGTGGCCTGCGCAAGCATGACGACCGTTATGCCGTCGCTCACGAATACCTGGAGGTCATCTACAAGCTTCTCGAAGGCTCCTGGGAGGACGGCGCAGTCGTGCGCGACCGCGAAGCCCGAGTCTTTACCCACCCGGAAAAGGTCCACGAGATCGGCCATCGCGGCAAGTATTTCGAGGTGCCGGGCTACCACCTTAGCGAACCCTCGCCACAGCGCACCCCGGTTCTCTATCAGGCCGGCGCCTCGGGACCGGGGAAAAAATTTGCAGCCGAACACGCCGAATGCGTGTTCGTCGCGGCGCAGACGAAGACGATCCTTCGCAACTACGTCGCCGACATCCGGGCGAGAGCTGCCTCGGCCGGCCGCTCGCCCGACAGCTTCAAGATCTATAATCTCTTGACGGTGATCGTCGCCGAGACCGATGAGAAGGCTCGGGTGAAGTTCCGCGACTATCTCGATTATGTCTCCTATGACGGCTCGCTGGTGTTCATGTCCGGCTGGACCGGCATCGACTTTTCCCGCTACGAGCCGGACGACCTGGTGCGGAAGGTCGAGACGAACGCCATTCACTCAGCGGTCGAGAGCCTTTCCGAGGGCGATCCGAACAAGCGCTGGACCATTCGGGAACTTGCAGAATGGGGCGGGGTCGGCGGCATGGGGCCGGTCGTCGTCGGTTCCGCGTCGACGGTGGCCGACGAATTAGAGCAGTGGGTTGAGGATACCGGCGTCGACGGCTTCAACCTTGCCTATGCGGTCACGCCCGAGACCTTCGAGGATATCGTCGGCTATCTCGTTCCCGAACTGCAACGGCGGGGAGTGTATCCCCGCGAATACCGTCCCGGCACGCTGCGCGAAAAGCTGTTCGGGCGCGGCTCCCGCCTTGAGGCGCCACATCCCGGCGCACGCTACCGCGACATTGAAGCCATCAAACGCAGCGAAGCGCTGCTTGCGACCGGCAGCTAATCTCTTCTCCAAGGAGCATCGACCATGGGTACCCTACCAGACGCGCAGATCGACTATTCCGTCCATCCCCGTGTGAACTCGGCCGATCCGGTGGCGCCACGTCCGAAGTCGGCGACGCCGGCCCACGTCATCAGGAGCGATGCGGAGGCGATCGAGATCGCCGAGCGTCTTGCGAAGAAGTTCAAGGCCGGAGCCGCTCTGCGTGACCGCGAAGGCCTGCTGCCGATCGGCGAACTGGACGAATATTCTCAGAGCGGACTC
The DNA here is from genome assembly GCA_001704765.1 of Sinorhizobium shofinae. GTDB lineage: Bacteria > Pseudomonadota > Alphaproteobacteria > Rhizobiales > Rhizobiaceae > Sinorhizobium > Sinorhizobium shofinae. The sequence continues at coordinate 92,290 of MBFK01000030.1, forward strand.
TGGAGCATCAACGTGCCGAAGGCCTATGGCGGCCCGGAGGTCTCCTATGCAACGCTTGCCAGAGTGATCGCCACGATTGCAGCCGCAGATCCGGCGATTGCCCAGATCACCCAGAACCATCTCGCCATTGTCGCGACCGTCGATCTCGACGGGACCGAGGAACAGAAGGAGCTTTTCTTCTCCTGGGCGCTTCAAGGCATCCGCTACGGCAATGCCTTTTCCGAACTGAAGAGCAAAAACGTCGCGGCTTTCGAGACCAAGGTCGTCTTTGACGGCGACGACGTGATCGTCAACGGCGAGAAATTCTATACGACCGGCGCATTGCTCGCCCATGTGGTGCCGATCGTCGGCGTGGATGAGAACGGGCAGGGCTATCTGGTCTTCGCCGATCGCGACGCTCCGGGCCTGACGGTCACCAACAACTGGTCGAGTTTCGGCCAGCGCACGACCGCTTCCGGTTCGGTCAAGATCGAGAATGTCCGTGTGCCGCGGGCTCGCGCGGTCCATGTCACCTCCTTTGATTATCCCACGATCGGCGGCCCCGTATCGCAGATCATCCAGTCCGCGATTGACGCCGGCATTGCGCGCGGCGCGATCGAGGACACGATCGCGTTCGTCAAGAACCACAGCCGTCCATGGATCGACAGCGGCAAGGAAACCGCCGGCGAGGATCTGTTCACGATCGCGGCCGTCGGAGACCTGAAGATCAAGTTGCATGCCGCCGAGGCGCTGCTCGATATCGCCGGGCGGAGCATCGACGGTGCGAAGGCGAACCCGACGCTCGAGACGGTCTCCGAGGCGACGATCAAGACGGGTGAATCCAAGGTACTGACGACCGAAATCGCCATTCTGGCCACCAATAAGCTGTTCGAGCTTGCCGGCACGCGCTCGACGCTTGCCGAGCACAATCTCGATCGGCACTGGCGGAACGCCCGCGTCCATACGCTGCACGACCCGGTACGCTGGAAGTTCTACCACGTCGGGAACTACTACCTGAACGGTGTTCATCCGCCGCGTCATGCCTGGAACTGAGGCGAGAAGCGATGAGTCAGAACGACCGTAAAATGCATCGGGAGGCCGCGCTCACCGTGGGCCGCCCAGCGCCTCACATTCCGCCGCGCCGGGCCAAGGCCCAGCGCATCAAGGATGACGCAGAAGCGATCGCGGTGGCTCGCGAGCTGGCGCGCGAATTTGCCACCGGCGCCGCAGAGCGCGACCGGGAGCGGCGCCTGCCGCTCTCGGAGATCGAGCGCTTCTCGCAATCCGGCCTCTGGGCGATCACCGTACCGAAAGCCTATGGCGGTGCCGGCGTCTCCGCCGTCACACTCGCCGAAGTCACGGCGATCATCTCGGCCGCGGATTCGAGCATCGGACAGATTCCGCAAAACCACTTCTATATGGTGGAGGCGCTGAGACTCGCCGGAAGTGATGAACAGAAGAAGCATTTCTTTCAGCGAATCCTTGATGGGGATCGCCTCGGCAATGCATTCACCGAGATCGGCACGAAGACGCCCGTCGACTTCAGGACGAGCTTTCACAAGCGCGACGGCAAGCTCCTCCTGAACGGGCAGAAGTTCTATTCGACTGGTTCGCTTTTCGCCCACATTATCGTCGCCGTCGCGAAGGGCGAGAACGGGCGGGTGAATATCGTCTTCATCGACCGGGCGACGCCCGGCCTCGATCTCGTCGACGACTGGACCTCGTTCGGCCAGCGCTCGACGGGCAGCGGCACTGTCACCTTTGACGAGGTCGAGATTACGCCCTTCCAGATCGTCGACCATGATGGCGTTTTCGAGCGGCCGACGCCGATGGGACCCTTCGCGCAGATCATTCATTCGGCAGTCCAAGTCGGGTTGGCGCGCGGTGCACTTGCCGAAACGATTTCCTATGTGCGGACGCATGCCCGGCCCTTCTTCGAGCTCTCGATCGAGCATGGGTACGAGGATCCGCACACGATCCATGCCGTGGGTGACGTCTCGATCCGTGTGCATGCGGCTGATGCGCTGCTTGCCCGCGCCGGCCGGCTCCTGGATGTGGCTATAGAAAATCTGACGGAAGAGACGGTCGCCGCGGCATCGATCGCCGTCGCGGAGGTCAAGGCGCTCGGAACGGATGTGGCGCAGCTTGCGGCGACGAAGCTGATTGAACTCGGCGGCGCGCGTTCGACGCTGGAGAGCTACGGCCTCGATCGGTTCTGGCGCAACGCCCGCACCCATTCGCTGCACGATCCGGTGCGGTGGAAATACCACCATATCGGCAATTATTACCTCAACGGCTCGCTGCCGCCGCGGCACGGGGCAATCTGACGTCGTTGTGCCCACGTCTGCCGGGTGCGGAATTCCGTGCCCGGCCTCAGGTTGGCCGCCGCGCCTTATTTCGTTGCCGCCCGCCGCAGGTCACTCTCATCAGCCGCCATACTCGATCGAGCCCGGCATTGTAGTCGGTCGTATAGATAAGGCCGTTGGCGTCGACGAAGACGTCTGCCGACTGGATGATTTTCGGCCGTCCATGGCGGCGGTGCGGAGGCACAGGCGTAGCGGCCGCCGGTATACCAGAGCCGATGAACGATCGAGAAGCCCCGAGACCAGGGATGCGCGACAGGCATGACCGCGATGCACCATCAGCTGAAGGCCATCGCCACGACCGCCGATATCGCTATGGCCGATCAGCCTCATGTTGAGCGCGAAATCGGGGGGTGAAAGGTCCGGACGGGCCACCGAGCACCTGAATCTTTGAAGAGAAGGGGCAGGACCTTCGAGAGGCCGCCTTATGCGGGTTCTTGGTGGTGTGCAGTCGATTTCATCTACTGTGCGCCAGGCGCTCACTTGGCAGAAGCCCAGGGTGCAAGCCATCGTTCGAGGGCACGCGCTGCGATCTCGAGCAATATGGCGATCACCGCGATGACCGCGATGCCGGCGATCACCACATCGGTGACGAGGAACTGCGCTGCCGACTGGATCATGAAGCCGAGCCCGCGGGTGGCGGCCACCAGTTCCGCCGCGACGAGCGTCGACCAGCCGGTGCCGAGAGCGATGCGGATCCCGGTCAGGATCGAAGGCAGGGCGGAGGGCAGGACGACGTGGAAAGTCACCTGGCGTTTCGTTGCGCCGAAGGCACGCGCCGCATTCACATGATCCTTCGGCACGGAGCGGACACCGGACGCGGTTGAAATGACGATCGACGGCAGCATCGAGAGCGCGATGACGATCACCTTGGATGCTTCGCCGATGCCGGACCAGATGATGATCAACGGCAGGTAGGCCAACGGCGGCAGCGGCCTGAGGAATTCGACGATCGGGTCGAGAATGCCCCGGCCGATGCGGCTTGCGCCGATCGCGAGTCCCGCAGGAACGCCGATCAGCACAGCGACGGCAAGACCGCCGAGCACGCGTCCGAGACTAGCGAGCACGTGCTGCGGGAGGGTCGAATCGACAAAGCCCACGGATACGAGGTTCCAAAGCGACGCCGCAACGACGGCTGGCGACGGCAGGAAGACGGGGGACACGAGTTCCGCCGACGCCGCCGCCGCCCAGATCAGCAGGAGGCCGATCACGGTTGCAAGCGAGATGAGCGGAATCGGGACCTGCCTTCTCCGGACGGGCGCTCGCACCGGCTCGGACGTCTTCGCGTCGGAATTATAGACCTCGGTCAGATCAGTAATGAGCGTCATGCGGCAAGCTCCTCTTCCGGGCTGTCGGCGTGGATGAGGCCGGTCAAACCGTCTTGCATGCGTTTGAAGGCCGGCGAGGCACGGACCTCGCTTGGCGAGGCCCCGGCAAGAATGTCGGCGGCAAAGCTGCTGGCGATGTCGGCTGCAAGCCGGCCCGGATTGGGAGACAGGACCACGATGCGCGTGGCGAGCATCAGCGCCTCGTCAATGCTGTGCGTGATCAACAGGGCACCGGAGCGGCTCTTCGCCCAGACGCCCAGGAGGAAGGTCTGCATCTTGCCGCGCGTCAGCGCATCAAGAGCGCCGAGCGGTTCATCGAGCAGGAGGAAGCGAGGTTCTGCGGCGAGTGCACGTGCGATACCGACACGCTGGCGCATGCCTCCGGAAAGCTCCCATATGCGGCGGTTTCCCGCAGCCGATAGTCCCACGAGGTCCAGGAGTTCGTCGGCTCGCGCTCGTCTTTCTCGTTCGCCCACACCCTTGAGCTTCAAGGGAAAGGCGACGTTGTCTCGGGCGTCCAGCCAAGGATAGAGCGCGTCATCCTGAAAGACTACGGCGCGTTCGGCCCCCGGTCCCTCGACCGGCTTGTCGTCGAGCGTGACGGTCCCCCCCGTTGGCTCCTGAAATCCGGCGGCGAGATTGAGGAGGCTCGTCTTGCCCGATCCCGACCGGCCGATGACCACGACGAACTCGCCTGTCGCTATCGAGAGTTTGATCCGATCCAGCACCAACTGCGGCACGCCTTGGCGATCGCGGGCCGGATAGGCGAGGCTTACGTCGTTGAAGAACAGTCTGTTCATGGCTTCCTCTCTCGAAAATGGCACAACGCGGCCGGACAGCCGCGTCGTGCCGTTTTGCTTCAACCTCAGAAGGAAAGCTTCGCTGCTTCCTTTACCCAGCGGGGTGTAACATAGGCGCCGTAGTCAGGCAGCGTCGCCGGGATCTTGCCCTGTTCCTTGAGGAAGGCTGCGGTTGCTGCGACAGCCTTGACCGTGCCGCCGCCCAACAGGTCGGAGCCGGCCTGTTCTTCGAGCGTCGGGAAGGTGTAGCCCTTGAGAAGCGCCGGGACTTCTTCCTGCTTGGCGCCGGTCAAGCGGGCAATCTTTTCGGCTTCTGGCGATGAAGCGTTCCAGGCGTCGGGATTGGCGCGATAGGCAGCCGTCGCATCGCCGGTCACCTTGACGAAAGCCGCGACGACGTCCGGATGCGCCTCGGCAAACGTCTTGCTGACGATCCAGGCGTCGAAGGTCGGGCCGCCCCAGGAGCCGACTTCGGCGGACGTCGTCAAGACCGTGCCGGTCTTCTTGATTTCGGCGAGCACGGGATCCCAGACATAGGCGCCGTCGATATCGCCGCGCGACCAGGCGGCTGCGATCTCCGGTGGGCGCAGGTTGAGGACCTCGACGGACTTCGGATCGACATTCCAGTGCTTCAGGGCAGTCAGCAGGCTGTAATGGGCGGTCGAGACGAATGGTGTCGCGATCTTCTTGCCGGCGAGCTGTTCGGGTTTGTCGATACCGCGCACGGCAAGCGCTTCGGCCTCGCTGATCAGGCCGACGAGCGCGATAGTTTCGATCGGCAATTCGCGACTGGCGGCGGCGGCGAGCGGCGAAGAGCCGACATAGCCGATGTCGAGGGAGCCGGAGGCGATCGCCGCGATGACATCGGCGCCGCCATCGAATTTCTGCCAGTTGATCTTGGCGCCGGTGACCTTTTCATAGGTGCCGTCCGCCTGCGGAACGCGCGATGGTTCAACGATCGGCTGATAGCCGATGTTGAGCGTCACCTCGGCCGAAAATGCCGCTGAAGTCGGGATCGCGAGCGTCAGAGCTGCGCCGGCGGCAAGTGCCGCGAAGGTTCTGCGATGGATTGTCATTTTTCTCTCCTGAAGTGTCGTGAGAATCGCCAAACTAAAATAAAATCTCTTATTCCATCGATTTAGTAGAGATAAATAAATCTCAATTTTCGCGGCAGCTTGCGAGATTCTTTCCTCAACGGAACCACCTGCGAGGCTCGAGTTGCGCCTTGATGAGTCCAGCGACGGCAGGAAAAAAGTTCAAAATGTTCAATATCTATAGAAAAACTTCATTTTCCTCCCGCCCACCGGGACGCTAGCTTTCGATCGTTCGACCACACTTGAGCGGCGGCGGGAGTGCAGTATGCGGAAATCCGAGGGTTCACCGACTGTGGCGATTGTGGGAGGTGGCTTCAGCGGCGCCGCCGTCGCGCTGCACCTCGCACGCAATCAGGAAAAGGGGCGAGAGGCGCGGATCATCGTTTTCGAACCGCGCGCCAAGCTCGGCGCGGGCCTCGCCTATGACACCGCTGAGCCGACTAACCGCATCAATGTGCCGGCCGGCAAGATGAGCCTCTATCCGGACGAGCCGGAGAGTTTCGTCCGCTATATGGACCGGGCCGATGCGCTCGCCGACGATCGGGGTGCCTTGACGGCGGAGGGCGTGCCCTATCCGCGCCGATCGGTGTTTGGCGACTATGTCGCGAGCGAAATCGCGCCTTATGGTTCGGCTGGTGTGATCGAGCACCGTCGCAGTCCGGTGCTCGAGGTGACGCGCTCGGGGAACCAGTGGGCGATCCTCGCGGACAATGGTCAGGTCCTGACCGCCGACATCGTCGTGGTCGCGGTCAGCCATCCGGCGCCCACGTTACCGAAAGCTCTGCTGCCCGTTCTGCCGCATCCGAAGCTGGTGGCCGATCCGACGAAAGCCGACGCGTTCGAGGTCATTGCACCGGCAAATCGGGTTTTGATCGTCGGCAACGGTCTTACATCGGCGGATGTGGTCGCCGCGCTCGAGCAGCGGGGCCACTACGGACCGATCATTTCCATCTCGCGTCGCGGTCTGCGGTCCCGAGGCCATCCCGCCGTTGCGCAGGAACCATATGGCGATTTTGTCTCCAAACCGATCACCCACGCCTCCGAGGTTCTTCGCCGCATTCGCCAGGCGCTGCGCGCGGCACGGCAACAGGGACTGGACTGGCATCCCGTCCTCGATGCAGTGCGGGCGCAAGGCCAGCAGATCTGGCAGAACCTGCCTGTGGTCGAGCGCCGGCGCATCGCCCGACTTGCGCGGACCTATTGGGACGTTCACCGCTTCCGCATAGCGCCACAGGTCGAGAGTGTGCTGGATCAGGCGGTAGAAAGCGGCCAGCTGAATATTCTTGCCGCCTCCGTCGCAGCCGCGGCGATCGAAGGGCAAGAGATCGTGGTTGACCTCAAGCAGAGAGGGCTCGACGCACAACATCGGATCACCGTGGACGCCATCGTCGTCACCACCGGTCCAGCTCACGGTAGCATCCTGCAATCCCAGCCCTTTCTTGCGACGCTGGAAGAGGCCGGCGTGCTTACTCCATGCGCAACCGGGCTCGGCATCGCCTGCGATCTCCACGCCCGCGCTATCGGCGCGGATGGTTCTGCGGAACGGAGCCTGTTCATAGCAGGGCCGCTCGCGCGCGGCGCCTTCGGCGAACTGATGGGTCTCCCGCAGGTGACCGAGCATGCTGTTTTTGTTGCCCGAGAAGTCAAAGCGCTCGTGGCATTCAGTCGGCTGCCTAGCAAAGCCGGCCAAAGCGTCCGGGCGGCGAGGGGAATAGCACACGCATTCGCGTCCTGTTCCGAGCGTGACGGATAATCTCCACGAAGGTGCACTCTTTGGAAAAATCTTCCTTATAAAATCTATAGATTATATTATGACTTTCAGTGAACTGCCTTTTAGCGAACACGCGGGCGCAGGCAAACTGAAATGCGGCGCCTGAGAGGATAAGAAAATGACCAAGACAGACAAACCGCTTGATTTCCTTTGGTTCATTCCGTCCTCCGGGGACGGGGTCTATCTCGGATCCGATGATCTGAGCCGCCCCTCCGATCCCGGCTATTTCCGGGAGATCGCAACGGCGGTGGATCGGCTGGGCTATTCTGGAGTGCTCATCCCGACGGGGGTTGCCTGCGAGGAATCCTTCATTCTGGCGGCGAACCTCGCCGCATTTACGGAAAATCTGAAGTTCCTCGTGGCCGTACGCCCCGGAATTGCGTCGCCCGCCTACTATGCGCGGCTCGCCTCGACGCTCGACCGCGTCTCGAACGGCCGCCTGCTCCTCAACATCGTTGCAGGCGGAAGTGCACAGGAACTTGCCGGCGACGGCGTCTTCCTGCGGCATGACGAACGCTATGCCCATGCGGATGAGTTTTTCCAGGTCTTCAATCAGCTCCTCGAAACCGGCAAGGCGCAACTCGACGGTAAATACATCAAGGCGCATAACGCGCAGCTCGGTTTCCCGCCGGTGCAAGAGCCGCGCCCGCCGCTCTATTTCGGTGGATCGTCAGATGCGGCCATCGAGTTTTCCGCAGGCCTTGTCGATAAGTATCTCACCTGGGGCGAGACCCCTGACCAGGTCGGCGAAAAGATCGCCAAGGTCCGCAAGGCCGCTGCCGACAAGGGCCGTGAGGTGACCTTCGGCATTCGCTTGCACTTCATCGTGCGCGAGACCGACGAGGAAGCCTGGGCCGCCGCCGACCAGCTGATTTCTAAGCTCTCCGACGAAACTATCGCCGCCGCACAGGAAGGATTTGCGAAGAATAGCGATTCCGTGGGCCAGGCGCGGATGGTGGCACTTCACGGCGGCCGGCGCGACAAGCTCGAAGTGTCACCCAATCTGTGGGCTGGAATCGGGCTTGTCCGCTCAGGCGCGGGGACCGCACTCGTCGGCTCGCCGACGACGGTAGCAGCACGCCTGAAGGAATATCAGGATCTCGGCATCGATACGGTCATCGCATCCGGTTATCCGCACCTCGAGGAGGCCTATCGGGTTGCTGAGCTTCTCTTCCCGGAAATCGGCCTCGGCGGCCCGCGCAACCAGATCCGTTCCTCCTTTGGCGAACGTCAGGTTTTCGGCGGCGGCGGTCATGGCGGCAATCTGCGGGTCGTGGCGGGCTCCTGACTCCTGCCTTCGGGCCGACCTTGCCTTCGACCTGACGCTCACCCGTGTCCTACACAATCGCGGCGCCGTCTTGGATTGGCCGCGAATCGGGGCGGGCGTTGGCTGACGAGCAAGCGCAGCAGCAGAGTTGCGATCTCGATAGTGATATTTTCTATAAAATAAATAGACAATAGGTGCCGATGTCTATGGCGGCCATGGCGGGGCTGCTACCAATCCGGCGATGGTAGAGTTCCTGAATAGAGGAGTGATTTAGATGTCGGCTCAGCCTTCCGTGCGGACATTCGATGTCGAAGGGATCATCAGTCATTCAACGGACCGCCAGGTCGACGCTGACGGTTTGAAGACGGCGTTGCGCGCCCTGGGTGGCGGCGTCAGCATCATAACAGCGGGGGAGGGCGAGGCGCGCACCGGAGCCACGGTCACCTCGGCGACTGCCCTTTCCGTCGAGCCGCCGCGTATGCTCGTTTCCCTCAATCGATATTCCTCGACCTGGCCCGTCGTTGAACGTTTCGGCCATTTCTGCGTCAATGTCGTCGGCCCGCCCCACGAAACACTTGCCAACCAGTTTGCCGGTCGCGGCGGACTGAAAGGGGTGGACCGTTACCGCGGCGCCGAATGGACTCGCCTCGTGAGCGGAGCACCGGTCCTTGAGGATGCGGCGGCGGCCATCGACTGCGAGGTCGAGGAGGCGATCGAACGGCACAGCCATGCGATCGTGCTTGGCCGGGTGGTCGGTATTCGCATCGGCCATGGCGGTTCGCTGGTATACCGCGATGGCCGGTATTTTGCGCTCGGTGGCTAGGGTGCTTACCAGCGGGCACCTGCTGTACTGCACAGTTTTTATAGAAATTGTTGACGAGTGATCAGAATGCGGCGACACTGTGCGCCGCCTCAAGACGGGTCTAAACGAGAGGAACAACCAAATGCCGCTCGGTATGGTGAACTTTTCCTTCGATCTTTTCGCCCCCTGGCGCAGGGCGTGTGACACCCGCTCCGCGAACGTGTCTGCGAAAAAGCAGGATGACGACGAAACCGGCCCAGTCGCCCGGACCGAAGAAGAACGAGACCGCGAACAAGGGCTGTTCTGGGGCTTCTTTCCGGTTCTTTAAAGCGGGATGAGGACAAGTGTGAAGCGGTTCCGCCCGGCCGCGTCTAAGCGACTGCAAGCTATCCAAAGCCACCTTATAAACGCGAGTTCGCTGGTCCCGTGGGCCAGCATCAGTGAAGGATGCATCTGAGATGGGATCCATTACACATCTTCATGAGCGTCTGCGCCCAGTGCCTCTTCGCATAGCCTCCGACGAAGAATTGTTGGCGGCCGCCGGCGAGGTCATCGCACTCGGGAAGGATGCTCCGGCTACTTTCCTCGCTGACGCGTTAGTGCGTTCCGGCCTGCTCGCCATTTCCATCCCGAGCGATTTTGACGGTGCGGATGTAGCGAACGGATTGATTGCACAGGTGGTATCGCAGATCGCGCAAACGCAGCCGTCTGCCGCACGTGCTCTGGTCCATCATTTTCGTGCGCTTGAACTGGTCCGCAATGCCGGCAGCGAAGAGCAGCGGCGCAGCATCTATCTGCACGTGGCATCGGGCGAAAGGCTGTCGTGCGGAGGCTTGGGAGACCACACGGCGAGCCAGCGCTACGTCACCGATGGCATAGGGTTCAGGCTGAGCGGTGCGCTTGAGGCGGCCAGTCTTGGCGAACCGGATTGGTTCTCGGTGCTTGCCTTCAGCGAGGCCGAGGTGCTCAGCTTGCTCTTGGTTCAGCGGGGCAGCACGCGTGTCGAAGTCGTCCCTGGAAGCCAGCCGGCGCGCTATAGACTCGATCAGGCCCATATGCCCGCCGACTCGGTGCTTGCTTTGCACCAAGATGCGCTGCCCCTTTCGGAGTCGCTGGGGACGATCCTACGTGCTTCGACCATTCTCGGTGAGAAACGCCAGCGCCTCGCCGCAGATCTGGCGCTCTGGCGGGGCGGCGTTCTTTCCGGTGACCGCCCGTGGGACGAGCGGATCGGAAAGCTCCAGCTAGATATCGAAATCCTGGCAGCGCTGATCGATCGGGCGGCGACCGCGCTCGATCTGGCGCAGGTCAATCCCACACCGGCTGGCGTGTCGGACGCGTGCCGCATCGCGACTGCACTTGAATTCGCAGCGCTGCCCGGCGGTGATCGGGCGCGCGACAGCGACCGCCTGCTGGCCCAGCTCGGACAGACACTTTTGACGGATTAGGGCAGTGCTGGCGTTGCGGCAGGGAAGACCGTTTTACTCGCCGGCGATGAGTGTATCGGCGACGGCGTCGTCCGTGCTGTCTTTAGCGACAAACTGAGCGAGGGTCATATTGTCGAGGATGGTCGCGATCGCGTCGCGAACCTCCGTCATCGACAAGCGCACCTGACAGCCGACCGGATCGTTGCAATCGTCGCAGGCTTCGAATGCGGTTCGGCTCGCGCAGCGGATAGGTGCGAGCGGTCCGTCGAGCGCACGGATGACCTGACCGATCATGATCTCCGAGGCGGGCCTCGACAGAGAGTAACCGCCGTTTGGGCCCTTTTTCGATCGCAGGATTCCCACATTGCGAAGTTCGAGCAGAATCGTGTCGAGGAACTTCTTCGGTAGGTTGTTGCGCGTCGCGATTTCCGTGACGAACGCAGTTTCGCCGGGACCAAGGCGTGCCAGATCAACCAGCGCCTTCAATCCGTACTTGCCTTTTTTCGTAAGCATTCTGGAACTCGGATGGTGTCGATCTTGCACGTGCCGAACGGCAACGTGCGCGGGGAGAAACGAATGGTACCTTATTTCTGACTAACTTAATAGTTTTTGGCGAATTAATGTGCAAGTGAATTCGACTGAAATCGTTTGCCAGCGCAGTGCCAAAGAGAATCCATTTATTTTTGATGGTTCCTTGGTCGCCTGCAGCGACTACCTGCGCCAATCGCATTTATCTCAGCTTTCGCAACCATGGGGCGCTCCCGCCAGCGTCTACGTCATATCCGCCAACGCCGGGCCAATCAGACGATGCCCTTCGCCTGCTTTTGTAGGCTATCGTGAACCTGGCAAAGAAATGCTTACTTCCTCGCCTATGTCTTCAAGTTGTCCGGCTAGTATTTAAGGGTGTAGGTTTCTAGCAAGGGTGGAGGGTCGATATGAGATCGAACAATCTTGCCGGAATAGTGGGACTGGCGCTTTTGGTCGGAAACCTGCAACTTGGCTCTATCGGCTTTGCTCTGGCCGATACGACGATCCTGAATGTGTCCTACGACTCGACACGGAAACTCTACAAAGACTTCAATGCCGCCTTCGCCGAGAAGTGGACGGCCGATACCGGCGAGATTGTGACGATACAGATGTCTCACGGCGGGTCGGGAATGCAAGCGCGTTTGGTGAGAGATGGTCTCAATGCGGATGTGGTGACCCTCGCGCTCGAGGCCGACATCGATGCGATTGCTCAGGCAACCGGAAAGATCCCAGCCGATTGGAAGACGCGGCTCGCGAACAACAGCGCCCCTTACACATCGACGATCGTATTCCTTGTGCGCAAGGGCAATCCGAAAGGTATTCAGGACTGGGGCGACCTCGTCCGCGACGATATTCAGGTGATCACGCCGAACCCCAAGACCTCCGGCGGCGCCCGTTGGAACTTCCTTGCCGCCTGGGCCTGGGCGCGCGAGGCAAATAACGGCGATGAGGCCAAGGCGCAGGAATATGTGGCACAATTGTTTGAGCACGTGCTCGTTTTCAACACCGGCGCGTGGGGGGCGATGACCACCTTCGTCCAGCGCGGTTTCGGTGACGTGCTGCTTGCTTGGGAAAACGAGGCCTATCTTTCGCTTGAGGAGCTCGGCCCTGACAAGTTTGAGATCGTGACGCCTTCAATTTCGATCAAGGCGGAACCGCCCGTGGCGCTGGTCGACGGCAATGTCGACAACAAGGGCACGCGCAAGGTGGCGGAAGCCTACCTCAACTATCTCTATAGCGATGTGGGGCAGAAGATCGCGGCCAAGCATTATTATCGGCCCTTCAGGCCGGAGCTCGCCGATCCCGAGGACACCGCCCGCTTCGCCGATCTCAAGCTGGTCACCATTGACGAGTTCGGCGGATGGAAGGAAGCTCAGCCCAGATACTTCGCCGACGGCGGGATTTTCGACCAGATCTACAAACCGGGACGATAAGGTCCTGGCCCTCGGCAGCCGAGCGTTTGAGCTTCGCTACAGCAAATCGCTGCAGCGGAAGGCATTGAAAGGCGCATACATCCATGGAAGTCCGCGTCGAGAACTTACGCAAGGAATTCGGCCGCTTCCCGGCGCTCGTCGACGTTACCGTCAACATCCTCTCCGGCGAGCTGATCGCCCTGCTTGGCCCGTCCGGCTCCGGAAAGACGACGCTGCTTAGGCTCATTGCCGGGCTTGAAAGCCCGACCGAAGGCATGATCTACTTCGGCGACGAGGACGCATCGAAAAAAAGCGTACAGCAGCGAAACATCGGCTTCGTCTTCCAGCACTACGCCCTCTTCCGGCACATGACGGTGCTCGATAACGTCGCCTTCGGGCTGAAGGTGAGGCCCGCTAACCGCCGCCCGCCGGCCGCCGAGATCCGCCGTCGGGCGCTCGATCTCCTCGAACTGGTGCAGCTCTCGGGGCTTGAAAAGCGCTATCCCGCGCAGCTTTCCGGCGGCCAGCGCCAGCGCGTGGCGCTCGCCCGCGCCATGGCGGTCGAACCGAGCGTGCTGCTGCTCGACGAGCCCTTCGGTGCGCTCGACGCGCAGGTTCGCAAGGAACTCCGCCGGTGGCTGCGCGAAATCCACGACCGCACCGGCTACACGACCGTCTTCGTCACCCACGATCAGGAGGAAGCGCTCGAGCTTGCCGACCGCCTGGCCGTGATGAGCAAGGGTGCGATCGAGCAGGTCGGCACGCCCGACGAGATCTACGACCAGCCGGTCTCGCCCTTTGTCTACGGCTTCATCGGTCAATCGAACTGCCTGGAGGTGACACTTTCGAGCGGCGAGATCTGGTTCGAGGACCGGCCGATCGGCCTACGCGCGGCAAACGAACCGGATGGACCGGCAACCCTCCATTTTCGCCCACACGACGTTGAGCTCATCGAGGGTTACGGCGCCTGTCTCGCCGGCCGCGTCACGGCAAGCCGGCGCGTCGCGGGCACGCGCCACCTCGAATTGGATATCGGCAACACACTGCCTTCGGTCGAGATCGAGCTGCCTCCGGAGCGCGCGTCCTCAGCCGACCCAACCCGTATCGCGTTCCGGCCCACTAAGTGGAAGCTGTTTCGGGGGGAGTAGCCTGGAAGGCGCGGTGACGTTGATTTCAACCCGGGTGGTTAGTCTGGCGTTCTTCGCTTATCCTCGACCGGCCGAACTCTCAATTCGTCGATTTAGCGCGTTCCGAAAAATAGACTACCATCGAGCGTGCGCGATCGATGGCCGAGTTCGAGGAGGGGCAAGAAGTTCCTGGTATGGCGTGAAGAGGACAGGATATTTCCAAAATTCAGCCAATGGCGTCATTTCTTTGCGTTGAGACAGGAATTTAAATTGATAGTTTATCTGGCAAACGATGGAGGTCGACATGAGTTCGAATAGACTTGCCGGAATAGTGAAACTAGCACTTTTGGTCGGAAGCCTGCAGCTTGGCTC
>MBFK01000183.1 GCA_001704765.1 Sinorhizobium shofinae
CTATCGCCCACATCCGGGTCCTGACACGACGCTTGGCAAGGTACGGATATTGTTGAGACCTTTTCGAGTCAGGCTCTTAGACGGTCGAGCTTCTCGCCCGTACTCTCTCATACCGAACAGCGAGTTCGACCGGATCTTTGCTTGAAATCCATAGCATTGTCGGTCAGCACCTATCCTGGACCGCACCTGACGACACTGTCGCCTGTGTGGCGCTCTCCTTGCACTTCTGGGACGCTGAATGCAGTTGAAGTCAAGAAATCTGCGTGCCTTGGCCGAGTGCGTAATAGGCGATCTGCCAGGCGTCCCGTATCGATCTAGCAAGTACATCACCGAATTCTTCGACGACTGCGATCTATCGTTTGTACACGACGGTTCTACGAGGTGGGCATAGACGGCGGAACGCCTGGCCGAGCTTCTGGCAGAAGTTTCGCCCCACCAGCATTCGTTGCCAAGCAGGTTCGCCCATCTGTTCCGCGTCCTGATGGACAGGTCGGATGCCGTTGAAGGTGACGCCGACAGAAACGTTGCACTTGCAACGCTCAACCTCCGTTGCGACGAGAGGGCTACGAGGCGTTCTTCGACGACACCTCGACGCTCCAGTTTCGTCATGTGGCGACGAATCGGATCTCGGAACTATCGAACCCACACCGTCCGTTCCACCCGGAAGAGGTCAAGAAGCGCGCGGAATTGGCTGCGTTCCTCGACCGCTGTTCAAAGGACGAGCTCATCGAGTACATCCTGCTCCCGATGTTTAGGCCGTTGGGGTATCACGGGATCACATCCGCCGGCCACGCTGACAAGGCACTGGAATATGGCAAGGACATCTGGATTCGCTACACGCTGCCAACGATGTACGTGATCTATTTCGGACTTCAGGCAAAGTAGGGCAAGATCGACTCCTCCGGGGTCACCAAGACGGGAAACGCCAATGTCGCCGAGATTCACAATCAGGTCATGATGATGTTTGGCCATGAGATCTTCGATCCGGAGGTGAACCGCCGGGTTCTCGTCGATCACGCGTTCATCGTCGCCGGCGGCGAGATAACGAAACAGGCGAGAAACTGGCTTGGGAACAAACTCGATGCAAGCAGGCGATCGCAGATCATGTTCATGGACCGTGAGGACGTTCTGAACCTGTTCGTTGTCTCGAATATTCCGCTGCCCTCTGGCGCTGTCGCGACACAACCGTTCGGCGGAGCCGATGAAGTTCCGTTCTAGGTGAGTTCGCCCGTCAGGCGATCTCCATGACTGAGTTCGGCAACGCATGCCGGCACGCTGCTCACACCTTCCGCTCCACCCATAGGCGTATCCATAAGATGCAGCCGCGCTTGGTGCCAAGGAATCCGAGAGTGTCCACGATCGCCCGCGCCAGCGTCGACCAACAGAGGCGCTCTTGCCTGTGACGGACGACGACGAACAAAAACCGGAGCCGAACATGCACGAGCATGTTCGGCTCCGGCGTTTCTGGTGTGATGCCGGGTAGTATCGCGGCTACTCCGCGATAGCCTCTTCCTTTCGCCGACGAATACTCGGCAAAATCATCGCGGCGAGTGCAAGTGCCCCAAGCGCAAGGAACACGGCACTCACGGGGCGATCGATGAACACGCTGACGTCACCCCGCGACAGGACCATCGCCCGCTTCAGATACTCTTCCAGCATCGGTCCAAGCACAAAGCCGATCAACAACGGAGCCGGCTCGAATTCCAGCTTGATGAGGGCATAACCGATCAGACCGAATACCACCGTCTGATAAACGTCGAAGGCGGAGTTGTTTACCGAATAGGCCCCGATGCCGCAGAACACGAGGATCGCAGGATAGAGGTATTTGTAAGGTACCTTGAGAAGCGAAACCCACACGCCGACGAGCGGGAGGTTGATGACTAACAGCATCAGATTGCCAATCCACATGCTCGCAATCAGTCCCCAGAAAAGGGTCGGTTGCTCGTCGATCATCCGCGGCCCTGGCTGGATCCCTTGAATCATCAAAGCGCCAATCATCAACGCCATGACCGCATTGGCCGGTATCCCGAGTGTGAGCATTGGAATGAATGACGTTTGAGAGGCGGCGTTGTTCGCGCTTTCTGGACCGGCCACGCCTTCGATAGCCCCGCTGCCGAACTCCTCCCGGTGCTTCGAGACTTTGCGCTCCAGCATGTAAGACGCGAACGTTGAGAGCGCGAGGCCGCCCCCGGGCAGCACGCCCAGCAACGAACCCAATGCAGTGCCGCGCAGGACCGAAGGCACCGACCGTGAGAACTCGTCCTTCGTCAGCCACAGTTTGCCGACGCGCGACACGGTTCCGGATCGGTTTTCCGGACACTCGAGGTTGCGGATGATTTCAGCGATGCCAAAGAGACCCATCGCCAACGGCACAAAGCCGACGCCTTCGAACAGTTGAGGGAACCCAAGAGTGAAACGGATCTGGCCGCTTTGCAGGTCGGTCCCCACCAGCCCGAACAGGACGCCGAGAACGATCATCGCCAAGGATTTGAGAATGTTGCCATGGGCGAGGACGGTCGCGGCAATCAGGCCGAGCAAGATGAGCGAAAAGTATTCGGCCGGGCCAAACGCCATTGCGACCGAAGTCAGAAGCGGACCTGCGCCGGCCACGACCAGCGTGGCCACGGTCCCGGCAAAGAAGGATCCGATCGCGGCAACTGTAAGCGCCGCTCCGGCTCGGCCCGCACGGGCCATCTTGTGCCCCTCGAGCGTCGTGACGACCGCGGTCACTTCCCCCGGGAGGTTCAGCAGGATCGCTGAGGTCGATCCGCCATACTGCGCCCCATAGTAGATGCCGGCGAGCATGATCATGGCAGTGATCGGATCCAGTCCGAACGTCAGTGGCAGAAGCAACGAGATTGTCGCCACCGGGCCTACCCCCGGCAGAACGCCAATCGCGGTACCGATGACGCATCCGACAAAGGAGAATGCCAGGTTCTGGAAGGTGAAGGCTACCGAGAGCCCGAGCGCGAGATTGTCAAGCATCTGTGCAGACCTCAGGGATTGGTGAGAAACGAAGGAAGGAACGGCACGCTGATCTGCAGTCCCCAGGTAAAGACCAGCCAGCAGATCGCCACAAGGACGACCGCCAGTGCTGCAATACCCTTCAGCGTCTGGGTACGGTCAGCCAATCCGCTGATGACAACCAGCGCCACCGTTGCCGCGGCCATGCCGATATCTTCAAGCATCACGCCAAAGATCGACAGCGCTGCCAGGATCAAGCCGACTTCGCGCCAGGCCCATTTTTCCAGACGCTCCGGAGAGCCATAAAACCCAGCCAGAAGAACGCCCATGCCCAGCACGCCGAGGGCGACAAGCACGACAAGTGGCATATAGCCTGGGCCCATTCGGCTGGCCGTACCTAGCTGGTAGTCAAGATTGATGTAGATGCCGATCGCCGCCAGCAGCAGCAAAATAACTCCGCTCGCGATGTCTTTGGCGTTGACTTGTTTGCTCATCGTCTCGTGCCTCCAGTCAGTGGAACGATCGTCCGCCATCGACCGCAAGCGCGGCGCCGGTGACGTACGAAGATTCCTGACTCGTAAGGAATAAAATGGCGCTGGCGATTTCATCTGGCCGAGCGACGCGTTTCATCGCGTAGTTGTCCGCCTTGCCTCCGTTGCCCAACGCCATGGGCGTATCGACCATGCCGGGACAGACAGCGTTGACTCTGATCTGGGGGGACAGCTCGGCGGCGAGCGCGCGACTGAGGTTGACCACTGCGCCTTTCGACGCTGCGTAGGCGGTGTGGTTGGCGACGTTCGGCAGCAATCCCTGGGCCGAGGCGATGTTGACAATCGTACCTGTCTCGCTGCCCTGCAGGAACGGCACGCAGCTCTTCGTAACGAGGTACGTCCCGATGAGGTTCACGTCGATGATCTGGCGCCAGAGTGCGACGGGCATGTCCTGGATGGAGCCCGTCGCCATGATCCCGGCTGCATTCACGAGACCGTCTATCCCGCCGAGATTGTCGTGAACCCTGTTGGCCGCCCTTGCGACGTCGCCTTCGTCAGTGATGTCGGCTGCAATGGCGTACCCGCCGATTGCGCTTGCAACTTCAGTCACCGCAGCGGCGTTGCGATCCAGGCAGGCTACAAGCGCGCCCTCCACGGCGAAAAGTTCTGCGGTTGCCTTGCCAATCCCCGAGGCGGCCCCTGTGACGAGGATCCGGCGGCCCGCTAGCCGCCGACTGCCGCCAGTGTTGTTTTGTTCGTTCATGATACGGCCTCCCTGCCGCAGGTAAACGGATGCGTTAGTCGGAGACGCCCCCGCTACCGCATGATGAACGGATTGTCGGGCGCCTCCTCAGCGACCGAAATAATCACGCTCTTGGTTTCGAGATACTCGTTGACAGCCTCAATGCCGCTCTCGCGACCAAGACCGGACCGTTTCATGCCACCGAATGGCACCATGTAGCTGTACGCGCGGTAGGTGTTGACCCAGACGGTTCCAACATCGAGCGCTTTCGACATTCGAATCGCCCGGCCCATGTTGGTCGTCCAAACGCCGGCCACCAAGCCATAGTCGATCTCGTTCGCAATCTGGATCGCCTCTTGCTCCGTGTCGAAAACGATGATGGAAAGGATTGGCCCGAACACTTCTTCCTGCGCGATGCGCATCTGGTTCGTGACATCAGCAAACACCGTGGGCTCCACGAACTGGCCGCCGGTCAGGCCAGGGCCAAGCGCCGGCTTCCCGCCCAGAACGCACCGCGCCCCGTCGGCCCGCGCGACAGCCAAGTAGTCCATGACCTTTTGAAACTGGGGAGGAGTGGCAATCGGCCCAACATCTGTTTCCGGATCCATGGGATCGCCCAATCGGATGTTGCGAGCAAGCTTGAGCAACCGATCGGTAAAGTCGTCGAGAATGGACCTTTGCACCAGCAGTCGGGAGCCCGCCGTGCACATCTGGCCGGAGGCGCCAAAGATTCCCGAAACCGCGCCAGCCGCAGCAAGCTCCAGATTCGCATCCGCGAACACGATGTTCGGCGACTTTCCGCCAAGCTCAAGCGAAACGCGCTTCATCGCTCGCGCTGCTGTTTCATAGACTTTCGCGCCGGTAACGTCGGAGCCCGTGAAGGTGATCTTCGCCACGTCAGGGTGTTCAACCAGGGCCGACCCCGCTTCCTGGCCAAGGCCCGTGACAACGTTGAAGACTCCCGGGGGCAGACCGGCCTCCTTGACCAGAGCGGCGAACTCCAGAGTGCTTGCCGAAGCGAACTCCGAGGGCTTGACCACCACGGCGCAGCCTGCGGCCATCGCCGGGGCGCACTTGATGGCAGCAAACCACAGGGGAGAGTTCCAGGCTGTCAGAGCCGCTACGACACCAACTGGCTCCCGGGTCGTGAAAGCGAGTGCGTCGGCCTTCTCAATCGGTATCGAGTGCCCTTCGATCTTGTCTGCCAAGCCTCCATAATAGCGCCAGCACTCCGCAATTGCGCCGAGCTGCCCACGCGTTTCGCGCAAGAGCTTTCCGTTGTCGCGGGTCTCGATCTCCGCCAGATGATCCCGGTTTTTCTCAACCAGATCCGCAATCGCGTTCAGGAACTTTCCGCGTTGGGTCGCCGTGAATTTCGACCAAGGCCCCGTCGTCATCGCGTGATGAGCGCTGCGCACTGCGAGATCGACGTCATGAGGTTTCGCTCGCGGGATTTGCGCATCGCCGTCCACCGGATCGACAAAGTCGCCGGCGACAAACATCTGGTAGCGTTTCATTGAACATCCTTCTGAGGCTTCTTTGCCTCAAGCCATTGGGTGCCGCGCCCCCGGCGACCGCTGGTCCGGGGGCTCGGCGATCATCGATCAGTCGGTGAACTTGACGTTGTTTTCCTTGATCACCGTCTGCCAACGCTGGGCCTGCACCGTCATGAACTCTCGCAAAGGTCCGCCCGTCAGCAATTGCTCCTGAAATGCAAGAGGCTGAAACTTTTGATGAAACGCTTCGCTCTGGACGCCCTTGGAAATTGCATCTGACAGACGCTGTACGACCGCATCCGGAGTGCCTTTGGGGGCCATGTATCCGTACCACAGCATGCTGTCGATATCCGGATGACCGAGCTCGCGCATGGTGGCGACGTCCGGCAGGTTCGACGTTCGTTCCGGTGACGTGACCGCCAGGACGCGAAGAAGACCGTTCGCGGAAAGTGTTGCCGCCTCACGTGCCGAGGGGAACATCATCTGGATGAACCCTCCGCCCAGCGCCTGCAATCCTTCGGGGTTGTTCTTGAAGGCGACGTGCACGCCATTGCCGCCAATCTCCTTAAGGAAGCGCACGGCGGTGAGATGCGCGAGGGTCCCTGCGCCGGCGCTACCGAACGTTATCCCGTCCGGAGATTTGGCGACCTTGATTAAGTCGTCCATCGTCTTGATGTCGGATTGCCCGGAAACGACCAAGGCCATGGGATATCCGCCGATACCGACGATCGGTGCAAAATTGTCGAGGTTGTAGGGGAGATTGTCGCGCAATACGGTCTGCACAATACCAGACGTTGTCAGGCAGAGAATACGATACCCATCGGGATCGGACGAGGCGACAAGGTTGCCCGCAACGGTGGTTGCGCCACCACCACGATTGTCGACGATGATCGTCTGGCCGAGATCTGCGCGAATCTGCTCCGCCAGGAAGCGACTGAGCGTGTCATCATCTCCGCCCGGCGGATTGCCGATAATGAAACTGACAGGATGGCTCGGATAGTTCTCCTGAGCGAACACCGATCGTGCAAGCGGCAAGCTCAGGGCCGCTCCCGCCGATGCCGCGACGAGAAAGTTTCTACGGTTGATGATCATGATTTCCTCCTAAGCTAAGCGCCGCCTCCACACGGCATCTCTTGAGAAAAACTGTATTCGACAGTCCGCCGTGGCGCCACACAAGACCGCTGCCAGCCACCGAAGGGTATAACATAGACTTATCCCTCACTTCCCCGGAGAACGCATTCAGAGTAGTGTGACAGGTCACGCGGGGCCGTGCTGGACGAGTTCGTTCTGACTGAAATTGAGGAGGTGCGGTTGGTGAGCGGCTTGAGGATTGATCCCAAGAAAATTCTCTATCTGGCAACGATCATCGAGCATGGCAGCCTCAAAAGCGCGGCCAAGGCTCTCGACATGTCGCAGCCTGCGCTCACCACCTCCATGAACCGGCTTGAAGAAGAGCTTGGAATGCGGGTTCTTGAGCGAGGCCCGTCGGGTGTCGTGCCGACCGCCACTGGCGAGATCCTATATTGCCATGCGCGACTGATCCGAGACGAGATCAGCCTTGCAGCCCGCGCCTTGCTTAGCGCGCAAGGTGGGAACCCGGGCACCATCCGAGTGGGCAGCCTTCCCAGCTTGGCCAGCTCGATCATTCCAATCGCTCTCAGCCGTTGGCGCGACATTTATCGGGAGCGAGAGCTGGAAGTCGTCGAGGTTCCACAGATCGACTTGCTCACCGGGCTGCTGCGCAGGGAGTTCGACTTCGTTTTCGGCTTTACGGAGTGCTACGACCTTGAAAACGGGCTTCGTCAGCGCGTTCTTTTCCGTGACAAGCTCTGCGTTATCGCTCGCGCAGGGCACCCATTGGCATCTGAACGCAATCTCCGATGGGAGGTGCTCGTTTCCTATCCGTGGGTCTGTCCGACGGCCCGGCGATCGCATGTGATCCTTGATGCGGCATTGAAAAAAGCCAATGTCGCTCCGCCGGAGCAAATGACGGTTTGCGGCTCGGTCACGCTGCTGAAGTCCCTTGTGGTCAATGGCGATCATCTGGCCGTCCTCCCAGCCCACGCGGTGCGCGTCGACTTGGATGAGGGGCGCCTGTGCCGACTGGACGTCACCGATCCGGTCCTTGACCGCAACATCGCGGTGTTCTTCCGCGAAGGCTACCAGCTCGATGAACCAAGCCGTGACCTCGTCTCACTCGTCGGTTCCGTCGGACAAGAGCTGTCCGCACGGGAGAAAGAAAGGGCGGCGCTCGAGATCAGCGCGCCGCCAGAAGACGATGTCACGAATCTAGAGGCAGAAGCCCCTGTGCCCGCTCCTTGAAACCGAAGACAGCCTTGACCTCGAGGTATTCCTCCAAGCCAAAGATTCCCATTTCTCGGCCATTGCCGGACTGCTTGTATCCTCCCATCGGAGAAGCGGGATCGCCTGCTGCACCGTTATAAAAAACGCGCCCAGCGCGTAGTCGGTTTCCGACCTGGTAAGCCTTCTCGGCGTCCCCGGAGAAGACATAGCCGGCCAACCCGAACGGACCTTCGTTTGCGATTGCAATTGCCTCCTCTTCGTCGTCATAGGCGAGCACGGCAAGGACAGGGCCGAAGATTTCCTCGCGAGCGATCGTCATTTCAGGTGCTACATCTGCAAAGATCGTGGGCCGTACGAACGCACCTCTGCTAAGGCCGTCGGGCAGGCCAGGTCCCCCGCAAACAAGCGTCGCACCTTCTTCAAGTCCAATCTCTATGTAGCGCTGGACGCGGTCAAACTGAGCCCGGTTCACCATGGGACCCATGCTCGTCGCCGGATCACGAGGATCCCCGATGTGGATCTCGCTGACTTCCTCCCGCATCGCCCTCAGGGCTTCCGGCATCTTATGGCGCGGGATCAAGAGTCGGCTCGGGGCATGGCAGGATTGACCGGTGTTGAAGAAGCATCGTTGGACGTTCCACCGTGCGGCGGCTGCTATGTCCGCATCGGGAAGAACGATGTTCGCGGATTTCCCGCCGAGCTCCAGCGATACGCGTTTGATCGATTGTGCGGCGACAGCGCCGACACGTGCGCCGGCGCCAGTCGAGCCGGTGAACGAAATCAGATCCACGTCCGGGTGGCCGGCAAGAGCTTCGCCGACTGTCGCTCCCTCCCCTAGGACGAGGTTGACGACGCCCCTCGGGACTTCGGCCGCCTCCAGAACCTCCGTCAGCAGGATTGCGCTGATCGGTGTGACCTGGCTCGGTTTGCAGACCACCGTGCAGCCAGCGGCCAGGGCGTAGGCGATTTTCACCGTCAGCGTCTGGATCGGCCAGTTCCACGGCGACACGAGGCCGCACACGCCAATGGGCTCCCGGCGGATAATTGTGTCGCCGATGCGGGATTCAAAGTGGTAGCTCGCAAGAACCATGCGAGCCTGACGAAAGTGCGTGAGCGGGCCCGAGACCTGCACGCGCGCGCTGACTGGGCAGCCCATTTCTTCCGCGATTACGGCCGATAGCTCGTCCATTTTCGCTTCGTATGCAGCAATGATCCGGTGAAACAGGGCGATGCGGTCGGCAACCGATGTTTGGGAATAGGCTGTGAAGGCGCGTCGCGCAGCCGCAACTGCCCGGTCGACGTCCTCCACTCCACCCATCGCGACCTTCGCAAAAGGCGTACCGGTTGTTGGATCCGACAGCTCCACGGTCTTCAGAACGGAGGGTTGAACCCACTGCCCGTCGATGAATAACTTGGTGTATTCGCGCATGTTTCGGTCCCTTAACTGCTGTGGGTGTAGCCGCCGTCGCAGGCGATCGTCTGACCGGTGATGAAGCCCGCAGCGGGGGTTGCCAGAAAGATCATCAAGCCGACGAGATCTGTGTGCACCATCCCGCGCTGGATGCATTGCTGCGACAACTGGAGGCGCCTGAGGTCGAGCGTCGGATTGACCGCCCTTTCAACTTCAGTGGCGACCGGCCCCGGTCGAATGCAATTGACGTTGATGCCATCAGACCCCAACTCACGCGCCAGAGCGTTGGTCATCCCGATGATCGCGGACTTCGACGTCACGTAGTGCAGATAATTTCGGACGCCCTTTGGAACAGCGTCGGACGAAACATTGATAATCCTTCCCCAGCCTGCTGACCGCATGAGCGGCGCCACGGCGCGAGCACATAGAAATGGTCCCGTCACGTTGACACGAATGACGCGGTCCCATTCGTCCAGAGGAATCATTTCGAAGTGACGTTTGTCGAGTGTCGCAAACATCGCCGCATTGTTGATCAGGACGTCGATGCGACCGTGTTCGGCGATCACCGACTTTATGAGGAGGTCGACCGATCCGGCATCGGCAATGTCAACTTGCAGGGCGCTTGCCTTCCCGCCGCTTGCAACGATCTCGTCTCGTACGTTCTGAGCATTTGTCAGATTGAGATCTGCAACGACGGGCGTGGCGCCGGAAGCTGCGAACTGCCGGGCAAGCTCCCGTCCGATCCCTTGCCCCGCGCCTGTTATGAGCACAACCCGGTCGACGACGCTGAAATCACGGGCCCATCCTGGAACACCCGAATCCTGTGGCGTATGGACGACCGTATCGTCGGGTTCGGAAGATGCTGAAACGGCTCGTGTTTCGAGCTCGCTGGTGATCTTGGTCATTGGAATTTCCTTGCGTGCGCCATGGCCGCATTGGTGAAGAATGTTACATCGGCGCCCGCAGTCGCGTAGCGGGCGCCAAGCGAAATCATTTCCTTTGCAAGTTCGGGATTCGATCCGAGCCCGCCAACGCCGAGGTAGATCCCATTGGCTTTACAGGCATCCGCCACACGCGCGAAGGCCGCCCGGACAGTCGGATGCTCGATCTGCCCCGGGAACCCGAGCGCGTTGCACAGGTCGTTTGCGCCAACGAGAAGCATGTCGACGCCATCGACCGCCGCGATTTCGTCAATCGCGTCGAGCGCCGCCAGCGACTCCACCATGATCACGACCATCGTGGCCGCGTTGATGCGTTGCATTGCTTCGACTGCTGGTGTCGGGCGGAATTCGAGAAGCGGCAGACACGGAGCGATAGAGCGATGGCCGAGCGGCGGAAACTTCGCGGCCTGGACCACGGCAACAGCGTCCGTGGCGGTTTCAACTTGAGGAGCGATCACCCCCATGGCGCCGCATTCGAGGGCCCGGGTGATCGACGCATGGCCGCTATCGACGACACGCACAAGCGGCGTGATCCCTGCCAGGTTGCTGGCTATGCATATCTGGCCGATCGTCTCAAGCGAGAAGCTGTTGTGTTCCAGGTCCAGAAAGAGACAATCGAAGCCTGCGGTCTTGGCGATCGCTACTATCTCCACGCCTCTGATGAGACGTACGATCATACCGACAGTAAGTTTCCCTGCAGCCATCTTGGCAAGCAACGGATTTGCGGAGCTGACACTCGGCTCTGACATTGACAGATCTCCATTCTTACGCCGAATGCCTCCCATCCGCCGTTCACTGCAATTTTAAGATGTGCTCGCGCGTCATGACGCGAGCGCTATGAGCTTTTCGCTGCGATCTAAATTTGAAGCGGCATGTGTCCGGAATCAATCAGGATAAACGCTCCGCATCGCCGGGCGATAACATAAGTTATACCCTCGGAAATCCGCCTATTCCCGCGGTCGGCTGCGTCTCCTAAAACTAGACAGACCTGATTTCGCGAACCGAGGAGGATGATATGCGCATCTCAGAAGCAGCCAAAGCCGAGGGCGGAAGCGTCGGCAGCATGCGAGACGGCAAGCTGGACCAGAAGTTTCTGCTCACTGGTGATGACGACTCTCCGAACAACTACCTGTTGAATGTTGGACGCACTGGGTCGGGGGGATGGGGCACGCCGCGCCACCGTCACAACTTCGACCAGGTCCGCTACGTTCTTAAGGGCAGCTACCCGGTGTCGCCTCACAAGGTCATGAAGGAAGGCACCGTGGCCTACTTCCCCGAGAGCGTCCACTACGGTCCGCAGGACCGGCCGGAAGGGCTTGAAATGATGGTCATTCAATTCGGCGGCGCGAGCGGTGAGGGTTTCCTCAGCGTGGCGCGACGCGAAGCCGCGAATGAAGCGCTCAAGAAGAAGGGCGAATTTAAGAACGGCGTCTTCACCTGGTACGACGAACAGGGAAACAAGCACAACAAGGACGGTTCGGCCGCATGCGTCGAGGAGGCAACGGGCAAGAAGCTTGAGTTTGCAGAACCTCGCTATGACGACGTCGTCATGATGTATCCGGAGTCGAGTCCTTGGCTGAAGTCGGGGACCCCAGGCGTTTCGACCAAGACGCTTGGCGTTTTCACGGAACGCGAAATGCGGCTCGGCTTTGTCAAGATTGAAGCAGGCGCGACGTTCAACACGGGGACCCGGACCGCGATCGAGATCCTGTTTCTCAGCGAGGGTCAGATCACCGTCGATGGCAAGGCCTATGGCCCACAGACCGGTATTGAACTTCTTCCAGCGGATGCACCCGCCGAGATCACTGCGACCGAAGACGCTTTGCTTCTGGCCATTCGCCTCCCCAGGTTCTGAGAACCGAGCCTGCTCCGAATGCCGCCCTGAACGCTTCAGGACGGCATCGAGCCTCATTTCCTAAAGGACATACGATGAAAGTCGCCAGATTCTCAAATAACGGTAAGGTCTTGCTTGGTGTCGTGAACGACGCTGCGGGCACGGTTCACCCGTTCGATTCCAATTTGACCAGCATGGCGGATCTCATCCGCTTCAGCGCGTCGGGTTTCAGCTTCACTGCAGCATCCCGGCCAGGACCGCCTCTTTCAGAGGTTACGCTCTTGGCGCCGATCATACCTGAGCGGAACATCTTCTGCGTCGGCAAGAACTACTACGAACACGCCAAGGAGTTCGCGGGCAGCGGCTTCGAGGCCGGTGCCGTCAAGGGGCAAGAAATCGATGCATATCCTGCAATTTTCTCAAAGCCGCCCAGCACCGTCATCGGTCCGGATGCTGTCGTCGAAATGCACCCGCAGGCAACTCAGGCTGTCGACTATGAGGCTGAATTGGCCATCGTTGTCGGTCAGCCTGGTCGCAACATCGCGGAAGCCGATGCGATGCAGCACGTCTGGGGATACACCATCGTCAACGACGTCACCGCGCGCGATCGCCAGCGCAATCACAAGCAATGGCTTGCCGGCAAAGGGCTCGACACGTTTTGTCCGATGGGCCCCTGGATCGTCACCGCCGACGAGATTGACGGTGCGAACCTTAATATCGAATGCAAGGTGAACGGCGAAATCCGGCAGAAAGCAAACACCAGCGATCTGATCTTCAAGATCCCGCAATTGATCGCAGCTATCTCCGCGGGCCTGACCCTGCAGCCTGGCGATGTCATCGCTACCGGCACGCCCGCAGGCGTCGGGATCGGATTTACGCCGCCCAGGTTCCTCAAGGCCGGCGACCGCGTTGAAATCTCGATCTCAGGCATCGGTTCGTTGAGCAACACCTTCGCATAACGCTGCTTTGCATTTGCCGAAACGCGGCTGGCTCGACGAGCGGACCAACTGGCCCGCTCGCGGGAATGCGCGAAGCAGTACCGGCAGTTGTTTTTCATTGCTGGTTGAGACGGGGAGTTCAAACGCGTTTCGGAGGGATTTTCATTCACGACTGTTCTCAGGGAGGAACAAATGAACTGGCATCAGATAGCAAGACAAAGATTGCTCGCAACGGCGATGGTCCTAGGGGCCTTAGCGCTGACCACCACACACGCCTCGGCCGCCGACGGCCAAATCCGGTGGCTTGTCGGTTATCCGCCTGGAGGGTCGACGGATGCAATAGCTCGGCTTCTTGCGGCGCCGATCTCGAAGAAGCTCGATCAGACGATCATTGTTGACAACCGCCCGGGAGCCGGCAGTTCGATTGCGGCGACAGCCTTGGCCAAGTCAAAGCCGGACGGCCTGACTGTCATGTCGGTCGACAATGGCACGCTGGTGATCAATCCGGTAGCTTACCGCACGCTGCAATATGATCCGGACAAGGATTTCCGGCCGGTCGGCATTTACGCTGAAGTGAACTTCCTGCTCGCGGTCGGCAAGGACCAACCCTACAAGACGGTCGAGGAATTCCTGAGCCAGGCCAAGACGGCGTCCGTCCCGATAGCCTATGCGAGTCCTGGGATTGGAACACCGCTGCATCTCGCAGTGGAGAGGATGGCGCGCGAAGCGGGCGTGAAACTCGAGCATGTCGCATACCGCGGGATGGCGCCTGCGCTGAACGATGCGCTCGCCGGTGTCGTTCCAAGCATTGTCATCGACTACACCACCGCTCGTGAGATGATCCGTTCAGGGGATTTGCGACCTCTTGCTATCTTCTCTTCGGCCCGCCTTCCCGCACTTCCCGATGTCCCAACCTTCGGCGAAAAGGCGCTTCCAGGGTTTTCGGCTGTCGCCTGGCAGGCGATGGTTGTACCGCACGATACCCCTGACGAAGCAGTCAACAGACTGAGCGATGCTCTCGCGAAGGCGCTTGAGGATCCGGCCGTCAAATCGCGCTACGGGCAGTTGGGACTGGGCATGCCGCCCAGCGATCCTCAATCCTTCCAGAAGCGCTGGCAGGAAGACAAGGCAGTTTGGCAGCCGTTGATCCGCGACCTGGGGGTCACCCTCGGAGAGTAGCGAAAGCATAAGACGGGCTGCCTAGCCGGGCAGCCCGTCTTGAGGACGGAGCTAGCAACGAAGCACATCTATTTCGGCACCGCTATTAGAGCATCGTCTACCGTGTCGGTACGCTGATCAGGAGGCCACTCGGGCAAGCTCCACTGCATGGACGACAAGGACTGGGTTCGAAAATGGGCTGTCGATGGTCGAGGGCCCGGTCAACCTCATGCCCACGTACCACGTCGACCCGGACCCGATGGCACCGATAGTCCGCAAACACAGCCGACTAAGAGACCACGCGCGCTGGGGTTTGCCGGCTCCGTTCTATGTCCTCCAGAGGGCCGACGAAACCAGAGCCGAAAGTTCCGGAAATCTGAAGATCAGGTGTAGGCGAGCAGTCGACCAGCAAAGACGACACCCGTCCATGCGATCATTGACACTCCTGCCGCGACGCGGGCGGCGACCGGTGTCACGGCGGCATCCGTCCACTCATCGACGCGGAGGTAGATGCCGTAGTGGAACACTGGCACGTTGAGACCCGCGAGAATGAGCAGGCCGAATTTCCACGGTGCAGCTCCGGCACCAGCGACCAAGGTCGCCTGCGCACTGAGCAGCGCGATGCCCGTGACAAAGGCGATGGCCAGGCCAATGTGGGAGACGGGCAGCAGATAGCGCGCGGCTGTGGTTACGGACACGACGCGGTGTCCGACCCCCAGCAGTCGGAGGTCGAAGGTGAAAGCCGGGCCGACAAGGACAGCAATCCCAAGGATGTGGGTAGCTTCGAGCACGGGATAGAGAAACTGGGCATTCCGCACCGTCTTTCCAAGCCCAGAGTCCTGCAACAGCAGGAGCAACGAGTTGAGCAAATCAAGCATAAGCCGTTCAATTCCGCTTGGTGCGAGAATTCGATCCGCACCTGCTACGACGACGGTAACCCCGAACACCGTCCACGCGCCCAATCCCCGGAGTCGTGCACGGCGGTTTCTGCCTGGTGATCGGCATGGTGCTCGCATCCGTAGAGGAAGCTTAGTTCGGCAGCGGCGCTCGTACCGGGAGCGTGTTGCCGAGCACCTGGTTTACCGGCACATTGTCATCCCCGTACCAGAACACTACTGGTCGAAACAGACCGTCATCTGTCCGATTGATATAGCCGACGGCCTGGAAGCGTTCCCCGACTTTCAGCGCACGGCCCAGGCCCCACCTGCCCGACCAGGCCGGCGGCGCGATGATGATTTCCAGCTCCTTGCGCGAGCCCTTGTACGAGAGGGCGGCATTGACCCGGATAGTGTCCTCAGGATCTTGCAACTGCTCCGGAATCGCCAGCTCGGGAGTGTCGGCAGGTAGGCTGCTGTCCAAGGTTACATGGAAGAGCGAGTGCGGGTTACCCCAGGTACCATCCGAAGAGACCGTTCCCGCGATGTAGACGAGGCGATCTGTGTCGAATCCGGGCCATCCATGATGCGCGACAGCAGGAGACACCAGAACCGTTGCTAGCGCGATCACGGCAGCAATGCCTGAAGTGGCTAGCCGCCTTAGTCCCCGGATGCCCACGGGGGTGTGCAAGAATATGCTCTCCATTTGATTAACCCTTTCATAGCCAGTGCCGCCCGCAACCGTCGGACTGGATGAAAGGTATCACTGCGCGATGCGTCGGATTACCGCGCTTCGATCGATCGTGCTTATGTGCATTGATCATGGATACGCAGGAGGAGGGTACTGCGAACTCCTGGTCAGGGCGAAGCATCATTGCCCGTCCTGTTCTCCCGGATCATGCAGGCGGATAGCTGGACCGCTCCCCCTTAGCATCAACAGCAGGCGTTCGCGTCGCCAAGCCTCGCTGACAGATCTCTTGTCCAACCCGCTCGACGATCGCTATCAGGTCTCGGCTCGCATCGTCCATCTGGAACCCCTCCCTGAAATAGAGCGCGATGTTGCGGTCCAGCGCCGTGGCATCAATCGGAATGTTGCACAGCCGCCCCTCGACCAGCTCCTCGTTCACCGCGTGCAATGGCAGCACCGCCAAGTGGTCGCTATTCGCGACCACGGCCTTCAGCAATGTGACGGAGCCGCAAACGGTAACATTTTCAGGTGGAGAAATGTTCGTGGATCTGAGCGCCGCACCGAGCACGGCATGCGGCCGGCGCGCTGAGGGAAAGACCCAAGGATAACTAACTAACGTTCGCCAATCGACGTCGGGTTGCCCGGAAAGCGGGTGCCCATTTCGCGCGATGACAAGAAGCTTGTCGCGAAACAGCACACGCTGACGCAACCCCTCCTCAAGGTCATAGCACTCCGTGAAACCGATCACGAAGTCGAATTCCCGCCGCAGAAGACCTACAAGCAGATCGATCTGCGGACTTTCGACGATCTGCAACTCGCGATCTGGATGAGCCTGCCCCCACCTTTGTAGCGCAAGCGGCATCACGCTCGTCGCGAGACTCGGTAGGCTTCCCAGCCTGACAGCGGCGGGCGCACCACCCCAAGCATTGAGCAGAGCGCGCTCCGCCAAACTGATCTCGTCTCGAATAAGCCGAGCGTGGCAGTATAGGATTTCACCAAGCGGCGTTGGGAAGACACCTTTCGAAGTTCTTTCAAAGGCTCGTATCCCAAGCTCGCTTTCCAGTCGGTTCATCGAGCCAGAGAGCGCCGGTTGAGTAACGTTCAACGCGCGGGCGGCGCTCTTGAGGCTTCCGTGCTCAATGATCGTCGCAAGGTAGAGCAACTTCTTTGGATCGATCTTGTGCACCAGATGCATCGGCGACGCCCTCAGATCAGCGCATCTCAACAAACGGCAGCACCGGCTCGCCCACCCGTAGCGCTACAGGCAAGCAGTCTGGCCACCGTCGACCGAAACGACAGCGCCAGTCATAAAACTGGCATCCTCGGTGAGAAGGAACACGATCACTGCGGCAATCTCTTCCGGCTCACCCATACGGCCGATCGGATGCGCTGCCTTGATACGCTCTACGGCCGCCGGATCTTGCAGCATGTATTCGACCAGGGGCGTTTTTGTCATTCCTGGCGCCACTGCATTGACCCGGATGCCGAGCGGCCCCAGTTCCGGCGACATAGACTTTGTTATGCCCGAAACCGCAAATTTCGAAGCCACATAGGGGAGTCGATTGGGTACTCCCATGACACCGGCGCCTGACGAGATGTTTACAATCGCGCGCGGCCCTGTGTCGTCGCGCACCGCACGCACAAACGCCTGGCACATGTTGACGGTGCCGCCCAGATTGACCGCCATGACGCGCTCAAGCTTTTCGGGTTCGACATCCAAAACGCTCGCAACGCCGGTGATCCCCGCACAGTTGATCAATCCGTTCAGCCGACCGAGCCGCGCACGCGTCTGGATTGCCAAAGTTTCGGCTGCCCGTTGATCGCGGACATCGAGCACGGCCCCTGAGATGCGAGCGTTGTCGCAAAATTCCGACACGATTTTATCGACGGCCTCATTGGTGACGTCGACCGCAACGACGTCGGCTCCCTCTGCATGCAGACGCCGGACGCATGCAGCTCCGATACCGCTTCCTGCACCTGTAACAATGACCGTGCGGCCCTCAAATCGATTCATTCTGTTTCCTCCATTCTACGCACAGAACACCGCCTGGATCGGCGCCAGTAGGCCATGCGACATTGACCGATCCACCTTCCGTGCGGAGCCTTCTCCCGCGGCGCTCGGCAAGACGAACGGTAATCGTTTGATGCCAACCTTTGTCAACGCAGGTGACGAGCGCCCGCTGCCAGGAAGCCGAAGCCGGAAACGGAGGCGCCAAGAAATAGTATTGTGCATCAATGCCTTACATCAGTCTTGGTTCGCTCAAACGGTATTGCATAGTGTTATACCCCTGCCTGACCGACCTTCGTGAACAGACGGTCGCGCCACCTTTTCGCTGGCCACAGCCGGGGCACTCTGGAGATAACGTGGGCTTATACGCCCGGTTTGAGTCACTGGGGTTTTTCGTGCACTTCTGACCGGGGCGGCGGCGCAGCTCGTGGGCCGCCTGCAGAGGAGGTTCAATGCGGCATCGGCAAGCCACGACAGACATGCACCGTGCCTCCACCGTGTCGGCAGGAGGTATCAAGGTTGGGGACGCAGAGCTATGTGTGATTTCGGCAGGCCAGCTCGACATCGGCGAGCCGCAAAAGGCCCTCGACGCGGCATCCTGCAACGATGGGAAGCTTCGCGATTTCTGGACCGAGAGCAGCATTGTCGTTGAACAGAACGTTCTCGCGATCAGAAGCCAGGGCCGTTTCGCCATACTTGAATCCGGGGCGCCGACGCCAGATTCGAGCCCCAGCCCGTTGAATTCGGGACTTATCTCCGCGGGCATCGAGCCTGAGAGCGTAGACGCAATCATTCCCACACATGCACATCTCGATCACGTCGGAGGTATAATGCGCCCGGATGGGCAGCGGAATTTCCCGAATGCCAGAATTCATCTCCATCCTTGTGACGTCGAATTCTGGCTGGCAGACGAACGCCTGGGTACACGGGGAGAACGTTCGGCACTGGTTGCGCGTCGCAACCTGAACCCCAATCTCGATCGATTGGTACTTCACGTCGACGACCAGGAAACCTTCCCGGGCGTCACGGCGATGCACACACCCGGCCATACCGTCGGACATACAAGTTTTGTGATCGGCTCCGGCAGTGAGCTTCTTTTTGTGGTCGGCGACATCGTTCATCACCCGTGTCAACTCGCCTACCCACGCATCAGGATGCTCTTTGACACAGACCCGGATGCCGGTGTCGAAACACGCCTCAAAGTGCTGGAGTTTTTGGCATCGAGGACCATGCCCGCCTTCTTCTACCATTTCCCTTTCCCAGGCTGTGGCTTTGTGGAACGCGCCGGCGAAGGCTATTGTTTTTTACCAATGCCCATGTGAGCCGCGCAGTATCAACCGAACGCCGCAGAGCGGGACGCGGCAACATCCGCGAGGATCGAAAGTGCGAGCGAAGCAGAATCGCGGGCGGGGCCGAACAGACCTATCGGTGCCTTGATGCGTGTCAGTTCGGGTTCACCATGTCCTAGCCTCAGCAACCGATTGAGGCGCCGCTGGTGCGTTCGCCTGCTCCCCAGAGCACCAAGGTAGAAGCAAGAGGTTTGCAACGCAGCCTCAAGAACCGGCATCTCTTGTTCGAGGTCATGGTGCAGAAGCAGTATGGCCGAAAACGGATCGACCACGTCTCCGATCAAACGCGATCCCATCTCCGGTGCCAGAACGGTTACCTCGAATCCCGAACATTCTGCTAGACACGCGACACTTCGCACTTCGATCGTCTGCCCTGAGATGACAACTTTCGTGGAGGGGCGATAGATGGTCAAGAAGTCGTCACCGACCCATCCCGCACGCTCCATCGGTTCGGCCAGGACTAGCGATTGTCTGGCGGGCGAATATCTGAGAGCGGTCGCCTGTCGTAGCCTCAAGGATTCGAGCGCCCTTTCGACTTCTTCCGATCTCCGCATGACGTGGATAGCGACGGTGATCCCTCCTCCGCACGGAAGCACAACGTCCAGGAACGGGGATCCGTCGCCGAAGCGCACAGTTCGATCGCGACCCTCTGCCATGGCAAGCAGTGCTTCAGCGGCGACGGCAGCTTCGACGCACCCTCCAGAAACGTACCCGGCAAAGCGACCATCGCTGAGCACAATCACCTGTGAGCCGAGTGATCGCGCGGCACCGCCCCGGATTTCAACGAGCGTTGCGATCGCTACCTGCGAGTCCTTGAATGCTTCAGCGGCAAACTTGAGGAGTTCGATGGGGTCATCCGTCAGAAGCGCCCTGGCAGGCGTCGGCAAAACTAGAGAAGCGGATTGTCGTTCACATCAGTTCCATGAATTGCACGGCCACCGCCCCCTCGGCGCCAGGTTAGAGTGCCAGGCGGAGTGGCCCGCCCGGCTGCATGCCTCGCTCTCAGACTCGCAGGAGGGTCTTAATCGCGCGACGCTCATCCATCGCGCGGTAACCTTCGGCGACGTCAGCGAGGGGAACCTCGAGATCGAAGACCTTTCCCGGATTGATCTCACGGTTCAGCACAAGTTCCATGAGATAGGGGAGATAGCGGCGGACGGGCGCCGGGCCGCCCATTAGGCTCTTCTGGGCGAAGAACAGGGTCTGACCATCGATCTGGACACCATGCGGTACGCCGACAAAGCCGATGTGGCCCCCGGGACGGGCGCAGTTCATCGCCTGCGTCATCGCCTCCTGCGTTCCGACGCATTCAAGAACGGATTCAGCCCCCACGCCGCCTGTCAACTCTTTGACCCGTGCGACACCTTCGTCGCCTCGTTCCGAGACGATGTGCGTGGCACCGAATTCGAGCGCGAGATCCTGACGAGTCTTGTGCCGGCTCATGGCGATAATCTTCTCAGCCCCCATTTGCTTGGCCGAGAGCACGCCCATCAGACCGACCGCGCCGTCGCCGACGACGACGGCCGTCGACCCGGGCTGGACCCGCGCCGCATCGGCCGCATACCAGCCGGTACCAAGGACATCCGAAACGGCCAACAAGCTCGCGATAAGGTCCTCGGACGGCATTTCGGGGGTCGCCACCAATGTGCCATCAGCGAGAGGAATTCGGGCAAAGGGCGCCTGCGCACCAGACATGAACTCCCGCTGTTCACAGGAGGACGGAAAACCGAAGCGGCAGTGGGGGCACGTATTGTCGGAAATGCAGAATGATCCCACGACGAACTGGCCTGGCTTCACCGTTTTGACGTCTTCGCCGACTTCGACGACGACGCCACAATATTCATGGCCCATGTGTATCGGCCCGCCCACCGACTGGAGCCCACGGTAGGGCCATAGGTCGGAGCCGCAAACACAGGAAGCCGCCAACTTGATGATAGCGTCGGTGGGCTTAAGTATTTTTGGTTCGGCGACCTCCTCGCAACGGATATCGCCTTTGCCGTGCAGAACCGTAGCCAGCATGCTTCACTCCCTTTCGATGGCGTCAAGACAGGCGTTCGATGCGAAGCGGAAACTCGCCGCGCGTAAGCAACGGCTCGATGCCGCCATCAATGCGACCGAGCCGGATGAGATCTCTCGTTGAGATGTAATCGCCGTGGAAGAAGGCAAGATTGCCCCACGGGATGTAGTAGCAGAGGTCGCCTGCAGCCTCGTTGGGGAAAGGTCCTCTTGCTTCCAGATGGAGCTTGCGCCGCAGGTAGGCGATTTTCTCGTTGGAGAAATCCGAGAACGTCAGATCCAGCGGCAGCATCGAGGCGAAGTCACGGGCAGTCGGATTGTCATTTAGTGTCACCGTAAAGTCGTGATCAGCGAAGATGAAACGTGCCTTCATGTGTGTCTGCTCCTCAGCCCATGCGAGATGTGGCAAGGCCGTGCCGACGATACCCGCGCCGAGCAGAGTGCGGCGCGTCATCGAGGTGGCTTGCCGTTTCATTTTGAACGCTCCCAATCCATCCACGCAGCAAAAGCTGCCGCCGACGATCCAAGCAGGAGAATGGCTGCCAATGCGAACGAACTCCACCATCCGCTCCAGTCGAACAGGAATCCGCCAGCAGCCGCGCCAACGGTAATGGCAAACTGGATGACGGCGACCTGCAGGCCCCCGCCTGCCTCTGCATCATCGTGGAGTACCCTGCTCAACCAGGTTCCCCAGCCGACGGGCGCGGCGGTGCCAAAGAAGCCCCAGGCAATCAGGAGGGCCGCGACGGCAATCTTCGCCGAGCCAAATGCAATCAGCATTGCAGCTATCGCTGCCATGACAAGGGGAATACCAACCACGATCGGGTAAAGGCGCGTCGAAAGGAGCGAACTGATGCTCCAGGTTCCTACCACGCCGGCGAGTCCCATTAACAAGAGCACCAGAGACAAGGCGGAAACGGAGTAGCCGGAGACGGATTCGAGGAAGGGTCTGAGATAGGTGAAAAGCGCAAATTGCCCCATGAACAGCAGCAGGATTGCTGTCATGCCGATCGCGACTTGTCTGCGCTTGAGCAGGCGGAAAACATTGCCGGCGGCGCTCCGTCGACGCGGCGGCAGCGAGGGCATGCTCAGCCACTGCCAGATAAGCGCGATCAGCGCCAAAGGCACCACGAAGAAAAATGCTCCGCGCCATCCAATGTAGTCGCCCAGAAAGCTGCCCAGCGGTGCGGATATCGTCGCCGCAATCGCGTTCCCAGCGTTCAATATCGCAAGCCCCTTCGGCACAGCGGTGACGGGCAGGAGGCGCATGACAATTGCGGTAGACATCGACCAGAAGCCGCCAATTGCTATTCCCAGCAAAGCGCGGCCAATCATCAGGACTGTGTAGTTCGGGGCAAATGTGACGATGAGGCCTGAAGCGACCAGCAAGACCGAGAACGACGACAGGACAACCTTGCGATCGATGCTCCGGGTGATCCCTGCGATGAACAGGCTCGTCACCACGGCGAACAGCCCGGATATCGAAATTGCCTGTCCTGCCTGGCCTTCCGTCATGACAAGATCGCTTGCAATCGGCGTCAGGAGACTGACGGGCATGAACTCTGAAGCAATCAGTACCGCGACACAAAGTGCCATCGAGACGACGGCCCCCCAGGCCGCGGCGGGTCTCGTCAGTGTCTCTTCGTAAGTCACGTGGGTCATTAGTTTCGCCCTTCAATTCAGCGAGTTTTCTCCCGTGCGAAACTGATTAGCACGGTGGAAGAAATCGAATTAGCCGACATCGTTCGCTTGCATTAATCGCAGAGGCGCATAAATCCGCGAACCAACGAAGTGCGTGGTGGCGGCTCCGAGCAATGCCGCCGCCACCACGCATGCTTGCTTCCTGTGCCTAGCGCGAGCCGAGGAACTCGATGATCGCACGCCGCTCTTCCGCGTTGTTGAAGCGTTGCGTCATGCGCGTGCCCCGGACCATCGCGCCCGGGTTTGTCAGGAACGTATCCAGCGTTTCCGTCGTCCAGGTCACTCCGGATGTCTTGAGAGCGGGAGAATACTTGAAGCTCTCATCACTTCCGGCCGTCCGTCCGACGACCGCCTGCAGATGGGGGCCAACGCCGTTGCGAGTGGTGGCGATCTGATGGCATGTGCCGCAGCGTTGCTGGAACAGCCGCGCTCCAAGCGCGGCATCCGTCTCCTGGGAATAGGCAAGCGCAACACTACCGGCCACGATGAGAGAAGCCAAAGAGGCCAGAACGAGCGTCTTCAACCGTCAACCTCCTTGAGATCGAGTTTGGACATAGGCAGGCTTCGAACACGCTTGCCGGCGAGGACTGAGAGGGCATTGGCTAC
Source organism: Sinorhizobium shofinae (assembly GCA_001704765.1). Lineage (GTDB taxonomy): Bacteria > Pseudomonadota > Alphaproteobacteria > Rhizobiales > Rhizobiaceae > Sinorhizobium > Sinorhizobium shofinae. The sequence goes on from MBFK01000183.1 coordinate 23,523, forward strand.
GGCCGGCGGAACGCCGGGCAGACCTGGCTCGCCAATACCACCCATGGGCGCACCGCTCTCGACGATCCGGACATGGACCCGCGGCATGCGATCTGGCGTTAGGATCTGATAGCCGTCGTAGTTTCGTGCTTGCGGCACACCGTCCACGTAGACGACTTCCTCAAGCAGAGCCGATGAAAGTCCAAGGGCAACGGCCGAGTTCATCTGCGCTTCGATGATTGCTGGGTTAACGATGCTGCCCGGATCAATCGCCACCCAGACGTCGTGCACAGTGATTTCACCATCGCGCAACGACACCTCGGCGATCGTCGCCACTTCACTGCCAAACGGCGAGGCCATAGCGACGCCTCTCGCGCGCCGCGTGCCATCTTCGGCAGCGAACGGTCCACGCTTCCACCCGCCGGAGAGATCAGCCACGGCCTCCAGCAGCGTCTTGTGACGTGGACTGCCAGCCAGGAGACGGAGGCGCAGTTCGTAAGGATCCTGCTGACCTGAATCCGCCATCTCATCGAAGAACGTCTCGTAGAAAAAGTCGTTCATCGAATGGCCGACAGAACGCCAGAAGCCGATGATCGCGGGGTCGTCAACATGGATCTGGCCGACACGTCGATTAGGGATCGCATAGACCTTGCCGGCGATCCCCTCGACAGCGGAACTGTCGACCTTGTCGGGTTGGCGACCGAACCACCGGCCCGTGGGCCCCTCTCCGACCGCAACGGCTGAGAGTGCCACCGGCGTGCCGCTTGCATCAATTCCGCCGCGGAAACGGACTGCAGCCATCGGCCGGAGCGCATCGCGCAGGAACTCCTCCTCTCGGCTCCAGAGGAGTTTGATCGGGCGTCCAACCGCCTTGGCAAGCAGAATTGCCTGGGGATACGGGTTCGCCGTCTGATAGAGAAAGTGGCGTCCGAAGAACCCCCCAGCATCGGTGAGTGGATAATGACTTTCTCTGGTACGATGCCAGCGACCTTCGCGGCATCGGCCTGAAACATCTCCGGCGCCTGGTTGGGGAGCCATAGCTCGAGAGATCCGTCCTCGTTCCAGCGCGCGAGCGCCGATGGCGGTTCAAGCTGTCCATGCACGAGATAGGGTGCGTCATAGACCGCTTCGACCACACGCGCCGCTCCCGCAAGCGCGCCAGCCGCATCGCCCTCCGTTTCGAAGGCTACGCCATAGCCGGATGTTGCTTTCAACTGCGCCATATGCGCTTCGGACGAGAAGTCCGCCGGCATGGGGTGCGATGCCCCGGAAGCGGCCTCAGTCCAACGCACCTGCAACGCCTCGACAGCGCGGCGCGCACGCCACCAACTGTTGGCGACCACGGCAACTGCGCCCGGAAGTCTGTGAATGGAGTGGACACCGGGCATGCCCCGAACATCGGCTTCATTCTGCAGAGCCCCTGGCTCGCCGCCGAGGCGTGGGCTGTGCTGGACGGCCGCATAGAGCATGCCGTCGATCGTCTGGTCGATCGAGTACTTCGCCTTGCCCGTCGATTTGTCGCGCGCGTCAAGCCGGGCGATAGGCTTGCCAATCCAACGGAAATTTGCCCGATCGCGGAGCGTGACATCACCCGGCAACGGCAGATTCGCTGCGTCGTCGGCAATATCGCCGTAGGGGATTGCGCGACCTGTAGCAGCGTGCACCACCTTCCCCGGTTCAGTCGAAAGCTCGGATACAGGCACGCCAAGCTTTGCCGCTGCCGCCTGAAGGAGCATATGCCGCGCGGAAGCGCCGAGCTTGCGCATCGTGTCGTAGCTCATGCGGACCGACATGCTGCCGCCCGTGAACCGCCCGCCACCGGTCAGGAGATAATCCGGGCCGGGGGGAGCGCCTTCGACGACGAAGTTCGTCGGGTCAACGTCCAACTCTTCGCCGACGATCTGCGCCATGGCGGTAAAGATCCCCTGCCCTCCTTCGATGAACGCACTGCGGAAAAGAACCGAGCTGTCGGGCCTGATCTCAAGGAACGCAGCAACGCGGGAACCTGGCGTAGTTGTCGCAGGCGCGGCCGGCAACGCGCGGGTCCGGCCCGCCGGAAGCGTAATCCCGAGAACAAGCGCGCCCAGCGACGCGCCAAGAAAGCCACGACGGGATACCTTGAAAGGCTTGCCGTTTTCGCTGTCCTGAACCTCGGGCAAGATTGGTGTCATGTCGTTCATGGTTCACCTCCCATCAAGCTTGCGCGGCGTCGCGGACAGCGGCCGCGATCGCGTTGTAGGTGCCACAGCGACAGAGGTTGACCATCGCACCGGCAATATCCTCGTCCGTCGGCTTCGGTGTTTGCTTCAGGAGCGCTGTTGCCGCCATAACCTGCCCAGACTGGCAGTAGCCGCATTGGGCGACCTGGTTGGCGACCCAGGCCTCAACGACCTTCTGACCGACCGGGTCATCAGCGACTGCTTCGATCGTCATGATGTCGGCGCCGGCGACGCTCTCGACGGGAGTGACGCAAGACCGGGTCGCTTGTCCGTCTACTAGCACCGTGCAGGCGCCACATTGGGCGAGTCCGCAACCATACTTCGTGCCCGTCATCGCGAGTTCGTCGCGAAGGACCCAAAGCAGCGGTGTGTCGGGTTCGATGTCGACCTGATGTTTGGTCCCATTGATGGTGAGTTCCATGGCGGTCTCCTTAGGATGCGCACGACGATCTCGAACGAAACTGTCTCAGCACAGACGCTAACAAAGGAGACGGCTATGGATTAGACGCCATGCTTCGCTTACATTTATCGACACGCACCATAAATCGATCGAGGCGGACAAGCGAACATCGATGCCCAAGGAAGACTTCAACGACCTGCTATGGTTCCTCTCCGTCGCCGAGGAGCGCAACTTCACCAAGGCAGCCGCCAAGCTTGGCATCACCCAATCGACGCTCAGTCACACGATCAAGCGGCTCGAAACCAGGATGGGGCTGAGACTGCTGACTCGGACAACGCGAAGCGTTGCCTTGACTGAAGCCGGGGATCGCTTGTTTCATTCGTTGTCGCCGAGAATATCCGCCATCAGGAGCGATCTGGCAGCCCTTACGGCGTTGCGCGACACGCCGACGGGTACGATCAAGATCACCCTATCGGATCATGCGCTCGAAACCATCGTCTGGCCCAAGCTGAAGCCGATCCTGTCGAAATATCCTGATATCAAGATTGAGCTCAGTCGCGACAATGGCCTGCGCAACATCGTCGAAGACGGCTTCGACGCGGGTGTTCGGCTCGGCGAGAGCATCGAAAAAGACATGATCGCGGTCAGGATCGGGCCCGACTGGCGGATGCTTGCCGTGGCCTCTCCGGAGTATCTTGCAGACCGGTCGATCCCAGAGCACCCGCAGGATTTGATGCAACACGACTGCATCAACATGCGCCAGGCAACCGGCGGAGGTCTCTATATCTGGGAGTTTGAGAAGGACGGCCAGGAGCTTCGCGTCAGGATCGACGGGCAGCTCACGTTCAACACGTCCTATCCCATGGTAGACGCCGCGCTTGCAGGTCATGGGATAGCCTTCTTGCCGGAGGATCTGGCGACTGAGCATATCGAAGCAGGCCGTTTGGTCGCGCTGCTTTCCGACTGGTCGCCGCCCTTCCCCGGCTACTACATCTACTATCCAAGCCGGCATCAGAACTCGCCGGCATTCAAGGTGGTGGTAGACGCCTTGAGATATCAAAGGTCGTAATTCTGGTCGCAGGAAGGATACGATTCACTTGCTGCGACTGCGCCTGAACCGAGTGCTGGCGGCGGCTGGCTACGCCTCGCCTTTCCTGTTTGTGCGCCCGCGGAAGGTACCAGACGGCGATCGGTCGCCGACGCCCGCGCACGAAGTGCATCTGATCTGGCCGTAGTTCCTCGATTGTGGGCGCCAGATTCGAGCTTTGCGCCCGTGCTGCGATCAGCAAGTCCTCGCTGACCGCGAGGGACGACCCGATTTTGCGCGTCAGCCGTTCGAGCCTGCTTGCAACATTCACCGTATCGCCCAGCACCGTGTATTCGAGGCGACGCTCGTCTCCGATGTTTCCGACGATGACCTCGCCGTAGTGGACGCCGATACCGACCTCGATTGCGTGTTCGCCAGAAGCGAGACGTTGCTCGTTCCACTGCCGGACCTGCTCCAGCATGTCCCGCGCGCAAGCAAGCGCTCGCGCAGCATCGTCCTTCCGGGGACGAGGGGTGCCAAAATGCACCATGATTTCGTCTCCAATATATTTGTCCACGGTCCCGCCGTGGGCAAAGGCAACCGTCGCCAGACGTGCGTGATACTCCTTCAGCAGTTTAACGAGATCCTCTGGTGCAAGCCCCTCCGAAATCCTGGTGAAGCCCACCATATCGGCAAAGAGGATCGCGGCCGTCTGGAGCGAAGGCTCTCCAAATCCGCTCGTCCCGCTGGACAACTCGCGGACGATGTTCGGGGAGAAGTAGCGCGACAAGGCGCTGCGCTGGGCCTCCGCCGCGACCTGCCTACGAACAAGCCGGCGCGAGCGCCAAACAGCGATCGCGAGGATAATCGTCACGAGCACCAAGAACATCGTCTGATATGAGAGATTGATCAGGCTCACGGAGCGCGGATCGAGCACCAGTGCAATGATCTCAGCATCACTCAACCCGCCATCGAGCACATCTCTCCCATATGCGATGGAATCGGGCCGCGTTGCGACCCAGCAGTAGGCGATGTTCCAGACGACGATGGTAACCGCGCCGCTCCAGACGACGAGGGCTGGCGAGTAGCTGAGCGCCATGCTCACCAGAAACACACCTAGATATAGGAAATTAGGCAGGCGAAGATTGAGCTGGGACGTCCAGCCTTCGACGGCGAACGGCGAAGGCGTGACAAAGATGTAAGTCAATATCGCTGCGTCGATGACGACGAACGACCACGTCGCCACTGTTGCAAAGCGACTGCGGCGGGCAAGGCCAAAGGAAAGTGCATTGAGCAACCCGAAAGCCACGATGGCAGCCACATATAGGCCCGAACGGTCGAGCGGCACGGCAAGTACCGCCCCCAAGGCGAGCGTTCCCAGCGCGACCAGCCGGCCCCAGAACATGTAGGCCAGGCCCTTTTTTACTTCACGATCGATAGCATCGCCGAGCGCCTCCGCGGAGACCAAGGGGGCGGTTGCCTTCTCTGCCAGGTGCCGTCGGGCGCGCTCCAGGAGAAGGGCAACGCATCGCAACATTGTCTTCCAAGGCTTCAACACTGGCTCAAAACGGGTTCTCATCGATCATCTCGTTGGGTGTGGCTTCACGGCGATTACTGGCGGTCAACGATCAACCTCGGAGAGACAGTACCTTTGAACTGGCTGCGCGATTAGCGCCGGAAATGCGCATGCTCTTATAGAGAGGATCGATCAGTCGGCTGATGATGTTCGCTCAACCGAGAGGCACACATGAACTGGGCCCATGACGGCAAGCGAATTGGCAGAGGTAATCGAATGCTGCTCGACCGTTTATATGGTCGGCATCGAACGGCTTGAGCAGGAACGAAATGCCGCTCGACCCCGAGCATGGCGCGCCGGAAACAGTGAGCCGGTGCCAACCGAGAGAACAAAAGAATGTCGCTCATCAATCGTCAAGTCGTTGCGCTCTTGCTCGCAGCCCATTCGGTCGCATTGCCCACCATGTCCTTTGCTCAAACAAAGGATCGCAATCCGACTTCCGTGATTGGTACGATCGTGCGGTTCACCGATGGTGCAACGACGGTTGACGTAACAGTCGGCGAGGACAGTCCAGCAGTGCGCGACTTCCTTTCGATGCTCCCACTCAAGCTCAAGCTTGAGGAATTCGCCGGCCGTGAAAAGATCAGCTATCTTCCCCGCAAGCTCAAGCACAGCGGCTCCCCCGGATCCGACCCTGAAGACGGCGATCTCATCTACTTTGTCCCATGGGGAAACCTAGGCTTCTATTACAACACAGCCGGGATCGATTACTCGGACCAGACGCTTCACATCGGAACCTACAAGGCGTCGCTCGGTACACTCAACAAGCTGACAGAGCAGCCGGTAACCGTCGAGATCCTTCAGTGACCAGGAACTCGTAGCAGCCCACAGCGCGTTCGCATCGGCTTGTGCTGCAGGCCAACCCAACCCGCGACACACTCGATGTGCGCGACTTCCATCCGTAAGGCGCGAGACTTCCGCCGACTGGCGGCGGCAAGACCCTGTGTTTCCACCCAACACCTGAGCCGATCCGGCAATGACAAAATGGAGACAAGCTATGACTGACAACCACAGCTCTGAAATGCAAAACCCCGAATCCGACCTCGACGTCGACCGCCGGAACTTGCTCAAGGCGGCCGGGGTCGGCGTGGCGGCCCTCAGTGCGATGTCGATCCTCAATATCCCCTTCGCAGGAGCGCAAGATATGTCCAAAGGTGCCGATAATTTCTACAAGAGCGACCGCGTGATGCGCGAAAAGGTGACGTTCAAAACGCAGTACCGACTCAACGTCGCAGGCAACCTGCTCCTGCCGAACAAACTCGACCGTGATTGTAGTATCTACGCTCCATCTCACACCTCAGCTTTCCAAGGTTTCGAAATTGATACCGACCCGGCCACCCGGGGATTGTTCGCCTATCAGCCCATTCCGCCAATGCACTTGATCCAAGTGCTCTCTGGTTAGGCACTCGCCAGAACATCTGCGATGGGCTTGAAGCGCCTACGACTATTGTCCTTGAGCAAAGTGGCCCGTTCGACCAACAGACACCTCGCCAACCCACTCCCTGCTCTGAGTTGCCTGTGTCCATCTTCGATTTTCGGGAGGGACCAATCAGCCAAGTTCAATGATACCATCTCACCCAGTATTCGATCCCAGGTGCCGTCTTCGGCCCAAATCTGAAATCGGCGTCTCAGATGTCCTAGCCGCCCATGAACCTTACCGAATGAGCGCCAAGTGCTGCCCGAACGAAGAACAGCAAGCATATCCTCCAGATCCCGACGGTTCTCCTGGTGGGTGTCGCCTCTGGAGCGGGTTAAAGAAGATACCAGTGGCTGGAGCCTTAGCCATTGAGCGTCGGACAATTGCGAAGCCTCCGGCGGCCTACGCTCTTCGATCGCCGCTTGCAGCGGGTCAAAATCTATTGACTGGCGGAACCATATGACGCGCTCGCCGCCTGGAAGCCTAAGCGCAGGCGACACACCGCGCGCAGCCAACACCTTGCGCAGGGAATACACGTCAACGTCACAACCTCGGAGACCAAGCGCCGCTTGGATTGCAGGCGTCGATATGTATTGATCAGCAAAGCGGCGGGCTTCCTCGATCGTCGGTCTCTTCGCAATAAGTCTGTATTCGACAGCCAGTGTGATAGTGTTGGGATTCTCGCCGGCCAGAAGGGCGACCTCGCTTTGCACAAGGCGAACATCCCGTTTGTCATGTACATAATTCGCTAATCGACTGATGTGCTCTACTGCGAGAGACGTCATGACCGCGGATAGCCTTCCGCGAATCTGCCAAACCGGAAGCTCGCCTTCCAGGATCGCTTTGAATATCGCGTCCCAGCGCGCATTCAGCTCCCCGCCGAGCCGGTTGATACCGGCGGTGATCCGGATCGCACATTTTGGAGGCGCTCCAAGCTGCGCCGTCTTCATCATGCGAGAACAAAGGCTCTCGAGACTGTCCTTATGATAGTAGGCCTTCCCCGAAGAACAACTGACGATAGGCCCCCGTTCCCGGACGATCAGGCCTGCGTCAGCCAAATCGGCAACTGCCGATGGAGGGATGCCCAACGCTACCGCCGCTTTCGTTGACGGTTCGAGCTTCTCTTTCAGGGAAAATGCCTGCTCGAGTTCCGACGCTCTGAACAGGGTCGGCCCTTTGCCTCCAGCCGTCCTTATGACCGTAAAATCGGGACTGGCAGCAATCTGGTTTGCTACGAATTTTCGCGTGCGTCCCACCAATTTTGCCGCCACTTGAGTCGTCACTAGATCGTCACGGTGGCGGTTTTCTGCGCGCCTGACCGATGGGAGCCGCGAGGCGCTCCTCTCCATGTTGGCGTCCAACTCCTCACGGAGAAGTTTGCGAAGATCGGGATGAACATGCGGGTCCAGCGTGACCGACAACAGTGGGCCAAGTTCCTTGTGGATCCCGAAGAACCCCTGCCGTCGCAGAGCACCCTCCCGGATTTCCTCAGCGATCGCCTGGATTGTGTCGGGCCAATCGATGAGTGCGCGGCCGACGCGTGCAAGTAAATCCGGAGTGAACCGCTTGTAGTCTTTCGCAGCGAATGGCCTGTTTAGTGTTTTTCCACGAAACTCGGAAGGCGTGGTCATCGCACAAACAATTGCTAGGGCGAACTCAAACAGATCTCCCCTGTCGAAATTTGATAGGACAGTGGCAGCCGACGTCGATATGCGCGCCCGAAGGACTGGGCTTGGATCGATCAGACCGGTTAGATAGTCGAGCGCGGCTTCATCGTGAACGTGCACAAGCCGTTGCGGATAGGCTGCTAAATCGACCCCACCTCGGACGAATCCCTCGCCGTCTAGTTTCTCACAGCGAGGGCAATAAGACACTCCCAGGGTGCGAGTGAAGTTGAACGGAGCTTTGCACACGGGACACGCGTCTAGTAACCATTCTCGACTCTCCGGATCAAATGACAGCACTTTAAGTCGCCAGATGGCTCGGAGATAAGGAGAATGGCGCATCGATCGGGGGGCCACCCGGAAGCGGGTCCACGTCAGATGTACGGCACGCAAAGCCGTCCCAAAAAAGTTAATCCAACCTGGCCGGTCTTTCACCGGAGTGGGCCAGATCATGTCGTGCAAAACGTCACTTGCAGAGCCCCCAAAGAGGTTCGCGATGCGTTGACGTTCGTAAGTAGAAGCCCGCCCCAGATCCTTTAGAAAAAACTTTCGCATCTCTAAAGCACGCATTATGTCGACCGGACCTTCGTACGAGTTCTCAGCGCTGGCACGAACCATCAACTCGGCGATGCCCTCACCGGGTCGGGGCGATAATGCAACGGGAAGCCTCGCGCCATCAGACCGGCGTTGGGCTGTCATCAGGGCGCTCATTTTTGATAACCTTGATTGAGCGAGGATTGACGAAAGGATTGTGATCTATGAGACCAGCACCGCGCGCCCATTCGTCCGCAGCTTGGACGAGGTGTTCACGCTGGACACAGCGGGCACCCTGTTCGAAAGCAATTATGCAGGCGGCTAGAACGACGCCTGAAACACTTCCAATCTTTCCGCGTGAGACAATGTGCAGACACGCTGGGATATCGCCACTGAGCAGGTCAGTTTCATCCGGGAAAATCCCGTGCTGACGTAGCTTCAGACCCAGGCGACCGCAGTATTCGAGAAATATCGTCCGCTCCTTAGGCTTGAGCAGATCGAGCGGGGCAAAATCCAGTTCTTTCAGACAGCGCTCCGCCAGTTGCGGGTCGCCGAACAGGTGATGTCTTGCCTCTGGAATTCCGATAAAAACGATTGGCACAAGACCCACGATCAGCATGATTTTCATGGTATCTGTGACAGCCGTGGAATCTGACGTGCCAGCAGATCGTTTACGTTGCCGATCGCCGGAAAGATGCTGGACCTCGTCAATAATCAGAAGTTCCGTCCCAAACTTGCGCATGAGATCGTAGGCGCGTCTCTTCATCGCCGCTTCGGTGCCGTGTGGATACGGGTCACCCAGGGCGACCAGCACATCGTGCACAAAAGACTTCGTCGTGGCTTTCGCCGTAAGCGTTACATGCAGTACGATCTTTTGTTCTCGGGCGATCGTCTCGCGATCTAAACTCTCGTCGAATAGGCCCGCTTTGATGACGTCATCGACGACCTTCGTATCGATGTACGTCCTGACACTCATAGACTTTCCCGAGTGTGTCGGCGCGAAAATTGATATGAACTTCTTGGGGCTGCGGGGGCGCGTGCGTTTGGTTTCTCTGAGGATGTCAAACCACATGTGCGCCTCCTCAAGCCGAGGATGCTTGATCCGAATGCAATCGAATTTGTTCAGGATGTCACTGATGGAAGTTGCAGTTGACATGTTACATCCTCCTCAATCGAGATCTTCCGCCAGGCAGCGGAGAGCGGCATTAGAATCCTCAACCATCGTCGGAGCTCGAGGTATTTCCACTGACGGGGCTGAGACGTTATGGCTAGGCAACTTGGCCTTTGCGGCCTTCCTCTGCCTGGCACGGACGGAGGCACGAGTTGCCTTCTTCCCGCCTCGGCGGAAGCTCTTTGCTGCGAACCCCTCGTCCTCCCGGTATTTCATCGGGAGGTCCACGAACAGGTTGCAGCCGTCCATGCCGGTGACGCTGGGGTCGTCGAAACTTTCGACAATGGTGTCACCCGGCACCAGGCGCATTTCGCTGTGGTAGGCGCGGGCTTTCTTACGTGCTTCACGATATGGCCCGGACCTGGCTTCGGACTCAAGGCGGCGGCGGAACGCAGCGCGCGCTGCGCATTTCTCTTGGTCCGTATGAAAAGCCAGGTTCTCTCGTTCAGCATATTCGCGAACGAGTTCTGCCGTGCGCCACGAACATCCGGCCGAGAATTTTGCATCGACGTTCGGCAATCGAACAAGCCGCTTCCGATGGTAGTCCCAGACGTCAATGAAGGAACAATCGGACTGGGCGAATGTAAATTGCACCTTTACGGTGCCGGTGCTGAGCGGAGTGTTTCGCTGTTCTCGGGCTTTTGAGTAGCGAAGCAATGCATCGAGAAGGCCAGAGGTCTGTACAGTATCGTGGAACCGGTGTCTCTCGTAAGTGATCCCGTGAGTTGTAAGCGAACCGTGCCTGACACCGCCGAACAGACGATCGACCATATTAGTATCGTCAACGAGATGTCGATGTCCCTTGGCCACCCCATCGCGCCACTCCTGCGCCGGCGCGCGACCAACCCCAGAACCCGCTTCCACGTGATAACACGTCACAACGAAGTCCCAGAACAAGTCCTGCAGTACTTCAATTCCGGGGCCAGCCTCCTTCTCTGGAGCTAAGCCGCGCAAAGACATTTCAGACGGTTTGTAGGCGATGCCGCTTTTCATGCGATGCCAGATCGCATCGTTGAAAGTCTTGAATAACCGCTCGCAGAGGGCTTTGTACTCTGGAGTCTTGACGGGTGCCCACTCGACACTGATTCCGACGTTCTCGCAACTCGCCTGGAACGCGGTGCCTGTATTCTCCCACGCATTGTCCACGACCGCGGTGCCTATTTTGCCGTATCCGTCAGTCGCTCCCTTGTGATACCCATACCTGGCAATCAGAAAATCTTTCCGTCGGACAACCTGCTTCAACGCTTCCATTATCGTTAGCAGCGATGGGGGTTCGAACGTCAGTATCCCGGCCAAGAGCATCGTCGATTTTACGTCAACAGCGATCGTAAGCCACGGGCGCTCTTTTAGAATTGTCTCAGCGGCCTCATCGGTGATCGGTGCCCAAGTGTCGACACGAGTTGCGTCGAAAATTACCCTCTCAAGAATGCGTTCCGCCTGGATAGATGGGCTTGTACCGTGGTATCGGCGCATTCCGGCCCGCTTTCCCCATTTTCGGGTATACAACTCCGCGGTCGCGGCCTTATGGATCCACAAACGCACGGTCTCTCGGTCCGGGCGCTCTAAAGGCGGGAGTCCATTTGAAACCCGGCGCTGCGACTCCAGATCTACCTTCTCCAAAAACGTGTTGGTCGCGTCGCAGATGCGGATGGTGCCACCTGACTTGGGAGTGTAGAAGTCCCGGATCGCCTCCTCCTTCAGCTGAAGGATCGCTGGCGGCCAGTGCGCAGTTGGCTCGTGCGTGAAGTAATCTTCGTAGTACGCTAAGACAGTCCGATTGCCCTTTTCACCGACCTCCAGCGCTCGGAGAAGAGTTGATTTGGAAGGCTCCCATTGAAAACCCTCTCGACGCGCCTCCTTTCGCAGTTCGCGAAGTAGTCGAGGCACTGACTTCTGGCCTGACTGCTGATCATGACCGTTCGCGTAGAAACACAACGTCCGGGCGCGCTCGAGCCGCCACGCTACGTCCTGACGAGCCTTTCGCTCTGTCTTACTGATCAACGCCTCGTTTGGATCCTCGACCACCCGAGGGTCGAAGCCGATTGCCTCCAACCCATTCTTGAGGTGCCGCACACGGATCGCGAAGCCGTTGTGGCGCTTCGCAAGAAACTCGCTCTCCCCCACTGGGAACTTGCGCCCGGTAGTGCAGTTCTCGAAGATGAGCTTTCCAGAACGCTTTTGCTCAATGAAAGTGCAGTCAACTTCGCGCCTTCCGAGCGTCAAGCGGTACATCTCGCCAACGTGAGCATCGCAGTCCAACATTGTCATCGCTCCCGCTCTACCAACGCTACGCGGCATCGATCGCGTGGGGCGGCAAGTTCGATACAAAGGACCCGATCGAAGTGAAGGGCACTGATCGAGGCCATGGTGTTTGGAAAACCACCTAGCGCGTTGACTAATTCCGACAGTAGCGAGCATCCCCCCCGATTTGCGAGATAATCCTGGACGAACAACGCGTCAGTTCTCGAATATTTGCAGAACCGGTCTGCGGTTATCTCGCGAACCGAGGTGAGATCGACACAGTCGATACCGCTGCTCCTGGTGACCACGGCAAAGTAATACCCAAGCTTCTGATAAACTTCCTTCGCCAACCTAAGCTTAGATCGGTATTGTCGATCATCGTTCCTTGGATCATCGTCGTTTTTGATCTCGAGGACTAGCCGCGAAGGGCTGGCGCTAAGAACAGGCTTTGGATCCCACGCCATTGAGGCGACTGCCAAAGGGACGCCGGAACATATCTCCTGGGCTAGCGAGGGCTCCACCGTTAGTTCGAGGTCAGGAATATAGTGAAGCGGAACAGGTTGTCCCCTGACAAAAATGTCCAAGCGGTGAGATTGCGACATCACACCCGCAACACGCCACGAAATATCGCTAAGAACTATCGCCGGGAGTTCAGCGAGTCTGGATTCCCAAGGTAGATGTCGCCCCTGGGACTTCCGGGCGCTATAGTAACCTGTCCGAGATGGCCGACCGCCACACAGTATGCGGCGTATCGGGCCGCCCTCTCTGGATCTCACTATACGGCCGATGAATAGCGACGCTGCCATCGCTCGCGCTCCTTCGGTTGGGGGAACGCAAGCTCATCATACTTATTAGAAATAGTCAATAAGCTATTGATTTATTTAGCTTTTGTACACTGCTCCCCCTTTTGAACCAGCCCTCACCTTTTTCTGCCACGCCTACACGCGGTAGCCGCCCAAGCAACGCCCCCGACCATCCTCGTCCCCGGCGGGCCCTGAATGCCCACGAAAGACTGCTGGAAACCGCAAGGAAGCCCAAGGAGAAGCGAGGAACCCCGGGGAGAAGCGAGGAAGCCAAGCAGCCGCGAGATCGGCGAAGCTCCTTGAACGCCCTCCTGATCGGCCGCAGATTTCAACTCGAATGAAACGAGAAGGATCCGAAACGGCTAAGGAGGCGGCAACGACAAGCCGCCGGTCGAATCTTAGCTCCACGCGACCGACTTCGGAGTCGCAGATCCTGGCGGCGCGAAATCCGAATCCTGGTCTCGTTTCGCTTATAACCCTAAGACCGCTCACCCCGCTTCTGTGGGGAATACAACAAGGATTCGTCCCCGCCGCCCATAAGCTTGCGCAACCTTCGCGGATGACGAACTTCGTGCGTGCAGTCCAACAAACCAGTGACACCAAGTCGCCGCTCGACAACCAAGGATTCGACTTCGGAGCTTTGCCGACCTTTTCCGTAGCAGCATTTCCCTAGCGACCGCGCCACATCCATGGAAAGATTTCGCCAAACAAAATGCTCACCAGGTGATCATTGTGATCCATCTTCAGCAGAATGTCAATCTTTTCGAATGGCCCGGGCAATGTGGGAGGCTCACTCACGCTTGCCCACCGAAGAAGCTATACAAAACAAATTCTTGCGAGAGGTCAAGGATTCAACAATTATGGATTAGTCTTTCCCAATTGTCGTTAAGTACATTGTTGACAACACAACAACTATGGCAGCAATAACTACAATCTTTTCGTAGACGTACGAGATGTAATGGTGTACATATTTATGGTATGCTATCTGTAGCACTCAATACTGCACCAATTAGCACTGAGGTGAAGCAATGTCAGATTTGGATGCCCACTTTTACACTTGGGCAGAGGTCTGCCTTCTCACAACACTGGCGGAATCGACCATCCGTGAAATGCAGCCGAAGGGTACCTTTCCTTGGCACGAACCTTTGTCAGATGGGCGGCGGGTCGGTTTCCAGAAGGACGAGGTCGACGACTGGCTTAAGAATCCCAAAGCTTGGAAACGCCGGAACCGTCGCCGCCTTAAGGAAGCGGCTCGCAGACGGAACGAAGGCGCGCGCAGAAGGGATGAAAACGTCGCCGACGATGCTCCGGATACCAGCATTTGGCAGCTATGATCGCATCAGCTTTGTTTGGATTTACACGCCCATCCAACGCAAAGTAGCGGCGCCGCAAATGCAGTTCGCGGCGCCGCTAAATATGGCGGAATTGCGGCCACACCTGATGCAACGAGACGTGTTCATGCAGTGTAAACAATAACATAGCCCGCAGTTAAGACACGAACCGCGTCAAGATTCTTTGGCTTTGCGTCACCTTTTTTTGGTTTCGCGTCAAATTAGATTTGGTTCACCAAGTAGAAATTTCGCCCGTAGGCATATCATTGGCACTTGACCTTCCAACGGTGGGAAGCCCTATCTTCCGTTCGTACCCATCACGGAGACAGGAAATGCAGCGCTACAAGATCGAAGACATGACCTGCGGCCATTGCGCAAGCACAGTGGAGAAGGCGATTCGCGGCGTCGATCCGAAGGCCGACATCAATGTGGACCTCCGCACAAAGGAGGTCACCGTCGGGACGGTGGCCGACAGAGCGGTGATCGCGCAGGCGCTCAACGCTGCCGGTTACGAAAGTTTGCCCCTCTAGGACGAATGAGCACCGCAGATACCCGGTCAATACCGGAACGTGGTCCTTTCTCCTGCGGGAGAGCAGTTCGGAGTTCGAAAATGCAGGACACGCATGCTCACCATCATGGACACGCCGGGCACTCCCATGGCGGCGGCGAGCCAGCTGAGTTGCCGCCTGCGTCGCTCAACCGGCTTGCTTTTTCCGCCACTGTGCACTGCCTGACCGGCTGTGCCATCGGCGAGGTGCTGGGCATGGTCATCGGCACGGCGCTTGGTTGGGGCAACGGCGAAACCATCGCGCTGGCGGTGTTGCTGGCCTTCCTCTTCGGCTACGGGCTGACGATGTTCCCTCTCCTTCGGGCCGGCCTAGAGTTTGCGACCGTGCTCAAGCTGGCGCTCGCCTCCGACACCGCGTCAATCGCCATCATGGAGGTGGTCGACAACACAGTGATGCTGGCGATCCCCGGCGCCATGGATGCAGGGCTCGGCTCGGCGCTCTTCTGGATCAGCCTGACGGTCTCGCTCCTCGTCGCCGGTGCCGCTGCCTTTCCGGTCAATCGTTGGCTGATCGGCGGCGCAATGGGGCATGCCGTCATCCATGCCCATCACCGACATTGAGGTTCGTCCCAATATTTCTGAAGGCTAACCTTGACCTTCCCATCGTTGGAAGCCCCATCCTCTACAGTGCCGTGTGTCTTATCAGACGCACAAAAGTCGCTGTAGCACTTTGAATTGCTGCATGTTTTCATCCTTAGATCGGCTCCGATCTAAGGAAACATGCAGTAGGCAGACACATCGCAAGGAATATAACCATGGCATCCCCGAGTGCCGCCAGAACAAGAAATGCAGAAGACATGCAAAGGGTGAGCCTATCGGTCGAGGGCATGAACTGCGCCTCCTGCGTGGCTCGCGTCGAGAAGGCGATCAGCGCCGTGCCGGGCGTGGTTTCAGCTTCCGTCAATCTGGCAACGGAGCGCGCCGACGTCCGCTTCGATGAGACGGCGAAACCATCCGAGATCATCAAGGCGATCGAGAATCTCGGCTACGGAGCGGTTGAAGACACGCTCGAGCTCGGCATCGAGGGGATGAGTTGCGCGTCCTGTGTAGGGCGCGTCGAGAAGGCGCTCAAGGGCGTTCCCGGCGTTGTCGAGGCAAATGTCAATCTTGCGAGCGAGAGAGCCTCAATCCGTCTGGTCAAGGGGCTTGCATCCTCGGATATGCTGTTGGAAGCGGTTCGCGGCGCTGGCTACGAGGCACATCAACTCGGCAATGATCAACATATCGACCGCGAGGCGGAGAAGCGCGATAAGGAGCTCAGGCGGCTGCAGCGGGACTTCCTGATCGCCGCCCTCCTGACGCTTCCTGTCGTCGTCCTCGAAATGGGCTCGCACTTCGTGCCGGCGATCCATGATTTCGTGATGGCCCGTATCGGCATGGAGGAGAGCTGGTACCTGCAGTTCGCTCTCGCGACGAGCGTTCTGTTTGGCCCCGGCCTGCGCTTTTTCGCGAAGGGCGTGCCGGCGCTGCTGCGCGCCGCGCCCGACATGAATTCGCTGGTGGCGATCGGGACGGCGGCCGCCTGGGGCTATTCCGTCGTCGCGACCTTTGCGTTCGGGCTTCTGCCGGCAGGGACGGCCAATGTCTATTATGAGGCGGCAGCCGTAATCGTCACGCTGATCCTGCTTGGACGGCTGCTCGAGGCGCGCGCCAAGGGCCGCACATCGGAGGCGATCAAGCATCTGATGGGCCTGCAGCCGAAGACTGCGCGCGTCCGGCGCGATGAAGAGACGGTGGAGATCCCTATTACCGAAGTGCGCGCCGGCGACATGGTGCTGGTGCGTCCCGGCGAGAAGGTTGCCGTCGACGGCATGATCGTCGAGGGCGACTCCTATGTCGATGAATCGATGATCACCGGCGAGCCCGTGCCGGTTGAAAAGACGAGGGGATCGGACGTCGTCGGCGGCACGATCAACAAGACCGGCGCCTTCACCTTCCGCGCCACAAAGGTCGGTGCCGATACGGTCCTTGCCCAAATCATCCGAATGGTCGAGCAGGCGCAAGGGGCGAAACTGCCGATCCAGGCGCTTGTCGATCGCGTCACAGCCTGGTTCGTGCCGGTCGTGATGGCCGTCGCCGTGGTGACTTTTCTGGTCTGGCTCTTGATCGGACCGGATCCTGCCCTGACCTTCGCACTCGTCAACGGCGTCGCGGTGCTGATCATCGCCTGCCCCTGTGCGATGGGCCTCGCCACGCCGACCTCGATCATGGTCGGCACCGGCCGGGCCGCCGAAATGGGCGTGCTTTTCCGCAAGGGCGAAGCATTGCAGACCTTGCGCAATGCCGAAATCATCGCGGTCGACAAGACCGGCACGCTGACCAAGGGGCGGCCGGAACTGACCGACCTCAACACCGCCCCGGGCTTCGATCGCAATTCCGTGCTGGCCCTGGTCGCCGCCGCAGAGGCGCGCTCCGAGCACCCGATTGCCGAAGCCATCGTTTCCGCGGCCAAGGCCACAGGGCTCGCAATGAGCGACCCCGACAAATTCGAGGCGATTCCGGGCTTCGGCACCAGGGCCGAGGTCGCCGAAAAGACCGTCCATGTCGGCGCCGACAGACTGATGGCGCGCCTCGGGCTCGACGTTTCGGTTTTTGCCTCGGAGGCCGCCCGGCTCGGCGACGAAGGCAAGAGCCCGCTCTATGCCGCGATCGACCAGAGGCTCGCCGCTATAATCGCAGTTGCCGATCCGGTAAAGGAGACGACACCACAAGCAGTCCGCGCGTTGCATGATCTCGGCCTGAAGATCGCGATCGTCACCGGCGACAACCGCCGGACTGCAGAGGCTATCGCGCGCACGCTTGGCATCGATGAGGTTCTCGCCGAGGTATTGCCGGACGGCAAGGTCGCGGCAGTGAGGCGCTTGCAGGCGGATGGCCGCAACGTCGCCTTCGTCGGGGACGGTATCAACGACGCGCCGGCGCTTGCCGCCGCCGATGTCGGGATTGCGATCGGCACGGGAACCGACATTGCGATCGAAAGCGCCGATGTCGTGCTGATGTCCGGCGATCTACTTGGCGTGCCGAATGCGCTTGCGCTTTCCAAGGCGACGATCCGCAACATCAAGGAGAACCTGTTCTGGGCCTTTGCCTATAACGTGGTGCTGATTCCGGTGGCCGCCGGAACGCTCTATCCCACCTATGGCGTGCTGCTCTCGCCAGTCTTTGCCGCCGGTGCGATGGCACTTTCCAGCGTCTTCGTGGTCGGCAATGCCCTGCGCCTCAAACGTTTCCGAGGTCTTCAGCGGCAGGCGTGAACGGGGCAGCGATGAGCGGGCGCCATTGGCGTCCGCTCCAGGGAAGTCCTATATTTTGGCATATCTGCCGCTGGATGAAAGAGGATGTCATGAATATCGGCGATCTTGCGCGCGCTTCGAGCGTTTCGGCGAAGATGATCCGTTATTACGAAAAGATCGGTCTCATCCCGACGGCCGACAGAGGCCAGTCCGGCTATCGCAATTACGGCGACAACGACGTCCATACGCTGCGGTTCATCCGGCGGGCCCGCGACCTTGGCTTTACCGTCGAGCAGATGGCGGACCTGCTAGCGCTGTGGCGCGATCGCTCGCGCGCCAGCAGCGAGGTGAAGAAGATCGCGCTCGATCAAGTCGCAATTCTTGAACGCAAGGCAGAAGAGTTGAAGGCGATGAGCCGAACGCTCAAACACCTTGCCGCCCATTGCCACGGTGATGCGCGTCCGGATTGTCCGATCCTCGATGACCTTGCCGATCCGGAAAAACTGCCGGAGAAGCCGCTCGAGCCGGCCAGGTTCGGCCGCGGCGGTGTCGAGCCGGTGCGCGGCGTGCGGCGAACTGGTGCATCGACACGCTGACCATCCCGGGCGCCGAATGAGATGCGATCGACAGCGAATCACGTTGCTAAAGCGAATAGCGTCAGAAAAGGAGTGACCCATGACCATGCGACGCAGAGATTTCCTGGGCGGTACTCTGGCAGGCGCATTCCTCGTCTTGCTCGGTTCCCGCATCGCGCTGGCACAAGTGCCGGGCGCATGGTGATCTACAAGGACCCGCTCTGTAGCTGCTGCGAAAGCTGGGCGGCAGCCATGAGGGCAGCGGGCTTCGCGGTCGAAGTCCATAACGAGACCGACATGACGGCGATCAAACGCCGCTTTGCCATTCCGGCGGATATGGAGGCCTGTCATACCGCCACGCTCGACGGCTACCTGATTGAAGGACACGTGCCGCTCGGGGCGATCAAGAAACTAATGGCTGAGCGTCCGGATATTGCGGGTCTCGCCGTACCTGGCATGCCTGCAGGTTCGCTCGGCATGGGAGACGATCCCCAAGCCGCCTATGAAGTATATGCGTTAAGCAAGATACCCGGCGCGGCGCCGACCGTTTTCCATAGCGTTCGCCCGGCAACGTAAAACGCCGTCCTTCGCGGCGTCCCTTCACTCACTTGGCAAGGAAGAGCAGGTCGAAGCCTCTGAGTTCGCGCCGGGCGATCGACTTGCGCATTGCCCTAAAGATTGCCGACCGATTCTCCAGACGAAATCCGCGAAAGCTTCGGATCAGCCGCACCGTCGCCGCCATGGTCCGTATCAACCGCAGCACGGCGGGGCCGGAAAGCGAGGCAGCCAAGATCTGCGGATGCACTGCCAAGAGCACGCCCGCCGCTCTCTTCCGGTCGATTGCTTTGAACTGGTCGAGGGCCTTGTATTCGTAGCCTTCGATGTCGATTTTGAAGCAGAGGCGCTCGGTCTTCGCCATCGCCTGAAGCTTCTGGATTGTTACGGTCTCGGCGGTAATCGCGATGCCGGTGTCGTCGGCGATCAGCGCCGAGGTCTCCGAACTGCCGAAGCCGCCTCCGACGGAGTGAAGTACGAGGCACTCGTCTTGCGAAAGCGCAGCGTTGACGAGTGTCACGTCGCCGGCGTTGTCAGCCTTCATCTGCGTCAGGATGTCAAAACACACCGGATCGGGCTCGACGACAATGACATTGTTTGCGGTCTGAGCCGCCCAATAGGGTGTAACGCCGATCCAGCCGCCGATATCGATGAAGGTCGTCTCTTCATCGACCAGGCGCGCGATGTTCTGAAAGGTGCCGGGCTCCCACTGACCCGCCTGCAGGCGTGCGAAAAAGCGCTTCTTTTCCGGCCTGTCGGGGAAGTAAACGGTCTTGTCGAAATATCTTATAGCGCGCATCGCGCCTCTCTACTGCATGATTCCGGAAATCGGAACCGGAATAAATTCATGCAGCCGCTCAAAGGGCGGCGGACAGACCATCGGGAATGTGCAAAAGCCCTATGCCTCCACCCGTTGCGCGCGGCTGCGGGCTTCAGTGAGCTCGGAGGTCGTTTGGCTGAGACGGTCGGCGAGGACACGCATAATCTCCACCGCCATGTCGGGAAAATCGGCCAGCAGCTTCAGGAAATCGTCCTTGCGAATGCGCAGGGCCTCGAGCGGAGTGATCGTCTTGATGGTTGCGGTACGCGGCGTATTGCAGAGGATGGCGATCTCGCCAACGATCGAATTCTGCTCCACCTCGGCAACCTTCACTTGCCCGGTCGGTGTCGAGACCAGCACATCTGCCTTGCCGGAAAGGATGACGTAGGCCGCGTCACCGATATCTCCTTGGTGGAACAGGTCTTCGCCGGCGCTGTACATCACCCGGTCGGAGGTGAAAGCGAGAAGTTTGAGTTTCGCAGGCGGCAGGCCGGAAAAAAGCGTAATCCGGCGCAACATTTCCACTTCGTCTTTTAGGAGCATATCAGTCCGCTTCTCCGAATGTGTCGCGGGCGCAAACACGTCCCTTCCCGACCGACCGGGAAAATACGCCTGCCTCCCAATGCTAATATTACATCAAGATGCCATTTCCTTATAGTCGCTGTCTTTCGACGGCGTTTCCACAGTTTCCTCGTGTACCAACCGGCCGTTCTCAAAATGCACCACTCGGTCGAAGAGTTCCGAAAGGGCCGGATTGGAAAGGACCCACACGATCGCCGGATTGCGGTTCTCGTCATGCAAGAAGGCGAAGACGTTGCGGGTGATCTGGTCCTGCGTGCGCTGATCGAGAGCCAGCAGTGGCTGATTAACGATATAGAAATCGGAAAGCCGGATCAGGGCGCGCGCCAGATTGAGTTTCTGCCGCTGGCCGGTCGTTAGTCGCTTGCCACCGGCGCCGACATCGAAATCGAGCCCGAAAGCCAGCACCTTGTTATAGAGACCGAGCGATTCGAAGAGGTCGCGAACGATCGCCCGAATTTTGTCCGACCCGTCCGTGTGCTTATGGCCGATACGACCGAAGAGCACGTTGTCGAGGATGCTGGCCGAGGCCATGTAGCGGTTCGGCTGATAATGCTCGATGATGCCGACGAGATCGGCAGGCAGGCCCTCGCTGAATTCGCGCCGCGCCTCGACGATCTTCTGCATCAGATCCTCGGTCAGGAGACCGAAGCGATGCCGCGGCTCGATATAGCCGAAGCACAGCCGGATGATCCGGATCGCGTCCTCCTCTGAGACTTCGTCGAGCGGCCGCCCCCTGAGCTTCTGAAGAAGCGCCTCGTAGGCCGGGATTTCCTCACTGGTCATGAAGGTAAGCTGCTGGAAGAAGGGATGATCCGGCGGCAGGTCGCGGAACAGTTCGACGACGTTTTCGGCGATTTCGAGCCCCATTCCGTAGAAGGTCTCGTGGAGACCCGCCTGCCTCAGCACCGTCTTGAAGAAGGGGTGGTTCTCCAGCGCCGTTTCCCACCTTGCCCTGTCGGTCACTGTGCCGAAGAGCAGGTTTTCGCCAACCGTTGCTTCGATATTGTAGGAGCCCGGCTCGAAGAACACGACGAGATCACTGAGCTTCTCGGCCTCGAGACGCCGGCGCAGCGCGGCGCGCATTTCGACGATTTCATTGGCAAAGGCCTCGTGTTCGACGGGATTGATCGTCGAGCGGACGGCCAAGGCCGAAATGTCGTTCGTCAGGAGCACGACGTCGAGGACGGCCCTGATCTTCCCGAAAAGATCTTCCGGGCCCGTGGCCCCCGCAGCTCCGTAGTCGATCCAATCGCTGTTGAGGTCGAACGAAGGGTTGCCGGCGATCTTTGCTTCGAGCAGTTCCCACCGGCGATGAGCTGCCTTGTCGCCCTCGTAAATCACCTCGGTCAGCGGCGCGTGCTTGAGGCCATAAAGCAGATTGTCGCCGAGACCGCCCTGGAAAGTGTAGACCTCGGAGGAGGCATAGGAGACCCGTCGCCCGATAACCGCTTCCGGCAGCTCGTGAATATCCTCGTCGCCGATGACGATCCTCCCGCTTGCCGGCCAGGTCAAGCGTCCGAAGGCCTCGGCCAAAACCTCTCCGCCGCCGCCCGTGCCGCCGGTAATGGCGACCGTCTCGCCCGGACGCACCTGGAAGGAGACATGTTCGATCAGCTTGGCGCCGCCGTCGTCGGCAATCGTGAGATTGACGGCAGCAAGCGCGCCGGAGAGCGCCGGAGGCGAAGCAACGGAAACCTCTTGCACCTTTGGGTCAATCAAGGGCTCGACACTGAACTGTTCCACGACCTGGGTGTATTTGACCTGCACGTCCTGACGCGCCTGATCCCAATCGATCAGTTCCTTCAGCGGTCCCGGCAGATCCTTATAGGCCCCGATCACCGCGACGAGCTGGCCGATATCGAGGCGCCCCTGCAGGGCGAAGTAGCCGCCGATCGAATAGAACAGGAAGGGCGTGACCTGGGCGAGGAAGTTGTTCAGGAACTTCACCAGGAACTTCCACTGGTAAAGATCGTAGCGGATCTTGAAGATCCGGCCGAGGCGCGCGGCGATGTCGGCGCGCTCGTAATTGGACGTGTCATGCCCGCGGATCGTGCCGATACCGTCGACGATCTCGCTGACCCGCCCCGAGAGCTCACGCGCCGTCAGTTGGCGTTCGCGCCCGAGCACCAGCAGCCGCCGGCGCATGCGGGGGATGATTATCGCCTGGACCGCGACGATGACAAAGGCGATGATGCCTAGCCAGAAGCTCTGAATCAGGATGAAGATCAGTGCCGTCAGCGCCTGACCGCCGAGAAGCGCGGGCTGCACGAAGGCATCGCCGGTGAAGCCGCCCATGGGCTCGACTTCATCCTTGATCATCGTCGCGATTTCCGCCGGCTTGACACGCTTCAAGTGGTGCGGCGGGAAGCGCAGGACGCGATCGACAAGCTCGAAGCGGATGCGCCTCAGGAGCCGTTCACCAAGCCGGCCCTTGTAGGTATTGATGTAGAATTTGAAGAGCCCGTTGATGATCACTAGCAGGAGAAAGACGAGGCTGAGTGCCAGCAGCATCCCCTGCCGCCCAAGCTCGATTCCGGAAAAAAGATTGACCTCGCCAAAGAATGGCAGGCTGAAAGAGATCGGCATGAAGAGCTTGGTTGCCCCGGGCGTTTCGAATCCCTGCCCCTGGATCGGCCCGTTGACGATCTGCTTCGGCAGGTCGAAGGACATGAAATAAGGGATCATCGACAGCGCTACGACCAGGAGGATCCAGAGCTGCGCCGTTCGGGTATGGGTCCAGATGTAGCGGGAAAGACGTGGTTCCATGGGCGGGTAATGAGACCTAATCTAAATTTCGGGATCGCAGGGCCGCTCCGGAAGCGGACGCTGGCCGCAAATGGTTTCTCTCCACCAAATCTTCAATGGCGCACGCCTTGTCCACGAAACGTGACTGTTGGCCATGAGAGCAGAGCCATACTCCATGTCAAGCGCTTGGTTGGCCAAGCAAACTCCTTCCGCCGGAAAATCGAACCGGTCCCTGTCGTCCGGGGCGAGCGGCAACTTGTGTTCACTCGGCGCCTTCGGCAACCTATCAGTCGCGGCTTTCCTCGCGCGGCTTGCGCTTGCCGGACCCTGAGCTTACAACAGCCGCATGACGCATGCCAGCCACTCCCCCCACAGTTCCAACGATTGGCACGAAAACGGTTATGATCTCACGCGAGGGTTGGCCGCTTACACGGGAAGCGTACTCGTTGACGGCATAGCCAAGGTCATCGCAAAGCATCCCGAAGCGAATATCGCCAATGCCTTCAACCACAAGCAGGTTCTGTGCAAGCTCTGGGCTCGTGATGAGCTCTTAAAGAATGCCGGTTCCGCCTATGGCAGGATCGTCGTTCTCGGCGGCTGGTACGGTGTTCTGCCGGCCATGCTTCTCGAAGATCGGCGCTTTAATATCGAGGCGATCGACAGCTTCGACATCGATCCGGCAGTCGAGCAGGTGGCGCGCACGCTGAATTCTGGTTTCGGCGACCGGTTTCGCGCCGTCACGGCGGATATGTATGCGATCGACTATCGCAGCATGGAGGCTGATCTCGTGGTCAACACGAGTTGCGAGCACATCGCCGACCTCGGCGCATGGCTCGGCCTCGTCCCCTCCGGCACCCGCGTCCTGCTGCAGTCAAACGACTATTTCAGCGAGCCAAGTCACGTAAACTGCGTTTCCTCGCTCGAGGAATTTCTAGCCAAGGCTGGCCTTTCTCGCGTCGATTTCGCGGGCGCGCTACCCATGAAGAAATACACGCGCTTCATGCTGATCGGCACGATCTGACGCCTTCCATGCGCTTCAGATGCTCCTTGAGAAGCATCGCTGTCCTATCGGCCCCGTCGAGGTCGAGCGGCGGGATATTGGGTTTCGTTCGAGCGAGCATCGTTTCCACCTGCTGCGCGAGGCCCTGCGGCGTGATCCCGTCTTCGGGCAGAACGGCGGCGAGGCCGAGCCTCTCTAACCTGCTTGCGCGCGTGCTCTGCTCGGTTTCGCCGCCGGCGGTAAAGGGAATGAGCAGCGCGTTGCATCCAGCACGGAGTATGTCGCAGACGGTGTTGTAACCGGCTTGCGAGACGGAAAGGCGCGCGCCGGCAAGAAGGCTTGCAAAATCCTGCCGGAAACGAAACAGGCTGACACCGTCCGGTGCCGCAGCGGCGAGGTCGTCAAAATCCGGCTGCGGCAGATTTGGGCCGGTCACCAGACACCAGCGGAGTTCTTTCGGCAAAATCCTCGCCGCTCCAAGTGCTGCGCCGATCAACTCCTTGCCGACAGCCCCGCCGCCCGCGGAAACCAGGATGTCGAAGATCTCGGCGGGC
Organism: Sinorhizobium shofinae; assembly: GCA_001704765.1. Lineage (GTDB taxonomy): Bacteria > Pseudomonadota > Alphaproteobacteria > Rhizobiales > Rhizobiaceae > Sinorhizobium > Sinorhizobium shofinae. The sequence goes on from MBFK01000183.1 coordinate 48,517, forward strand.
TCAGCCGGCGGTGGCGGAGCGACAAGCCCGGTATAGGCCACTCGGTCGGCGATCTCATTTGCGAGCGGAAAGGTCTCTTCGAGCCGTGTGAAGGCCGGGTCGCCATGGACGAGCACGAGGTCGAAGTGCTCCTTCACCAGTTCGACCGTCTCCTCGGCCCGCCCCGGTTTTGTCCGCTCCTGCAGGATGTCGCGGAGCGAAGTCGCCACCAGCGGTCGGCGGTCCATTGCTTCGATCGCGTCAAGCAAGGGTAGGAGCTCGAAACGCATCTGCCGGCGACCGAACGGAAAAGCCTCGGTGATGACGATGTCAGGCTCCGAGAGACGAAGCGCCTCCAGGAGCAGATCCTTGCGATATTCCTGGAAAACGGCCGTGACCGGATTGCCCTCGGCGTCGGCCAAGCCGGAGAAACCCTTGTCGCCCGCCGTCACCGGCGGCAGGACAACCGTCCTCACACCCTCTCCGGGGAAGCCCGGGACGGGCAAGCCACCGGTGACCATGGTCACGTCGAAGTCGCGCGCCAGCAGCGCCTTTGCAATGCGGCTGGCCCTTGCCAGATGCCCGATGCCGAGCAGGTGCTGCACGTAGAAAAAAACGCGACGCTTGCTCAAGGAGACTTTCTCCATTCGCTTTCGAAAAGGCCGCTCAACTGGTTGACGCTCGAGTGATGATCGAACTCGGCCCGCACGCGCCTTTCCGCCGCAGCGCCAAGCCCAATGCGCAGAGCCGGATCGCGGATGAGCCGCTCGAGCGCTGCAGCAAGAGAACGGGGATCTTCAGGCGGCACCACGAGGCCATTCTCATCATTGTCAAGCAGTTCCGGAACGCCGGATACCAGTGTCGAAACGCAGGCAAGCCGCTGGCTCGATGCCTCGACCAGCACATTCGGCAATCCGTCGCGATCGCCATCGGCCGCAACCCGACAGGCAAGTGTAAAAATGTCGCTCTCACGGTAGCGTGCGAGCACATCCTTCTGATCGAGTGCGCCGTGCCAGGTCACGCGATGCGCGAGGCCGAGATTGTCGGCAAGTGCGCGAAGGTCCTTCGTCAGGTCGCCTGCGCCGATATGCTCGAAGCGCCAGTTGAGATCGGCGGGCAGCATCGACAGTGCCTTGAGGAGAATGTCGTAGCCCTTCTTGGCAACGGCGCGCCCGACGCTGACGATGCGCACCGGATCGCTGGGATCGGAACCGTCGCGGTGGGAATGATCGCCTTCGAAGCTCGGGAAGCGATGCAAATCGAGACCGTGATAGCTCAGATGCACCCGGGACTTCTCCGCCGTCAGGCTCTTGAGGTGCTCGAATCCGCTGCGCGTGCAGGTCACCGTCCAGCGCGCGCGTCCGAGCTTTTCCGACAGCTCCCAATCCGAAGAGGTCCAGATGTCCTTGGCATGTGCGGAGCAGGTCCAGGGAACGCCGGCCATGATGCTCGCATAAGCCGTAACTGAAGCCGGCGTGTGGATGAAATGCGCGTGCAGCCAGCGCGCCCCGGTGGGCCACTCGGCGACGAGCACCAGCGCCTGGCCAAAACGGCGGAAGCGGTTGCGCGTCCAGTCACGACGGAGATCCCGAATGAAGGGCACGAGAGCCTGCCAGAACCCAACCTTGGGTAGCGACTTCAACAGTGAGCGAAACACCCGCCAGGGCTCGTCATGCAGGTATTCAGGAAGATAAAACACTTCAGCCCGGATCTCGTCATGGACGGGATGACGCTTCACATCGGTCGGGCGCCGCAGGGCGACGAGCACGAGATCGTGCCCTGCCCTTTCGAGGCCCAACAGTTCCTGGGCAATGAAGGTCTCGGAAAGGCGTGGATAGCCCTTCAGGACAACGGCGATCTTTCGAGTTTGCGACACGAGTATTTTTCAGCTTGTCTGCTTGACGACGCTCAGGTGTTCCTTCGATCTGTGATCGAGCCATTGTCCGACAATCTCGGATATATGGACAAGGCCTTCGAGCCTCAGGCCGTTCCTGTTGCACGACGGCGCCGCACGCTGCGGCAAGGCCTTGAGTGCCGCTGCAAAGCGCAGCGGGTCCTCCGCCTCGTGGGGCAGCAACATGTCGACAAGGCCGAGTTCGGACGCGCGCCGCGCCCGGATCAGTTGCTCCTCACGCGGCTGCAGCCGCGGCACGATCAGCGCGGGCTTGTCGAAGGACAGGATCTCGCAATAGGTGTTGTAACCGCCCATCGATACGACGCCCCTCGCGCCGGCGACCAACTCCTCCATGCGGTTGTCGAACTCGATGATCTTGATGAAAGGGATTCGGCCGCCCTTCCGGATCAGCTTGTTGCGCTGTTTGGCGGGCATATAGGGACCGAGGACCACAAGTGCATTGTGCGTGAGGCCGGGGTCCTGCTGGTAGGCATGGATGACGTTATGGATGAGATCGGCGCCATCGCCGCCGCCTCCGGTGGTCACGAGAATATAGTCGCCCTCCGGCCTGTGGTCGGGCAATCCGTCATGCGGAACGCTTCTTTGCAGGAAGCCTAAGAAATTCATGCGGTCGCGCACCGCCGCCGGCACGTCGAGCCCGACCAGCGGGTCGTAGAAATCGGGGGGGCCGTAGACCCAGATCGAATCGTAGAACTGCTCGATTTTGCGCATGGTGTCGCGGCGCTTCCACTCTTCTTCGAGCAGGTGCGGCGCATCCATGACTTCCCGAAGCCCGAGAACCAATCTCGTCCCGTGCGTCTTCAGATAGGTCAACGTGTCCTCGACCTCGCCGCGCAGCCCCATCGGCTCCTTGTCGACGATGAAGATGTCCGGCTTGAAGGTCTCGGCGGTCGAGCGAATGATCGACTGACGCATCTTCAGCGTCTCGTGCAGGTCGATGTGGCGGTCGAGCGACGTGTATTCGCCATTCCTCAGCTTGATGACGCTGGGGATCTTCACGAAATCGACGCGGGCCCGATAGTCGAAGGCGCCGGCAATCGTCGCCCCGGAAACGATCAGGACCTGCAGGCCGCTATAGTCCTCTACGAGCGCATGCGCGATCGCGCGACAGCGTCTCAGATGACCGAGGCCGAACGTATCGTGGCTGTACATGAGAATCCGGGCATCTTCGAAGCGCCGTATCATACGAAGAACCTTTCTCTCATACGTGGAAACGCCAAGTTCGCTGCAGCGCCTGCTTGAATCGAGCGGCGATACCGGGGCTATTTGTAGGGATCTGCGGCGTCGCGCAACCCGTCTCCCAGGAAGTTGAACGCCAATATCACAAGAATGACTGGTATAGTCGGAAACAGCAGCCAAGGATAGAAGGCAATCACGCTCACGCTCTTTGCCTCCGTCAGCAGAATGCCCCAGCTCGTGATCGGCGGGCGCAAGCCGAGGCCGAGGAAGCTGAGCGCCGTCTCGCCGAGAATCATGCCGGGAATGGAGATCGTTGCCGTCGCGATGAGATGCGACATGAAGCCCGGCACGAGATGCCGACCGATGATGCGGCTGCTTTTCGCCCCCATCAACTGGGCGGCGAGCACATAATCCTCTTCCCGCAGGGCAAGCAGCTTGGAGCGGACGGCACGCGCCAGGCCAGTCCAATCGAGAAGGCCAAGGATGACGGTTATGCCGAGATAGATGAGGATCGGGCTCCATGTCGCCGGCATGATCGCCGCCAGCGAAAGCCAAAGCGGAATGCTCGGAATCGACTGGAGAACTTCGATCAACCGCTGCACGAGAAGGTCGAACACCCCGCCGTGGTAGCCGGCAAGGCCGCCGATGACGATGCCCAGCACAAAGCTCACGGTAATGCCGAGCAGCCCGATCGTCAGGGATATCCGCGCGCCATAGATGATGCGCGACAGCACGTCGCGTCCCAGCCTGTCGCTCCCGAGCAGGAACAATTGGCCATTTTCCGCAGGGCAGACCAGATGCAGGTTGCTTTCGAACAGGCCCCAGAAGCGGTAGCTGTCGCCGCGACAGAAGAAGCGGACCGGCTGGATGTCCGCGCTGTTGTCGGTGTAGTTCCGCTTCAGCGTATCCATGTCGAGTTGCATCGTCCGTCCGTAGACGAAGGGACCGACGAAATCGCCGTCATGGAAGAAATGAACGCGCTGCGGCGGAGCGTAGATGAAATCGACATTGCGGGTGTGCAGGTTGTAGGGCGCCAGGAACTCGCAGATGAGGATCATGCCGTAGAGCACCGCCAGGAAGATGCCGGACGCCAGCGCAACCCTGTGCCGCTTGAACTTCCACCACATCAGCCGCAGCTGCGATGCCTGATTGACCCGCACCTGCTCCTCCGTCATCACCTCGACGGAATAGGGATCGAAGGGGGCGGTCGACACGTAATGCGGTAGCGGCTCGCCAGGGGCAGGAATCGGTGACGTCACTTGGTGCTCCTGCCTTGCAGGCGAATTCTGGGATCGAGGACGGCGAGCGCGAGATCGGAAATCAGTACGCCGATGACGGTGAGGAACGCCAGGAACATCAGGAACGACCCGGCGAGATACATGTCCTGGCTCTGCAGTGCCTTGATCAGCATCGGCCCGGTGGTCTCGAGCGAAAGCACGATCGCCGTGATTTCTGCCCCCGAGATGATCGCCGGCAGGATCGAGCCGATGTCGGAGATGAAGAAGTTGAGTGCCATCCGCAGCGGATATTTGACGAGGGTCCGCGTCGGCGAGAGGCCCTTGGCCCTGGCGGTCACGACATATTGCTTCTGTAATTCGTCAAGCAGGTTGGCTCTCAGCCGCCGGATCATCCCGGCCGTGCCCGCGGCGCCAACGATGATGACCGGGATCCAGATGTGTTCGAGGATCGATTTCGCCTTGTCCCAGTTCATCGGTTCGGAAAGGTATTTCTGGTCCATCAGATGGCCGATCGACGTGCCGAACCAGATATTGGCGAAATACATGAGGATCAGCGCCAGCATGAAGTTCGGGATGGCGATGCCGATGAGGCCGACCAGCGAAAGGCCGTAATCACCCCAGCTGTACTGGTGCGTCGCCGCATAGATGCCGATCGGGAAGGCAATGATCCAGGTGAAGATGATCGTGAAGAACGATACCAGAATCGTCAGCCACAACCGGTCTCCGACAACCTCGCTGACCGGCAACTCATATTCGAAGGAATAGCCGAAGTCGCCCTGCAGCATGTCGCCGACCCAATAGATGTATCGCAGCAGCGGGGGCTGATCGAAGCCATATTGCTGCCGCAGCGACTCGATCTGCTCCATGTCGACGCCTTCGCCCTGCGCCCTGAGCTCGGCGATGTAGCTTTCGAAATAGTCGCCGGGCGGCAGCTCGATGATGGTGAAGACGAGAGCGGAGATGATGAGCAGCGTCGGCACCATGACCGCGATGCGCCAAAGAATGTACCTAAGCATCTCAGCTATCCTGTTCCAGCCAGAACGTATCCGGCTTGTAGGCGCCGAAGTAACTCGTCGGATCGAAGCCGTATAGCGCCTGTTCCGGCATGTTGCGCAGCTTCGTCGTGACGAGGATCGGCTGAAGCGAACCGTTGACGAGGCCGATCGAGAAGACCTGATCCGTATAGATGGACAGCATCTGCCGCCAGATATCCGCCCGCTCGGCATCGTCGGCCGAATGCCGCCAGCGCTTGAGCAAGTCGAGAAGCTCGACGACCGGTTCTAGGTCGGGTGCCTCGCCCATTTCGCCGTGCGAAATATAGTTCAGGCCCCAGACCGGCCATTGCAACTGATCATCGGCGGTCGGCGCAAGTTGGCCCGGGTTCATATCCGCCGTCGGCACGCCATTGTCGATACCGAACCACATGGACATGGTGATCTCGCCGCCGACTGCCCGGCTGCGGAAGGTGTCGCGCTGCGAGGTACGAATGAAGAGCGAAATGCCGACCTTCTGCCAGTAGTCGGTGATGAGCTGCAGCACATCCGTGTCGAGCGTGCTTTCGCCGGGCGTTTCGACGACGATCTGAGCCCTGCGGCCATCCGGAAGGATGCGGATGCCGTCGCTGTCGCGCTTTGCAAGGCCAGCCTGATCGAGCAGAGCATTCGCCTGGTCCGGATCGTGGCCAATCCAGGCACTCGCGAACTCGGGACGGAACAGCGGACTGTCCGGCAGGATCGTGTCGGCGCTCTCCTTCGTCAGCCCGTAGAAGACCGCCATGTTGATCTCGCGCCTGTCTATCGCCAGCGACAAGGCCCGGCGGACCCGCACGTCTCTCAACAGGGGCCGCCAGACCGGATCGGCGCAATTGAGGTTGGGAAGCAGCGCCAGGCGGGAGCCGGAGGTCTTCTTCCACAATTTGACCTTCACGGGATAACGCTTTTCGGCATCCTTCAGGTAAGTATAGTCGACGAAGTCGATGCCCGCCGCCTGCAGGTCGCTTTCGCCTGTGCCCGTCTTTGCCGGAATGAGCGCCGACGAACTGACGCTCAGCACGAATTTGTCGATATAAGGCAATTGCAGGCCGTTTTCGTCGACGCGGTGGAAAAACGGATTGCGCTGGAAGACGAACTGTTCGGCCGGCAGCGGCGTGGTGTTGCGCCACGGATCGAGGGTGGGCAGGTCCGGGTTTTCCGGCCTATAGGAGCGCGCCATGCGCTGGTGGAGCTGGTGCCATTTCTTGACCCTCTCCTCCTTCATAAGCGCCTTCAGCTTGTCCTCTTCCTGGTATTTCTTGTGGAACTGCTTGAGATAAGCGGAGGGCATGGCGAGAACCAGCGGCTGCGGCGCCGCCAGCTTCTGCAGGAAGTCCGGATTGGGCATCGACCACGAGTAGCGCAGCGTGCGCTCGTCGAGGATCTCGAACTTTGCCGCCTCGCCGTCCATGACCACGGCCGTCGGCAGGCCCGCAGGCGACAGGTCCTCGTTGAGCAGCACGTCCTCCCAGCAGTAGCGGAAGTCCTCGGCCGTCAGCGGCGTGCCGTCCGACCACTTGTGCCCCTCGCGCAGATGGAAGGTGAAGATCCGGTCCTCGACCGTCTCATAGCGTTCCAGAACGTCCGGGTGGAGGTTGAGCGCCTCGTCATAGCCGACCAGCCGGGCATAGCCGTAGATCGTCATCAGGCGAATGTCCTTCGCGCTACCGATCAGGCTGCGGATCGTCCCGCCATGCCGACCGGGCTGTCGTCCCATCGCCGCGACGTTGATCACCCGCGGCGTTTTCGGCAGACGTTCATTGAGCGACGGAAGCTTGCCTTCTGCGACAAGCGGCGCCAGCGCGTCGACCCCGCCCGCGGCGGCGAGCAAGGCCTTCGGCAAAGCAGTTGAAGCGAGGATGGCAAGCGCTGTTCTTCGGGTAATCACGGGCGTAACTCCCTTGAATCCACCGATTTCCTGGCTAGCACATAATGACCGCCGCCAAGATCGGCCGGAAAGAGAGCGTTCTCCTCGCCGCCGTCCGAGAATTGCGCTCCCCATTGACGCTGGTCCGAGCCCCCGCTCGCCTGGAGCGAGTCGAAGTCTAGTTTCCGATCCAGATCGGGATAGGGCACAGCTGCCAGCAGCGATTTCGTATAGGGATGAACCGGATTGCGCATCAGCACCTCGCGCGGTGCGAGCTCGACGATCCGCCCCGCACACATGACAGCGATCCGGTCGGCCATGTAGTCAACCACCGCGAGGTTGTGGGAGATGAACAGCATCGTGAGGCCGAGTTCCTTCTGCAAATCCTTGAGAAGGTTGAGGATCTGGGCCTGGACGGATACATCGAGAGCCGAAACGGGCTCGTCGCAGATCAGGAGCTGCGGAACGAGCGCGAGCGCCCGGGCTATGCCGATGCGCTGCCTCTGACCGCCGGAGAAGCTGTGCGGATAGCGATTGATGAAACGCTGGTCGAGGCCGACCGCCTGAAGCAGGGAACGGACGGTTTCGACCCGCAATTTAGGGTTGCCCCGCCCGTGGATCTCGAGCGGTTCGCTGAGAATGTTCTTCACCGTCATACGCGGCGAAAGCGACGAGACCGGATCCTGGAAGACCATCTGGATCTTGGCGCGGAGCGCCTTGAGTTCGGCGCCATCGAGCTTCAAGACGTCGACAGCGCCCTCCCCGTCGTCGAAGGTGACCGAACCCTGATCCGGCGTCACCGCGCGCATCAGTATCTTGCTGACAGTCGTCTTGCCACAGCCGCTCTCGCCGACCAGCCCCAGGCATTCGCCGCGGCGGATGTCGAAGCTGACATGGTCGACGGCGCGATGACGCGACGTGCTGCCGCTGCCGAACCAACCCGACGAACGCGTCGAGAACGTCTTGCACAAATTGCGAACCGAGACGAGGACGTCCGGTCCGGAGGCTTTTCTGACTTCCTGGCTTCCGAGAAGCGTCCCTGCCTTGACCGGCACTTCGCGAAGGGCCTTCAGCCTTTCGCCCGGCTTCATGTCGAAATGCGGTACGGCCGCCATCAGCCCCTTGAGATAGGGATGCTGCGGATTGCGGAAGATCGCGTCGACCGGCCCCGCCTCGACGATTTCGCCGTGATAGATGACGACGACCTCGTCGGCCATGTTGGCGACGACGCCAAGGTCATGCGTGATCAGCAGCATGGCCATGTTGAGCTTGGACTGGAGTTCGCGCAGCAGCTGCAGAATTTGCGCCTGCACCGTCACGTCGAGCGCTGTCGTCGGCTCATCGGCGATCAGCAGTGCCGGACGACACATCAGCGCCATGGCGATCATCGCCCGTTGCCGCATTCCGCCGGAAAGCTCGAAGGGGTACATGTCATATGCCCGCTTCGGATTGGCGAAGCCGACATAGCCCAGCATCTCCTCGGTTCGCGCCCGTAGCGCGGCCTTGTCCGCGTCCGTATGGATCTTCAACACTTCGGAAATCTGGTTGCCGATCCTGTGGAGCGGCGACAGCGAGGTCATCGGCTCCTGGAAGATTTTGCTGATTCGCGCGCCGCGGATCTCCTGGATCTCGCGCCCGTCGGTTTCGAGTGAAAGCAGATCGACCGGCTTTGCCTCCGCCGCCGGGTCGTTGAACAGGACCCGGCCACTCACCCTCGCGACGCTGGGCAGAATGCCCATGACAGCCTGGCTGATGGCCGACTTGCCCGAACCGGACTCGCCGACAAGTGCCGTCACCTTCCCCGGCAAAATCCTGAAATTGGCTCCCCGGACGGCCTCTACTTCGCCGCCAAGCACGGAGAATGTGATCCGCAGACCCTCAACCCTTAGTAGGTCCGCTCCTGACGTCATTGCAACACACCACCCTCGTTACCCTCCTGCATGATCTCCTGCCTTCCGGCCGGGGTATTATGCAGCAATTTCAAGTGTCACAGCGACCTTGACGAGCCCCGCGGCGCTGTAGCGTCCGCCACCGTTGGAAACAGTAGCTTAGCTTCCGCAGGCTGTCCAGCAGGCCACCGGGCGGGTGCGAGGAGGGGTTCAGAAGTGGTGTCCGGACCTCACGGGAAGGGGCAAACGCCGTCCGTCAGGACATCGGCACAGCGCGGTGAACGGCGGAAGTCGTCGTAATAAAGCGTCCAGTCGGTCGTGTCGGCCGCGCGATAGGGGCCGAACTTGAAATACTGATTCTCTCCCAGCCCCTTGTCTGCATGGCCGATATGGCCCTTGACCGTTATGATCGGCTTACCGTTGGCAAACAGCTCTATGTGCCCCGACCCGTCCGGCCCGGGCTTGGTGAAGATTGCGAAATCGATCCAGCCGGAATTCGGCTCGGGGAGTGGATTGCCGTGATTGGTGACCGTTACCGCCTTCGTGCAGGAATTGAAAAGGCTGCTGTCCTGCGTCGTCCAGTTTGGATCCGTGGCAACCAGGATGCGCACCTGGTTGACGTCGGGCCGGACCCAGGCCGGCACCTCACCCGGCCCGCAGCGGGCCGGCGTGCCCTCCGGCACCGTAGAAACCGGCGGCTGATAATTGGTCTCGACCGTGGCGAAGAGCTTTCCGAGGTCCATGCGCAGCGCCAGAAAGGGGCTGAAGTCCCCATCGGCGCCGGGATCGATCTCGCGCTTCCATTGCGCGATCAGATAGCGATGGTCACCGCTCGGAATGGGGTCTTCGAACTTGACCGCGAAGCCGTACCAGACGCCCTTGTCATAAGGCACGCGCAGGGCCGTCTTTTCCCATATTTCCGCCCGCTCGCTGCAGCCGTCGTTCAATGTCGGGCAATTCGGCACCACGCTGAGCTTCAGCCCGCCATTGCCCGTCCGTTTGACCGCGCTCTGAAACTCGACGATGCCGGCGCTCTGCTCGAAATTCTCGCGGTAATAGAGACCGCCCTCGGGAGCAAAGTCCTTACCTTCGAAACCGTCGACCAGTTTCTGCTCAAGAGGCGGTTGTTGCTGCTGCAGTGCTTGAGCATTTGCGATGCTCGGTACGAGAAGGGTGGCGGCCAGCAAAGTTACGCGGAACATTTATCCCTCATTGCAGCATCTTATCGATCAGACCGCGAGGCCCCGGCGGTCCGATCTTGTTGCGATAGAGCAGCATGACATGCTCTGCTTCGGAAAGTCCATCCGCTGTCGCGTCGTCGGCGCGTTCCTGCGCAATGGCGGCAAGGGCAGCGTCCTTGGGATAGAGCACCGTGAACTTCTGGCGCACTCCGCGCAATCTCTCCTGCCCGAGCGTCAGCCAATCGCCGCCGCAATAGTTGACGAAGGCTTCGCTCGCGACGACGTTGTGGCCGTATTTCTTCGTCAGATTCTGCAGCCGCTGCACCTCGTTTACGGCCGAGCCGAAGACCGAAAAGGTCAGCCGATCCCGCAGTCCGACATTGCCGAACATGACGTTGCCGACGTGCAGGCCGACACCGTAACCGATCGCGTCGCGACCCTGTCTTTTCCGTTCTGTGTTGAGGGCGGTGACGCGGGCGCGCGCCGTGCCGACCGCGGCGAAGGCTTCGCGGCTCGCCAGTTCCGAAGGTTCCTTATGCCGGCCGCAGGGATAGACGGCGATGAATCCATCGCCGACGAAGCTCAGGATCTGCCCACCGTTACGGTTGAACGGCGTCGCGATCGCGTCGAAGAAACCGTTCAGCGTTTCAATATAGGCCTGGCGGCCCTCCCTCTCAGCAAGAACGGTCGAGTCGCGCATGTCCGCCATGACGAGGACCGCACGAACCGTCTCGCCATCACCCCGGCGGACCTGGCCGCTCATGACCCGTCGCCCGGCATTGGCGCCGAGATAAGTGGTCAACATGTTGTCGGCGAGTTTGCCGAGCGCGGCGACCTTGGCCGCAATCGCCAGGTGGTTCTGCAGTCTCAGCAAGGCGGCAATGACGTCGTCGCTGAAGCCGCCATGACGATCCGTCGTCCAGGAGCCGACCATGCCATGCTCGGAGACGGCGCCGAGCGGCTGCATGAAGGCGATATAGTCGGTCGCGCCCTGTTCCTTGAGCTCATCAAAGATCGGGAACTCCGAAGGCAGGGCCGGGTCGATGCGCCGCCGCACATGGTCGAGGTTGTTGCTGAGCAGATAGTAGTAGGGGCTCCGGAGGAACCGATCGGGATTGAGCGCCAGTTCCTCGTGGCGAAGACCGCTCACCTCCACGCCCCGGCCGCGCCACCAGGTGAAGCCGAGCGCATCGTAAAGCGGATGGAGCATCGAAAAGGACAGGTGCACACGCATGAGAGGCAGGCCGGCCGCCGCCAGCCGTTCGCAAAAGCCACGTACGATCGTCTCGAGTGATTCGTCGCTGAGCGACGTTCGCATCAGCCAGTCCGCGACCTTGTCCAGGAGGATTTCGGAAACATTGTCGTTGATCGCACTCATTCCATGTCCTCATTTGTCGCGATGGCGAATGCCACCAGCACTCCCATGGAACTGGCGACCGAGATCGCTTGCCCTGGCAGCATTGGCTGTGGCACCCGTCAGTAAAGAAAGGCTCCGGCCGCATCTGGCGGCGGCGGCGCGCAGCGATTGGATCGCCACGATTGCATCATGCAGATATTCACCGCCGAGCCCGATTTCCAGAGACGTTCGCAATTTTTAATCGTGGGTGAATGCTACACGGAAGGGGCCATGCGATTACACCCTCTAATTGTCGGGGTTATCGACGGACGCCTGGCCCGCGCTTGACTTGGCGCCGCTTTCTCGCCAACAAAACGGGACCAACTCGCGCGGCCGCCCGTCGCAAAACGGCTTGTTCGCCAACAAATTGGAAACGACCTTGACCTCCTCACATCACGACAGGCTCCTCGCATCGATCTCCGCGCGCACGGCCAAGATCGGCGTCATCGGCTTGGGCTATGTCGGCCTGCCTCTTGCGATCGCGGTTGCGCGCTCAGGTTTTCCGGTCACCGGCTTCGACATCGATCCGGCGAAGATCGTCGCGCTCGACGACGGCCGTTCCTATATCGAGGCCGTCTCGGACGATGCGCTCAGCCGGGAGGCCGCGGCCGGGCGTTTTCGCTCGACGACGGACTTCGCCGAGCTCGGCCATTGCGACGTGATCGTCATCTGCGTGCCGACGCCGCTCACCAGACATCGCGACCCCGATCTTTCCTTCGTGGAAAAGACCTCCCGCTCGATCGCCGCCTGCCTGCGGCCGGGCCAGCTCGTTGTCCTCGAGTCGACCACCTATCCCGGCACGACTGACGGCATCGTCCGCTCGATTCTGGAGGAGACGGGCCTGAAATCGGGTGAGGACTTCTTCGTGGGTTTCTCGCCGGAGCGGGAGGACCCCGGCAACCGGAGTTTTGTAACGGCGAGCATTCCGAAGGTCGTGGCCGGCGACGGACCGCGCGCGGCAGCGCTGATGGAGCGGTTCTATGCCGCCGTGGTCGAGACCGTCGTGCCGGTCTCCTCGAACGCGACGGCCGAGGCGGTGAAGCTCACGGAGAATATCTTCCGGGCGGTCAATATCGCCCTCGTCAACGAACTCAAGGTCGTCTACGAGGCGATGGGCATCGATATCTGGGAAGTCATAGAGGCAGCAAAGACGAAGCCGTTCGGCTACATGCCGTTCTATCCCGGTCCCGGGCTGGGCGGACATTGCATTCCCATCGATCCCTTCTACCTGACATGGAAGTCGCGCGAATACGAACTGCCGACGCGCTTCATCGAACTCGCGGGGGAGATCAACTCGGCCATGCCACGCCACGTGGTGACACGGCTTGCCGAGGCGCTCGACCGCAGACAAGGCAAGGCGCTCAGCCGCTCGAGTGTGCTGATCATCGGCCTCGCCTACAAGAAGAACGTGCCGGACATTCGCGAAAGCCCCTCGCTCCGGCTGATCGAACTCATCGAGGAACGCGGCGGCAAGGCCGCCTTCTACGATCCGCATGTCGAGGAAATTCCTTCGACCCGGGAGCACATTGGGCTCAAGGGCCGCCGGTCGATCGCCTTTGACGAAAAGACCGTGCGCAGTTTCGACGCCGTGCTCGTCGCGACGGACCATGACGCCGTCGATTACGCCGCACTTCACGATTGGGCGCCGTTGATCGTCGATACGCGCAACGTCTTTGCGCGTCGTGGCTTGGCAACCGATCACATCGTCAAGGCTTGATCGCGCCGGCTTGCGGCCCGTCTTCTGCAAGAGTTGCCTTGAGGTTGCGTGCCGCCATGGCGTAACCGCCGGCCGCGCCGTCGATGAAGTGCATGTGATCGCGACTCATGGGGGAAGGCACGATGCAGGTCATCAAAGCGGAATCCTGCCGATGGAGCCCGTAGCGGCAAACGCCCTCTTCCGCGCCCCGCTTCAATCGCTCCTCGATCTGCTTCAGCCGGCCGGCGCTGACATCGATCGTCATCTTCAAGCCGTCGTCGAATTTGCGGAAGTCGGAATTGTCGGCGAGATCGTGCTTATACCGCGTGACGTCGAACCTCCCGATATTGAGCCCGATCTTGAAGCACAAAAACAGAAGGAAGCTCTGCAGCGCTATCCACGGCCAGACCAGCAGGCGCTTGCCTGGTGAGGCGATGGCGCGCGATTCCATGGTAACCCCACGCATCGAAAGGCGAGGCTCAGGCCCGGTCTCCGGGACAGGATGGCCGCCCCGTTCTTCGCCCTCGGCCAGTGCCACGATGTCGGCGATCAGCGCCTGGAACTGCGGACCGTTGCCACGCTCGCTTGGCACTGCGATGATCGACACGATGGCGCCGTGGTGGGAGACGATCGGATTCCAGCGGCAGGACAGCCCGGTTAAGTCCGGCCTGGTTCCCGGCGCCGCAGCCTCGATCTGATAGCGTCCCGCCTTCATCTCCGATTCCGCCCAGCTTGCGCCACCGCCTGAGAACATCGCATAAGAAACCTCCTCGCTCGCCTTGAAGCGGGCGATGCGCATGTCGAGACCTTTGGCGCGAATGTCGGCGACCGGAACGAGCGCGGCCCGCAGCTCGAGGCCGAGCTCTTCCGCCACCCATGTCTTGGCGGCGGCGAGAGCCGTGCGCGCCTTCGCCGCCAAGGCCGCAGGTATGGCCGCGAGCGCCCCGTCACCGCCGAAGACGAAAGGCAGGTTTCTTTCCTCCAGCGCGTTCATGAGGGCCGAGATCACGCTGGCACCAGCCATGTTGACACTCTTGTATCGCCCCTCGGCGATCGCCCCGGTCGAATTGACGATGTCGGCAACGGCCAGCGACCAACCCTCCGGCAGGGGCCGGTAATTCGCCTCGTCGGCAACGCCTTCGAACTCTTCGAAAAGAGGCAGTCTCTCGTAAAACTGCATGTCGGCCAGCTGCGCCATGAATACCCGAACCCCTTAGCCAAGCTAATGATGATTGCTACCGAGTGGAACTTCTCAAACCTGAATCGCTCAATAGACAACTTTTAAATCAGGTTTAGCCCGACGGTAAGCTTTCAATGGAAGTACGGATGCCGGAAGTCGGCCGACAGGCATTCCGCGGCCTAGAGTGCTAATGGCATTGCAGGACCCTCATGATTTGTGCTTGTCTAATCAGCGCGCCCGGGCAAAGTGCCTGAGGCGAGGCAGGATGAAGCCGAGACGGAATGCAGGACGACACGTTTCGAGTGAAGTTTTGGGGTGTAAGGGGCAGTTTGCCGGTATCCGGTGAGCAGTTCCTGCGCTATGGAGGCAATACGCCCTGCATCGAAGTCCGTTGCGGCGCCGAGGTGCTGATCTTCGACGCCGGCTCGGGATTGCGCGAAGCCGGTCTGTCGCTGATGTCCGAGGGCGTCTCCGAATTCGACGTCTTTTTCACCCACACCCATTATGATCACATTATCGGGCTGCCCTATTTCAAGCCGATCTACCGCGGTAGCTCGGCGGTCCGCTTCTGGTCCGGCCATCTCCACGGCAAGATGTCCACGGCGGAGATGATCAATGACTTCATGCGGCCACCGTGGTTTCCGGTTGGCCCGGGCATTTGTCAGGCAAGCCTCGACACGGTGGATTTCCGTCCGGGGGACACGCTTTCGCCGCGAAAGGACGTTTCGATTCGTACGATGAGCCTTGTCCACCCGGGCGGCTGCATCGGCTACAGGGTCGACTGGGGCGGCCGCGCCGTTGCTCTCATCTATGACACGGAGCACGAGCCGGGAATCCTCGATCCTGCCCTCCTCGATTTCATCGCCGGCGCCGACCTGATGGTTTACGACTGCACCTATCTTGAGTCGGAGATGGCGACCTACCGCGGCTACGGGCATTCGACCGGGATGCACGGCTCGCGCCTGGCGATGGCCGCCGGCATTCCGCGGCTCGCCATGTTCCACCACGACCCCTCGCGCACCGATGCGGCGCTTGCGGCGATGGAGCAGGAAGTACAGGCATTCTTCGGGGGCGCCTTTGCGGCCCGCGACCAACAGGTCATTGACCTATGAGATCGGACACCTTCCGCCAGCGGCAGGCCGGGTGGGTGGCAGTGGTCTCGAACAGCTTCGACAGAAACGCCCACACATTTTCGTCATGGACGAGGTGATGCGTGAGAATGCCGACCGTGCCCCCGCCCTTGGCCACCTGCTCCAGTCTAATGAGAATGTCACGAACGATCTGCACATGATCGCGGCAGCCGCGCGTTCCGCGCCAATCGATGACATCCACATGCGTGTTTATGATTTGTAGCCCCGGACGAAGAAGAGCGGCGGCCTTGCCGCTCGCCTCCGGGCCAAAGACGGAAAGCGCCCTGAAACCGATAGCGCCGAGCCCAGTGACGATTTCCGTATCGATCCTGTTCCACGGCGGGACGAGCAGCGGCACGAAAGAAGCAGGAAAGAGGGCCCTGAGACGGGCATATCCGGTGTGCAGTTCCGCGGCGACCGTGCCGCCGGGGTGATGGTCGCCAAGTTCCTGGTGCTTTTCTCCCGCCGGTGCGTGGTTTTCGTGCGACCAGCCATGAACCGCAATGCTGATATCACGACGGCCGGCGAGGCAGCGCTCAAGGCGCTCGTCGGTATGCGCCGGGATCACCGCTAGGGTCAGCGGCACCGAAAACCGATCCGTCAGTTCGAGCAATCGATGAAGCGCCGCCGTCGGTTCGATTGCATCGTCGTCGCGCAACCAGAAATCGGCGCTCTGACCGGCTTCCTGCATTTGGTCGAGCCTGTCGATGAGCGCTTGCCAGATGAACCCTGTATTCATCCCGCCCTCCTCACAAACGCGCTGAAAATCGCCTCCAGACGCTGAGCGGCGGCGGTCAGCGAGCGCTCCTCGATCACAAAGCGCCGCGCCCGCTTGCCGAATTCGGCACGCAAGGCACCGTCGCCGAGAAAGCGCCGGATCGCTTCCGCGAAAAGAGCGATATCACACGCAGCCGTCAACAGCCCTGTCTCTCCATTTCTGACGACTTCGGGCACGCCGGCGGTCGCCTGCGCCACAACCGGCAGGCCGGCTGCCTGCGCCTCCAGATAGGAAAGGCCGTAGGCCTCGCCGCACCCCGGCCAGACATAGAGGTCGCTACCGAAGAGGAGGCCTGCCACCGTTTCAGGCGCATTCTCGCCGGCCCAGTCCAGCCTCTCCGCCGGCAACCCGGCGAAAGCCTCTTGCACCTCCGCGCGCGATGGACCGTCGCCGACGATCGTCAGCGTCCAGGGAGTGTCGAGGACAAGTCGCAGGGCAGCCGCGAGCATCCGATAGCTGTCCATCTTGTCGCCCGGGCGCATCATGGCGACCGCGATCAGGCGAGCTTCGCCTGGTTTCTTCCTTGGCGTCCCCTGAAAACGTCCGACGTCGATGAAAGGCGCCAGCATGGCATAGCGCCCCTCCGGTATCGCCTCTTCGAGCCCTTTGCGATCGCGCTCGGTAAAACAGATGTTCACCGCCGCCTGGCTTGCCCCGGCTGCGACCGCGTCCTGGGCAAGCTTCCTCGCCCCTTCATTGCGGCGCGACGAATAGGAACTTTCCGCCGTTACATAGGGAATGGCGAATTCGGCAGCCAGGGCGGGACCGATAAGGTCAGGAGCCTTGTAATAGGGATGGTAGCAGAACCATGCGTCCGGCGGCCCGTCCTTGACCCAAATTCGGCGAAGCCGGGCTATTTCCTGCTCCGCTTGTTTGCGCAAATCCAAAAAAGCCGCGTCCGACGCTTCGCGCGAAAAGGCACGCAGCACCGATGCGATTTGGACGTCGTGTCCGCACAGCGTGAGTGCTTCGATCAGCTTGCGCGCCATCTGCCTGTCGCCAGAGGGGACGGGATGATCCGGAGATTTCAATGGCGCGTAGAAGGCGATCTTCATTCGCCGTGAGCTATCCTGCCTTCCCCTTCTGATGTCAACAATAGAGGCGATTGGCCGCGGCAGGCGTTCCCTGCTCCGATCTATTCCGCGGCCGCCTCCCCTTCTTGTGCAGCCAAGGCGGCGTTCTTCTTGGTGATGGCATCGCGTGTCGCAGCGGCGGCCGCTGTCGCTTGCGCCTCGTCGCCGGCGACCTGGACTGTCGGCGAGGCAAAATGAATGCCGTTGGTGTCAAAGGCCTCCTTGATCATCGACTGGGCCCGGCGCCTGATCTGGGTCTGGTGCCCCGGCTTGGTGGTCATGGCGAAGCTCAAGGTAATGCCATAGTCGCCGAACTGCTCGACGCCCTTCATCTTCACCGTTTCTATGATCAGCGGCCCGAGTTCGGGATCCTCGAGGAGCGCGGCGCCTATGCCTTTCACGACCTTCTTCACCTTGGCGACGTCGGCATCGTAGGAGACGTTGATCATGAACTTGTCGATGACCCAGTCACGGCTCATGTTCTGGACGGCGCCGAGCGAGCCGAAAGGCACCGTGAACACCGGTCCGCGGTGATGGCGCAGCTTGACGGAGCGGATGCTGAAGGACTCGACCGTGCCTTTGTAGCTGCCGCTTTGAATATATTCGCCGACCCGGAAGGCGTCGTCCATCATGTAGAAGATGCCACTGATGATGTCCTTGACCAGCGTCTGCGAGCCGAAGCCGATCGCGACGCCGAAGACGCCGGCGCCGGCGATCAGCGGGCCAACCTCGACGCCGAGGCCGGAGAGCACCATCATGCCGGCGACCACGGCGATGAAGGCGGCAAGGAAGTTGCGCAGAATCGGCAGCAGCGTGCGAAGCCGCATGCTGCGGGCGAGCTGAACCGGGTCGGCGACGTCGACGCTCGCCCGCCTCACGTGGAGATTGATGAACTCCTTTGCGAGCTGCCAGATCAGATCCGCGGCGAGCAAGATGACGACACCGGCAAGCACGCCGCGGAAGGCGCGGTTGAAGGCGTCATCCTGCATCATCGCGCTGCCGTTGAAGCGGAACACGATAGCGAGCCAGGCGGCTGCGAGCGCGATGATGACAAACCGCGCACCGCGATCGATCAGCACATTGCGCATCACCCTGATGTTGTCGGTCGCTTCCGCGTCCAGCGTCGTCCGCGTCGTGGCGCTGACGAAGCGCAACAGCGGCGGCAGGCCAAGAACATAGACGCCAAGCCAGAATAGCACCTTCATGCCGGCGACCCAGACGAGCCACAGCAGGATGAGGAACGCAACAAGCAGCGCGTTACGCAGGAAGCGCCGCCCGGCCGTGATTTCGGGAACGGGCCGGCGGAGCACCGTGTCGATGCCGATGCCGAGGATGACGAGGCCGAGACCGGCGGCGGTCAGATCCCGAACGTCGGCGGGGAACGAAAGGGCCTGCATCATATCCATGACGGCCCACAGGAAGGCGACAGCACAAACAAACAGCACAAAGCGGCTGTGCCAGAACCTCGCCAGATCAGGCGCAGGCGACATACCTACCTCTTGCGCCTCCACTCCCTCCGCATTCTCGTATGCCGGCCTCAATGCCGAAGCGACCGCGATGAGCAAGCGAGCAGCGATCCAGGCAATCAGCAGTGGCGCGACCGCTGCCTCCAGACGCTTCGGCCAGTCGGCAAGCACGAAAGCGGCAATTGCCGCGATCGCGAAGACGATGAGCGGGGCGATGCGAAACAGGGCAGCCAAATCGTGTCCCGACGTCGCGGCGCTTCGGCTTGCACTGCGGCGCAGGACATAGCGCAGCAGGAATTCGGCGCCGTAGCCGACAAGGAGCACGAAGGCGAAGCCCCGCAGGATCGGCAAGCTCCCCTGATTCATCTCGGCCGCAATGCGCTCTCTTGCCGCCATCCACTCGGGAGCCAGCCGCGGGGCGGCTTCGCGCATGCCGCCGAGATGGCTCCTGATTTGCGCAACCCATTGCGAAGCAACCCCGCTCGGCGGCGTGGCAGCCGTCGGCTGCGGCGCAGTCTGCTTGGCGGCCAGCCATTGCCGCACCTCAGGATCATCCAGCAAATCGATCAACTGCTGGACCTTGGGCGGCGGCGCAACCGCCGCAGCCTCCTGCGCTGCCAGAGGATCGGCGAGGCCGAAAACCAGCTGGAGAATGAGTACGAACAGGGCGAGGACTGCGCCTTGCCCACCAAGCCTCAAAGTCGAACTCATACCCGCGCCCCCCGTCATCGCGCTGGATAGTTGCGCAACGCCAATTATATCAAATACCTGCAGCATACGTCAGGTCGGAATCGCTCGGCCAGTTCAAGCAGGCAGCGCTGGCGGCGTCGATTGCAGAGGGAAGGTCAGGGAGTCACGACCGCCAGAACTCTCGTACGTCACCGGCGGTCAGACGTCCAAATCTCTGCTTCAGCTTCTTCTGAAGCGACCGCAGCAGCGCACGGCGCGGCGAAGTCTCGCGGCCCACGGCGAAATTCAGGATGCTGCCGGCGATCGGCGCGCGGTTAACGCCTAGCCGTTCGATCGCTTCCGTCAGGTCCTGTTCCTTCGTTCTATCGGCCGCCACTACCAGGAGCACGGCATCGACATGAGCGCAAAGCCATATGGCGTCGTCGTCGCGATCGAGGCTTGGCGCGTCGACAATGATCATATCAAATCGGCGGCGAAGCTCCTCGAAGAGTCTGTCGTGATCATGCAGCCCCAGGCGGGAATTTATCACGCGCAGGAACGGATATTCGGAAGCGACCGCAATCAGCGCGTCGAGGTCCACAGTACCCTCGAGTACCATTCCCAGCGACAGGTTCCTGTTCGGAATGCCGAGGACAGCCGCCGCTCCGTCCAGCTTCGGATCGATGTCCAGTATGACGGCGCGCAGGCCGCTGGTCGTGGCCATTGCCGCCATCCCCAACGCGCACGTCGTCTTTCCTTCGCCCGCCGAGGCGGAGCAGAACATGACGACCTTCGGTTCCGTGCCAGGCCCGAAAGCCCGCCAGGCGAGGCAGAGAGAGCGCATTGCCTTGGCAAAGGCCGAATGCGGATTGGCGAGCATGTGATGATAAGGGCTCTCGCTAGGCATCAGGGCCGATTGCACACTCGGAACCGACACGAGGTTCGGGCGCTTGACGATTGCCTCGGCGGCGTTGGCGTTTCGGACGCTCTTGTCCAGCACATCCAAGGTGATGGCGGTCATCACGGCAGCCAACAGGGATGCGATTGTCCCCACCGGTATGGTCAGCTCGGGCTTGGGAAACGAGGGCTCCGACGGAACTTCGGCAAAGGAAGCCATGCGCGCGGTCGCCTTCACCTCTTCCTGTTCAGGGTCAAATGAGCCGAGCCGCAAGACGAGTTCATCATAGCGCTTCTGTGCCGCCAGCAGATCGCGCTCCAATTCTCTTCGGCGGATCTCGTCGAGATTTCGGTTCTGCATCTCTTTCTGGATTTGACCGACTTCCTGCTGGAACTTCTGGACCCGAACCGTCGCAACCTTGGCATCGTTCTCCAGTTCCTGAACGATGCGCCTGGCCTCCTCGTCGATCAAACGGCGGTTGGAGGCGATCTCCGCGTCCGCGTCCATGACCAGCGGGTGGTTGCGTCCAAATTTCGCCGAAAGCTGGGCCTTGGTGCGCAGCAGCCGCCCTTCCTCGGTTCTCAAGGTGCTCAACAAAGTCGAGGTTAGGACGCGGCCCACGGCGTCGACGCCCTTGGTGAGAAGCTGCCTCGCCTCGTTGAACTTGGCCCACGCGCCGGCCTCCTCGACGCGCGACAAGGTGAACTGCTCGTTCAACTGCTCCATCCGTGCGCGCAGAATGTCATCCCTCGGGTCAAAGGTGAGATCGCTGCGGCTTGTGAATTCGGCCATCTCGCGTTCTTTCTTCGCGATCGAATCTGCCAGGCTGGTAGCTTGCGTCCGCAGGTAGTTCAGCGTGTTCTTCGCAGCGTGTTCCTTAAGCGTCGACGTCCAGACGACATAGTTCGACGCTACACCATTGGCGATTTCGGCTGCTTGCTGTGGAAATTCGTGCTTGACGTAGATCGTCATCGCAAGGCTATCGCCCCTGCGGGCGGCAGAAACGGAGTCATAAAGGCGCGTAATCGCCCGGTCTCGCTGGGCGCCGTCCGCCAGAAGGCGCTCACGCAGATCCTCGCGGCCCGTGGCGCTATCACTGCCGGATGTCCCGACAAACGGCAGCCAGTTCGGAAGCCATGTCGAGTCTCCCGCCGTTTGAGCTGCTGCCGTGCTCGGATTGAAGTACGGATCCTCAAGTAGATTCAGGTCATCGACAACGAAGCCCAAGAACTCGCGCGACGTGACCATGTCCATTTCGGTATCCATCGCCGACTTGTCGCGTTCGAGTTGCTGCAGTTCGAGCACAGATTCATAGGGCCGGGTGTCATTGCGATCGAACACCAGAGTGGACGAGGCGGTATAGGTCTTCGTCAAAGAGAATGTGACGACGGCCGACAGAAGCGTCCCAAGAAGTGTAATTCCGACGATGACTTTGGCGTAACGTCGCAACAGTTCCAGGATGTCGGAGAGCGTGTAATTCGTATCTTCGCGCTCCATCACGCCGACGGTTGTTCCAGCTCGTTGCCGTGCCAGTTCGCGAGCTTCAAAGTCCCGATCGAAAATCAGCATAACGCCCACTCCAACCCACCGCATGCCAGGCTTTTCGGGAAGTCTGGTTGACGCCCGTAAAGTCAAACTTGCCGCTGCGCTGCACCAAGTACTCGGCGACGGATAGAAAGCAGAGTTAAAAGAGAATTTCTTCCTTCGATCGTCGCCTCAAGTTTGCAGCAACAATGTTTCTCATTCAAATCGTCTTTGGCGCCGAGGACGACATGGCTCTGCCGCGCATCGCGTATTTACTGCCCGTCGCACCTGATGACTGACGCCAGTCGATAGTACAACAAAACCGCCTATCGAAAAGAAAAGCTTGATCCCAAAAACCGCGAAATTCCAGGGTTGCGACACCAGTTGCGAATAGGCTTGATTGCTCTCGTAGGTGTTGATCGCCGTTCCGCCTAGGATATGCGCGATCAGGACAATCATCAATGCGAGGCCGCATAAGTCATGAGCCGCAAGACGGAATTCCCCGGTCTTCACCGAGGTCAGGGAAATATCGTATGCGGCGGGGACAGCCAGATTAGAATGCACGGTCTGCGATGACTCGGCCATGGCAAAATCCACTGAAAAATCAATTGCCGACGACGCTATCGAATATCAACATACAAAAATTGTAGTGCCCTCTTTATCATGCGCGTCTACCGGGAACAACGAAAAACCTTTAGGAGCCTCCTGCCCTATTCAGGCGCGCGAAGCGTAAAACTTTGAATTACTACAGAATTCCTTTTCTTGAGTGCCACGAAATAGCAGGGCCCCCTTTGCCATGCACAGGGGCCAGCCTCCTCATGACCGACCGTTTTGCGCCGCCGGTCGCCTTGACCGGGCGAATTCGAGCAGCAGCGGGTGCATCACCAGCAGCAGTATCGTATACCGGTAGCGCTGGTAGATATGCGCATTCGCGCTGGCCATCGCCGCAAACACCAGGAAACTTGCGAAAACCGCGCTCCTGCTTTGGGGGGCGATGCCTTTGCGCCAGGCGAGCAGCCAGAGGATCGTTCCGAGCGAGCAAAGCAGCACCCAGCCGGCGAGCGACAATATTCCCCCCTCGGCCCACAGAAGCAGGAAGGCGTTGTGAACGGGCGCTTCCTGGACGCTCTGCAGCCGGAACTGGTCGGCTCCAATGCCGAGCAGGAGAATGTCTTTGTCCCCGATCAGCTTGAGGGCTTCCGCCATCAGGTCGCTTCTATCGGCGAAGGTGCCGGCCTCGGAAAGATCCCCTGAGACGACCGCCGGCAGCACGCGCTTCTGGAAGGTTGGAGGCAGATACTCAATGCCGCCGAATTGAAGAAATAGGGCTACGAAGGCAGCCAGCGGCAACATCTTGATCAACAGACCCACCCGGAAGGTCAACGTCATATAGACGAGGATGCCGACCGAGGTCGCGATAAGGCCGGTGTTGGAACTCGTCAGCACAAGAGCGAGGACCATGACGGCGGAGAATGCGATGAATTGCACAACGGGGAGCCGCTTGACCGAGCGCAACCAAAGAGCGATGACGATTGCCATGGCATTCAGGCATGCCGCAGCGTTGGCATCCCCGACCAGGGTCGCAAGGCGCCTGCCTCCAGTTACGGTCATCGCACCCGGTACATAGCCGACAGTGTAGAATGTGATGATGCCGTGAAGATCCAGGACGACGACCCCCAAAAGGAATACCAGGATGCGGCGATAGGCCGCCCGCTCGTCGCCTAGCATCAGAATATAGGGCAAGATCATGAAACAGAAGGAATACTGAAGCAGCAGTATTAGGCCTCGCACAGGATCGCCGACGAAGAGGCTGCTGACGAGAAGACCGCTCACGGTCAGAACGAAAGCTGTAATCCAAAACAGCGACGCCGCGCCAAGTGGAGCGCGCGGCAATCGGCCCCGAAAGAGCAGGAAGCCGAGCGCCAGGCTGTATAACCCGTCACTGATCGTGAAGAAAACGATATCCGTCCTGAAAGCCAGGAATGGTGAAAGAAACACCGCGAGATAGATGATGTAATCCTCGACGCCCGACTGCGCCGACGACCGCGGCGGCGACACGGAAATCCGAGCGCCTGCAAGGTGATAACTGGCCCATCCGACAGTCCCGCGTGCCATCTCTCCTCCCCGATCGACGTTTCTGCCCGAGCCCTTCTCGCACCCGGCAGAAACCGATCATGCTTCATGGTTTGACCGCCCAATCCGCGTCACCTCGATCACACGGCCGGTCGCTCCAGGGTTGATGCGGCAACGGCATCCCACTCCGCAAGAATCCGCTCCGGCAGGTATTTTTTCGCGCTAGAGGCAGCGCTTATGGCAAGGCGGTCCCGCAAGGCGGCATCGCCAATGATATTGGAAAGCGCCTCGGCAAGGGCCTCGACGTCGTAGTTTGGAACGAGAATTCCATCCTCGCCGTGCTTCACCATGTCGGTCGGGCCCCACTCGCACGCGAAGGACACGACGGGGAGCCCGGCCGCCATGGCCTCCAGCAGGACGATGCCCCATCCCTCGTAGCGCGACGACAGGACGAAGACGTCGGCGGTCTCGACCCACAGCCCCGGCCGCTCGGTGACGCCCGGCATCTCGACCCTGTCCTCAAGGCCAAGCGCGTCCCGCAAAGCCTCCAGCGATTTCCTGTCCTCGCCTTCGCCCCATATGACGAGCTTCCAATCGGGGTGCTTGGCGGCAATTCTGGCGAACGCCTCGAGCAGGAGATCGAAGCCTTTTTGACGCGTCAGGCGGCCAACTGCGGTCACGATACGGTTGCCGCGCCTCTTCTGCCACCCAGCAGGCAAATCGACAGCATTGGCAATCACCCACCCCCTTCGACGCGTCGCCTCAGGGAAGTAGTCGAGCGCCCCTTTGGTCATCGTCACGAGGCCGAAGGCGCGTGGATACAAACTCCGCTGGAGCCATTTCCAAGCAGGACCGAAGGGCTGCAGCGCCGGATTATTGCGCTCGGATACGATCACCGGAACCGCCAGCCCGATGGTGGCGAGCAGCGTCAGTACATTTGTTCGCGTCAGGAAGCTCAAGACGAAGTCCGGTCGGGAGCGCCGGATGGAGGAGCGCAAGCGCTGGATCCGCTGAAGTACGAGCGCGCCGGAGCGCAGCTTTGAGGCTCTCTGCGGAGGCACGCCTAGTCGCTCGATGAAGATCCTGGAATCGAAGTCGTAGTAAGGCCTCGCATCCCCTTGCTCCAGCGTGATGAGTGTCACCGCACAGCCGACGGAGATCCAATGGTTCGCGATCAAATTCACCACGTGTTCGGTGCCACCCGCGCCAAGCGCCGGAACGACGATCGTGATCCGCGCGCCGGCGAGCCTCGACGCTGCAAACGCCGAGGAACTCGGACTCTCATTCATATCGAGTTGCCCTCCTCGGCCGTCCAGCGATCCGAGCGAAATGTCATCCCTTCGTGCAGATTCTACGGGTCGCCCTTAGATGCACGCACTTACCGCGTCGGCACGGCTTCCGCTCGACTCCAAGCTTGATCGCAAGTGCGTCATTGACAGAATGCGTGTTTTTCATTTCATATTCAACTTGCTAAAATGGCTTTTAGAAACCTAGTACAAATTAGACCAAATCTAATTGAGATTTTACTGCGGACGCCCGGAGAATCAATATTGATTTGCGCTGACGATTCTAGTCGTTGGTAAGCGCTTCCGCAATATATATGAAGGCGCGCTGCGGCAGCGGCGTAAGTGGATAATTATACCCTTATAATATCCTCTGCACGACGGAAGAAATAAATCTATCTTGAATGATAAATTCAATAGCACTGCGAATATGCATGCATCTATATTCGATCAAGTTCAATGGCGGTTCGAGGAAGAGGCGATGGCTAGCATTCTCGGTCGTGCATGGCGTCGGATGAAAAAGCGGGCGCGGTTAACCGCATCCGCTGCCCGGGCCGACGGTTTTCTGATCTCTTATCCGAAATCGGGCCGCACTTGGTTTCGCTACGTTCTGTCACATTATTTCGCCTCGGTTGCCGGCGTTCCGGAGGCGGTAAACCTTCACAACATGTTCTCGATCGTGCCGAATTTCGACCTGGACCCGGAGCGCGGAATTCCGGCCTTCCGTTTCCGCGAGACAAAAGCTCCCGTCCCTACAATCCTCGTCAGCCACCTGGATTATCGCGCCAGCCTCTTTCTCAGGCGCCCGGTCATCATCATGGTGCGCGATCCGCGTGATGTGATTGTTTCGGCCTATTTCCATGCGACCCGGCACAAGCACCGTTTCGAGGGTAGCCTTTTCGATTTCATAAAAGATCGCGAACAGGGAATGCCTGCGATGATCGGCTATCTGAACGGCTGGGCAGGTGGCCTTTCCAATCGCGCCCACTTCGTTCTAAGCTATGAACGCCTGTCGGCCGACACAGCGGGACAGACGGAAGCGGTCCTCGGATTTCTCGGCTGCCCGATCGACCGAACGGCACTTCAGGCGGCGGTTGAAGCCGGACGCTTCGAAGCCATGCAGGATCGTGAGCGCGCTGAAGGCATTCCGGCACACCAATATGACCGCAACGACGTGGAAAGCCTGCGCATGCGTCGGGGCAAGGCAGGAGGCTTCCGCGACTATCTCGACGATAGCCAGATCCGAGAGATCGAGCATTTATGCGCAACTAACCTGACGACGTCCGCCAAGCGGCTTGTGAGCCATACGGCATTGCAGATCTAATCTCCGTCGTGGCGATCGGTGCTGCGAGCAGGTTGAAAGAGAAACTGCCAAGAACACTTTTGCGCGCACCGACATTGCCCAAAATTTAATTCTCCTATAGAAATACTTGGCAATAATTTCCGCCAATAAGAAACACATAAAGACTGCGAGGCTTCTCTTCGGGCGGAAGTGCAATTTTCAGTTTTATCCATATGAGATTTATTGTCATGCCCTTTGTCGGCAATTCATCGGGTTACAGCAGCAATGGCAATCGTCGCTCGTGCGGGACAAGAAACGGCATTGGAATTCGACGTCTGCATTGTCGGTGCCGGTGCAAGCGGGCTGACAATTGCTTCAGCACTTGCCGGCAAGCGCGTCAGGGTATGTGTGCTTGAAAGCGGCGGCGACGCAAACGTCCTCGGCACGTCGGACCTCGCCACTGGCGAATGCTCCGGACTGCCTTATGCGCCGCTCGACACCAGCCGCTTGCGCGGATTTGGCGGCAGCACGCGCGCGGGTGGATGGGGTGGTCTGTGCAAACCGCTCGATGAGCAGGATTTTGTGTATCGCCCCTGGGTGAAGGACAGCGGCTGGCCGTTCGGCTTCGAGCACTTGAGGCCGTACTATGAAAGAGCCAGGGAAACGCTCGGCACAGCGAGTATCGACGAACTGCGCCCACGCGACCTTATTTTTGCGGACCGTTCCAAGAGGCTGGCGAGCGACAATGTGGCGCTCTGCCAGAACTTCAGGCTCGGCGAACGCCTGCGGTCTACCATCGAGCGATCCGCATCGACCACTGTTTTGCTTCAGTCGACGGCCCTCTATCTCGAATTCGACAGTTCCAGGCAGAACGTGACGTCCGTTCTCTTCAACGCGGGCGGTGACCGCAGACTTCGGGTGACGGCGCGCGCCTATGTCCTGGCGGCCGGCGGGTTGGAGAATGCGCGTCTGTTGCTTCTCAGTGAAGGTCCGGCCGGGCCCCAAAGAGACTTGATCGGCCGATATTTCATGGACCATCCGCGCTTTTCGGTGGGAACACTGGTGCCGTTGAAAAAGGAAGCCTTTGCAAAACTGCTGAGCTTCGACCGCATTCGAATTGCCCGACGCCAGAGAATGGAAAGACTGATCTGGCCGAACTCGCGGCGCCACTATACGGTCAAAGGATTGACGCTGTCGTTCGATGCACAACGAGAGGAGCAGCTCCTCAATCACCGCGCCTGGGTCGAACCGGTCTTTCCCGGTCTCGGGAGCGAGGCGATCGAAGCGCTCAAGTCGGAGCTTCTGTCCCGTCGCGACCTCAGCCTTCAGGGTGGTTCGAGCAAACCCATCGTCTCTCGCGCCATTGATGATTTGTTGGCCATCAACTGGGCCAAGATCATGCATTTCGCCCGCCCGGCCAGGCTGGCGCGCTCATTTCGATTGCAACATATCCTCGAGCCCGAGCCCTGCGCCGACAGCGCCGTCAAGCTGTCGCAGCTCAAGGACCGCTTCGGCCTGAATAAGATCGACTTGCACTGGCGGATATCGGACGCGACGCTGACGTCGCTGCGTCGAACCTTCCAGGTTCTCCAGGCGGAGTTTATGGCGACCGGTGCGGCCCGGCTGGTCGCAACAGATGAGGAATGGGAACAGCTCGAGCGGCCGATGTGGACATGGCATCACATCGGCACGACGCGCATGCACGACGACCCGCACAAGGGGGTCGTAGACGCCCAATGTAAGGCTCATGGCGTCAGCAACCTTTTCGTGGCCGGCAGTTCGGTCTTCCCGACCGCCGGCAACGACACGCCGACATTCACGGCCGTTGCCCTTTCCCATCGGCTTGCCGACCTGTTGCTGCATATCGTCTGCGCCTAGATCTAGCCTTTCGAGACGCCGTATCCTTGCCGTTAGCCGGTGGCGTTTGCGAGCACGCTTCGCAGCGCGTGCGCCGCCTTTTCCATGGCCGCCGTGTCGAGGGCGGGATCGACCAGGAAAGCCAGGCTCGTCTCGCCAAGTTCGCGCGCGTTCGGCAGCCTCTGTTCGGGCACCATGCCAATGTCGGCGAATGCCTTTTCGAGGTAAATTTCCGAGCAGCTGCCGCTGAAGCAGGCAACACCGGCGCTATTGATCTCGGTGACGATTCGGTCCCTGCTCCACTCGGGCTTCAAGAGCTCCGGCCGAACGAACGTGTAGAAGCGGTACCAGGCGAGCTGATACCCGCTCTGCGGCTGCGGTGTGCGCAATGCTTCTATTTCCTCTGCGGCCCTGGCGAGAACAGAGGCGTTGTGCGCCCTTATGCTGCGCCATTGCGCAAGGCGCTGCAACTGTCGCAGTCCGAGTACGGCCTGGATGGACATCATGCGCCAGTTGGTGCCGATCGTTTCGTGCAGCCAACGGAACCCGGGGGGATGCTGCCTGTGGAACACAGCGTCAAAGGATTTACCGTGGTCCTTCCGGCTCCAGGCCTTCCTCCAAAGAACCTCATCCTTGACAGCGACGAGGCCCCCTTCGCCCCCGGTCGTGATGATCTTGTCCTGACAGAAGGAGAAGCAAGCGATGTTGCCGAAGCTACCGACCGGCCGGCCATCGATCTCGGCGCCATGGGCCTGCGCGCAATCCTCGATGACCCAGAGCCCCTTCTCGCGGGCGAGCGCCATGATTGCCGGCATGTCGCACGGCCAACCGGCGAGGTGCACGGCGATGATGCCCCTGGTTCTCGGCGTCAGCTTCGCCCTGATGGTTTCCGCGGTGATGTTCTGACTGTCGCGATCGACATCGGCAAAAACGGCTCGGCCGCCAGCCATCGGCACGGTGGAGGCCGAGGCGATGAAGCTCCTCGGTGTCACGATGACTTCGTCGTCCGGCCGAAGCCCGAGCGCAAAAAGCGCAAGATCCAGCGCCACCGTTCCGTTCGCCACGGCGATTGCGTGCTCGACGCCAAGAAAGCGCTCGTAGGCCGCTTCGAAATTTCGCACGTGCGGCCCGGTCCAGGCATTCACCTCGCCGGATCGAAGCACGGACACCACATCCTCGATCTGCTCCTCATCGTAAACCGGCCAACGCCCCATTGGTCTCTCCACTTCCGCGTTTGTGTTGTCGCGTCCTATAGGACGCACGGCGTTTGTGGTGTCGCTTCAAACGGAGCGAACACCTCCTCGCGCCCAGGCGCCGAACCGGTTCCACCGGCGCGATCGTACCGGCGGCTTTGACTTCAAACGACGTCACGCACCAGCACGAAGGCTTCGGCCGCCGGCCGCATAACTGTCGCCCCGCGCAGCGTCGCAAGCGCTCGCAAGGTCGCGATGGACCGTTCATGCGGCGGCTGACGCAGCTGCGATGCGAATAGCTGCATGGCTTCCAGCTTCGCCTCGAGGTGATCGGAGATGTCGACGAAGACATTCGGAACGAATGCCGGCGACAAATAGGGTGCGTTCCAGTTCGTTTCCGAAAGCGTTTCGTAGGCGAGAATGCGCTTCGGGAAATCCGCCTGATGCGGCCGGCAGGCGACCAACGCCGAGGCGAAAGTCAACTGATGGTCCATGTGCATGTCGCCGACGAAGGGAAGCAGGACGGTTTGCGGCGACAGGCGCCGCACCAAGTCGAACAGCGCGGCGTTGAGCGCGGCATGTGCCGTCTCCGCCAACTGCGCCGCCGGCAACCGCAGCCAGAAGGTTTCCTTAACACCCAGCGCTTGATGCGCCCGACCGGCTTCGGCCTGTATCCTGGCGACGTCTGTCGGATCAAATTCAGGCGGCTTTCCCTCGGTCACCACCGCGACGAAAACCTCCTCGCCCTCCGACACAAGCCTGGCGATCGTGCCTCCTGCGCCGAGCACCTCGTCATCGGGATGCGGTGCAATAACCAGAGTTCGACCGAAAGAGATGCCCGGATCACGCATGAAACCTCCTGAGAAAAATACTGCCGCCGCATCGGCGCCACGGGCAGACGTCCTGCCAGATGCTCCCAATTGTCTTCGGGGTCGCGAGCCGCCCCCGTCACGGGGGATGACCGTCAGCGCCCTCCAGCTTTCGAGTGCAGCGCGCCAATGCGAGTGGCGAGAAATTCTTCGGCCACTCTCAAGTGATCTGCGTTGATGCGTTCACCGGTAAGGAGCGTCTTCAGGGTCAGGAACAGGATGCGTATATCGAGCCATAGATTGGCATGGGCAACGTACCAAAGATCGAGCGCGACCTTCTGCTCGTCTGAAAGCCGCGTGTTGCCGTTCACCTGAGCCCAGCCCGTCATGCCCGGAGCCACCTGACAGCGCATGCGGCCGAGTTCGCCAAAAGCTGCGACGGTGGCGATCGGCAGGGGACGCGGCCCCACCATCGACATATCGCCGACAAGAACGGCAAGCAGTTGCGGCAGTTCGTCGAAGCGCAGCCGCCGCAACAGCGCCGTCGCCTTCGTCTGCCGCAATGCGTCGGGCAAGAGCGTGCCATCGGGGGCGCGCGCATCGGTCATCGTGCGAAACTTGGCAACCGTGAAAACGCGCATTTGCAAGCCGGCGCGCGCCTGGATGAAGAACAGCGGACGACCGAGGCTGAACCAGACGATCCCCGCCGTCAGCACCATCAGCGGCAGGCAAAGCACGAAGGCCGTCGCTGCGAGGATGCATTCGACGGCGCGCTTGAGACGATGGGCACCCGAGGAGATCGGCAAGCCAAAGCTGGAGAGGGCATGCTCGCGATTGACCTTCAACTCAATGTCTCCCTGGCGCCTGGAGCTCGTCGAGCGCACGTCTCAAATGGCGATTGAAATGGTCCTTACATGCCGGCAATACCCACGACCAGCACGTCTCCAGGCAGCAATTCCGTCAAGGTGGATGCCTTTATGCTGGTGGGCGTGCCGCCGACCGGGTTGCGGCGAATCTCATAGGTATAGGAAATCTGGTTATCCTTGGCTTCGTCAGCTTCCACGGCGGCCATCAGGAGTATCTGTTCTTCGGCGGTGTGTTTCTGCGAGATCAGCTTCTTGATGGCGATTTCGCGCTCCTGAAGTTGCGTGAGAATATCCCTTTCCCTGTCGGCCCCGAGCTTCGCCAATTGCAGCTTCAGTTCGCTGAGTTCCTGCCGCGAGCGTGAAAGGGTCGCAAAGATTTCAAGGAGTTGCGCCTTCTCGGTCGAAGCGATGTTCTTGGCTCGGGAAAGTTCGCTCTCCGTGTTCAGCTCGCGCTTGCGAAGCGAAGTGATGCGCTCGAGGTCCTGCTCGCTGTTCGTGATGACCTCTTTCTGTTGCTGGACGAGCTCGTTCAAAATCTCGATCCCAGCCTCGGACTGAGTGATCCCTTCCATAAGAATCTGGGCCTGGGACTTACTGGCGGCCAGGTCCGCCCTCAGGATCTTCTCTTCGAGCTCGATGACACCCCCGAGCGGCACGCCCTTCACATATTCGCGTGCAATCTCAGGAACGTCGTTCAGATCGACCTTGTCACGGGACTTCAACTGCGCCGTCAACCTTGCGGCATAGACGGCTTCGTGGACCACTTCGGCAGTCGCCCCTTCGATCTCTCCGCGCAGCCGCGCCCGCGCGATAATGCGGTCGGATGCGTTGGCGGCGACGATCTGGGTGCCACCGGCGAGACCAATGCCCTGTTCGACCGTCAGGCCGTTGTAGAACGGGAACGAACCCGGGTTCTTGACCTCACCAAGAACGAAGATCGGCCGGAAGGTCGAAATGTTGAGAGACAGTTTCGGATCGACCAGGATCTCGCGGCTGCGGTATTCGTTCCGAAGCTTCTCCAGAGCCTCCGGTAACGTCAGCCCGTCGACGCTTACCGCTCCGATAAGGGGAAACTGCGCTTCTCCGTCACTGGAGACCGTTGCGGTGACAGGAATCTCCGCGTCGTCGAGGAAATCGAAGGTCAGCACATCGCCCGTCGATAGCTTATACTCACCGGCATGAACGCCCGACGCGCCGCTCATCAGGAGAATCGCACAGAGCACAATCGCCAGCAGGTAGGTCGCAAAGGCCTCCCAGGGCACGCGCATTCCGGTTGCTGCTCGTGAAAGTTCCATCGTACAGCACTCCAAAAAGCATCAAATAATGAAAACGCTATCAAAATATACGCGGCGACTATATTCTTCGAGATGCTGCCGCGTCAAAGGAATTTAACTATTTCCGCGTTCCGTCTCCGCGGATCGGATCCGATCCAGGAAAGAAATCGCCGACCCTTCAAAGTGTTACAGAAAGCTTTGCTCGTCCAGGTAGGGCACCATTGCAGGGGAATGCTGGAACTGACATGATCGAGAGTGTCCTCTCCGGAAAGGCCGTGGGCACATTCGCGCACTGGCTGTAGGCCGAGGGCAGTTTCTGGGGCTTTCCGCCGCTTAGGCCCTTTCAATCAAAATGACTGGCGAGAAAGCCGCACGTACAAAATGGCAGGGGCGGCGATCGAGTTCTGAACATGCATTTTAGAGATTCCTTCATAATCGTAGGAAGATTCCTGTGGCGTTTCAGAATAAAATATCAAAGAAATTTAAACGGTTACGGCAATTTCTCGACCGCGAGCAGAGCTTGAAGGAACGCCTGCAAAACATTGGGCACCTGCTCTCGGGAAATGTGCTGAGTTCGATTGTCGGCCTCATCGGCTTTGCGCTGACCGCCCGGGCACTCGGCCCCTCGGGCTATGGCATCCTCGCGCTGTGTTTCTCCTACACGCGGGCAATCGAAAGGCTCGTCAGCTTCCAGTCCTGGCAGCCGCTGATCAAATACGGGGCACAAACGCAGGAGCG
This sequence comes from Sinorhizobium shofinae, assembly GCA_001704765.1. Lineage (GTDB taxonomy): Bacteria > Pseudomonadota > Alphaproteobacteria > Rhizobiales > Rhizobiaceae > Sinorhizobium > Sinorhizobium shofinae. The sequence goes on from MBFK01000183.1 coordinate 81,981, forward strand.
AGAGGCGCAAGGAGCGACCAAATTGCGATCGCTGCTCAAGTTTGGCCTGCTGCTGGACATTTCCGCGGCACTCGCCGGGTGGCTAATCGCTGTCATGCTCGTACTGATGTTCGCACCGTGGCTCGGCATATCGGAGGAGATGTCGGGCCTCGTCATACTTTACTGCTCCGTTCTCCCGTTTCAGCTCTCCGGCATGCCGACGGCGGTGTTGCGGCTCTATGGCAGGTTCATGGCCCTCGCCTATGGCCAGATCGCATCAAGCCTCGTTCGTGTCTGTCTCTGCGCGATCGGAGCGCTCGCCGGCGGCGGCCTGTTCGAGTTCGCACTGATCTGGATGGCCGCGCAGATCCTTGGCGCACTGGTCCTGATCGCACTCTCCGTCGTCGAACTGCGCCGGCAGGATATGCTAGCGGGACTGGTGACCGCGCCACTTCGTGGCATCACCGCCCTTTTTCCCGGCCTCTGGAGATTTTCGATCTCGACGAACCTGTCGCTGACAATCCGCTCAAGCGCGAATGAATTCGATACGCTGCTCGTGGGCTATCTCGCCGACCCCACCTCCGCCGGGCTCTATCACATCGCTAAACGCGTCGGCCGGATTGCCCAGCAAGCGGGCGTCCAGGTCCAAGCCGTGCTCTATCCGGAGCTTGCCCGCGCCTGGGCCGCGCGGACAATCGGCGCATTCCACCGAGCCGTCGCGCAAATGCAGGGGCTTCTTCTCGGCTTCGGCCTGCTTTTGATCGGCGGCCTCTATCTCCTCATAGGTCCGCTGCTGAACTGGGCTGTTGGCCCCGAATTCCTAGCAGCCGGTCCGCTCGTCGTCGTCCAATCGATTGCCGTAACCATGACCTTGTGCGGTGCGGTGATCCGCTCGGCTCTTCTGGCAATGGGTCGTGAAGATCAGGTCCTTCGCAGCGTGCTGATCTCCACGATTGCCTTTCATGCCACCGCGCTTACGCTCATTCCGACGATCGGCGCCATGGGGGCGAATGTCGCCCACATCGTCATGGCCTCGATCTGGCTGTCGACAATGATGGTGAGTTACCGCCGCACCCCGGCACCGTAACGGGAACGCGGCGGCTGCCGCCGTCTATTGCGTATAGTGGCTGGCGGTCCGATCCTTGGGCAGCCACCGCATGAACTGCCGAAGTTGCTCCAGCCATTGTCCCCGTTGAGCGCATTGAGCGTCGCCGGGCTACCCCCGGTGCTGAGCTTGCGATAACCCTCTGCTCCGGGAAAGGCCGGTTGAGGCAATTCTTGCGCCGCGCCGAAGCCGGCGGGCGTAACGGAAACATATTGAACCGCGAAATCAAGCGGAGTATCTTGCCACCTGCGGCTTTATCATGTCTTCGAAAAGAAATTGTTCATTTCAAATATTGCTAGGCTTAACACTTAAACCGAGGTCGTTTTCTCTGGAATCTTATCGTAGATTTCCGCAGCTTCGCTACAGAACATAGTCAACCGACGCGTTTACAGGGCCGGACGGGGATACCGACGCATCATTCGATTTGTAATTGCATGTTCAAAGCCACAATTTGACGCGGGACTTGTTCGCCCTGAATAGAAGTCCTGATGGACGCCGAAGCCAACGAACTGATTTCAAGCGCAGCCTGAAGAAGGAAATACTTGCGTGAGTCTCAGGAAGATCGTTATCGCGTTTCCTTTCGTCGGAGACGACTTAGGCGGAAGCCACATTTCGGCGACCGGTTTGATTGCCGGCCTCGACAGAGAGAGATTTGAGCCCATCGTGGTCCTCCATAAAGGCGGGCTGGTGCTGGAGGACTACTTTAAGGCGCGTGGGCTTCCGCTGATTCTGGCTCCGGAAGTTGACTTTATCTCTCGCGGTGAACGCTACGCTGGGGTGGGTCGCATGGCCGCGGGACTGCGCTTCCTGCGATCGACGGCAAAACTTGCGCGGTTCCTGCGCGATCACAAGGTCGATCTCGTGCACACCAACGATGGCCAGATGCATGCGACCTGGGCGCTGGCCGCGCGACTGTCCGGCGCGAAGCTGCTGTGGCATCATCGAGGCGATCCGAAAGCCTGGGGCGTCAACGTGATCGCACCCTTGCTGGCCAATCACATCGTCACAGTGTCGAAATTCGTCGAGCCGGCCAAACCGATTGCCCCGGTCAGGCACAAGACCACCGTCCTGCACAGCCCCTTCGATCACCCTCCCGTGTTGCCCGATCGCGATGCCTGTCGACGGCAATTCGTCGACGAGCTGCAGCTCCGTCCCGACACGCGCTTCATCGGCTATGTCGGCACCCTGGTCGAGCGCAAGAGACCCGTCAGATTCGTCGAAGCCGTGCATGCCTTCCTCCAGCGCCATCCCGATTTTCCGATCGCCGGCCTGATCTTCGGGAGGTCCGTAACAAAAATGCCGCCGCTTGAAGGCGTCATCGACAAGCGCGCGAATGAGCTCGGCATCTCCGACAGGATCCACCTCATGGGCTTTCGCTCCCCCGTCGCCCCCTGCATGGGCGCGTTGGACGCTCTGCTCGTCACCGCCGTTAACGAGCCCTTCGGACGCACGCTCATCGAGGCCATGCTTCTGGAAACGCCTGTGATCGCCACCAACCATGGCGGCAACCCGGAGGCAATCGACGACGGGGCGACGGGCTACCTTGTAGAAGCGGACCGACCGGAAGCATACGTAGCACCGCTTGAGAGGTTGTTGTTCGATCGAAACGAATGGGAGCGGATCAGCAGGACCGCGCGGCAGAACGCCCTCGTGAAATACGGCAGCAGGGCGCATATCGACGGCATCAGCCGACTTTACGAGAAACTCCTGGGCAGAGAGACAATGCACCATGATTGCCTCGGTCAAAGGGCTCTGCCCGGCAATCGATGAAAGGGGCCGAAGATGGAAATGCGGGACATCGACTTCCTGATCATTGGCGCGACGAAAAGCGCGACGACCTGGCTTCAGCAATCGCTGCAGCAAGATCCCGGCATATTCATGCCGGATCCGGAGTTGCACTACTTCAGCCGCTATTACGATCGCGGCGATGCATGGTACCTTTCCAACTTCGCAGGGCAGGAGCACAGTCGGCTCCGCGGCGAAAAATCCAATACCTACATGGACGTGCCGGAAGCGGCCGCGCGAATAAAGGAGAAACTGCCGCACGCCCTGCTCATCGCACAGCTTCGCAACCCAGTGGACCGGGCCTATTCGGACTACTGCATGCTTTATCGCCGGGCGGAGGTCGGGCGTGACATCGCCCAATATCTTGATCCGCGGCAAGGCGCAGGCGGGCGCTTCCTGAACGGCGGCCTCTATTTCCAGCAGTTGCAGGGGTATCTCGATGGTTTCCCGGCGGAACAGCTTCTGGTGCTGCTCTACGAGGACCTGAAGGCCGATGCCCACGCACAGCTCGGACGCGCGCGGAGCTTCCTGAAGCTTGAGGATAATTTGTCGCCGAAACCGCTCGCAAAGAAGGTGAAGGACAAATCCGAACCGGTCATCGGTCCAACCCTGCGTCGTCTGTTGCACCCCTTGAAACCGATCGTCGCTCCTTTCAGGCAAAATACAGGCTTCAGGAAATTGCGCTCGCTGATCGCCGGCGAACTTCAATACGTGCCGCTCAGCCGTGACCTGCGCGAGCGCATCACAGATTATTACGCCCCCGAAACGGAAAAGCTCGGTGCTCTTGTCGGCAGGGACCTGACCGGCTGGTTAAGGAACCAGGGCCCTGAGAAATGAGTCATTGCGGCCAACCCAGGTGGAAATCCGGAAGTGGTTGATGATGGCAAGACCGGAGCGTCACGTGCACGCAATCGAAACGGTCTAAAAAGCCCTCATCGGTATCGATGCAACTCATTCCTGATCAGCAGCTATCCCGGTATCTCCGGCCATGAAATGGAGAAACTCTTCGAGATTTGTCCATCCATCGCTATCCATATCTTGCTGGCCATCGTCCGCGTTCGTCGGGTCTATGCCGTTCTTGACCTCCCAATCATCTGAAATGCCGTCCATATCGCCATCCTGGTACGGCACCCCGCCAGCAAGCTCCGGCCACCCACCGACGTCCTGCGGATCTGTCTTGAGCAGTTTCCCGCTGCGATCCTTGACTTTCTTGATAATGCGCTTGTCGACCGCATCGCGTTCAGGCTTCGTCGCGCCGGCACCGGCCAGGACGACTTCGTAGGCACGCATGGGCGCGGAGGTGCGGATGGGGGGCGCACCAAATGGAGCCGCGGAAACAAAATGTCTCTGCTCCCCGGCTATAACCAAGCGGTCATCTTGGCCGGCTTCAGTACGGTAGGGTTCGTCGTAGTTGTCCTTCACATAAATCGAGTGCCCAAGCCCGCTTTCCTCGAAAAGATGCACCATGTGATCGTCATGCAAGTTCTCTCCCGCAATCTTGTAGTTGCCGACAACATTCGCTTGGATGCGCGCCCATTCATCGCCAAAACTTACGACATACTCCCACTCTGGCGAGTAAAAGACATTGTTCACGACATCCGCAACGGCGCCGGGATGCTTCATTTTGATCTGTGGATTTCTGAACTTGCCAAAAGCAAAGAGGGAGTGATGCACAGAGACGTTGCCACCCTTGGTGAACAACATGTTGCGCGCGCGGTTCTTTTTCCCTGGCCCACCTCGCAAGAGCGGCTCGCTGGTAATTCCCCACTGCCAAGTGAAATTGCTTGCATCTTCTGAATCGATCGTTTCGTCGGATCCCCAACTGGCCGAGATATGATCAAGCATAATATTTTTCGCCGCCTCGGAGTACAAACCAAGGGCCCCGGAACAACAAGAAAAGATTGCATGCGGACCAGGGCGAAGACGAAGGTGTCTTATGACGACATCGTTGGTCCAGATTTCAATTGAAGGACGGATTTGTGTCTCACCGTTCCGGATAGCAATTCCGCCGCCCGGCGCCGTCTCCCCGGCAATGGTCAAGAACGGATTTCGAACGACCAGCGATCCCGTGCGAAGAACAATGGTACCGCCCGTCCGGAAGATACAAACACGCGGTCCAGACGCTTCGATGCAGTCACGCAAGGAACCTGGGCCTGCCTCATTCGTGTTGACGACATAGATCACCTTTCCGCCTCGGCCTCCAAGAGAACCGGCGCCGAAACCTTCGGCCGAGGGAAATGCGCGTTGTCGACCGTCTGGAAGCTTCGGTGAAGGAAGCTCATCGGGTGCGGTCGCAGACTGGGCAATAGCCTGCCGCGGATGGCCGATCCATGATCCGCAGAGCAGCGCCGCCAACATCAGGCAGCGGGCGACCGTGAAACGAAATGCGCTTACATCACGCGACTGGTTCATGTTTGTCATGCCTCCCGCCACTAAGTTGAAGCTCGGGTTCACCCTCTGCCGAATGTAATCACCAGTGGCCGGTTCTGGAATGCGCTGGATACTCGCAGGGCCACGACAAATGTTGCGGTTGTACCAATATGCCGATTTGAGCTTCGCGGATCCGCGAAATGGGCAGATGCCGACTGATCAAAGATAGCCGTAGCGTCTGAGCATCCAGCCGCCCAGTCGCTGAAAGGAAAGCTGCTGACCGGCTGGCATCCGTGTTCGCCACGACTCGTCTTTGGTGAGTGCGATCGATGCATTCATACGCAATCGACTCCCTGCGACCTGGTGCCCCGGCTCTATCGCCTCCCCGTTTTGCAGAGATAAACCGATTTGACTTAAGTCGAGCTCAAGAAACGCCCCGATCTGCTGCATGGTTGCCGCCGGGTTGGACGCGAAATCCTCATATCTTACACGCATGACCTTTTGTGGGCCCAATTTCCGCGAAAGATATTCGACGGCAAGATTGACGATGCTCCATCGCAGAGCTGTTCTGAATACGGGCTTTGGCTTGATCGCCTTCTGCAAACCTGATTTTACGTCACGGTCATAGGCCTTCAGCAACGACCAGGCCACTCCGCGCCCATCGCGCACGACATGGATGACACGCATGTCGACTCCCGGGATCTGCGCAAGCGCCATGGCTCTCCCCGGCAACTTCGAAGAATCGACAATGATTTGCTTGCCGGAACATGACAGCATTGCGTTGAATAGACGCTTTGTGTGAAGTACATACGGCGCTAGTTGCTTTCCGATACCTACCCCGTAAGGTACTTTTAGGAACATCGGCAATCCTTCAAATTTTTCTTGAAGTGCGCAATACTCCGACACAAGGTTTGAATCCCAACCCTCGGACCATTCTTGGAAAACCTTACTCCAGAAGGCACAGTCGCGAATTGGATTGCCGCATGCGCAATATTCATTGTGGCGCCAAACGTGTCGTGTAAGCGCTGTTATCTCCCCCGCCCCCAACACTCCGGCGTGCTGTCCTAACGCAATGTCGAGGATAGTCGTCCCGCTGCGTCCGTAACCTGCGATATAAGCAATGCGAACTGGTTGCGAGGGCATCATATGAGCCTTCCATTTGCTAGTGCTTTTAGCATGTTCGAGCCTGCGTTTCGATTTCCTTCGCTTGTGCGCATGCGATTAAGGGCCTGCGCGGTCGAGTAACTCTCCCTTCTCGCCTGCTGATCACTGGCCCTGGTGACTTGGTCAGCAACGCAACATGTCTGACATGGCCTCGGACCCGGCACGAATTTCCTTGCTGTGGCGGCCAACTTTCCGGGCATGTCCAATGCCCCATCAATTAAGACCGCGCGGTCCTGAGGTCCTTACGAGGTGCGGAGAAATGGGATCATCACGCCCTCATCGGCAAGCTGATCAACAGATTGCACCGATAAGCCGTCCTCTCCATTTTGCACCGCGAATGACTGCCAGGCACCTCCCCAATAAAAAAATGAAACAATTGATATCAATGGTGAATGCACTATCGCCAGCTTTAACAAGCCCGCATTACTGCCGATCACGCGTGAACGTACTTCATTCTCATCTCTTCGCCAACATTGTATATTCCGCGACGGAAGTTTTTTCGCCGACGGGTCGGACCGAGTTCTACAACTCTGCGTGATGTGCGTCGCCTTTACCCTGGACGCCGTGGCCGCTATTGTGTTCGATAAGCCGATACTGACTCTGGATCGCATTACTCTTTTCCTGTCCGATGAGGACAGCACCCGCTTATTTCATATTTTTCGGCATTTTTGGTGGGACCATGCGTATCGTTTTCGTCGGCGCCGTCGAAAGCTCCAGGATCGCTCTAGAGGCGCTCATAAAGGCCAAGCGCATCCCGGTCTTGGTGATAACTCTCCCGCCCGAAGCTGCGGGACGCCATTCCGATTTCGTGGAGATAGGCGACTTGGCACGGGCAGCCGGGAGCGCGGTCTGCTACGCGACGGACATCAATGCCGCCGCGACGCTGGAAGCCATGTCATCGGTCAGTCCTGACCTCACGCTTGTCATCGGCTGGTCGCAAATCTGCCGGCGACCATTCCGAGACATTGCGCGCAAGGGCACCGTCGGGTTCCATCCGGCAGCGTTGCCGCATTTTCGGGGTCGTGGCGTCATCCCCTGGACAATCCTCCGGGGCGAAGAGAGAACAGGCTCGACCTTATTCTGGCTGGATGACGGCATCGATTCCGGGCCCATTCTGCTCCAGCGGCTGTTTGCGGTGGAGGCCGACGAAACCGCAAGGAGTCTCTATGCCAAGCACACGGCAAATCTTGCCGAAATGGTTGTAGAGGCGGCTGCGCTCGTGGAAACAGACAGCGCCCCTCGAACGCAACAGGATAACGACCAGGCAAGCTATTGCGCGAAGCGGACGCCGGAGGACGGCCTGATCGACTGGCACCAATCGGCTGCCGCCGTGTTGCGCCTGATCCGTGCGGCTGGCGATCCCTATCCGGGGGCCTTTACATGGCGGAACGGCGAGAAGATCCGCATCGACAGCGCGGTCGCGGTGGCAAATTCCGGGCGGTTCATCGGGCTCAACGGTCAGGTACAGGCGCATACCGAGGCGGGTTTCATCGTACGGTGCGGAGACGGCGAATGCATCGAAGTGGTGGCCTGGCAATCGCCCTCCAGCAAGCGGCCGCCGATCCACAGCAAGCTTGTATGACTGCGTTGCCGTCGGTAATCCGTTGCGCGGCGCGAGGCCCGCCCACTAGGGCGAGAACTGCTTCATCGACGTCACGGCTGCTTCCCGAAGATCGCAACCTCTGGCTTTTCTTATATTCCATATTTTTAATAGATAATATTTCTTGGTTCGATACTAGAAACGACTATTTACAACCTGTTAATAACGTGCTTTTTTATTAACGACTTCGAAAATGCCGTTAAATTTTGGTGCCGCGATCTAAACCATCCCGAGCACCCGTCTTTTGTTGTTTTAATTTGCTCTAGCCTTCAGGCGGTCGACCAGGCAACACTACAGACGTCCAGCTCTTGAACCTCCAGCAGGACTTGGGGGTGATAGTGTTGTCACTCGGCAGGACGGCAAGGCTTATAGATATTAGGAAAGGGCCGTCATGCAGCGTTTACACGCCGCCGCGAAGGCAATTCGTGAAAATTTCCTAATGTGGCCAGGGTTGAGACGAGGGGCAACAAATCGGACGAACAAAAGAATATTATGGGTGGTGGGCGAAGCAGCCGTCGACATCGCCCTAAGGCGCATACGAGGCGCCGCACGCAGCATCCAAAAATGCTCTTTGCTCTACCTTGCCGATCTCGGCTCCGCCGGCATTGCCCTCGCGGTGGCGCTGCTCTTGCGCTATGGGATAACAGAGCTGAAGGCGAGGCCGGAAACGGCGTCCGTCCTGCTTTGGTCCGGGGCTCAATACCTCGCCATTTGCGCCTTCGTATTTCCGTTCTCCGGCCTCTACAGTCGCAACTGGAGGTATGGGTCGATCTCCGACCTGTTCATCATACTGCGCGCGGTGCTGCTGACGTCCTTACTGCTCGTGTCGTTGCTCTTTTTCTCGACTCGGCTGAGCGAGATTCCGAGAACGGTCGTTCCTATGCAGTCTCTCCTTCTGATCGCTTTCCTCGCGGCATCGCGACTGAGCTTCCGCGCCGAGGAAATCCCGCTCGCGCGGCCGGTCTTCAAGAAGGCCCATGAGGCACATTTCGTGCCGCTGCTGCTTGTTGGTTCCGGCGACGCCGCCGACCTCTATCTGCGCGCTCTCGCCCGGGATCCCAACGCGACCTACACGCCGGTCGCTTGCCTGGACAAGCATGGCGACCAGGTCGGCATCAGCCTGCGTGGCGTGCCGATTGCCGGCAGCATCGCGGATTTCGAGCGGGTGGTGGCACAGCTGCAGCTGGTCAACAAACAGCCCCGTCACGTGGTGTTCACGGAAGCCCCCGCCGCCTTCGGCGAAAAGGCCTCCGAGGAACTTCTGCAGTCGGCTGAGCGGCTCGGAATCGCGGTCTCGCGATTGTCTCAGCTCACCGAGTTCAAACGCGCCAAGAACGATAATCCCTATGAATTGCGCTCAATCGAGCTGACCGACCTCCTGGAGCGGCCGCAGGCGGCGCTCGACAAGGCAGCCATTGCAAGCCTCATTTGCGGCAGGCGCGTCCTCGTCACCGGCGCGGGCGGATCGATCGGCAGCGAGTTGACCGCTCAGATCGCTGCCTGCGGACCGGCGGAGATCGTTCTGATCGACAATACGGAATACAACCTCTACTCCATCGATATGACGTTGAACGAGCGCTTCTCCGACGTCCCGCGGTCGTGCTACCTTTGCAGCGTTCGCCGCAGCCAGAGGGTGGAGGAGATTTTCGAACGCCATCGGCCGGAGCTCGTCTTCCACGCCGCCGCCCTGAAGCATGTGCCCATGGTTCAGATGAACCCGTGCGAGGGCGTGCTCACCAATGTCATCGGCACCATGAACGTCGCCAATGCCGCCAAGAAATGCGGTACGCTTGCCATGGCCCAGGTCTCCACCGACAAGGTGGTGAACTCGACGAGCGTCATGGGCGCTACAAAACGCCTGGCAGAACTCTACTGCCAGGCGCTGGACCTGGATGGCATCGAGACCGGCCAGGGGCCTCGGTTCATGACGGTTCGTTTCGGAAACGTGCTGGGATCGAGCGGTTCGTTGATACCGCTGTTTGAACGGCAGCTCGCAAGGGGTGGCCCGCTCACAGTGACCGATCCCAACATGACGCGCTTCTTCATGACTATCCGCGAGGCGGTGGAACTGACGCTGCAGGCCTCCGCCTATGGTTTCGAGAAGCAACTCGGACAGGGAGAGATTTTCGTCCTCGATATGGGCGAGCCGATTAAGATCATCGACATCGCCAGACGCATGATCAGGCTGGCAGGTTTCGCGCCGGATAAAGACATCGAAATCAAGATTATCGGCTGCAGGCCGGGCGAGAAGCTCTTCGAGGAGCTTTTCGACGAGACCGACAAGCGCGTAAGTCTGCCGGTACCGGGTGTGCTTGGCGCGGTCCCGGATCCGATCCCGCTGCCGAGATTGAAGGACGCGTTCATGCGCCTGCAGCGCCATGCGGAACGCGGCAGCGAAAGGGCGGTGGTGAGCGTGATGCGTGAACTGCTCCCCCATTACCAACATGGGGCGGAGGGAACAAAGCCGCCATCGGCGGGCAAACGGGCCGTGCCGCGGCGGAAACGCGTCGAGAGCCCGGGACGCGGTTCCGGATTTCAAGGCCGCAAGCGCGGCGACCTCAGCCTGCCGGGAAATTAGCGGGAGGACAGGTCCGTGCGGCTCGCCGCCCGGGGTGGGGGCCGCACGACCCGCCGTGGCTCCAAAGTGATAGGCTCGCTGTGAGTGAGATCCGCGTCCTCAACTGCATCACCGATTTGAATGTGGGCGGAGCGGAATATATGCTCGCCCGCTTCGCCAAGGGATTGTCCGGAAACCGGTATCGCCCTTCAGTGCTCTCGCTGATGACGCCAGGCTCCGTCGCCGAAGGCCCGGCGCTTGCGGAAGTCGACATTCAGACGATCGGAATGCCTCAGTCAAGGCCACGACTAAACTCGCTGTGGCGGTTGAGGCAGGCGATCCGAAAAAAGGAACCGGCGCTCCTCCATGGCTGGATGTACCACGGAAACATCGCCGCCTCCGTGGGGGCGCTGATGCACCGGCGACAACCGGTGATCTGGAGCATCCACCACTCCGTTGCAAATATCGACGCCGAGAAGCGCATGACGCGGCATCTGATCACACTTGGGGCGCGTTTGTCGCGCTGGACAGCCGCCATCTCCTATTGCTCGAGAGTGGCCGCCGACCAGCATGAAGCCCTCGGCTTCGACGCCTCGAAGAGGCATGTCATTCCGAACGGCATCGACTGTTTAGAGTTTCAGCCTCTGGACAGAGCCAAGGATAGACTGCACCAGCTGTTTAACATCCCCTCGACACGGTCGATCATCGGCAATGTGGCACGCGCCCATCCGATGAAGGATCACGCCGCTTTCGTGAAAACGCTCGCCGTTCTTCGGGATCGTGGATACGACGTGCATGGCCTGATCATCGGCGACGGCCACGAAACGGGTGTAGCGCGCCAGACCGCCCGCGACGTCGGTATGGAAGACCGGCTGGCGACGTCGGGTGCCCGCTCCGACATCAACGCGTTGCTGCCGGGCCTGGACGTCTACATGCTTTCATCCTCATGGGGCGAGGCTTTTCCGCTCTCGGTCGCGGAAGCGATGGCCTGTGGCGTACCGGCGGCGGCAACGGATGTTGGCGACTGTGCCTGGCTGGTCGGCGATCTGGAGCTGATCTCGGAGCCGAACAATGCGGTGGCGCAGGCGGAAGTCGTCGCCAGGCTGCTCTCGCTTTGCCCGGCCGACCGGCAGCAACTGGGCATGGTGGGACGCAGGCGTGTCGTCGAGAACTTCTCGCTCGCGAACTATGTCGCCAGACATCTGAAGCTTTACGACATGGCACTTGACCGAAACGCATTGCGCAGGAGGGATCCGTGGAACCGATAGGTCAGGCTTTGAGGGCTGGAGCTGAGGCTGCGGCGCCGGGTTTGCCTCGTGCCGAAAGCTCGACCGCACCGCAAATCCGCCACGTCAATAGGCGCGTCATTGCGGTCGTCGCGAGCTTTACCCCCTCGCTGACGATTTTCCGGTTGGAGCTGCTGAAGAGATTGGTTGCGGCTGGGCACCGCGTGGTGGCATTTGCTCCGGAACAGGACGCAAAGGTCGAGCGCCAGCTGGCGGAAATCGGCGTCGAGTTTCACCGCGTTCCGATGGGGCGTACGGGTCTAAATCCGATCGAGGACCTGAGAACCCTCTGGTCTCTCCGAGAGAGTTTGCGGCGGCTGCGGCCGGACATGATCCTGCCCTACACAATGAAGCCGATCATCTATGCCGGCATCGCAGCGCGCATTTTGGGGATCAGAGAGCGCTGTTTTCTCGTGACCGGTCTCGGCCATGTGTTCTCCGAGCAAGCGAGCGCCTCGGTAAAGTCCAGGCTCGTGCGGCATCTCTGCGTCTGGCTTTATCGGATCGCTTTCCGCGGCGCAAAAGTCGTGTTCGCCTATAACGACGCGGATGCCGCGGACATCCGCAACCACCGAATGTTGCGGGACAACTCGCTTATCACGATGGTTTCGGGATCCGGCGTCGATCCCGACCACTTCGCCTTCTCGAGGCCGCCGCAAGGCGCACCGGTCTTCCTCATGGTCGCCCGGCTCCTGCGCGACAAGGGCATCGTGGAATATGTCGAAGCGGCGCGGATCGTCCGGCAGTCGTTCCCCGCAGCCAGGTTCCAGCTCCTCGGCCACTTCGACACAAACCCGACCGCTGTTTCCCGTGCGGAGATCGATGACTGGGTTCGTGAAGGGATATTGGAATACCTCGGCAGCACCGACGACGTGCGGCCCTATCTCGCCGCCTGCTCCGTCTTCGTGCTGCCCTCCTATTATCGTGAAGGCATTCCACGGAGCATCCTGGAGGCGCTGGCAACCGGTCGGCCGATTATCACCACGGACCTCCCCGGCTGTCGCGACACCGTGCAGCCGGGCGTTAACGGTTTCGCTGTCAAGGCGCGTGACGCGGTCGGCATAGCGAACGCAATGATCGCGCTCGCTCAAGATCCGGAGTTGGTCGCGAGGATGGGGGAGAAGTCGCGCCAGATAGCCAAGAGCAAGTTCGATGTCCATGCCGTAAACCGACTGCTGCTCGAGCGCATGCAACTGGAATAGGCGACGTCAATGCGCTCCTTCGGCAACCTAACAATGCTGAAACCCGGTCTTCCGGGCCTGCTCTCACTTTCTCTGACGAGGGCCGAAGGCGCGAGCGGTTCTTCGCACATCCGGCAAGCGATCTCTAGCGCCTGCGTCTCGTCAGACGCCACCAGGGTCACTGTAACAATTTGAATTGCTGAACGATTTTATCTTGGATCGCTCCGATTTAAGGGAACCACGTCCCATAGCTATTGCCGAACGAGCGAGGCCCCTAACTGCTCAACCGGCGTGACGAGGTTCAGCGCCGCGATCATGCTGACTAGTCGTTTTTTGGCCCCACCGCTCATTCTCAAACGGTTGAAGCATATTGATGATTTCTAAAATAAGTAGTATACATCAGCTTTCGATTGTAGAGCGCTACGTCTTTTTGCGGTGATGGGGCCGATTTTAGGCGTAAGCCCCTTTTCCACCCCAGCTATCGAATTCCGCCCTCGGGCGACTGCTAGGACATTCGTGATGATTCTAAAGGGAACGAATTTGGCCGACACGATCCGCGGCATTCTCGCTGGGGACGAGATCTGGGGTTATGACGGTGACGATTACCTCGATGGCGGCGACGGCAACGACAGGATATACGGCGGGCTCGGCAATGACTACATCAAGGCCGGTCGCGGTGACGACTATGTCGACGGCGGCGATGGCAACGACCGTATCGATGGCGGTATCGGTGCCGACACGTTGATCGGTGGGTTGGGAAACGACATCTTCGATGGCGATGTCGGCAATGACATCATCAATGGCGGCGATGGCCACGACCAGATTCTGGGCGGCGCTGGAAACGACGCGATCTACGGTGGTGCCGGCGAAGAATACATCGATGCAGGCGATGGCGACGACATCATCTACTGCGGCTCGGGAGACGACGGTTTCAACCAGCGCATAAACCCTGCGACCGGTAAACTCACGCAGCAGGCGGCCAGCGGCGGCGCCGGCAACGATACGATCTACGGCGAAGCGGGCAATGACGCTTTAAAGGGTCAATCCGGGAACGACCGCGTCTATGGCGGCATCGGCAACGACGTCGTCGATGGCGGCGACGGGAACAATTACCTCGACGGCGGCGACGGGAGTGACGTGCTTGACTCTGAGGGCGGGATCGACGACGCCCACGGCGGCTCCGGAAACGACAGGATTTCCGTGGGCGCAGGGAATGATCTGGCCTTTGGGGATGACGGCGACGATATCCTGTCCGGCGAAAGCGGCGCCGACTCCCTCAGGGGCGGCAACGGCAACGACTACGTCTATGGTGGTGACGGCAATGACAACCTGAGCGGGGACACGGGGAAAGACGTTCTCCTCGGCGAAGCGGGAAGCGACAGGCTTTGGGGCGGCGCCGATTCCGATCGTTTCGTCTTCAAAGGGACGCCCGCGCTGAATGGTCTGGATACCATCATGGATTTCCAGGACGGTGTCGATTTCCTTGTCATCGAGAAGCTCGGGGTTACCAAATATTCCAGTTCCGGCGCCACGGGCACGGTCTATGCGTATAACACCACGGACGGCGACGTGCTGATTAAGGGTTACGACTCCGGCGGCCATGCGTTCTCCATCCTCGTCGACGATCCAAACGGCAAACTCGCCGCCTCGAGCTTTTCGAGGGGCGACTTCCTCTTCGCCTGAGCATGGCGCCGCAAGGCGTTGCGGCCCTCGGCTCAGCTAAACCGCAAGCATCAGTCTTGCCCGCTCGCATTCTGGACGTCCGCAAACCCCGTCTCTGCCTTCCATGCCTCGATGCCTTGGCGGAACGCGCGCGGCGTGTAAGCCAATTGGTCGACGGCCTTGGCGACATTCAGCGCCGCAAAGCCCGCCGCCGCTGCGTCCCTGCCTTCACCCTCCACTTTGATCAGGGAGGGGTCCGCTCCAATCACCTCGGCAATGATATGGGCCGCCTCCAGTGAGGTGCAGACGTGCCCGCTTCCCGCGTTGAACACGCCCTCGCTCTCTCCAGCGACGGCCTTGAGAGCCAGTGAAGCCACGTCGTCGACATAGACAAGATCAACGCGGTAGGCGCCCCCATCGCGAATAATCACGGAATGCCCGTCCGCAAGCGCGCGGATGAACGCCGTCACCATGCCTTTGCCGTGCATGCCAGGACCGTAGACCGATGCGGGGCGAAAGATCGTCACGGACATCCCCGTCGCCTTTCCGAAGGCAAGCAGGCAAATCTCCGCCGAGAGCTTGCTCGCCAGATAGTAGCTCGCGCGGTTGACGGGAAAGGCTGGACTCGTCTCCGAGGCAGGCTCCGGGGCGGGCGTATACACCTGCCCCGATCCGAAGTAGACGAACCGCCGCACACTTTGCGAGGCGGCATCCATCGCAACCTGCAAGGCTCCGTTCGTGTTGATTTCGAAGCATTTGGCAGCTTGTTGGGCGTCGCTGAGGTCGGCGGGAATATAGGCAGCGAGATGAAGAAGCGCTGCCGCCTGCCTCACCGACGGCAGCGGCTCGCCGATCGACCATTTCTCGGTGCGCAAGCGAGCATCCTTCCGAGCTGCGATCCGATCCGGATCGCGCGCAAGCGCCGTAACGGCGTAGCCTCTCGCCAGTGCCTGATCAATTAGTCTCGCACCGATAAAGCCCGTCGCACCGGTTACAACCAGTTCCTTGAAAGTCACGGCCTATCTTCCACCTCACACTTCTTCTTCCAGAGGAGCGGAGGCTGTGACCAAGTCGCCGGGTTTCACAACGGTCTCCGACCAGTGCCGCAATATCGTTACCGGCGTGATGTCCGGCTGGACAACCTGCTCGCCGAAGAGGATATGCCGGATGCACATTTCCACCTCGTTGAATCCTGCATGGATCCTTATGGCCGTGGTCCCGGAAAACCGCGCGTTGATCTCGAAAATACGGGGAACGCCATCGTCCAGGCGAAACTGGAAGTTCGCCGGACCATAGGCGCCAAGGGCGTGGGCAGCCTGCGCCATCGCTCTGTTGAGGGCCGGAAAAGGCTCGGCGAAGGCGCGGTAGGTGTTGCCGTCGCGAAGATCCCTGCGCATGACGATCGTCGCACGACATTTCCCGTCGAAGGTCAGCGTGCCCGCAGTGTATTCGCTCGTTTCCGAACCAACATATTTTTGTATGACGATGCCGGGCTGCTCGGCAATTGCGCGATCCAGCTGTTCGCGGTTGCGAACGACGCTGAAGCCGATCGACCTGGCGCCCACCCTCGGCTTGACGACAAGCGGAAATCCGCATTGCTCGATCAGGTCCGCCTCGTCGCCTGGCAGACATGAAGGAACGAAGCCCAGGCCCTGATTCCGCAGGAACTCGGAGGTGAGCCATTTGTCGTTTGCGGTCGTCACGACGCGAGGCGAGCTGATGATCACCTTGGTTCCGTAGGTTCTCTCGATCGCCTCGCGATTGGTCGAGAGGATCGGGAGCTCCACGTCGGTTCCCGGGATGAGGATGTCGGGCCGTTCCGCTTGTAACAGCTCGCCAAGCCTGTCCAGATATTGAGGGTCCTTCGCGATCGGCACTAAGTAGGCGGCGTCTCCCCAATAAAGACCGGCGGAGAGCGGACTCGGGTCTCCGACGATTATTCTCGCGTTCAAGGTGGAACGCCGTAGGGCTCGGATAATGCCTTGGCCGAGCAGGGCACCTGCCCCCGTGATAAAGGCCTTCATAACCGCCCTACCCCCAATTCAAGTAGCCGATCCCTGCAACGACCCAATTCGTTCAGCCGATGCGCATCGGAGCCGATGGAAACGAACGGATTGACTTCTTCGCACAGCGCCAGAAATGCCGGCATATCGGCCAGGTACGAGGAGTTTATCTCAATCGCGATCTGCCGTTCGAGCGTCGCCGTCATCATCGCGCGGAAATACGCTTCCGGGAAACGACCGTGTCGTCTCAGGCTCATTCCGCCCGGGTGTCCCAGGACATCGATGGGCGCATTCCTGATCATGCCGATCGAAAGCTGGAATTCGATATCGGCGGTCTGCTCGAACGAGAGCTGTTTGAAGTCCAGGTAGCCGCCCCGCCCATCCGGGAGCCGATGGACGACGCCGAGAACGATATCGCACGCGTCGAGCACCTGTTGCGACACGTCCAGCCTGCCATCGGCATCCAACGCCTTGGTTTCACAGCCGACATAGACTTGAAGGACGTCGAAATCACGGGCGGAGGAAAGGACTTCGTCCTTGAAGTCGTGAAACCAGGCCGTTTCCTCGCGAACGTGTTCCGTGAACGCCAGCGCGCCGAGCCCACGTTCCTTGGCCGCCTGCAAGATTTGCAGCACGGTCGCCTGCCCGTCGGTCCAGGTCGTGTGAACCTGGAGTTCTACATTCATTTCCGCCCGGCCGAGTTCCCGAAACCGGCAGAACACGGGCTTGCTGGTGCTTTTTTTCTCCTGGGCGTCCATGCTGGATGTGCCCTCGATCAGGCCTTTGGGTGAATGTCTTCAACTGAGCCCGCGGCAGGAGGCGTGAGGATGGCCCCGGAGCCCGACCGCGGAGGTGAGGAGGCGGGAGGCATATCCGCCCAGGCGACGAAATGCGGATTTGCGAAATCGCTGTCGTCCGGCTGCTTCATCTTGCCGTAAAGGAGGCGCGAACCGTCCAGCCGGACGACCGATCCGCCGGCGGCGTTGAGCACCGCATTGCCCGCCGCCGTATCCCATTCCATCGTTCGGCCGAAACGGGGATAGACATCCGCGCGGCCTTCGGCGAGCAGGCAGAACTTCAGCGACGAGCCGACGGAGGTGTAATCCGTGACGCCGTGACCGGCGAGAAACGCCTCGGTCTCCAAGCTGTTGTGCGAACGGCTGGCGACGGCGGTCAGCACCGGACCTCGGGCCCGCACCCGTATCGCCTGGCGATGTCCAGCCGCGGCGCCGTCGCCGAACACGAGCTTCTCCGCCCTGCCCTTGTCGGCGACGTAGGCGCAGCGCTGCGCCGGCGCGTAGACGATGCCGGCAACAGGAACGCTCCCCTCGATCAGGGCGATATTCACGGTGAAGTCGTCGCGCCGATTGATGAATTCCTTCGTTCCGTCGAGCGGATCGACCAGGAAGAACGTGCCACAACTGATATCCGGGACGCAGCCCGAAGCGACGGCCTCCTCGGCAACGACCGGAATATGCGGGAAAGCCGCCGCCAGCCTGCCGAGAATGATCGCTTCGGCCTGCTCATCCGCCTCGGTCACGGGCGAACGATCATCCTTGTAGCAGACCGTCGGACCCGCCTTGTAGACAGAGAGGATCGACGCGCCGGCTTCGAGCGCGATGCGCTCGAAGAGTTCGCAAAGGGGCGTCATTTATCCTCCATATGTCTGTCGAGGAATTCCTCGATTTTCAGCGCAAGCACGATCGGGTCTTCTTCGACCGTCTTCAGATGCAGTTCCGGGTTCTCCGGCACCTCATAGGGTGAGGAGACGCCGGTAAAGTTCGCGATCTTGCCAGCCAGCGCCTTCTCGTAAAGCCCCTTCGGATCGCGTCGCGCACATTCTTCGAGCGGCGTGTCGACGAAGATTTCGATGAACTCGCCCGCCTCCATCAGCTCGCGCGCCATGCGTCGTTCGCCACGGAACGGCGAGATGAAGGACACAAGCACGATCAGCCCGGCATCGGCCATCAGCTTGGCGACCTCTGCGATGCGGCGAATATTTTCGACGCGATCGGCTTCGGTGAAGCCAAGGTCCCGATTGAGCCCGTGGCGCACATTGTCGCCGTCGAGCATATAGGTGTGTTTGCCGCGGGCATGCAGGAGCCTGTCGAGCGCGTTGGCGATCGTCGACTTACCCGAGCCGGAAAGTCCGGTGAACCACAGGACGGCGGGGCGCTGGCTCTTCATCGCCGCACGCGCCCCCTTGTTCACGTCGGTGGCCTGCCAATGCACGTTGTCGGCGCGCCGCAGCGGGAAGTCGATCATGCCGGCGCCGACCGTCGCGTTGGTGACCCGGTCGACGAAGACGAAATTGCCGGTCGCCCTGTTGTCCTTGTAGGCGTCGAAGGCGATCGGCGCCTGCGTCGAGATGTTGCAGACGCCCACCTCGTTCATCTGCAACGATTTCGCCGCCTCGCGGGCAAAGCTGTTGATATTCACCTGATGCTTGAGCGCCGTGACCGTTGCGCTAACGCTGTCCGTCTCCGTGCGCAGGATATAGCTTCGCCCGGGAAGCATCGGATTGGCGTCGAACCAGATGACATGCGCCTGGAACTGGTCGGCCACGAAGGGCCTCGCGGCGGGCGCCACCAGCATGTTGCCGCGCGAGGCGTCGACCTCATCGGCAAGGACGAGTGTTACGGCCTCGCCCTCGGCCGCAGTGGCCAAATTCCCGTCGAACGTGACGATCGCCTTGACCGACGAGCGCTGCCCGGATTTCGCGACGACGACCGGATCGCCGACCGAGACCCTGCCGGAAGCGACCTGCCCGGCATAGCCGCGGAAATTCGCATTGGGGCGCACGACCAGCTGAACCGGAAAGCGGAACGGCCTCTCCGCCTCGGGCGGGTCGAGTTGCACCGTCTCCAGGTATTCGAGAAGCGCCGGCCCCTTATACCAGGGCGTGTTCTGCGATGCGGAAATC
The DNA here is from genome assembly GCA_001704765.1 of Sinorhizobium shofinae. Taxonomy (GTDB): domain Bacteria; phylum Pseudomonadota; class Alphaproteobacteria; order Rhizobiales; family Rhizobiaceae; genus Sinorhizobium; species Sinorhizobium shofinae. The sequence continues at coordinate 101,596 of MBFK01000183.1, forward strand.
ACGTTGTCGCCGAACCGCGCGGAGATCGGGATCGGCTGGATGCTGGCAAAGCCCAGCTCCTTCGCAAAAGCCCTGTAGTCGGCGGCGATCTCGTCGAAGACCGATTGACGGAACTCGACGAGGTCGATCTTGTTGACCGCCAGCACGACGTGGTGGATGCCGAGCAGCGAAGCGATATAGGAATGGCGCCGGGTCTGCTGGAGAATGCCCTGGCGGCTGTCGATGAGGATGACGGCCAAGTCGGCCGTCGAAGCGCCGGTCACCATGTTGCGCGTATATTCCTCGTGGCCAGGCGTGTCGGCGACGATGAATTTGCGCTTCGATGTGGCGAAATAGCGATAGGCGACGTCAATGGTGATGCCCTGTTCGCGCTCCGCCTCGAGCCCGTCGAGCAGCAGGGCAAGGTCGACTTCCTCGCCATTGGCAGCGCCCGGCGAACCGACGCGGCCAAGATTGACCAGCTGGTCCTCGAAGACCAGCTTGGCGTCGAAGAGCAAGCGCCCGATCAGCGTCGACTTGCCATCGTCGACGGAGCCGCAGGTGATGAATCGGAGCACTGTCTTGCTGTCGTGATCGGCTAGATGCGCTTCCAGGTCGTGCGGCGGAACGGATTGAAGATACGACATCAGAAGTACCCCTCGCGCTTCTTTTTTTCCATCGCACCGGCTTCGTCCGTGTCAATCAGCCGACTCTGTCGTTCGGAGGTACGCACCGTCAGCATCTCCCGCAATATGTCCGGAACCGTGGCAGCCTCGGAATCGATCGCGCCGGTCAGTGGATAACAACCCAGCGTACGGAAGCGAACCATCCGGTCCATCACCTCCTCGTCAGGCTCGAGTGGCATACGGTCGTCGTCGATCATGATCAACATGCCGTCGCGCCGCACCACCGGCCGTCGCGCCGCAAAATAGAGTGGCACGATCGGGATGTTTTCCTGCAGGATGTATTGCCAGATGTCGAATTCGGTCCAGTTGGAGAGCGGAAATACCCGCATCGTCTCGCCCGCGCCGACGCGCGTATTATAGGTTTTCCACATCTCGGGACGCTGGCGCTTCGGGTCCCAGCCGTGCTGGGCGTTTCGGATCGAAAACATGCGCTCCTTGGCCCGCGACTTCTCCTCGTCCCGCCGGGCCCCGGCGAGCGCCGCGTCGAATCCGTATTTCTCTAGGGCTTGCCTGAGCGCCATCGTCTTCATGACGTGGGTGTGCAGGTTGGACCCATGCGTAAAGGGACCGATGCCCTGGTCGACGCCATCCTGGTTGATATGGACGAGGAGATTGAAGCCGAGCTCCCGCGCCATCCGATCGCGAAACTCGATCATCTGCCGGAACTTCCACCTTGTGTCCACATGCAGGAAAGGAAACGGCGGCTTTGCTGGGAAGAACGCCTTCATCGCCAGATGCAATAGAACGGACGAGTCCTTTCCGATCGAGTAAAGTACAACCGGGTTCGAAAACGTCGCGACTACTTCTCGAAGGACATGAATGGCTTCAGCTTCAAGTCGCCGAAGGTTGGCAAGAGACATGCCGCAACCCCTCTGACTTTTGAAAAAAGAAACTTTTTCTCTATGCATTTATCGAATGCGACACCCAAGAAAATGATCGGGTGTGTATCAGCAATGGCATGGCGGCTGAAATTGCTCCGCCGAAGGGCGGCATTTAAGCGCCATATCACTAACATTTCAAGTAACAAGACGATTGCGGGCGCCGATGGGTGCCACAAAGCCGACGCGGCGGACCTCCCCAGTCACGTGCTACCAACCGACCTGGTCTTGAGAATGGCGGAGAAACTGGGGTCGAAGGTCCGGCTGATCGGCTCCGCCGCTGCGCCGATTGCGACCGCCCACGGGTCGGTGAACCCGAGTTGGAGACGCGGAGCGCTTCGCGTCCGCCGTTCGGCAATCGACGGTAGCAACGGATGAATGGCGTTTATGAGCTGGCGGGCCAGCCCGGGCGGCATGCCGCCACACAGCACGATCGTCTGCGGATCGAAAATCGTCTCGAGGGTCTGGACGGCCCCCCGCAGTTCATAGGCAGCTTCGGCGATCCAGGCAGCAATTCTAGCATTCGACGCTGCGGTAATATCGTCGAGGCGACGATAAAGATGCGGGTCCGCCGGATCGAGATCCAGAATCTTGCAAAGCGAGGCGATCGATGCCCTGTGCTCGAGCGGCGCCCGCTGATCTTCGGTTCCGTTTCGCGGCCGGCTGAGGATCATGCCGATCTCACCGGCATTGCCGTTGGCGCCGCGATAAAGTTCTCCGTCGAGGATCAGGCCGGCGCCGACACCGTAGCCGAGATAGATGCAGATCGCCTGATCCAAGCCATGCGCGGCACCGATCATCTTTTCCGCTGTCGCGGCCGCGGCCGCGTCGTTCTGCAGTCGGACATCGAGCCCTGTTCCGATTGCCAAGGCCTCCGACAGAGGGAAGCGCTGCCAAACGGCCATCATCCAGGGGTCGTTCGGGTCGGTATCGATACCGAAGGGACCGGGCATGGCGACGCCGAGCCCGACAAGGCGGTCCCTAGACTGAGGCGCCACCTCCGTCAGCTGCCGTCGCGTCCTTTCGATGAGCGAGAGGATGGTCTCGGTCCCGCTCTCCGGTCCACCGGCGGGCAGGTTCGCCTCTCCCCGGGCAAGCACCGCGCCGACGAGATCGACCGCAATCGTCCGCGTCACATGCCGATCGATCTGCAGCCCAATGGCAAAGGCGCCTTCCGGCACCAGCCGATAGGGGGTCGAAGGTTGCCCCCGGCCCTTGCGCACGGCGGCGAGCGAGGCGACCAGCCCGTCTCTTTCGAGTTCCTCGATGATGTTGGAAACGGCCTGCTTGGTGAGGGCCGTCGCACGCGCAAGGTCGGCCCGCGACAATTGCCCGTTCAGCCGCAGGGCGTCGATCATGACGCGCCGATTGTGGGCACTTGCGCCCTCCTGATTGGTGCCGCTCTTGGCCCGGATCGGGCGCATCTCGTTCATCCGTAAAACCCGCTTGACACATCTAGAATATTGAACAAGAAATAAGTCAAGACAATTGACTTAATAAGAGGTCACTAGAACCTCGGGGAATGACGGCAGCGGCGAGAAAGGCCGCAAACGCTTCGATCGATTTGACGACGGCCGTCGCGACGCGCGACGGATTTCTCGCATCCGGCACGCCCATTTGGCGCGCCGCGCAGACTGGAACGATCAGCTATTGGAGGCAGCAATGTTAAAATCCACACGCAATGCCTTGCTAGGTGCGACACTTATCGGCGTCACGTTCGCGGGACAGGCCTTTGCGGAAACGACGCTCAACGCCCTGTTCATGGCGCAGGCCGCCTACAGCGAGGCCGATGTCCGCGCCATGACGGAGGCCTTCACGAAGGCCAACCCTGACGTGAAGGTCAATCTCGAATTCGTCCCCTATGAGGGGCTGCACGACAAGACCGTCTTGGCGCAGGGATCCGGTGGCGGCTATGACGTCGTCCTGTTCGACGTGATCTGGCCGGCGGAATATGCAAGCAACAATGTGCTCGTCGATGTCACGGATCGCATCACCGACGAGATGAACAAAGGCATCCTCCCGGGCGCATGGACGACGGTCGAATATACCGGCAAGCGCTACGGAATGCCGTGGATCCTCGACACCAAATACCTCTTCTACAACAAGGAAATCCTCGAAAAGGCAGGTATCAAGGAGCCGCCGAAGACCTGGGATGAGCTTGCCGAGCAGGCAAAGACGATCAAAGACAAGGGCCTCCTCCAGACGCCGATCGCCTGGAGCTGGTCGCAGGCCGAGGCTGCGATTTGCGATTACACGACGCTGGTAAGCGCCTATGGCGGCAAGTTCCTCGACGGCGGCAAGCCCGCCTTCACCAGCGGCGGCGGGCTCGACGCCCTGAAATATATGGTTTCGAGCTACACCTCCGGGATCACGAATCCGAATTCGAAGGAATTCCTCGAGGAGGATGTGCGCAAGGTGTTCCAGAACGGCGAAGCCGCTTTCGCGCTCAACTGGACCTATATGTACAATCTCGCCAATGATCCCAAGGAGAGCAAGGTGGCCGGCAAGGTCGGCGTCGTGCCGGCTCCGGGCGTCACCGGCAAGAGCGAGGTTTCCGCCGTCAACGGCTCCATGGGGCTCGGCATCACCGCGACCAGCAAGCATCCCGAAGAGGCGTGGAAATATATCGTCCACATGACCTCCCAGGAGACGCAGAACGCCTATGCGAAGCTCAGCCTGCCAATCTGGGCCTCGTCCTATGAAGACCCCAGCGTGACCAAGGGTCAGGAAGAGCTGATCGCGGCGGCGAAGCTCGGCCTCGCCGCCATGTATCCGCGGCCGACCACGCCGAAATATCAGGAGCTTTCGACTGCCCTGCAGCAGGCGATCCAGGAAGCGCTTCTCGGCCAGACGTCGCCGGAGGACGCGCTCAAGACCGCCGCCGAAAACAGCGGCCTCTGAAGCAAACGGATCTTGGCCCCGGACGCCGTGCGTCCGGGCCATGTGATCCCGATCAGTCTCACCAATCCAACCCGAGAGCGGTAAAGGTTCAGCCATGTCCGGCACCTGGATTTCGACACGTGCGTGGCTGCTGATGCTGCCTCTGCTCGTGGTGATGATTGGCGTGATCGGCTGGCCGCTCGTCGATACGGTCCGGCTCTCCTTTACCGACGCCAAACTTGTCGGGACCACGGGAAGCTTCGTCGGCGTCGACAACTATGAGAGGATGCTGACGGGCTCGAGCTTCCAAAGGGCGCTTGTCACGACGACCTGGTTCGCCGTCGTTTCGGTCGCCGCCGAGATGGTGCTCGGCGTTCTTGCCGCACTTCTCCTCAATCAGCGGTTCCGCGGCCGGACGGCGCTGAGAGCCTTGATGATCCTGCCCTGGGCGTTGCCGACGGTGGTCAACGCGACGCTGTGGCGGTTGATCTACAATCCGGAATATGGCGCGCTTAACGCGGCGCTCACCCAGCTCGGCCTGATCGACAGCTATCGCTCCTGGCTCGGCGAACCGGGTTCGGCGCTCACCGCCCTCATCATCGCGGATTGCTGGAAGAACTTTCCGTTGGTCGCGCTCATCGCACTGGCTGCACTCCAGGCCGTTCCCCGCGACATCACCGCTGCCGCGCTCGTCGACGGCGCCGGCCCTTTCAACCGGTTCCGCTTCGTCATCATGCCGTACCTGGCTGGCCCTTTGCTGGTGGCGCTGGTGCTGCGCACGATCGAGGCTTTCAAGGTGTTCGACATCATCTGGGTGATGACGCGCGGCGGACCGGCAAACAGCACACGCACGCTGTCGATCCTCGTCTATCAGGAAGCCTTCTCCTTCCAGCGCGCCGGTGCTGGGGCGTCGCTGGCGCTGATCGTCACCCTGCTCGTGACAGTCCTCGCAGCCGCCTATGCCGCGCTGCTCCGCAGGGCCGCAGGAGCTTCGTGATGGAACGCCAAGGCCCGCTCTTCACCGCCTTCGTCTATGCGAGCGCACTGCTTCTGACTGCTGTGGTCCTGGCGCCGGTCATCTGGCTCTTCGTCATGAGCATTTCCCCGGCTGCCGACCTCAGCGCCAAGCCGCTCAACTGGTGGCCGAGCGAAATCGACCTGTCCCGCTATCGCACCCTGCTTTCGGCCGTCGAAAACAGCGCCGGCGCCGCCTTCATCGCCTCGCTGATGAACAGCCTGCAGGTCGCCGGCATGGCGACACTCGCCGCAATCGCGGTCGCCGTCCCGGCTGCCTGGGCGGTGTCGCGGACGCCTGCCGTCTCCTGGTCGCTCTATGCGGTGATCGCCACCTACATGCTGCCGCCGGTGGCACTCGCCGTGCCGCTTTATATGGGCCTTGCCTATTTCGGCCTGCTCAATTCGGTCTTCGGTCTCGCTCTCGTCTACCTTACCATTCTCGCACCCTTCACCACCTGGCTCCTCAAATCCGGCTTCGATGCCATACCGAGGGAGATCGAGAGCGCGGCAATGATCGACGGCGCGCGGCTCGATCAGATCCTTCGGCTGCTGACGCTGCCGCTCGCCGCCCCCGTCATGGCAACCTCGGCGCTCTTCGCCTTCCTCCTCGCCTGGGATGAGTTCTTCTACGCGCTGCTCTTCACCTCCGACCTGCGCGCCAAGACCCTCACCGTCGCCATTGCCGATCTCGCCGGCGGCCGTGTTTCCGATTACGGACTGATCGCAACCGCCGGCGTGCTCGCCGCCCTTCCCCCGGTGCTGATCGGCCTTATCATGCAACGCGCCCTGATTTCCGGGCTGACAAGTGGTGGCGTAAAGGGATGATCATGCGAACCTCAAAAGAGCGCCCGGCCGGGCTCGTCGCGATCGATCGGGAGATGGCCCGCCAGCACGCCGATGCCGTTGCCTCCTATGAGGGAGCGTCCGCTCTCGCGCCACGGATTGCCGCATCGCTGAAATCCACTGGCCGGCTTCTGCTTTTGGGCATAGGCGGTTCGCATGCGGTCGGTCGCGCCGTCGAGCCGCTCTATCGCGCCCTTGGCATCGACGCCGTCGCCCTGCCACTCTCCGAGCAGCTCGGCCAGCCCCTGCCGATCGACGGCAGGACCATTCTCATCACCTCGCAATCCGGTGAAAGCGCAGAGGTGCTGCGCTGGTTCACGGAAACGAATGGCGGCACGCCCGAAACATTCGGCCTGACGCTCGAGGCAAAATCCTTTCTCGCAAGAACAGCCCCATCACTCGTCGGCGCAGGCGGCACCGAGCAGGCATTTGCGGCAACCCGCAGCCTGACGATCAGTTTCGCGCTGCATCTTGCGATCCTTTCCGCCCTCGGCGACGATCCGACCAGGTCGCTTCGCGCCCTCAAAGCACCGGAAGCTCCCGGCATTGAAGGCGCGCTTACCGCGCTCGCCGACGTTCGCGCCGTGGTCACCTCCGGCCGCCGGTTGCAGGGTCTAGCCGAGGCGATCGCGCTCGGCCTCACCGAACTGTCGCGGCTGCCCTGTTTCTCGCTCGAAGGCGGGCAACTGCGGCACGGGCCGATGGAAATGCTCGGCGCCTCGGTCGGCGTCGTACTCTTCCGCGCCGCCGATCCGACCGCCGGGCTTGTTGCCGCAATGGCGAGTTCCGCGGCCGAAGCCGGTTCGCCGGTGGTCGTCTTCGATGCATCGGGTCAGCCACCGATCGAAGGTGTGACGACAATTCCCTTCAGGCTGGCGGCAGGCATGGCGGCGATTTTCGCCATGCTGCCGGTGGCGCAATCCCTCATGATCGCCTTTGCCCATGCGCGCGTCGAAAATGCCGGTACGCCGGTGCGGTCCACCAAAATCACTCGGAGCGAGTAAAGAGATGCGTCCGCTGGCAGTCATCGGCAATGTCAATGTCGACCTCATCCTCGGCCCTGCCGAACCCTGGCCGAAGGCGGGCACGGAGATCATCGTCGATCACGACGAGCTGCGTGTCGGCGGCTGCGCCGCAAACAGCGCGCTTGTCTGGAAGTCACTCGGCGTCGACTACGAGATTGCCGCCAACGTCGGCAATGACCAGTTCGGTACCTGGCTGAAGGAGGCCCTCGGCGAGCGTTCGCGCCACTGGCCGGTCGAAGCCGTTGGTTCGACGCTATCCGTTGGCATTACCCATCCGGACGGCGAACGCACGTTCTTCACCACACGCGGCCACCTGCCGCTCTTCAGCTTCGACGAGGTGCGCGCGATGCTCGACGGGAGCCGCCTTCGCGGCGGGCTTGCGCTGCTCTGCGGAGCCTTCCTGACCGATGCCCTGACGCTTGCCTATGACGAGTTCTTCGATTGGGCGGATGCGCACGACATCGCCGTGGCGCTCGACACCGGCTGGCCCCTCGATGGCTGGACGGAGGCCAATCGACTGAGAACGCTCGGCTGGCTGAAACGCTGCCATTGCGCGCTTTTCAACGAGGTGGAAACAACCTCACTGACGGGACGATCCGACCCGGCCGAGGCGGCGCGCAGCCTGAAAACCGGGATGCCAGGCGACGCGATCGTGGTCGTCAAACGTGGCCCCCACGGGGCACTCGCCCTCGACCGCGACGGTAACGAATTTACCGTTGGGGCGCCGCGCGTTGCCGTGGTCGATACGATCGGCGCCGGCGACGTGTTCAACGCCGGCTTCCTGGCGGCCCTCGCCGCCGAAATGCCGCTGGAGGCTTGCCTGAGGGCCGGCGTCACTGTCGCCTCGGAAGCGATCTCCACCTTGCCGCGGAGCTACGGCAAGCCCCTTTCGGCCCTCCTCGAGGAAACCCGCCAATGAGCGCACTCGAAATCCGCAACATCCAGAAGCGCTACGGCGATGTGGAAACGCTGAAGGGCATCAACATCGCGCTCGAAAGCGGCGAGTTCCTGGTGCTGCTCGGCTCCTCGGGCTGCGGCAAGTCCACGCTGCTGAACATCATCGCCGGGCTCGCCGAGCCAAGCGGCGGTGACATCCTGATCGGCGAGCGTTCGATCCTCGGCGCCCATCCCAAGGACCGCGACATCGCCATGGTGTTCCAGTCCTATGCGCTCTATCCAAACATGAGCGTCGCCCGCAACATCGGTTTCGGCCTCGAGATGCGCAAGGTACCGACAGCCGAGCGGGAGAAGGCGGTGCGCGACACCGCAATGCTGCTTCAGATCGAAAACCTGCTCGACCGCAAGCCGGGCCAGCTTTCCGGCGGGCAGCGCCAGCGAGTCGCCATCGGCCGGGCTCTGGTGCGCAATCCACGGGTTTTCCTCTTCGACGAGCCCCTGTCGAACCTCGACGCCAAGCTGCGCATGGAAATGCGCACGGAACTGAAGCGCCTGCACCAGTTATTGGGGACCACGGTCGTCTACGTCACACATGATCAGATCGAAGCCATGACGCTCGCCACGCGCATCGCCGTCATGCGTGACGGCCGCATCGAGCAGCTCGGCACCCCGGAGGAGATCTATGACAGGCCTGCGACGCTTTACGTCGCCGGCTTCGTCGGATCGCCGCAAATGAACATCCTCGATGCGGAATTGACCGGAAGCGGCCTGAGGATTGCGGGCGAAGAGGCGTTTCCGCTACCGGAAACTTTCAGAAGCGCCGTGACCGCAGGCCGGCGCGTCAAAGTGGGCGTCCGGCCCGAGGCGCTTCGGCTCGCCAGCGCCGATGTCACCGGTATCCGCTTGCCGGCGAGCATCGAAGTCATGGAGCTGACGGGTCCGGAACTGGTGACCACCGCCAGGATCGGCGAGCAGCGCATCACTGCCTGCCTGCCGCCGCGGACGTCGCTCATGCCCGGATCGGCGCAGGTTTTCTGCTTCGATGAAGCGGCGCTGCACCTTTTCGATGCCGAAAACGGCCGCTCGCTTCTGGCGAGATGAGCGTCGAGAGGTTGCGCTGTCATTGGGGCCCTTACCGGGCTGTGGCGGTCCGCGTCGGCGCGCGGTCCTGCCGGTAGCCAAGCTTCTCGGACAGCTCGCCCGCCGCATCGATCAGCACCCGAAGATAAGCATCGCGGTTGCGCAAGCCGTCCTCCTTCGGCGCGACGAGGCAGAGGGTCGCGATACAAATTTCTTCCGCGTCGTAAACCGGCACGGCGAAGCAATGGGTAAAGCTGTCGACGATGCTGTTGAAGGTGAAATAGCCGTCCTGCTTGGCTTCGCGGACCTGGTGGATGAACTCGGGCGGATCGAGGCGCTTGCCGCTCGGCAACACGAAATCCTCTTCAGGGATGAAGGCCAATATCTCCTCGTCGCTCATGTGATCGACGAGCAGGCGACCGGAAGCGGTCCACGGAATGGCGACCGGCTCGCCGATATTGGTGGAGATGCGGAAGGGGCGGCTACCTTCGTTCATCAGGACGACGGCATATTTGTTGCCCTCGAGCTGGCACATCTGCGCCGTTTCGCGCGTCTCCTCGGCGATCCTCGCGAGCAGATACTCGCATTCGCGCATGAGGTCGAACTGCTCGGCATAGGCCGCGCCGAGGAAATAGAGCTTGCGGCCCAGGAAGACGCGGCCGTCATCGCCCCGGTACTCGATGACGCCCTGGCGGAGAAGCAGATTGACGAGCTCATAGACCGACGAGCGCGGCGCGCCGATGCCCTGAGCGATCTCATTGGGGCGCAGGGGCTGTCGCTGCAAACGCAAAAACTCGAGGATCTCGAACGCCCGGTCGAGACCCCGTGCTCTGCGATTGATCGTGTCTTCCGCATCTACCATCGCGCACTCGATTCCGTTACTGCCGCGGGATGCGGGCGGAAAACGCCTACACTTTTCCTCAGCCCGCTCTCGGGGGCCCGCTCTGGGGGCCCGCTCCGAGCGGGCCCGGCTTCACCTCATTTAGCCTTGTAGGCGACGCAGTCAACTTCCACCTTGCAGTCGACCATCATGCGCGATTGCACGCAGGCACGCGCCGGCGGGTTCTTGCCGAAATACTCCGCATAGACGCCGTTGAACGTCCAGAAGTCGCGCGGATCGTCGAGCCAGACGCCGACCCTGACCACATCTTCGACGCCATAGCCTGCCTCGTGCAGGATGGCGATCATGTTCTCGATCGCCTTGCGGCTTTCGGCGACGATGCCGCCGCGGATGATCTCGCCCTTTTCCATAGCGACCTGCCCGGAAACATAAAGCCAGCCGTTCGCCTCGACGGCGCGCGCAAAAGGCAGGGGCTGCTTGCCCGCACCGGTTTCGCCGGTTCCATATCGCTTGATCGTCACACTTCACTCCTCTTCTTCATTGCACTCTCGTTTGGTCAGTTGAACGTCGAGGTTTTCAGAAATTCCGCCAGCCGTTCGGTCTTGGGCTTCAGGAACATTTCGCGGGGATTGCCCTCCTCGCCGATGCGTCCCTGGTTCATGAAGATCACTCGCGACGACACCTCGTAGGCAAAGCGCATCTCGTGGGTGACGATGAGCATGCTCATGCCATCCTCCGCGAGCGCCTTGATCACCTGCAGCACCTCGTTGACGAGCTCCGGGTCGAGCGCCGAGGTCACCTCGTCGAAGAGCATCAGCTTCGGGTTCATGGCGATGGCGCGGGCGATCGCCACGCGCTGCTGCTGGCCGCCGGAAAGCTGGCCGGGATAATGATCGATCCGCGAAAGCAGCCCGACGCGGTCGAGCCATTTCTCCGCCAACGCCCTTGCCTGGTCGCGGCTCATTTTCTTCACCTTGATGAGGCCCAGCATGACGTTGCCGGCGGCGGTCATGTGCGGAAACAGGTTGAACTGCTGGAAGGCCATGCCGGTCAGCGCCCGCTGACGGGCGATCTCCCGTTCCGGCTTGCGGCGGCGCGCGCCGCCGGCCGTCTCGTAGCCGATTTCCTGGCCGTCGATCGAGATCGTGCCGCCCTGGAACTCTTCGAGCATGTTGATGCAGCGCAGCATCGTCGTCTTGCCGGAGCCGCTGGAGCCGATGATGCTGATCACCTCCCCCTGGCGCATCGAGCAGTCGACGCCCTTCAGCACCTCGACCGTGCCGTAGCGCTTATGGAGATCGCGGATTTCAAGAAGATTGGTCATCGGATTGCGGAGCCTCACGATGGGACAGCGGTCTTGCGCTCGACGTAGCGGCCGAAGCGCTCGATGCCGTAGTTGATGACGAAATAGAGGAAGCCCGCGAAGAAATAGAACTCGAGGCTCATGAAAGTGCGGGAGATCACTTCCTGGGTGCGCAAGAGCAGTTCACCGACGCCGATGATCGAAAGCAGCGTCGATGCCTTGACCATTTCGGCCGCCGTGTTGACCCAGGCAGGGAGTGCCTGGCGCAACGCTTGCGGTCCCAGCACATAGGCGAAGGTTTGCGGAAAGGTCAGCCCGATCGCCTTGGCGGCCTCGGTCTGGCCCTTGGGGATAGACTGCAGCGCGCCGCGCACCAGCTCGCCGACATGCGAACTGCAGAAGACGGCCAGCGCCAGGACGCCCGCCTGAAACGGGCCGAGATCGATTCCGACAGTGCTCAAGACATAATAGCTCGCAAGCACGAGGACGAGCACCGGCGTGCCGCGGATGAAGTCCGTGTAACCGCGCACCAGCCATTGGACCGGCCTGTAAGCATAGACGAGTGCCAGCCCGACGAAGACGCCGAGGACAGTGCCGGCGACGATCGAGGCCAGGGAGATAGAGATCGACACGCCGAGCCCCTTGAGGAGCGGGATCCGCGCGACCCAAAGTTGGTCGATGAAGGCATAATCCATGGTCGTCACCTCGGAACGGCGAGCCGCCGCTCGACGGCGCGCATCAGCGCGGCCAGCAGCGAGCAGGTTGCGACGTAGAGGCAGCTCGCGACGATCCACGTCTCGATGACGCGGAAGGTCTCGACATTGATCTTGCGCGCCTCGAAAGTGAGCTCCGGCACGGCGATCGCCGCGGCAAGCGAGGTGTCCTTGAACAGCGAGATCATCGTGCTGCCGAGCGACGGCAGGACGTTGCGCAGCATCAGCGGAATGATGATCGAGGTACGGATCTGCATCTCGGTGAGACCGATCGCGAGCCCCGCCTCGCGCTGGCCCGGAGGCACGGCGATGAGACCGCCGCGGAACACTTCGGCAAGATAGGCGCCGGAATAGATCGCCAGCGTCATCACGAAGCTCTCGATCTTCCCAAGGCGAATACCAAGTTGGGGAAGGGCGAAATAGCTGAAGAGGACAAGCACGAGGATCGGCGTATTGCGGATGATCGTCACGTAGAGCCCGGCCGGCTTGCGCAGGAGAATGCTTTTGGAGACGAGAGCGAAGGCGGTGATCAGCCCGATCACGCACCCGGCGAGGATCGCCACGATCGCGAGACCAAGGCTAAGCGCTAGCCCTTGGAGAAGCAGGTCGAACGAGCGCCAGACAGCCGCGAAGTTCAATGAATAGGTCATGGGCGCAGCCATTGCTATGCAAAGGATAGGGCGGCTCCGCACACAGCGGAGCCGCCGATGACGGGTTTACTTGTACTCGATGGGGAAGCCGATCTGCGGCGGGGTAAGGTCCTTGCCGAACCAGGTCTTGAATGACTTGGCGTAGAAGTCGAACTCGACCCCGGTCATTGCTTCGTGCAGCGCCGTGTTGACGAAGTTCAGCCAGTCCTGATCGCCGCGCTTGACGCCGCAGGCATAGGTCTGCGGGTTCCAGCCATAGCCGGCATCCTTGTAGCGGCCCGGGTTCTGGGTCATGTACCAGGCAAGCGACGATTGGTCGGTGGCGGCGGCATCGGCGCGACCGGATTCGAGCGCCTGATAGATCAGATCCTGGGATTCATACTGGTCGACCGTCGCATCGGGAAGCGCGGCGTGGACCATGTCTTCCGCATAGACGTTCTGTAGCACCGATACGGTGACCGACGAGCCCGCGGCCTTTAGTGCTTCATAGTCGGCATACTTGCCGTCACCCTTCAGCATAAGGCCGACGCCTTCGCGGTAATAAGGAATGGTGAAGGCGATCTGCTGGGCGCGTTCTCCGGTGACCGTCATGAACTGGCAGGTGATGTCGACCTTGCCGGTGGTGATGTTGGGGATGCGCGCGTCCGACGACTGGTTGACGTACTCGATCTTGTCGGGGTCTCCGAACAGCGCCTTGGCAATGATGCGCCCCATGTCGACGTCGAAACCCTGCAACTTGTCCTCGGCGCTCTTGAAGTGCCACGGCGCATTGGTGCTGCCGGTGCCGAGGATCAGATGGCCACGCGCCAGAACTTCATCGAGTTTGCTCGACGGCTGCTGCGCATGAGCTGGCATCGCGGCCAGCGAGGCAAATACGAGGCTGGCGGCGAAGGTGAATGTCTTGATCATCGGAGATCTCCCCTTTTTTCGTTCCCGTTGAATTCGTTGTCCGGTATATTGGACACGAGTCCTCAATACCGGATTGACCTATGAAATGCCTCGGGTCATAACTTGTCAAGCGGCATCGGCGAGATTCGCCGTCCGTGATTTCTCGTGGGAGGAACCGAGCCCTATGACCCTGCCGATCGAAACGCCTGCCGTGTTGGTCGATCTCGACATCGCCCGCCGCAACGTCCACGCCTTCCAGGCCTATGCCGATCGGCACGGCATTCGCGTGCGCCCGCACATAAAGACGCACAAGCTGCCGCAAATGGCCGAACTTCAGCTTGAGGCAGGAGCTATCGGCATAACCTGTCAGAAGGTCACCGAAGCGGAGGCGATGGTCGACGGCAGCGCGCGGATCAAGGACGTGCTGATCACCTACAATATCCTCGGGGAAGCAAAGCTCGCCGGCCTGGCCAGGCTGAACGCGCGAGTGATTCTCAGTGTGGTGGCGGACAATCCGGCTGTCATCGACGGAATGTCAGCCTATTTTGCCGGTGCGCAGAAGCCGCTCACGGTGCTCGTCGAATGCAACACGGGCGCCGATCGCTGCGGCGTCGCGACGCCCGAAGAAGCGGCTGTCCTTGCCCGGCGCATTGCCGAGTCGCCCGGATTGCGGTTCGGCGGATTGATGACCTATCCGCCAGTCGGCGGCGCGGCGCGGGTGCAATCCTTCATGAGCGAGGCAAAACGGCTGATCGAGGCGGATGAGCTGGAGGTCGCGACCATTACATCCGGCGGCACGCCGAGCATGATGCAAGCGGCCGAGGCGCCGATTGCAACCGAGTATCGGCCAGGCACCTATATCTATAACGATCGCTCTCTCGTCGCCCGCGGCGTCGCGACCTGGGAAGACTGCGCGCTCACCGTGCTTGCGACGGTCGTCTCCGTTCCGGCGCCAAAGAGGGCGATCATCGACGCCGGCAGCAAGGTGTTGACCTCCGATCTCCTCGGCCTCACCGGCTACGGCCACGTGCTCGGGCGCGACGACATCCGCATCGACCAGCTTTCGGAAGAACATGGCCGGCTCGTTTCCGACGGCCCGATCGGCCTCAAGGTCGGCGAACAGGTTCGCGTCGTCCCGAACCACGCCTGCGTGGTGACTAACATGGTCGATGCCGTCCATATCGTCGAAGGCGGCGAGCCGAAGGCGCAGTGGACCGTCGTCGCCCGCGGGCGCGTTCTCTAACAGCTTGGGGCCTGCTATCTGCGATCTTTCGAAAGGTCAGAGAGGCGCTCGTGGAGCCGTCAGGGCGACGATCGCTATGCCACATATCGTTCGGCCGCGATCATAAGGTGCCGCAAATACAGTTATTTTAGCTCGGCCCGAAAATGGGCTATTGTCCTACCGCATCGATCAGAGGCTGGGTCCGCAGCGGGCAAGGAATTCCGGGAAATGCTCGAACAAGGATAGGACATTTCCCGAATCCGCTCGTTGGCGTCATATGTTTGCGTTGAGATAGTCGATTAAATTGATAGTTTTATCTGGCAAAGGATGGAGGTCGACATGAGTTCGAATAGACTTGCCGGAATAGTGAAACTAGCACTTTTGGTCGGAAGCCTGCAGCTTGGCTC